>NZ_BDCE01000008.1 GCF_001613345.1 Nocardia uniformis NBRC 13702 | reverse complement strand
AAAAGCATGCCGGAATGACGAAACGCGGCACGCGCGCCGGAATGACGAAGGGGACCACACTCCGGAATGACGACGGGTGGGACACCGGAACGACGCGGCGTAGGTAGACCGGAATGATGCGGGTGGGCGGGTGGTGGCCAGTGGGTCCCGCACCCGTGCAGGCGAATACATGACAGTGCCCCGCGGCCGGTCGCCGCGGGGCACTGTTGTCGATGGATCAGCGTTGCGAGTACGGGCCCTGCTGCGCCGCGTGGTAGCCGAAGTCGTCGGCGACCATGGCGGCCAGCTCCAGTAGTGCGCGCTGGGTCGGCTTGCCCACCAGTTCCAGGTCGATCTCCGCGCCCTCGGCGAGGTGGTCGTCGAAGGGGACGACCTGGACCGCGCGGGTGCGGTCGAGGAACAGCTTGCGGAGCTGATCGAGGTCGACGGTCGACGAACCCTTGCGAGATGCGTTGACCACCACCACTGTTCGCTCCACGAGCTTGTGGTAGCCGTGGTGGTCGAGCCAGTCCAGGGTCGCGGAGGCCGACCGCGCGCCGTCGATGGCCGGGGAGGTGACCAGCACCAGGGAGCTGGCCATATCCAGCACACCGGCCATGGCGGAGTGCATGAGTCCGGTGCCGCAGTCGGTGAGGATGATGTTGTAGAACTGCTGCAGGATGCCGATGGCCTTGCGGTAATCGGCCTCACTGAATGCTTCCGATACCGCCGGATCCTGTTCGGAGGCAAGCACTTCCAGGCGGCTGGGGGCCTGCGAGGTATGCGCCCGCACGTCCGAGTAGCGGCTGATGTGCTGATCTTCCAACAGGTTTCGCACCGTGGAGCGCGTCTGCCGCGGCACCCGGTGCGCGAGCGTACCGAGGTCCGGGTTGGCGTCGATGGCGATTACCCGGTCACCGCGCATCGAGGAGAAGGTGGAGCCGAGACCCACTGTGGTGGTGGTCTTTCCGACACCGCCCTTGAGCGAAAGAATCGCGATCCGGTAATCGCCGCGCACCGGCTGATTCACCCGGTCCACCAACTCGTTGTGCACGATATCGGCGGGCGACTCACCCGGATTGATGACACCGCCGGACGCCTTGTGCACGGCCCGGCGCCAGCCACCACGCGGTGCCCGCCGGGCCCGCTTCAGCAGATTCAGGTCATTGACCGAATGTCCGGGCGGCGGCGACTGCTGCGGCCCGCCCTGCTGCTGGTAACCCTGCGGGGGTGCATTGTTCCACCCCGGCTGCTGGAAGTTCTGGTGCGGCTGCTGCTGTGGATGCTGCTGCAACGGGTGCGGCTGCGAATGCTGTTGCAGCGGATGTGGTTGCGAATGCTGTTGCGGCGGCGCGGCGGGCGGCGGGGACCAGCTGTAGATCGGCCCACCCGGCTGATCCGCCCCGGGCGAAAACCCTTGTCCCGGACCACCGAATTGCTCGGTCTGCTCGGGCTGCCCGGCGAACTGCTGCGGCTGCCCCGTGAACTGCTCGGTCTGCTCGGCCGGTGCACCGTTCTCGGGCTGCTGATCAGCGAAAACCCGGCGCACCATACCGTCGCTGCCGATCTCCTGCCGGATCTCGCCGTACGGCGTCTCCTGCCGAATCTCACCGTACGAACCGGACGGCGAACCCCCCGGCTCCGCACCGGGCGGCGGGAAACCGGGCTGTCCCGGGAACGAACCGGGCGGAGTCCACTGCCCCTGATCGGGCGCGGGATACGAGCCGGTCTGCGGGAACCCATTGGGCGGGAACTGCTGTCCACCCGCGAATGGGGGCGGCGCGAATCCGGGCTGTGCCTCGAACGGACCATTCGGACCGTACGGGTTCCCATCGCCCGCACCATAGGCGCCGGGAGGCGAGTAGGGACCGCTGGGCGGTGCGAAGGAGGTCGTCTCCGCACTCGGCGCACCCGGAGGTGCGAAGGGACCCGGCTGCGGGAAACCGTCCTCCTGTCCGGACCCGGGTTCGGGTTGGGCGGAGCCCTGCTCGAGCGAATCGGGTACCGGCGGGAAGAACCCGGACCCGGACTCCGGCTCCGCATCGCTCGTGGACGGCTGCGCTTCGGCGGCCTCGTCGACGACCGCATCCGCGGCATCGGTCGTGGTGTCGGAGTCCTGCTCCCCCGCACCCGGCGCGGCATCGGCTGCGAAGGAGTCGGCGGCTTCCGGCCCCTGCAGCCACGGCGGCGAGGTCGGATTCTGGTCTTTCGTGGTCACGTGTCCCCCATCTGCTCGACGGCTCGGCTCGAACAGAGAACTCGGAGCTAAAGGCCCACCAACGCTAGCACTCCCCCGCCTCCCCGACACTTCCGCGCGTGGCATAGAGCCGCCGACCGTCCCACACGCGTGCCGACGGTCAGGTGCCAACCCGATTCTGGGCGTACCCGATGAGTTACCCCCACCTTACGAAATCAGCCGTCACCTTCGCCGGGGCGGGCAAGCACCTCGAGTACCGCAAACCCACCCGCGCAGGGACACGTACGCGCGACTTCGGATTCTCGCTCGCACAAAAGAGTTAAGGCCTGTCCGAACCGCGTGAGGTTCGGACAGGCCTGTTCGAACTCAGCTTCAGCGCGTGCGGTAGGCGCGGTTGACCGCCGACACAACGGCCCGCAGCGAAGCGGTCGTGATCGACGTAGCGATACCCACGCCCCAGGTGACCTTATCCCCGATCGCTACCTCTACATAGGCAGCGGCCTGCGCGTCATCACCCGCGGACATGGCGTGCTCGGAGTAGTCCAGCACCCGCACGTCGTAGCCGATACCCGACAGGGCGTCCACGAACGAGGCGAGCGGACCATTGCCCTCGCCGGAGATCTCCTGCTCGACCCCGTCCACCTTCACCACGGCGTCGATATGGTCCACGCCGCCATCGATTTCCGAGGCGGTGACCTTCTGGCGGATGCGCTCCAGCGGCGCGATCGGGGTCAGGTACTCCTCGGAGAAGACGTCCCACATCTCCTTGGGCGTGACCTCGCCGCCCTCACCGTCGGTGATCTTCTGGATGGCCTGCGAGAACTCGATCTGCAGGCGACGCGGCAGCACCAGTCCGTGATCGGTCTTCATGATGTAGGCGACGCCGCCCTTGCCGGACTGCGAATTGACCCGGATGACGGCCTCGTAGGTGCGGCCCACATCCTTCGGATCGATGGGCAGGTATGGAACCGCCCAGGTGATGTCGTCGACATCGGCGTTCGCGGCGTCGGCATCGGCCTTCATGGCGTCCAGGCCCTTGTTGATGGCGTCCTGGTGGCTGCCGGAGAAGGCGGTGTAGACCAGGTCGCCGCCGTAGGGGTGGCGCTCGGCCACGGGCAGCTGGTTGCAGTACTCCACGGTCCGGCGGATCTCGTCGATATTGGAGAAGTCGATCTGCGGATCGATACCGCGCGAGAACATATTCATGCCCAGCGTGACCAGGCAGACATTGCCGGTGCGCTCGCCATTGCCGAACAGGCAGCCCTCGATGCGGTCGGCACCGGCCAGGTAGCCCAGTTCGGCGGCCGCGACGGCGGTGCCGCGGTCATTGTGCGGATGCAGCGACAGCACGATGGAGTCGCGGCGGGCCAGATTGCGGCTCATCCACTCGATCGAGTCGGCGTACACATTCGGGGTCGCCATCTCGACGGTGGCGGGCAGGTTGATGATCAGCGGCTTGGCGGGGGTGGGCGCGATGATCTCGGAGACCGCGTCGCACACCTCGCGGGCGTAGTCCAACTCGGTGCCGGTGTAGGACTCCGGGCTGTACTCGTAGCGCCAGGCGGTGTCCGGGTAGTTCTTCTCGACCTGCAGGCACAGGGTGGCCGCGTCGGTGGCGATCTTCTTGATGGCGTCACGGTCGGCGCGGAACACCACGCGACGCTGCAGGATCGAGGTCGAGTTGTAGAAGTGCACGATCACATTCGGAGCGCCGTTGCAGGCTTCGAAGGTGCGCTCGATCAGCTCGGGACGGCACTGGGTCAGCACCTGAATGGTGACGTCGTCCGGAATCGCGCCGTCCTCGATGATCTCGCGGACGAAGTCGAAGTCGGTCTGGCTGGCCGACGGGAACCCGACCTCGATCTCCTTGTAGCCCATCCGCACCAGCAGGTCGAACATCCGACGCTTGCGAGCGGGGCTCATGGGATCGATGAGGGCCTGGTTGCCGTCGCGCAGGTCCACCGCACACCACGACGGGGCGCGGTCGATGACCCTGGACGGCCAGGTGCGGTCGGGCAGCTCGATCGGCTCGACCTCTTCGGCGAACGGCCGGTACCGGAATACCGGCATCGAGGAGTTCTTCTGCGCGTTCCAGGCGGGCTGGTCGGCCGGGGCGGGCTTCGACGGCCGGTTGATGGTGCGCGAACCAGCTGCAACATTGAAGGACGTAAAGGCATCAGCGGGTGACATGCGTTTTATCTCCGAGAGTGAGACTGGATCCCAGTGGTATGGGTAGACCGGCACGGCTGATCCCCGCGGCGGGAGCCGGTCCGAATCAGACCCCGTCGCGGCGGCAAAGGAGAAGAAGTGCCCGCTGCATGATGATCAGGAGTTTAACAGGGCCGCGGCGCGGGACCGGCAGGCGGGGCGAGCGGCACCACACCGCGGGACTGCGCCCCGCAGGCTCCACCAGGGAAGTTGCGGACTTCCCCACCCTACCTCCGGAAGGATTGGGAAGAGACCGCTGATACCCAGGAAAGATTCGCGTCGGTCCTGATCATCTGTGTGCGCACAATTCGTGGATGAATCGCATCTTTTCGAGGACCGGTTCGGCGAGGACGAATGGGTAGGGGTCGCGGTGGCCCATGGAGCGGTTCACCATATTCAGCGCCCAGACCAGCGGGAGCCAGAGGTCGATAATGCGGTCGAAGCCGGCGCGGCCGAGCTGGGGGCGATCGAGGGTGGCTCCGGCGGGGGCCAGGCCGAAGGCGGCGGCGGTGTCGAGGGTGTCGCGGATATGCAGGTAGTGGGCGAAGGTTTCGGCCCAGTCCTCGGCGGGATGCATGGTGGCGTAGGAGGAGACGTAGTGCTGCTCCCAGCCAGGTGGGCTGCCCTCGGCGTAATGCCGGTCCAGGGCTTCCCGGTAGTCGGCGAAGGGGTCGCCGAACAGGTCGCGGCAGCGGACCATGGCGGCATCGGTGACCAGGACCGGGAAGTAGTAGTGGCCGACCTCGTGACGCAAGTGGCCGAGCAGGGTGCGGTAGGGCTCCGCCATTTCGACGCGCAGTTGTTCGCGGTGCACATCATCACCCTCGGCCAGGTCGAGGGTGATGACACCATTGCGGTGGCCGGTGGTGACCTGGCCGACCGCACTGGAGAGCAGGTCGAAGGCGAGACCATCGGCGGGGTCGCGGTCACGGCCGACGATGGGGAGGCCGAGTTCGGTGAGTTCCAGGACGAGACGGCGTTTGGCGGCTTCGGCCTCGGCGAAGGCGACCAGCCATTTGCCGTCCAGGGCGCCGGGCCGGGTGCGGGTGAGCCGACAGGATTCGCACAGCAGCGGCCCGCCGTCGCTCGAATCGACCAGTGGCACCAGCCAATTACATTGCGCCAGATGCTGATTGCGGCAAAGCCGGAACCGCTGGGCGTCGATCGTGCCGTCACCATTGCTCACCGCGCCACCGCCCGCATCGGTGGTCGAGCCGGATTCCGTTGCGGCTGCCGATGATTCGGCGTCGGTCGCGAGTACGACGAGAGTGCGCTCGGCGAGACTGAATCCGAGTGGGCTGCCGCAGTTCAGGCATAGCGAATTCTCGAAGGCCAGGCGCTGACCGCAATGGGGGCAGCTGAAATCTCGCATGACCTAATCCTCCAGCGGTGCGACATCGACCGAGACCGAAATCTTGCTCTCCTTCGCATCGGTGTAGATGATGCCGCGCAGCGGCGGCACATCGGCGTAGTCGCGACCCCAGGCCAGCGTGACGTAGCGGTCGTCGGCGAGTTGGTTATTGGTGGGGTCGAAGCCGATCCAGTGACCAGCGGAATCAGGGGAACCATCGGATTCGGGCAGCCAAACGGCGGTCCACGCATGGGTGGCGTCCACTCCGACCAATCGTTCCTTGCCGGGTGGCGGTCTGGTGGCCAGATAGCCCGAGACGTAGCGGGCGGCCAGACCCTGGGAGCGCAGGCAGGCCGCGCCGATGCGGGCGAAGTCCTGGCAGACGCCCTTTCGGGCGGCGAACACATCCGATACCCGGGTGGTGACGGTGGTGGAACCGGATTTGTAGGTGAAGTCGGTATTGATGCGGGCGGTCAGTTCCTTGACCGCGTCCACCAGCGGGCGGCCCGGCGAAAACGATTCGGCGGCATAGGCGGTGACGCCAGGAGAGATCTCGGGCGGACACAGATCCAGGGCGAAGTCGACGGATAGGGGGCCGTTGGCGGCGGCCGGGCGGGCCGCCTCCCAGGGCGGTGAGTTCGGTGGAAGTTCGGGGCTCACCACCTCGAGGACCGATTCGCCGGTGACCTCCAGGCGGCGATGTTCGGAGGTGACGTGGAAGTACAGGGTGGTGTTGCCGTACACGTCCGCGCCGACCGACCGATCCGACGGCACCGGATCGATGCGGATGTCATGGGCCGTCAGTCGCTGCCCCGGAAATTCGCGCGGTGACAGGAAGGCGCGGCCATAGGAGCTGGTGACCGCATCGGAGTAGACGTATACGGTGCGGTGCAGTACCCGATATCGGCGCACTCAGCTCACCACCCGCGCACTGCCCCATAGCGGCTGAATCCCACTCGGGACGGAAAGCCTTGTCGCTTCGAAGGATTCCGAGAGTTGCCGCAACCGCAGGTTGACGCCGTCGAGTAGTTCCGCGAGTTCGGTGCGATGGCCCGCGTCGTCGATGACCTCCAGATCGGCGGGATCGAGCCGCCGCACCATGCGCTGCGCCTCGGTGAGCAGCCGCTGGGGCCGAGACGCACCGGACGCTCCGGGCAGGGCCAGCAGGTCGGCTTCGATCCGGTCGAGTTGATAGGCCAGGGACCGCGGATTCGCGGTATCGAAGAGCAGCAGCTCGGTCACCGCCGCGATGCGAACCGAACCCCGGTGCCGCCGACGGTAACTCACCGCCGAGGCGGTTGCTTGCAGCACCGCCTCGGTGACCACCTGGCTCACTCCGGGCGGATAGGTATCGGTGAACGCGGCCGCCAGCAGCGCCGTCAGCGAGAGCGCCCTTTCGATCCGCCGCCCGATATCCATTACGTGCCAACCGGTATCGCGCACCATGATCTCCGAGTCGATACCCGATAGCGCCAGCAATCCCGACAGCACCCGGGTATGCACGCCACCCAGCGCCACCACTCGATCCTCGCGCGCCCCACGGTATTCCGCGAAGGCCCGGTCCATCGCCCCCAGCGTCATCCAGGTATCGGCCGACAACTGATCCCGCACCGCCCGAGCCGCTTTCTCATACCGATCCACGGCATAGGCCAGGGAGCCGGGCAGCTCCCGATCAATGGTGAGCGTCACCAGGAACTGATGGTCGCGCCAGGAGACACCCGGCAGCGCGATGGGCTCTGTCGGATGATCGAACGCGCCCCGCCGACGCCTGTACTCCAAGGGCACCCGACTTCCCTGCGCCCCAACCGATTGCGACTGGGTGCGCTCGCCCTTCGATCCGCCGGACTGCGACTGGGTGCCACCGCCTCGGGACTGCCCGGAAGAACCCAGCGGCCCCGCCAACTCCCCCGCACCAGCGGCTTGCGACTGCGTACGCTCACCCTCCGGCCCACCCGACGGCGACTGAGTGCGCTCACCCTCCGGCCCGCCCTTCGACGGGCTGGAAGAAGAGGCCGGAGGCGCTTGGGTAGCAGGGGGTTTGGTGGGCGGGTACGGGGTGCCGGTCATGCGGGCGAGGGCCGACACCAGGACGATCATGCCGCCCGCGCCCTCCATCCAGGGGCGGTAGCGGTAGTCCTGGTAGCGGTCGTGGATGGCGGCGAGGAGGCGGACGGTGGATTCGGCGCGTTCGTTGTAGCGGCCGAGCCAGAAGAGGTCGTTGAGGACGCGGGGAGAGCTGACCACCTCGTGGGCGGCGGCGGTGGGGGCGGGGCGTTCGCGTTCGTCGGGCAGTTCCGCGGTAACCGCGGGGACCGTGGTGGGGGCGGCGTGGACCCAGACGTCCTTGGCCGCGGCTTCGGCGATCAGACCTGCGGGGCCGCTGGCCTGGTGGAGTTGACCGAGGCCGCCCGGCATGACGCGGTAACCGACGCGACCGGCGAGGGAGAACAGGCGGAAGGCCACGGGGGCGGCGGACAGCCCGCCGGATTCGGCGATGGCGGGCGCGATGGAGAACTGGGCGGGTTCCTGACCGACCCAGCGCCACCCCTCGGCGTCGATGCGGGCGCACCATTCTTCGCGCTGCTCCTGCGACAGCACCGGCCCGAAGACGGTGGTGTCGTCGACGGTGGAACGCAAAATGAGCCGATCGACGTTGGTGCGCAGATGTGCGCGCTCGAGGTCGTCACCGCCCCAATAAGACGGCACGCCAGGCAGTTTCAGATCCTCATCGAGCAGTGTGCGGGACAGGCGCGGCAGGAAGGACGACAGTGCCGGGCTTTCCAGCAGTCCGCTGCCGAGCGTATTGACCACCGTCACCGCACCGCGTCGCAATACCTCCACCAGGCCCACGACCCCCAGTCGCGAATCGGGGCGCAGGTCCAGCGGATCGGAGAATTCGGCATCCACCCGGCGTAGCACCACGTCGACGCGTTCGAGGGTGCCCAGCGACCGCATCCACAGCCGCCCGTCGCGCACCACCAGATCGGCACTCTCCACCAGGGGGAAGCCCAGTACGGACGCCAAATACGCTTGGTCGAACGCGGTTTCGGAGTGCACGCCGGGACTCAGCACCACCACCACGGGTTCGGAATCCCCGGCGCGCGGCGCGGCCTCGATGAGCATCAACCGCATGGCCCGGACGAACGGGGTGAGCGGGCGGGGGCTGGCCAGCTCGAAGGCCTCCGGAATGGCCGCCGCCACCACCCGGCGATCGGCCAGCGCGTAACCCGCACCCGACGGTGCCTGCGCCCAATCGTTGAGCACCCGGAACTGCCCGTCGCTCCACCGGCTGATATCGCAGGCGTGCAGGAACAGCTGTTGCCGACCGGGCAGTGAAACCCCGTGCGCCGCACGCACATAGCCACGATGCCCGAAGACCAGCTGTGGCGGCAACAGCCCCGCGGTGAGGGTGCGGCGCTCCCCGTACACATCGGTGAGTACCGCGTTCAGCAGCCGGGATCGCTGCACCAGGCCCGCTTCCAGGTCCGTCCAGTCGTCGGCGGATACCAGCAGTGGAATCGGGTCCAGCCGCCACGGCGTCGGCTCACTCGCCCGCTCCCCGGGGTAGCCGCTCACCTCGGTGTAGGTAATGGCGTCGTCGGAGATGAGCCGCCGTACCCGCGCATCCATTTGATGCAGTCCGGCCCGGCCCTGATCCAAGAAGTCGGCGGACAGTTCCGTCCACATCCCCCGCACCTGGCCACCGCTGTCCACGAGTTCATCCCAGTAACCGGGTGTGGGCAGGCCGCAGGCGTCCACCGAACCTGTATTCGCCGCTGCTGCACGGTATTTCGCCAATTCCTCGACGACTTCCCGGCGTGCCGCCACCTCGGTCCACCGGTCGGGTCCGTCGGCGGCACCGGGTTGCGTCGGGTCGAGCACTGTCACCGCTACCACTCCCAGGCATGCCTACCGGTCGCCGACCACTCCCCACACCGTCCGCGCCCGCCGTAGATCCAGGATCCCGGGCGCACCGATATCGGTGGCCTGTACCGCCATTTTGGCACGTAGATCCGCCATATCGACGGGTCCGGAGGTATGTCCGGAGGGTTCGAAGCGTCGATTGCGTCGCGATTGCGCCTCGATGGCGTTCACCGGTGGCACATCGTAGGACCGCCCGCCCGGATGGGAGACGTAGTAGGTGCAGCCGCCGCGCGAGAGGCCGGCCTCCAGATCCACCACATCGAAAGTCAGCGGAGCGTCCACGGTAATGGAGGGGTGCAGGGCATTCGGCGGCTGCCAGGCGCGGTAGCGCACGCCCGCGACCTGCACATCGTCCTTGCCGGCGGCTACCAGCGGCACCGGGAAACCATTGCAGGTCACCCCGTATCGCCCGCGGTCCGCACCCACCAGCCGCACCTGAAGCCGCTCCACCGATGAGTCCACGTACCGGGCGGTGCCGTGCGCGGTGGTCTGCTCGCCGAGGGTGTTCCACGGTTCGATGGCACCGCGAAGTTCCAATTCCATATCACCTAGCACCACCGTCCCGATGCGCGGAAAACGGAACTCGGTGAACGGGTCCAGCCAACTCGTCTCGAAATCCACACCGTGCGCACGCAGATCGGCCGCCACCTCGGCGATATCGGCGAGCACGTAGTGTGGTAGCAGGTAGCGGCCGTGCAGATTCGCGCCGTGCCGGATGAGCGGCGCGGTGAACGGCCGCTCCCAGAACCGCAGCACCAGCGCCCGCACCAGCAGCGCCTGCACCATGGCCATGCGGAAGTGCGGCGGCATCTCGAAACCGCGCAGCTCCACCAGCCCGAGTCGGCCGCGCGCGGAATCCGGGCTGTAGAGCTTGTCGATACAGAATTCGGCGCGATGGGTATTGCCGGTGAGGTCGGTGAGCAGATGACGCAGTGCGCGATCCACCTCCCACGGTGCCGAATTCACCTCTCCCGCAGCGTTTTTCCGTTGCGCTAAGCGGGCGATCTCGGCGAAGGCGATCTCCAACTCGTACAGCGCGTCGACGCGGCCCTCATCGGCGCGGGGCGCCTGCGAGGTGGGGCCGATGAAGCGGCCGGAGAACAGGTAGGACAGCGCGGGATGGCGCTGCCAGTAGGACAGCATCGACACCAGCAGATCCGGGCGGCGCAGCAGCGGCGACCGTGCCGGGGTGCGGCCACCGAGGGTGATGTGATTGCCGCCGCCGGTACCACTGTGGGTGCCGTCGATATCGAAGGATTCGGTGCTCAGTCTGGCCAGGCGCGCCTGCTCGTAGAGCGTTTCCAGCAGCTGGGACTGTTCCGCGAATGTTTCGGTGGGCTGGACATTCACCTCGATCACACCCGGATCCGGGGTGATCGAGAGTGTGCACAGCCGGGGATCGACGGGTGGTGGATAGCCCTCCAGTACCACGGGCTGCCCCACCGCGGCCACGGCCGCCTCGACTCGACGCATCAGATCCAGGTAGGCGTCGAATTCCGCTACGGGTGGCAGGAATACGAATAGGCGTCCATCGCGTACCTCGGCCACGAGCGCGGTGGTGGGGGCGCGATCGGCGGGCACCACGGCGGTCTCTTCCCACGGCACCGATTCGAGGGCCGTATGTGGGCGCACCACAATCGGATCCGCCTCGGGTTGCGCGGGCGCTGCCTGCCACGAGATCGAGCCCAGGGGCAATCGCAATCCGGCCGGAGAATCCCCCTCCGTCAGGACGATTCGCCCACGCCGCAACCGCCAATCGGCGCTGGCCCAGCCCGCCTCATCCGGTCGCCGATGCAGCGGCAAGACATATGCGGCAGCCTCGGTCACGGCGGTGTCCAGGCGCGCCAACATCTCCTTGCGTGCCTGCACCGAATCCGCTTCCGGCATCAGGTCGGCATCGGCCTCGATCGGTTCGCCTTCCGGTGCACGGGCTTTCGATGCCAGTCGCAGTAGTGGGTCCTCGTACGCGGGCCGGACCTGGGTCGGCGGCAATCCCAGCCCCGAGGCAATGTGCGCGATCACCGCTCGCGCGGATTCGGGCTCGGCACGCCACTCCGGAAGCTGGCTCGCCAGGTCGTCACGCCGCGCGGCACGAATCGCTCCCGCATCCGCTTCCGCACCGATATCGCTTGCACCCCAAAGCTCATCGGCACTCGCCCGACCCTCGGCGCTCACCTGATCATCGGCAGTCGCCCGACCACCGGCACCCACCACGCCATCGCTGCCCGCCCGGCCATAGTTGCCCGGCATACCATCGGTACTCGCCTGCTCCCCAGCACTCACCTGATCATCGGTACCCGCCAAACCACCGGCACCCACCTGATCCCCAGTACTCGCCACGCCACCGGCACTCGCCACGCCACCGCCGCCCGCCGGGCCATCGGCACCCGGCATACCATCGGCGCTCGCCCGCTCCCCAGCACTCACCTGATCATCAGTGCCCGCCAAACCACCGGCACCCACCTGATTTCCGGTACTCGCCACGCCACCGGCGCCCGCCGGGCCATCGGCACCCGGCATGCCATCGGTACTCGCCCGCTCCCCAGCACTCACCTGATCATCGGTACCCGCCAAACCACCGGTGGCGGCTGGGTCATCGGTGCCCGATATACCATCGGCGCTGACCTGATCCCAGGTACTCGCCACGCCATCGGTGCCCGGCATACCATCGGCGCTCGCCCGATCCCCAGCGCTCGCCCGATCCCCAGCGCTCGCCCGATCCCCAGCGCTCGCCCGATCCCCAGCGCTCGCCCGATCCCCAGCGCTCGCCCGATCCCCAGCGCTCGCCCGATCCCCAGCGCTCGCCAGACCACCGGTGCTCGCCGGATCACCGGTGCCCGGCAGACCATCAACGCCCGGCAGTCCGTCGGTGCTCGCCTGATCACCGGCGCTACCTCGATGGCGAGCGGCAGGGTATTCGCGCACAACGGCTGGGGCCCCGGCGGTTTCCTCGCCACTCTCCGCTCGGGCCCGATGCCCCGGGCTCGGCTCATGCGGGGATAGCGGCGGTAACCGATCGGCTGCGGAGGATTCGTCCGGTGTGCCCCGCTCGTGGACGGCGGGTGGGTTCGATCCCGGGGGCAGCCAGGGTTCGGTGAGGAGGTCCGGGCGGGTCCACAGTGGTTTGTCGTCGGTGCGCCACAGCAGCGCTATCTCCCAGCGGGGCAAAGGTTCTCCCGGGTACCACTTGCCCTGGCGGTATTGCGCCAATCCGGTGGGCGCGTAGATGCGGCGGAGGCGGTGGGCCAGGTCGGCGGCGCGTTCGCGTTTGCCGGGACCGTCGGCGGCGGTGAGCCATTCGGGGCTGGTCTGGTCGTCTATGGAGACGAATGTCGGTTCGCCGCCGAGAGTCAGGCCGACGTCGGCCGACTGTAGCCGGGCGTCGACGGCACTGCCGGTGGCGGTGATACGGGACCACTGGCGGTCGGTGTACGGCAGGGTGACACGGGGGTCCTCGTGAATGCGACTGACGGTGTTGGAGAACGCGAGGGTGGCCGTGACCGGGTCGGTCGCGCCGGTAATCGGCGCGGAGGAGACCGGGTGTGGGGTGGCGGCGAGCGGGATATGCCCTTCTCCGGCGAAGAGTCCGGAGGTGGGGTCGAGCCCGACCCAGCCCGCGCCGGGCACGTAAACCTCGGTCCAGGCGTGCAAATCGGTGAAGTCGAGGGACGGGCCGGATGGACCGTCCAGGGACGGCATGTCCTGGGCGAGCTGAATCAGATAGCCGGAGACGAAGCGGGCGGCCAGGCCGTGAGCCCGCAGAATCGACACCAGCAGCCAGGCCGAGTCACGGCAGGAGCCGAGTCCGGCCGCCAGCGTGTGGTCGGGCGTCTGCACCCCCGCTTCCATGCGGATCGTGTAGGCCACATCGCGATTGAGGGCCTGGTTGAGGGTGACCAGGAAGTCGATAATGCGCGGATTGCCTTCCGGCGGATGGCGGCGCACCCAGTCGCGCACCAGTTCGCCGGGGCCGTAGCCGATTTCGTCCTCATCCACCGGCCGCAGATACGGCTCCAGGTCGACGGCGAGCTGCGGCGGATAGGTGAACGGGAAGTGTTCGGCGAACTCCTCGACGAAGAAGTCGAACGGATTGACCACATCGAGGTCGGCGATCAGTCCGACGGTGATATCCAATTCCCGTGCGGGCTCGTTGAATACCAGCCGCGCGAGGAAATTCCCGAAGGCGTCCTGCTGCCAATTGACCCAGTGCTCGGCGGGCTCGACCCGCATCGAGTACGCCTCGATGGTGGTGCGGGTATGCGGCGCGGGACGCAATCGCACCACATGAGGATGGATCGTGATCGGGCGATCGAAGGTGTAGGTGGTCCGGTGTTCGAGGGAAACCTTGATTCCCATGCACCAAGTGCACCACGTATCCCCCTCTCCCCACTACGAATCCACCGCACCGCCCCGGTTCCCGCACCCTTTGCCCCACCACGCACCCCTTGCACGCTGGGCCCCCACCGACCGACGGCCCTGGCCAGGTCACCGCGAGGTGCACCCGCCGCCACATCCCGAGCCGAGACAGTCGCTGCCACGACCCGTCCACCACCCAGGACACGCGGTTGGAGGCTGGCCGAGCCGCCCCCACCACCCATTAACGGCCTCCACCCACGACCATCACCGTCACCGGAGCCGCACCGCCGCCCGAGCCACGGCCTTCACCCGTGCCGCCCACAACCCAAGCCATCGCACCGGAGCCGCCTCGCCTCCCGAGCCATCACCTGCACCCGAACCACCACCTCCTCGGTCACGGTCCGCACCCGCGCCCGCCGCTCCGCACGGGCCGCAGTCGTCACCGGAGCCGACCACCCGACCCATCCACCGTGATGACCGCCGGTATCGCCCCCGTCACCGACACCTTTGGTTTGGCTGTCGCCGGGCGCGACCGCACGAGCCACGGTCCGCACGGGGCCGACCATCCACCCTGGCCGTGTTCTTCCCCCGGTACGACAGCCCGGCGATTCCACCTCCCCCGCACTGTGGCGCAGTAACGACCATGGGCGGCCACACCCGTGACATCCAGCCCCAACACGCGGTGAGTTTCAGACAGTTCGGACGACACGCCGGGAGATCCCACCGGCGGGGCGCGAGAGTGCTAGGACCGTAGGGACGGTTGAAGGAGGCTTTATGGCCAATCCGGTCTGCTCGTTCTGCGAATCGGCCCTCGATCACTGTCACGGCACCTTGGTCGTGCACGCCGACCGGTCGGTGGAATGCACCGATCCGGACTGCTTCGACTTCGCCCATGTCCGGCATACCTTCGTGGTGGACTGCGGCGATGTGGCGGGCGGCTGCCGCTGCCTGGCCGAAGAGTCCGGCGGCGACGAGGCGACTAGCCTGACCGGGTGAGTTACGACCATATTCTCCTGCCCTCGGGCGCGGCCACCACGCCCGCCGAGGTCGATGCCCACCTGACCGCACAGCAGGGTGTGCCGGAGGCCGAGATCGTGGCCGAGATCGCCAGTGAACTCAATCGGCGCAATGAGGAGTTGCCCGAGGAGGACGGCTTTCTGAGCGTATTCCCTCTCGGCGGCATCGACCATGGCTCTGCCCTGCACCTGGCCAGCCCCTATGACGCCATCGGCTACGTACGTGCCCTGCTGTTCGAGCTGGCCACCCCGCGCGGCTACGCCGTCTACGATCCACAGCTGGCCTGGCTGTTCGACCCCGCCGATCGAATCGCGGCCACGGTCACCCACGGCGGTGCGGGCGAATTCCCGTATCTCACACGAGAACTCGTCGACCTCTGGATCCCGACGCTGGCCGAGCCCGGCCCGTATCTCATTGTGGAGCGCGCGGACCAGGAGTACATCCAGACCTACCGTCATCCCGATGGCCGCTATGCGCTCGAGTACCGCGACGGCTCCCCCGATAAGCACTTCGTCACCGAGCTGGGCGATGCCGCGGCGGTGGCCGAGCTCATCTGGGACTGGACCACGGGCGACCGCACCCGTTTCGGCGCGCTGGACTGGGAGCAGCTGGCGCTCTGACCCGCGGTTTCAGCTCCAACCGGTCGGTCTCGTATCGCGCTCGAACGCATCTCGATTCGGATTCGTGAACGATCCGAAGACCGGACACAGGCAGCGAAACGCTAGCCTTTCGCTGCCTGCCTCTCGTGCGTTGCCGCTTTTCCCGGTCCCGCTCCGACAAGGGAGAACAATGGAGCTACGCCTGAAACCGCCCCCCACACGGTTCTCGAGCAAACGCCTGCTCATCCTCATGACCGCAGGCGTCGCCGCGGTGGGGGCCGCCACCCTGCTGGTCACCGGCACCGGCCCGGGTATGAGCCGGAACCATCAGCAGATTCCGTGTCCCGAACCGGCGGCACTGGAGATCTGGGGCGGCGGGGTACGGGAGCTGGGCCCACCCGGTTCGGCGCAGTTCCTGCCCTAGAGCGCGCGGCGGCCCGATAGCGCGCGCCCCAGGGTGAGCTCGTCGGCGAATTCCAGATCGCCGCCCATCGGTAGCCCCGAGGCCAGCCGGGTCACCGACAGGCCCGGGAAATCCCGCAGCATTCGCACCAGATAGGTGGCGGTCGCCTCACCCTCGGTATTCGGGTCGGTCGCGATGATCACCTCGGTGACATCCACGCCGTCGGCCTGATTTCCGATGCGCTGCAGCAGTTCTCGAATGCGCAGCTGATCCGGGCCGACGCCGCTGAGCGGATCGAGCGCACCGCCGAGCACGTGATAGCGCCCTCGGAACTCGCGGGTACGTTCGATGGCCTGCACATCCTTGGGTTCCTCGACCACACAGATCATGGTGAGGTCACGGCGCGGGTCGGCACAGATACGGCACAGCTCACCATCGGAAACCGTGCCGCAGACCGAGCAGAAGCGCACGCCGTCGCGCACCTTCTGCAGGGCGGCCTGTAGTCGGTCGATTTCCGGCGGTTCCACCGTGAGCATGTGAAACGCGATGCGCTGCGCGGACTTCGGACCGACACCGGGCAGTTTGCCCAACTCGTCGATGAGATCCTGAACGGGACCCTCGTACACCGTCGTTCGCTATCAGAAACCGGGAAGCGCGCCGCCGCCGCCGAGACCACCGGCGAGCGGACCGAGGCGTTCGGCGGCCAGGTCCTGTGCGTTCGTCATGGCGGCGTTGATCGCGCCGATCACCAGATCCTGCAGTGTCTCCACATCTTCCGGATCGACGATCTTGGGATCGATGGTCAGCGACAGCACCTCGCCGGTGGCGCGAATCTTGGCGCGCACCAGGCCACCGCCGGCCTCACCCTCCACCTCGGAGGCCGCGATCTCCTGCTGTGCTTCCATCACTGCCTGCTGCATCTGCTGAGCCTGGGCGAGCAACGCCTGCATATCGAACTGTCCACCGGGTTCCACGGGACATTTCCTCTCTGCGGAAATAGGGTCCTGCCCAGCCTAGCCGCAAGGTTCGGGCACCTATATTGACTCTCCTCCGGTGGGAGGGTGTTGGCTTAGCGGTATGACAGCGATCGTTGCGATCGGGGAGTTCTCCCGACTCACACACCTCAGCGTGAAGGCGTTGCGGTACTACCACGACATCGAGCTGCTGGAACCGGCGGCGGTGGATCCGAGTAGCGGGTATCGACGGTATTCGACGGATCAGGTGGAGCAGGCGCATTTGATTCGGCGGCTACGGGAATTGCATATGCCGTTGCCGGGGATTCGCGAGGTATTGGCGGCCTCGGACCGGGATGCTCGCGATGCCGCGTTGCGGGAGCATCTGGAGCGAATGGAGGCGGAGCTGCTGCGCACCCGCGACGTGGTCGCGTCGCTGCGGGAACTACTGCTGCCGTCCGGGGAGATCGCGGTCGAATATCGTTTCGCGCCAAGCTTTCCCGCTTTTGCTATGGCACAGGCGGTGGCGCGCGACTCGATCGATCAGTGGTGTGAGACGGCCTTCGACCGGCTGTACGCGACCATGGCCGATGCCGATATCGCACCCGCTGGCCCCGGCGGCGCGACCTATGCCCCGGAGTTCTTCGAGAACGATGCGGGCGAGGTGGTCGCCTTCGTGCCGATCGCGGAACACGACCGCGCGCACGCCGTCGAAATCGGCACCGTTGTCGATCTGCCGGCGCACCGCTTCGCCATCGCCGTGCACCACGGCCCGTTCGCCGACATCGACCGCACCTACGGCGCACTGGGAAGCCATGTGGCCGAACACGACTCCGGGCTCAGCGAACCCATTCGCGAGCGGTACCTGGTCGGGCCCGGCGATGCCGAGCCCGCCGACTATCGCACCGAGATCTGCTGGCCCGTCGGCTAGCCGGGTGGGCCGGCCCGAATTCAATGGGCCGGTCCACCTTCGCGCTACGCCAGTTCGCGCTCGAGGTTCCCGAGGACCTCGGCCTGGATCTTCTTCAGGCCGAGGGGGGCGAAGATGCCCTCGAAGATGCCACCGATGCCGCCGGCACCCTTCCAGCTGGTGCGCACGGTGACGAGCGAACCGGCACCGGACGGGGTTACCGTCCAGGTGGTGACCATGGAGGAGTTCGAATCACGCTCCGTCACCATGGAATCCGACACGGAGATGGTCGCGCGCACATTGCGGGACCGCTTCTCGGTGGCCTGGAGCGTCCACTCCGCCACGGTGCCGGCACCCTTACCGCCCTCGACCACCTTGTAATCGTGGTAGTGCGAGGAGAGGATGCGCGGACGCACCGCCTCATAGTCCGCGATCGCATCCAGCGTCCGTTTCGGATCGGCCGCCACCACGATCGAGCTGGACGCGCTGACCTGTCCCACCATGAGCTCCTAACTGATTCCCGGCCCACTTGCCGCCCGGTTATGCTACGCCGCGTTCCAGCGTGGCTGGTTTCATCTGCTCTACCGGGTTATGCCAGGGGGATCGCCGTGGGTATCCGCCGCGTAATACTCACCATCGTCTCCGTGCACGTTCCCGCAGCCGGGCAACGGCGGGCCCGGCCAATTCGGTTACGCCCCGAATTACCCTCCGGCCCCGCACTACCCGGCTCCGCCGCCGACGGGCCAGCCGAATGGGTATCCGGCCGCGCCCCAGCGCTATCCGGGGCAGCCCCAGGGCCACCCGCCGCAGGGCAAACCCCCACTGATCGATCGCACGCGCGGTAACCGCATCTCTACTGGGACCGAACCGCACCTTCGTCATTCCGGCGTGCCTGTGGCCGGAATCCACCTTGCCGCAGTGGTGGATGCCGACAAAGCATGTCGGCACGACGGAGGGAGCTCCGACAAGCCCACCACCAAGCCGTTAGCTATGGTAACTATTATCACGGTCCGGAACGGGAATATTGGCGAAGCTGCCAGGTAGCGGGCGTAGATGCGTATGCAAACAGTTCGTGAAAAACCGCCCCGCCGGTGTCATCTTGCTGGCCGAGTCGGGCGGTCCGCGATAGCGTCCTCAGTGTGGCAGTGAGTCTGTTGGGGAAGGCCGGCCGCACACCGGCCGCTCAGGAATCAGGTTTCGCAGTGCATCGGGCCGGGGTCGATCGGCTGCTGGCGTCGTACCGGGCGATACCCCGGGATGCCACCGTGCGATTGGCCAAGAAGACCTCCAACCTGTTCCGGAAACGGGCCGAGAACACGGCGGCGGGACTGGATGTTTCCGGGTTGACGCAGGTCATCGCGGTGGACGCGCAGGCCAGGACCGCGGATGTGGCGGGTATGACCACCTATGAGGATCTGGTGGCCACGACCCTGCCGTACGGACTGGCTCCCATGGTGGTGCCGCAGCTCAAGACCATCACGCTGGGCGGAGCGGTCACGGGGCTCGGAATCGAGTCCACCGCATTCCGCAATGGTCTGCCACACGAATCGGTACTGGAGATCGACATACTCACCGGGGCGGGCGACATCATTACCGCCACCCCGGACAATGAGCATGCCGACTTGTTCCGGGGCTTCCCGAATTCGTACGGCACGCTCGGCTACTCGACCCGCCTGAAGATCGAACTGGAACCGGTGCTGCCCTATGTGGCATTGCGGCACTTGCGATTCCATGATCTCCGGGAGCTCGAGGCCACCATGGAGCAGATCATCGCGGACCGCGCCCACGCCGGGGAACGCGTCGACTACCTCGATGGTGTGGTGTTCACCGCCGACGAGAGCTACCTGACCCTGGGACGACAAACCGATGAGCCCGGGCCGGTCAGCGACTACACCGGCATGGATATCTTCTACCGGTCCATTCGGCACGACGCACCGGAACCCAAGCGCGACCGCCTCACCATCGGTGACTACCTGTGGCGATGGGATACGGACTGGTTCTGGTGCTCACGCGCCTTCGGCACGCAGAACCCGAAGATCCGTCGATTCTGGCCGAAACGCTACCGGCGCAGCAGTTTCTACTGGAAGTTGATCGCGCTCGACCACAAGTTCGATATCGGCGACAAGCTCGAGGCCCGTAAGGGCAATCCGCCGCGCGAGCGGGTGGTGCAGGACATCGAGGTGCCCATCGAACGCACCGCGGACTTCCTGGACTGGTTCCTGCGGGAAATTCCGATCGAACCGATCTGGCTGTGCCCCTTGCGATTGCGTGAGACCGAACGGGAACAGGGCAGGCGGCCGTGGCCGCTGTACCCGCTGGAGCCGGAGCGCACGTACGTGAATGTGGGCTTCTGGTCGGCCGTACCGACTACTCCGGGGCAGCAGGAGGGCGCGGCCAACCGCGCCATCGAACACCAGGTATCCGAACTCGACGGTCACAAATCGCTCTACTCGGACGCCTACTACGGCCCCGATGAGTTTGCGGCCCTGTACGGCGGCGATACCTACACCGAGCTCAAGCAGCGATACGACCCCCAGCGGCGACTACTGGACCTGTATTCGAAGGCGGTGCAACGCAAGTGACGACATTCAAGGACCGTTCCGATGTCATTGCGGAACTCGGAGCCAAACATACGATCGCGGAGATCTTCGAAACGCTGATCGAGGGCGAGATGCCCATCCGGTTCACCGCCTATGACGGCAGTAAGACCGGACCCGACGAGTCACCGTTCGGCCTGGAGATCAAGAATCCGCGCGGCGTCAACTATGTCGCCACGGCCCCCGGCGATCTCGGCATGGCCCGCGCCTATATCGCCGGTGACATGGTGGCGGACGGCATCCATCCCGGCGATCCGTATGAACTGCTGAAGGCCATGCAGAACATGAAGTTTCGTCGGCCGACGGCCCTGGAGCTGGTGGTCATCGCCCGCTCGCTCGGCTGGGAGCTGATGAAGCCGGTAACACCGCCGCCCCAGGAGGCCATGCCGCGCTGGCGTCGTATCGCGCTGGAAGGCCTGCGACACTCCAAGACTCGCGATGCCGAGGCCATTCACCACCACTACGACGTCTCGAATACCTTCTACGAGTACGTACTCGGCCCCTCAATGACCTACACCTGCGCGGTGTACGCCGATGAGAACCAGACGCTCGAGCAGGCGCAGGAGAACAAGTACCGGCTCGTGTTCGACAAGCTGCGGCTGCAGCCCGGTGACCGCCTACTCGATATCGGCTGCGGCTGGGGCGGCATGGTGCGCTACGCCGCCAAGCGCGGCGTCCAGGTGATCGGCGCGACGCTATCGGCCGAACAGGCCGAGTGGGCGCAGCGCAAGATCGCCGAGGACGGCCTGTCGGATCTGGCCGAGGTGCGCCACTCCGACTACCGCGATGTACCCGAGGGCGAATTCGACGCCGTTTCCTCCATCGGCCTCACCGAACACATCGGGGTGGCCAACTACCCGGCGTACTTCGGCTACATCCAGTCCAAACTGCGCGATGGCGGCCTATTCCTCAATCACTCGATTACCCGCCCCGACAACACCCGCAGCACCAAGGCGGGCGATTTCATCGACCGCTACGTCTTCCCGGACGGTGAACTCATCGGCTCCGGCCGCATCATCTCCGATATCCAGAATGTGGGCCTGGAGGTGCTGCACGAGGAGAACCTCCGCCGCCACTACGCCCTCACTCTCGCCGAATGGTGCGACAACCTGGTGAAGAACTGGGACGCCGCGGTCGCGGAGGTCGGCCTGGGCACCGCCAAGGTGTGGGGCCTGTACATGGCGGGCTGTCAGCTCGGCTTCGAACGCAATGTGGTGCAGCTGCACCAGGTCCTGGGCGTCAAGCTCGGTACGAACCAGGAGTGGACCGTACCGCTTCGCCCCTGGTGGGAGCCGTAGGTCGACCCGATAGTGCCGTCTCTTCCCCGTTCACAGCAGGGAATCCAGGAATTGCCTGGGCAACTCCGGGGCTTCGTATCCCCCTGTACCCAGCGGCATTTCGTGGCGCAGGGTGCGGAGTATGCCCAGGACACCCGGGCCCGAGTCCAGTAGTGGGCGCGGCCAGTTCAATTCGGCGCATTTGATCACCACGGGCGTGAGGATACTGATGGACTCGCCCAGCCAGCCGGAGGCGGACAGGCATTCGGCGAGCAGCAGGGCGGCGTCCAATTCCGCTCGGGGGCGGTGTTGTTCGCGAATCCGACCGTGCAGGGCGCGGGCGCGCTTGACGGCGGTGTCATCGGTGCCGAGCGGGGCGATATCGTCCGCGTAGGCGTAGGCGTCGGAACCGCGGTAGTGACGGGCCAGCAGGACCCGGATGGTGGCGATCTCCTCCGCCTCCGCGGTGAGGGCCGCCGTGCCGGTGACGTGGCGCAGCGGCCGGACCATCGGTTCGGTGACCAGCCCGGCGGTGATCTGGTCGGGCGGCAGTCCCAGGTGCAGGCGCTCGGCGCGAATATGGGCGGCCAGGCGGGTGAGTTTGCGTTCGCCCGCGATGCGTGCGCCCTCGTCCAATCTTGTCGCGGCGGTTTCCAGGTCGCCGCGCACCGCCTTCACCCGTGCGCCGATGACGAAGGTGGTGATGAGGAAGTCGACCGGACCGATCCGGGCCACCAGCTCATGGCTCTGGTCGAGCAGCCGTTCGGCGGCCTCCAGATCTCCGCGCCGGTAGGTGATCTCACCGAGTAGCGCCGCCGCCACCCGCACGGCATGGGAACGCGGGCCGGAACGATCACGGGCGGTCTGCCACGCCAGTTCGAAAGCCTTTGTGGCGGCCGGGATATCGAGCTGCTCATAGGCAGCCGCGCCCTGCCCGCACAGCCCGAAGACCGCGCCCAGCGGATCGGCCGATCGGGCGTGATAGGTCCCGGCCCACTCCTGCATTTCGCGCGCACCGTCGAAATCGAATTCACACAGCCGCACGAAGGAGGCCAGATTCGCCGCGGTGGATACCGTCCACGCCGGAAGGTCATCGGCCAATTGCAGGCAGTCGGTAATTCGTTCCAGCACCCCTTCGGTGCGGTCGCGCGCCACCTGGTCGGCAGCCGCCAAAACCGCTGCCTGGCACCGCTGTCGCACCGCTTCGGTATCGTCGGGTGCCGACCGGGCCAACATACTCGACAGTCGACCGAGCGCGGTGCGCGCCGCACCGGACTGCTGCAGATTCACATTCGCGCGGGCCAGGGTCATCAGCAACTTCGATCGCGAAGTCACCTGCTGCACCGGCAGTTTCGATACCGTCCCGAAGAGCGTGGCCAGCCTGGACTTATCGATCAGATCCATACCGCCGTTCTCGATCAGTTCGACGGCCAGCTTCAGATCGGTCGCCGCCAGGGCGTGATCGACCGACTGCCGGATCAACTGATGTTCGGCGAACCAGCGTGCGGCCTTGCGGTGCAGTACCTTTCGCTCACCGGGCCGAGTTCTGTCCAAACGCGCCCGCAGGTGCTCGGCGAACATGGGCTGCATCCGCAACCAGTCCGGATCGCTATCGTCGCGATGGAGGAACAGTTCCCGTTCCTCGGCCTGTTCCAACAGCTGCGCCGCATTCGGATCGTCGGTGAGCGCGGCGGCCAGCGAGACGTTCACCCGTTCCGCAACGGCCACCGCGCTGAGGAATTCGAACATACGCGGCTGCAGCGACTCGAGCACGTTCTCGGCGAGATACTCCCGAATCGCCTTGCTATCCCCGGAAAGTCGGGAGATCAGCTGATCCGGTTCCGGCTCGCCGCGCAGCGTCAAACAGACCAGCTGAATGGCGGCGGGCCAACCGTCGGTGGCGGTGTGGATCTGTTCCACCTGCCGGGCGTTCAGGTCGCAGGCGGCGCGGTCGAACAGAATCTGCTGGGTCTCGGCCTCGGTCAGCCGCATCATCGACGATCCGATTTCCACCAGCTCGTCGGCCACCTGCATCCGGCTCAGCGGCAGACCGGACCGTTCCCGGCTGGTGATGACGAAACGCAAATGGTGGCAGCCATTGTCGAGCAGCGCGTCCATCACCCGGTGGGCGCCGGCATCGGTAATGCGATGCCAATCGTCCACCACCACAACGACCGTCGACCCGCTGGCATGCACCTCGTCGATGAGGGTGGATATCGCGAACGGCACCGCGTCGGCGGGCCGCTCCTCGAGGACCTGCTCCAGCCCCGCCCCGATCTCCGGCCGCACCTTCCGAATGGCCGCGATCATGTGCGCGAGCAGCCACACCTCATTGTCGTCGTCGCTGTCGATACCGATCCAGGCCACCGCTACCCCGCGATCGGTGAGCTCGGCGCACCACTGGACCGCGAGGGTGCTCTTACCGAATCCCGCCGGGGCGTGAATAACCGCCAACCGGCGCTGTCCCGCCGTCCGCAACGGCTCCAGAAGCCTGGGCCGCGGAATCGGCTCCCGAGCCGGGGTGGGTGGTCGGAATTTGGTGACGGCGGTGGGCGGCAGGGTACTGGTGGTGCCGGACGGCGTCGACCCCGACGAGATGGTCGTTCCCGGGGCCAGTGTCCCGGTCTGCGGGCTGAAGCTGATCGACCGATTGCGCGGCGATGTCACCACGGTTCCGGTGCGGATCGACGAAAACGTCCCGGTGGCAGCCGAATCGGTATCCCCGCCCGGTTCGGGCGCACCCCCTTCCAGTAGCGCCATCTCATCGGGCAGCTGCCCGTGCTGAGACTGCACCGATCGCAGCAGTTCCCCGAATTCCACGGCACTGGCGGGCCGATCTCGCGGATCGGTCGCCATGGCCGTCTCGATCGCGGCCGCCACATCCGCCGGAATCTCGTGCTCGCGCAGATCGGGTAGCGGCTCACCGGTGATGCGCAGGAACTGGGAGACGATCTTCTCCCCCACCTGTCGTTCATAGGCGGCATGACCGGTCAGCAATGCGAACATCGTGGATCCGAGACCGTATACATCGGACCGCACCGTCGCCTCATCGCCCTTGAGCACCTCGGGCGCGGTAAAGGCGGGCGACCCGGTGATCAGGCTGGTCGACGTGCGGAACCCACCGGGGATGCGGGCGATTCCGAAATCGGTGAGCTGCGGTTCCCCGTAGCGGCTGAGCAGTACATTGGCCGGTTTCACATCGCGGTGCAGTACATGGGCGCGGTGCGCGGTCTCGATGGCCCCCGCCAGTTTCACGCCGACCCGCACCGAATCCGACCAGCTCAGTGGGCCGTGTTCGCGTACCAGGCGCTCCAGCGAACCATGTGTCGCGTACGGCATCACAATGAACGGCTGCCCGCTGGGCGTCACATCGACCTGCAGGATATCGACAATGTTCGGATGTCCGGACAGTCGGCCCATGGCCTGTTCTTCGCGCAGGAACCGTTCCCGGCTCTCCTCGTCGATCTCCGAGGACAGCACCTTCACCGCGACGACACGATCGAGCGCCCGCTGGGTACAGCGGTACACCACGCCGAATCCGCCTCGGCCGATTTCCTCGGCTTCGAGGAGTCCCATGGCCTCGAGCTCATCGACAATGCCGACCGGAAGGTAGCCCTGCGTGGCCGAGTCGGCTCGAGCTGTATCCGCCCGGACCTGTTCCGGGCGTGAATCTGGATTCATCCGACCACCTCGAACTCGGAACGAGCGCATACAAAACGTACGGGCTAGTCCTGCGTTCTACCCGCGCATATTTCAAACGTAGCGCGGCCCGATAGGGCGTGTGGACAATTCGCCAGGCCGATATTGCCGAGCGGCCGGTTCGGATCTCCCATCCCCGGTACACGGCACGGCCCGGACCACGAAAATCGTGATCCGGGCCGTGTATTCACCCGTGCTGACGCGGTTCACACCGCGTCAGTGGCGCAAATGCGCCCGCAAGGGGACTACTTGCGCAGCGAGGCGGGAACCTGGAAGCGGTCGCCGAACTTGGCGGCCAGCTCATCGGCGCGAGCCACGAAGCCCTCGCGGCCACCCGGGTAGCCGACGATGAACTGGTGCACGCCACCGGTCCAGGCCGGGTAACCGATACCGAAGATCGAGCCGATGTTCGCGTCGGCGGTGGTGGTCAGCACACCCTCGTCGAAGCACTTCTGGGTCTCGATGGCCTCGATGAAGAGCATGCGATCCTTCAGGTCCTGCAGCGTCACGCCCTCGGGCAGTTCACGCTTGGAACCGAAGGTCTCGCGCAGACCCTCCCAGATGCCGGCGGTCTTGCCGTCTACGTAGTTGTAGAAGCCGGCGCCGGCGGCCTTGCCCTTGCGGTCGAACTTGTCGATCATCGTGTCGATGATGCGACCCGAGGCGAGGGAGGCGGCGGAGATTTCCTTGCCTTCCTTCTCGGCGGCCGCGAGGGTCTCCTTGAAGATCTTGTTCATGGTCTCGAAGTTGAGCTCATCGCTCAGCTTCAGCGGCGCGGCCGGGTAGCCCGCCTGCAGACCGGCCTGCTCGATGGTCGCCGGATCGATGTTCTCCTCGAGCATCATGATGGCCTCGTTGATGAACGTGCCGATGACGCGAGAGGTGAAGAAGCCGCGGCTGTCGTTGACCACGATCGGGGTCTTGCGAATGGCGAGGGTGTAGTCGTACACGCGGGCGAGGGCCTCGTCCGAGGTCTTCTCGCCACGAATGATCTCGACCAGCGGCATCTTGTCCACCGGGGAGAAGAAGTGGATACCGATGAAGTCCTCGGACCGCTTCACACCATTGGCGAGCAGGGTGATCGGCAGGGTCGAGGTGTTCGAGCCCAGCAGGGCGTCGGCGTCGACGATGTCCTCGATCTCCTGGAAGACCGCGTTCTTGAGCTCGGGCTTCTCGAAGACGGCCTCGATCACGAAGTCCACGCCGGCGAAATCGGCCGGATCGGCGGACGGGGTGATACGAGCCAGCAGCGCCTTGGACTTCTCCTCGGTGGTCTTGCCACGCGAGAGCGCCTTCTCCTCGATCTTCTCGGAGTAGTTCTTGCCGCGCTCGGCCGCCTCGATGGTGACGTCCTTGAGCACGACCTCGTAACCGGCCTTGGCGGAGACGTAGGCGATACCCGCGCCCATCATGCCCGCGCCGACGACGCCGATCTTCTTGATCTCACGCTTGGGCACGTCCTTGGGACGCGAACCACCGTTATTGATCGACTGCAGGTCGAAGAAGAACGCCTGGATCATGTTCTTCGCGACCGGGCCGGTCAGCAGCGAGACGAAGTAGCGCGACTCGATCAGCGACGCGTTGTCGAAATCGACCTGCGCACCCTCGACCGCGGCGGCCATGATGGCCTGCGGGGCGGGCATGTTCTGGCCCTTGAGCTGCTTGCGCAGGTTGGCCGGGAAGGCCGGGAGGTTGGCGGCGAGCGCCGGGGTGGTCGGGGTGCCGCCCGGGATCTTGTAGCCCTTGACGTCCCAGGGCTGTACGCCCTTGTCCGAGTTGGCCTTGATCCACGCCTTGGCGGCGGGGACGAGTTCCTCGACGGAACCGACGACCTCGTTGATCAGGCCGGTGGCCTTGGCCTTGGTCGGGTTGAACTTGTTGCCCTGCAGCAGGACACCCATCAGGCCGTTGGCGATACCCAGCATGCGGGTGACGCGGGTGACGCCGCCACCGGCCGGGAGCAGGCCGAGGGAAACCTCGGGCAGGCCCAGCTGCACGCCCTTGACGTCGGCGGCAATACGGTAGTGGGTGGCCAGACAGATCTCCAGGCCGCCACCGAGGGCCGCGCCGTTGATGGCCGCGACGACCGGCTTGCCGAGCTGCTCGAGACGACGCAGGTCGCTCTTGATGAAGGTGAGTTCCTCCATGATGCCCGCGGCGTCGGCCTTGGTCGTCTGCATCATGTTCTTGAGGTCGCCACCGGCGAAGAAGGTCTTCTTCGCGGAGGTGATGACGACGCCGGCGATGTCGTCCTTCTCGGCGACCAGGCGGTCGACGGTGGCCCGCATCGAGTCCTTGTAGAGCTGGTTCATGGTGTTCGCACCCTGATTGGGGTCGTCCATGGTCAGCACGACGATGTTATCGGCGTCCTTTTCCCAGCCGATCATGTTCTCAGTCATTGTGTTTCGTTCTCCTGAAAATAAGTCGGTGGGCGTTTAGACGCGCTCGATGATGGTGGCGACACCCATGCCGCCGCCGATGCAGAGGGTGACCAGCGCGTACCGCGCGTTGCGGCGGTGCAGCTCGTCGACCATGGTGCCGGTGATCATGGCGCCGGTGGCACCCAGCGGGTGGCCCATGGCAATGGCGCCACCATTGACGTTCAGCTTCTCGTCCGGGATCTTCAGATCCTTCTGGAACTTCAGAACGACGGAGGCGAAGGCCTCGTTGATCTCGTAGAGATCGATGTCCTCACGCTTCAGACCGGCCTTCGCGAGGGCCTTCTCGGCGGCCGGGGTCGGACCGGTGAGCATGATGGTGGCGTCGGCGCCGGAGGTGGCGGTCGCGACAATGCGGGCGCGGGCGGTCAGACCGGAAGCCTTACCGGCATCCTCGCTGCCGACCAGCACGAGCGCGGCGCCATCGACGATGCCGGAGCTGTTGCCGCCGTGGTGCACGTGGTTGATGCTCTCCACGTAGGTGTAGCGCTGCATGGCGACGGCGTCGAAGCCACCCATGTCACCGATGCCGGCGAAGGCCGGGTTCAGCTTGCCGAGGTCGGCGGCGGTGGTGCCGGGGCGCATGTGCTCGTCGTTGTCCAGCACGGTCAGGCCGTTGAGGTCCTGGACCGGGACGACGGAGTTGGCGAAGTAGCCGTTCTTCCAGGCGTTGGCGGCCAGCTCCTGCGAGCGCACGGCGTAGGCGTCGACATCGTCGCGGGAGAAGCCCTCGATGGTGGCGATCAGGTCGGCCGAAATGCCCTGCGGAACAATGTAGTTCGGGTAGGCGGTGGCCGGGTCCATGAACATGGCGCCGCCGTCGGAACCCATCGGCACGCGCGACATGGATTCGACGCCACCGGCGATGACCAGGTCGTCGAAGCCGGAGCGCACCTTCTGAGCGGCCAGGTTCACGGCCTCGAGGCCGGAGGCGCAGAAGCGGTTGAGCTGGAAGCCGCCGACGGTGTCGGGCAGGCCGGCGGTGAGCACGGTGGTGCGCGCGATATCGGCGCCCTGGTCACCAACGGGGGAAACCACACCGAGGATGATGTCCGAGATCCGATCCTCATCGAGGTTCGGGTAACGGTTCCGCAGCTCCTGGACCAGACCGGTGGTCAGGTCGATCGGCTTGACCGAATGCAGCGACCCCTTCTTGCCGCGGCCGCGCGGGGTGCGGATGGCCTCGTAAATGTAGGCCTCTGTGGTCATATCGGAGTTTTCCTCTCTTAAGGTGCACCGTCACCGCGTTGTGCGGGGCGGCCGCGGGTAACCCTCACCGATCGGCCTTACGACCGACCGTCCTGACGCTGTACAAACAGCCTCACGAACCGGTTTGTTGACGCTCCAGTAACCCGTATGCCTGGGCCTACCTTAGAACCTCACCGAACCGGAACTCACGGCCACCCGATCATAGTACCGCCCAATGCGAACTCCGGTTAACTTAATGCTCCTCACACGGGGGCTGTCAACCCTCTACCGGAGTTGCGCCCAACTCCGACCGCAAGAGTTCCAAGGCCACCTCATCCGGGTCGCGGCGGTCACCGGGGGCTACGGGCTGGGCCGCGGCGGCCAACATCTCCCGCTCTTCTTCCTCTGTCGAAGCAGGTGGGACCCCGTCATAACCTACTGACGAGTAGTCCGAGCCGCCCGGATCGTCTGGGAGGTCCGGGCCGTCCGGCAGCGGAATATCGTCCTCGGGCGGCGCCGACGCACCGCTCCCCGAATTTTCGCCGCCCCGGGAATCCGCGGACGCCGACCCGGTGGCGGCGGGCGTTCCCCAGCCGCCGCTATCGCCACCCCCCTGGACATCCGGGCTCACGGCCGCGGCACTCTTGGCCTGACTCGGCCGGGAGAACTTCGGCGCGGCCTTCTTCTTCGCCGCACCGCCCTCACCACCCGCGGGCCCCGCCGCTCCACCGCGACCACCGCCCCCGGCCTGCGGCGCACCACCGACCTCCCAGCGCACCTCGTGTTCGCGGCCCAGCACCGCTCGCACGGTCGACCGCACGGCCTCCACATTCTTCGGCTCCGACAACCGCTGCGCCAACGCCGCATGCTGATGCGCCAACACAATGGTGTTGCCCTCGACCCGAGCCACCGAGGCCGCGGTGAGCAGCGCGGGCAGCGCGGGCCCGAACTCCCGCAACTTGGCCTTGATATCGGCCCAAGCCGCCTCGACCTCCTGCAATACCGCGTCCCCACCGGGCAGCGGCGCTGCCGCTTCCGGCTCGACCGACGCCGAATCCAGGTCGGCATCGGCTGGATCGGTTACCGTCGACACCTCGGCGAGCGGAGCCGACATCGACTCGGCACCTTGGCCGGAGGGGTCGGGCACTGCGACCGACCCTGCTTCAGCATCGACCGGGGTGCGATCCGCGTCCACATCGGGAGCCTCGGACAGTTCCACGGCAGCGGCTCGCGCCGCATCGCGATCGGCGGCCTTCGCGCCGGTGTCGGCATCCACCGCGCGTGCCGCCGCCACGGTGGCGGCATTCGAGGGCTCCGCCACGACCCGTCCGGCCGCGATTACAGCATCCGCGTCCACCGCGAGCAGTGCCGGATCCGCTTCCGCGGCGCCGCCGGAGGCGTCGGTTGCGGTCGAAACCGCTTCCAGCGCGGTCACATCCGCACCGCCTGTGGTTTGCGCCGGAGAGGCAGCAGCGGTGGACCGCTGGGCCGCGTTCGCCGCCACGGGATTGTCGCCGATGGCCGTTGCGTCCGGGCCGCCGAGATTGCCCGCACTCGGCTCGGTAGCCGCTTCCGTGGTGGAAGGTGAGTGCTGTTGCGCAGGAGCCCCGGCCTCACCTTCGACGGCGGGGACGCCAGCCGCAGCGGTGGATGCTCGCTCGCTGCCACCCCGCGCCGCCCCGGGTGCGGATGCACCAGCGGCCGGGATACCACCGGTGGCTACCTCAGCAGCTGCCGAGGGGGTCCCTGCGGCCGAATCCGGCTGTGCCACAAGAGCTATAGCGGCAGTTTGATCACCCCGAGGGGCCGTAGTCGGCGCGCCGTCTCCAGCAGCCACGGGCGAGGCGGCGGTAGACGAAGCGCGCTGCGCCACAGAGTCGCTCGCTGCGGAATCGGGCGTTGACGACTGCGCGGGCTGCGCGGCGGCGCCACCGCCGCGACTAGCGACAGACCGCGCCTCGGTCGTCGAATCCACCTGTGGCGCACCATGTTCTGCCACAGGAGCGACAATCGAAGCGCCCTGGGCCGCCGGAGCGGAACCCGACAGCTCACGCAGGGTGGGTGCGTCCTCGGCCATGACGGCACGAATAGCTTCGGCATTGTCCGGGGTGAGGGTCTGTAGGCGGCCCGCCCAGGCGGTGAGCTTCTCGATCCACGCGGGTTCGGTGACGGCACGGGCACTGGCGTAGCCGACCAGCATGAGGAGGGTTTCGCGGGCCTTGTCGAAATCACCTTCCGAGACCGTGGCCGTACCGCACGCGGACGCTGCGCTTGCAGGCCGCGCACCACCGGAATTCGCGGTGGAGGCCACCGAGCCCGAATCGGAGGCGGAACCGGCGGAACGCGTGGCCGCCGATTGCCGCTGCGCGGCAGTGGAGTTCGACGGCTCGGCGGTGGTTTTCGCGAAAGCCGGGGCGGTTTGGGTGGTTGCCGGATTGACCGATGCCGGATTGAGTTCAGCGGGACGGAACGCCGTGCCGGTTGCAGCGGCCGCCGCGCCCGCGCTCGCCGCTCCCCCCGTGACAGTCGCTGCACCACCGGTCGAAGTCGTCGCGCCCCCGGTCGCAGTGGTCGCGGCTTCGACGGAAGGGGTCACGCCCTCGGTGGCAGTAGTTGCTGCCGGCCCGGAGGCGGGCTGAGGGGGCTGGTCCGGAGCCGACGCCCGCTGTGCTCCACTCGGGGGCGCGTCGACGGGCGGGGGCGGTGTCGCCGCGCTCCGGCCCGCGCTACTCAGCGTCGGCGGGGTGGGCTGCGCGGGGGCTTGATTCGTCTCCGGGGCGGGAGTGGGGGCCTTTTCGGCCCGCAGGGCGGCGAGGGCTTCCGCACCTCGGCGGCGAGGTGCGCCGCCTGCCTCGGATTGCGGGGCGGCGGAGGCGGTTCGGGTCTCGGGAGCCGCCGGGGCGGCATCGGGGGTGGCTCGGCCACCAGCGGGCGCTTGACCACCGGCGGGGGCGGACGGCGGCATAGCTCCGCCCGCTATGCGGCGTTCAATGCGTTCAATGCGTTGCAGGGCCGCTGATTCGGCATCGGAGGCCGACGGGAGGAGCATGCGCGCCGCGATCACCTCGAGGAGGAGGCGGGGGGCCGTCGCGCCGCGCATCTCACCGAGGCCCTCGTGCAGGAGTTCGGCGTAGCGGGTGAGGGTGGCGGGGCCGATGCGGTGGGCCTGATCGCGCATGCGGTCGATGACATCGCCGGGGCCCGCGACGAGGCCGCGTTCGGTGGCGTCGGGGACGGCGCGCATGAGTATCAGGTCGCGGAGGCGTTCGAGGAGGTCGGTGGCGAAGCGGCGGGGGTCGTGGCCGGATTCGACCACGCGGTCGATGACACCGAAGAGGGTCGCGCCGTCATCGTCGGCGAGGGCCGCGATGGCGTCGTCGATGAGGGCGATATCGGTGACACCGAGCAGGGAGACCACGCGGGGGTAGGTGACACCCTCGGTTCCGGCTCCGGCGAGCAGCTGGTCGAGCACGCTGAGGCTGTCACGGGGCGAGCCACCGCCCGCGCGAATCACCAACGGGTAGACCGCTTCGTCGACCTGCACGCCTTCCTGATCGCAGATCTTGCCCAGCAGTCCGCGCATGGTGGCGGGCGGCAGCAGGCGGAAGGGGTAGTGGTGGGTGCGCGACCGGATGGTGGGCAGCACCTTGTCCGGTTCGGTGGTGGCGAAGACGAAGATGAGGTGCGCGGGCGGCTCCTCCACAATCTTCAGCAGTGCGTTGAAGCCCGCGGTGGTCACCATGTGCGCCTCGTCGACGATGAAGACGCGGTAGCGGGATTCGGCGGGTGCGTAGAACGCGCGGTCACGCAGTTCACGGGTGTCGTCGACACCGCCGTGGCTCGCGGCGTCGAGTTCGATCACGTCGAGGTTGCCCGGACCACCCGGCCCGAGGGCCACACACGACGAACACACCCCGCACGGGGTGGAGGTCGGACCCTCCACGCAGTTCAGCGAGCGCGCGAGAATGCGCGCCGATGAGGTCTTGCCACATCCGCGCGGTCCGGAGAATAGATACGCATGACTGATCCGGCCGGTGTCGAGCGCGGTGCTCAGTGGTTCGGTGACATGCTCCTGCCCCACCACTTCAGCGAATGTTGCCGGTCGGTACTTCCGGTACAAGGCCACGGCCAACAGGTTACTGGCTGGGGCCGACATGCCTCCGCCGCGCTCCGACTGTCCGCACCGAGGCACAGCACGGCCCCGCATCTCCCATTCCAGTCGCGGGAAAACGTGATTTGAATCACGTGCGAACCGAGCGCCCCGTTCATCCACACCGCACCGAATCCGGGTGCGGGAAGTTCACTCAGCAAATTCTCAGCGCGGCCATGAACGGATCTTTGCCGGATAACGCTGAGGTGCAAGATCACCATCTACAGACCTGCGCCCGGTTTCAACTCCGCATTGCGGACATAACGATCCAGTCAACCGATGGGGCAAGATCGCAATTGCTTGGCTAACGTGGATCTCGGCAACTTCGGTAGCCAAACCTTCATCAGGTTGGTGTCCCCGGCCGGTCCCTCATCCCGACCGGGGCGCAACCAAATCTCCCGGAGGAAACGCCCAGTGCCGTCGCACGACGACATCGCAGCCGCCTGGCTTTCCGGTACCGAGTTCGCCGGTAATCGCACCGCCGCTGATCTGCTGAGCCGAGCCATCAGCCCGCGAGAATTCGACCTGAACCGCGCATCGCTGCCGGTCACGGCCGCCGCCGATCCCGCTACCGCATCAGCCATCCTGGAACTGCTGCATCGCGGCCAAGTGCCGACCATGCCCGCCATCCGCACCCTCATCGAGCAGAACGACATGCGCCGCGAGGCCGAGCGCATCGAAAAGCTCGGCCGCCGCGCACAGCGCGGTATCGACGATTTCGGGCGGGTGATCGCGAAACTCACCGATGAATATTGGACGAGGCACAACACCGGTCCCACGCGCCGCGATATTCTGCTGGCCGAACCGGTCGTTACGCTTATTCGCGAGCATGTCGGTGAGATTCCACCGACCGCCATCAAACATCTGTGGTTGATCGAACGCGCCCAGCGCGCGGGGTGGATCGCCTACAACAATTCCCCCGGATCTCTTTGCGCCGGAAGGCGTTTCTATTCCGTGAAATACGGAAATCGCGTCTCACTGCGGCCGGTGAATGTAATCGGCACACTGGTGACCGCCTATCTGCGCGATCAGTTCGCCGAGCACGATCGGCCCCCGCGCTGGTCGGTACTGGCACATGAGCTGCGCGACGACCGTGGCCGCCGGGTATTCAACGACACCGCGGACGCCCGGGCGCAGCAGCGCTGGCTGACCACGGCGGAATGGATGGTGCTGCGCGACGACGGCCTGCCCCTGCCCGGGCCGCGCGGTATGCGAGCGCTCAACAAGAAAAGCCGACGTCCGGCCGCCGAGAAAGCGGCTTCCGGCGTCGGTGTGAGCATTTCTTAACATCGAGTCCACATTCCGTAACACACGGACCCTCTTCGTAACAACGCGGAAACGTGAGGTTTCGGTAACTTCCTTGAAACGCGATTCGCGTGGAAGGAGTTACCCCCGTGCCACCCACTCTCGATGCCGCCGCCACCGCCTGGTTGCTGGCCAGCACCGCTCTGGTGCTGCTCATGACGCCCGGTCTGGCGATTTTCTACGGCGGTATGGTGCGCTCCAGCGGCGTGCTCAACATGCTGATGATGAGCTTCATCTCCATCCCGCTGGTCACTGTGGCATGGCTGCTGATCGGTTACAGCCTGGCGTTCGGGGCGGACGCGGGCGGCGGGCTCATCGGCAATCTCGACCACCTCGGACTATCCGGCTTCGATCCGATGACGGTGCGGGTGACCGATGCGGAGGCGAATACCGGTATTCCGGACCTGCTGTTCGTCACCTTCCAGCTCACCTTCGCGATTTTGACCGTGGCCCTGGTGAGCGGCGCGATCGCCGATCGGGCCAAGTTCTCGGCGTGGATGGTGTTCGTACCGGTGTGGGCGATTGTCGTGTACGCGCCCATCGCGCACTGGGTATGGAATTCGGAAGGCTGGCTGGCCAAGTTCGGCGCGTTGGATTACGCGGGCGGTCTGGTCGTCGAAATCGCCTCGGGCGCTTCGGCGCTCGCGTTGGCGCTGGTACTGGGACCGCGCGTCGGCTTCAAGGTCGATGCCATGCGCCCGCACAATCTGCCGTTCGTACTCCTGGGCGCGGGGCTGCTGTGGTTCGGCTGGTTCGGTTTCAATGCCGGTTCGGCCCTGGCGGCCGATGGCACCGCGGCGGCGGTATTCCTGAATACGCTCGTGGCGGGCTGTCTCGGCATGCTGGGCTGGCTCGCGGTGGAGCAGGTGCGCGACGGACGCCCGACCACCTTCGGCGCGGCCTCGGGTGTGGTGGCCGGTCTGGTGGCGATCACGCCGTCCTGTGGATATGTGAATACGGTGGGCGCGCTCATTGTCGGTTTGCTCGCGGGCATGGTGTGTTCGTTCGCGGTGGGCTGGAAGTTCAAGGCGGGCTATGACGATTCGCTCGACGTGGTGGGTGTGCACTTCGTCGGTGGCGTGGTCGGTACGGCACTGATCGGCCTGCTCGCCACGCAGTGGATGACCGGTCCCGACGGTGCGGAGGGCCTGTTCTACGGCGGCGGACTCGGCCAGCTGGGTAAGCAGACGGTGGGCATTCTGGCGGTCGCCGCATGGGCATTCGGGCTGTCGTACCTGGTCGGCAAGGTGATCGACAAGATCATCGGCTTCCGGGTCAGCCGCGAGGACGAGGTCGGTGGAATCGACTTCGCGCTGCACGCCGAGACGGCGTATGCCGAAGGCGTGCACGGACATGCGGTGCGACGCATCAATGAAGGACCCCTCGGGCACTGAGCGCCTCACCGTCATCCCGGCATGACGGGCACCGCCCGAAGTTGTCAGTTCACCTTGCTCGCAGGCGCGGTGAAGGTATTGCACTGCGCGGTGCGGTTCTCGTCCAAGCCCACCTCGAACCAGGCGCCGCCATTCGCGGTGGTGCCGTGATCGCGCATATCGCCGGGGCCGTCGCCGCGGTGGTAGGCGTCGGTGCGGGCGACGCCGATCTGGCTGGAGGTGAGGGAGCCGCCGCCATTGGCGGCGGCCAGGTACATACCGTCGAAACAGTTGGCCTGCAATTCGGTTCGGCGGGAGAGTTCGAGGCCGGTATCGCTGCGCGCACCCGCTTCGCGGCGCTGTGCGTGCACCTTGCCGAGGATGCCGGACTGGGCCTGCACGTGGTGGCCGTACTCGTGGGCGAAGACGGACAGGTAGACGACCCAGTTCTGCTTGAAGACATCGGTCTGCAATTGGCTGACCGGCATGTAGATGGTCTTATCGGCGGAACAGTAGAAGGCCGCGAAATTAGTGCTGCTGCCGGTACACAGCGTGGTGATACCGCTGGTGGTCGCCGAAACCATGATCTTCGGCGGCTCGAAAGACAGGTTCACACCGGCGAATACGGGTTTCCACGCCGCCTCCAGGCAGGTCGCCGCGGAGTCGAAGAAGGCACGCGCCGTCGCCACATCGGTGCTCCACGGCGAGTAGTCGCAGCTCGCCGGGATGAGGGTGGCGTCCTGGTCGGTGACGAGCGGATTGCCCGCGGTCTCGGCGACGCCGAGTATGCCCGGATCGGTTTCATAGGTGGTATCCACCGAATCGCCGTAACCCAGGGTGTCCAAACCGGTTCGGACGGCGGTGCGCAGTAGCGCGAAGGTCACCAGGATTACGACAATGAGCAGTATCGGACCCCAGCGGAAACGACGTCGCGGTGGTGGGGCCGAATATCTGGTCGGCCCGTACGGGGTGGACGGGTACACGGGCGGACGCTGTTGCGGCGGTGTGTATCCGACCGGCGGCAGCGGCCGTGACATGGGAATGCCGTGCGGGGAGGCCTGCGGACCGGGTGGTTGCCGATAGCCCTGCGGCGGCGGAAAGCCTTGACGCTGTTGATAACCGGGACCGGGCTGTGGATAGCCGGGGGCGGGCGGATAGCCCTGGCGCTGGCCGGGCGGCGGCCCGGGCCTGCGGCCGGGCGGCGGCGGAACCGCCCGCCCGCCATGCGGAATCGGCCCCTGTCCGTACGGTGGTCGAGTCATTCCCCCGAACCCCCTCGTCACCTCGATATCACCGACAGCCGCTGAGGAAGGATAGCAAGCTGTCTAGAGTAGCTTTCCATGCAGATTTTTCGGGGGGGCGCTGTCCTCGCGCTGCTCGCCCTGGTGGGCCTACTCGCCCCGGCCGCTCTCGCTCAGACCGAGTCCGAAGGCGTGCGGATCGTCGCGGACGTGAGTCTCGGGTCGGACGGTCTGCTGCGGGTCACCGAGACGGTGGTGGTGCCCGAGGGCGGGGAGTTCCGACAGGTACTGCCATTGCGGGTGCAGATCAGCGCGGGCGTGGAACGCAATTTCCAGGTGACGGACGTGGAGTCGACCGGGGCCGGGGAGACGACGATCGGCGACGACCGCTTCACTATCGAGGCCCGTCCCGGCGAATCCACCTTCAAGTACACGGTGCACAACACGGTCAGCGAAACGACCGGGGCGCAGGTGTTCCATTGGACCGGCGTGCTCAATACCGATGTGGCGTCCATCGAGGCGACTGTGAGCAGTCCCGATTTCCGGATGGGCATCACCGAGTGCAGTATCGGCCCGCCCGGAAAGCCGGAGGACTGCGCCGATATTCGGGTCGAGCCGGACGGCTTCGCCCATTTGGAGAAGACCGATCTGCGCAAGGGGGACGTCATCGATGTGACCCTGCAGGTGCCGCCGGGGACGGTAGCGGCGAATGCCGATATCGAGGATGCCAATGCGACCGGGCCGTTTTCGATCACCGGTCCCGTGCTGGCGGCCTTCCTGGCCCTGCTGATCGGGTTGGCCGCGGCCGCCGGATATGTGATGTGGGCGCGGCGGCAGGAAACCCCGCGGGGCACCGAGGTCATCGATCCGCTTGTACGCGAGCGCGATCGGACACTGTTCACCTCACCGGACGGAGTACTGCCGGGTACGGCCGGGCTTTTGATCGACGGACACGTCGATCCCCGCGATCTCGCCGCGACGGTGGTGGACCTGACCGTGCGCCGCTATATCTGGGTGAGCGCGATCGACGATTCCGACTGGCGCATCTCGCGGCTGCATCCGGTCGACGATCAGCTGACTCGGCACGAGCACGCGGTGTATTCCGCACTGCTGCCGGGGGATACGGATTCGGTGCTGATTTCGGAGCTGCGCGGACGCGTGGACGCGGCCGCGGTGCGTAAGGCATTGGTCGCCGATGCGGTCGAGCAGGGCGTATTCGTGGACCGGACACGGCGCGGGCCCGAATTCTGGCTCGGCGCGGCGCTTATCGTGGTCGGCGCGATCGCCACCGTCGGGCTGGCCCTCGGCCCCGGCCACGCGCTGGTCGGGGTGGCCATTGCCCTCGGCGGCGTGGCGGCACTGCTGCTCCCCCGCTATCTCCCGTCCCGTACCACCGCCGGACGGGAACTGACCGAGCGCGCTCGCGCCATGCAGCGCGGTCTGGACGCCATTGCCCGCGAACAGATCCCACCGGCCGATCAGGAACTGGTCTTCTCCCGAGCGCTGCCGTTCGCGGTGGCCTCGCGCCGCACCGACCATTGGATTCGCGCGTTCCGCGATCTGAACCCCGGCTCCGACGGTCAACCCGGCCTGTACTGGTTCGGCGGCTTCGACCGCGACCGCAACCTCTACCAGTTCGCGAGTCACTTCCCGTATTTCATTACGGCCGTGGAGGGGCTGTTCACGCCGGGTAAGCACTAAGCGACTGGTCAGAAGTGCTGCGCGTACCGCTCGTCATCCCGGCGTGCTTTTGGCCGAGATCCACACCACGCGGTGCCTATTCGAGTGTGGATTCCGGCCAAAAGCATGCCGGAATGACGGGGGATACGTGCGGTATTTCCCGCCGCCCGCTCAGCTTTCACGTCTACCCGCTCAGCTCCCACGTCTAACGGGTTCGGATCGCCCGTCGGATTGCGCTGATCGGGTCCGCGTAGAAGACACTCAACGAGGTTACCGCGGCGGCGGATTCCTGCACCCGGCCGCCGAAGCGGCTGATGCGCAGGTCGGCGTCCGGCAGTTCGGTGTTCCGCGTGAATGCCGCTGCTACCCGGTCGATTCCGGGGCGATAGCCGGTGAAGGCCTGACCGCCGAGAATGACCCGGTCGGGATTGAACATATCGCGGATCAGGGCGGCGGTGCGGCCCAGGATTTCGGCCCGTTCGATCAGCAGGTCGCGCGCGGCGGCATCGGTGTCAGCGGTGCGATAGAGATCGGTGATCCGGGCGCGGCGGGCGGCCTCCGGCTTGGGCAGGATGCCCTGGCGCACGGCGCGCGACAGTAGTTCGCGCTCACCGATGGTGGCTTCCAAGCAGCCGCGACGGCCGCAGCGGCATTCCACCTCCGAGCCGGTGGGCAGGTGGGTGATGGAACCGGGACCGTTGGCGGGGGTGTGCACCCGGTCGTGCAGAGTCACTGCCACACCGGCGGTTTCGCGGGCGTAGATGTAGAGGCTGCTGCCGGGCCGGGCGTCCGGATCGCGCGGGGTCAACAACAGTTCGGCGGCCGCCATGGCCTCGACATGGGCGGAGACCGAAACCGGCAGGTCCAGAACGGCGCTGAAGACGGCGGCCACCGGTGCGGCGGTCCAACCGAGGCGGGGATGGTCGACGACACCGGCGGCGGCGTCGACCCGACCCGCGAGCGCCACGCCGGTCCACAGCGGCCGGCGACGCGGCAGGCGATCGAGAAATGCCTTGGCGCTGCGCGCCACAATGGTCAGCGCCGCATCCTGACCGGTCTGCGGGGTGGCGATCTCCAGTCCGCCGAGAATGCGGCCGGACAGGTCAGCGGCGATTATGCGGGTGACGGTGAACCCGATGTGCACACCGAGGGTCATGAAGGTGTCGGTATCCACCTCGAACGGCAGACGCGGGCGGCCGACCGCACCGGATGCGGTGAGATCAGGGCGCTCTCGCAGTAGTCCGGTCGAAAGTAGCGCCGATACTTGGCGATTCACGGTGGCAATACTCAAACCGGTGGTCTGAGCGGCGATATCGCGGAATATCGGCCCGCGGGTGGCCGAGCGCAGGACGGCTGCGGCCGGATTATCGGCAACGCGGAGCTCCGGCGGTACGGCCGGACGCGCCGGAGCCAGGCGCGCGGTCGCGGAAACAGGGGAATGCGGTCGCGTGGTAGCGGGGCTGGACACGATTTCGAAGTCCTTGCTGCGGTCTGCGTCGGCTGACGAGATGTGTCGACATGGGAATCGGCGGAGCAGCGAGGAGCCCTCGGTACTGGGACCTCGGGGTCAGAACTCGGCTGCGCGACGGCGGGAACAACACAGTTCCCGCTGTCGCGGCAGCCGCACACCCAGCGCGACGGTCACATACGTGACTCGTGCGGCATCGGGGCGACTGGCGGACATGTCGGTCAACTTATCATCCGACGAATCCGCTACGCCAGGCACAATCCCAGGCCGAAAGCCTGATCCACCAGTCCTATTCGACATCCACCCGTCAGCGGTGACCCCGGTCATACTCACACCGAATGGTGAGGCGCGCTGCTTTCCCTTGCCTCGACCGCCTCGCGGGGCGTGTCCTGAAGAGGTCGACAACCTGACCCATTCGTCCGAGCGAGCGGGGGTGATCGTCCTTCAGAACGGTGAGAACTCCTTCGACTGAGCCGATACGAGAAGAGCCCGCCCGATCCACTTCGGGCGGGCTCTTCGCCGTTCGCGGCACCTGAAACACGGGTGGGGATCGAAAGAATCCGGACGATTCCAACCGGTGCCCCGGCGGCCCGGGGCGCCGATCATCGGCTAGGTCATCGATCCGGTCTCCAGATCCCCGATCCACCGAGGTTTCGCGTTGTCCGCACTCGCTACAAGGTCGACACCCGACCGCATCACCCGTCCCGCCCCAACACTACCCAGCCCCTGGCTGCGGCTGGTCAGTCCGCTGGTCCTCCTCGCGGCCTGGCAGCTCGCCAGCTCCACCGGCGTACTCCCCGAACGGCTGTTGGCCGCGCCGACCACGGTCGTCCACACCACCCTCGAACTGCTGCGTGACGGCACCCTGACCGACGCGATTTCGGTATCGCTGCGCCGCGCCGCACTCGGATTCGTCATCGGCGCGATCGCCGGTATCGGACTGGCCGTCCTGGCCGGACTGAGCCGCATCGGCGAATACGCGGTCGACCCGCCCATGCAGATGCTGCGAACCCTCCCGTTCTACGGGCTCATTCCGCTGCTCATCCTGTGGTTCGGGATCGGGGAGTTGCCGAAGATCACGCTCGTCGCCTTCGGCGTCGCCATCCCGCTGTACCTGAACACCTTCGCCGGAATCCGGGGTGTGGACGGCAAACTCGCTGAACTCGCCCGCGTCCAACAACTCGGAAAACCGGCACTGCTCGGCCATATCGTGCTCCCCGGCGCGCTCCCGCAAACCCTGGTCGGGCTGCGGCAGTCCCTCGGCGTCGCCTGGCTGGCACTGATTGTCGCCGAACAGGTCAATGCCGATGCCGGGCTCGGCTACCTCATCAATAACGCCCGCGACTTCCTTCGCACCGACGTCATCGTGGTCGGGCTGCTCGTATACAGCGTGCTCGGCCTACTCACCGATGCCGCCGTCCGGCTGATCGAAAGGAGAGCGCTCGCATGGCGACGCGGATTCTTGAACTGAACGACACTCGCGCCGAGGTGGTCGGGACTTCGGCCGATCAGGCTCCGGTCGCGCGAATCACCGGTCTGGGCAAGACCTTCGGTGAGCGCGAGGTGCTCACCGATATCGACCTGGAGATCGAGCGCGGTGAGTTCGTGGCACTGCTCGGACGCAGTGGCTCCGGTAAGTCCACGCTGCTGCGCGCACTCGCCGGACTCGACGGCGACCACACCGGCACGCTGACCGTCGATGGTGCGGTAGCGGTGGCCTTCCAGGAACCACGACTGGTGCCGTGGAAGCGGGTGCTGGCCAATATCACCCTGGGACTGCGACATCCGCAGCCGCGGCGGGCGGCACGCGTCGCGCTGGAGGAGGTCGGGCTCGTGGAGCGGGCCGACGCCTGGCCGCTGACCCTATCCGGCGGTGAGGCACAGCGCGCCTCCCTGGCTCGCGCGCTGGTTCGCGAGCCGGATCTGCTACTCCTCGACGAACCATTCAGCGCGCTGGATGCCTTGACACGGATCACTATTCACAATCTGGTTCAGCAACTGTGGATACGGCACCGGCCCGGCGTGCTGCTGGTGACGCACGATGTGGACGAGGCCCTGCTCCTGGCCGACCGCACGCTCGTGCTCGGCGACGGTCGGATCGCGCACGAAACCCGCATCGACCTGCCCCGTCCGCGCCATCGCGACCACCCCGGATTCCTCGCGCTGCGCCGCGAACTACTCGCCGAACTCGGCGTCACCCCGGAGGGAACCGCATGATCTCGCGACGCCTGCTGGCCGCCACCCTCGCACTGACCACCGCCCTGGTAACCGGCTGCGGCAGTGCCGATTCCGGGGAGGGTGCCGTCCGCGCCGACGGTTCGGTGGACCTGTCCAAGGTCACGCTGCGTATCGGCGACCAGAAGGGCACCGGCACCCAGGCCCTGCTGGAGGCCGCGGGCGAACTGAAAGACATTCCATACCGGATCGAATGGTCGCAGTACACCTCCGGCCCGCCCATGCTGGAGGCCATCAATGCCGGCGCGGTCGATATCGGCGGCGTCGGCAATGCCCCACCGGTTTTCGCGGCCGCCGCCGGTTCCGAGATCAAAATAGTGTCGGCCTATCAGGTCGGCACCGTCGGCCAGGCCATCGTGGTGCCCCGGGATTCGCCATTGCGATCACCGAATGATCTGCGCGGCAAGAAGATCGCGGTGTCCAAGGGCAGCTCCGCGCACCACCATCTGCTCGCCGTGCTCACCGGGGCCGGACTCACCTTCGCCGATATCGAACCGCAGTATCTGCAACCCGCCGACGCGCTGGCCGCCCTCACCACCGGCCGCGTCGACGCCTGGGCCATCTGGGATCCCTTCACCGCGCAAGCGCAGAAGCAGGCCGAAGCGCGAATCCTGGTGGACGGCAAAGGCTATGTGCAAGGCGATGCCTTCTACGTCGCGGGCGACAAGGCGCTGGGCGGTACCGCCGCTTCGACCGCCCTGCGCGATCTACTGGATCGCATCAAGCGCGCACACAGCTGGGTCAATGGCAATACCGAGACCTGGGCGCGTACCTTCGCACAGCTCACCGGCCTGCCCTATGACGTCGCACTGCTCGCGGTCTCCCGGGAGCCGTATCTCGACCACCCGATCGACGACACCACCATTGCCGCCGAACAGCGCGTGGCCGACGGTTTCGCCGATGCCGGACTCATCCCGAAGCGCGTCACCATCACCGACTTCGTCGATACCCGCTTCAACGACCTCTACCCGATTGCCTGAAACGGAGATAACCCGAATGACATTGTCGTTCCATTGGTTCCTGCCCACCTACGGTGACTCCCGCAATCTGGTCGCGGGTGGTCACGGCACCGCCATGTCGGGTGACCGACCCGCCTCGCTGCGCTATCTCAACCAGATCGCCGGGGCCGCGGAGGAGAACGGCTTCGAATCGGTGCTCACCCCCACCGGTGCGTGGTGCGAGGATGCCTGGCTCACCACCGCCATGCTGGTCGAGACCACCCGGACACTGAAATTCCTGGTGGCGCTGCGCCCCGGACTGATCAGCCCAACCCTGGCCGCGCAAATGGCCGGAACATTCCAGCGGCATTCCGACGGCCGCCTGCTCGTCAATGTGGTCACCGGCGGTGAGAGCCACGAACAGCGCGCCTTCGGCGACCACCTCGGCAAGGAACAGCGCTACCGGCGCACCGGGGAATTCCTGGATGTGGTGCGTCGGCTGTGGCGGTCACGGGAGCCGATCAGCCTTGCGGGCGAACATATTCGGGTTGAGAACGCGCTGCTGACCAACCATCCCGATCCGGTGCCGCCGATCTTCTTCGGCGGGTCGTCGCAGGCGGCCGGACCGGTCGCGGCCGAGCACGCCGACACCTACCTGACCTGGGGTGAACCGCTTTTCGCCGTTGCCAGGAAGCTCGACTGGATTCGTGGACTGGCGGTGGACCGCGGCCGCGTGCTCGACTACGGGCTGCGCATCCACATTATTACCCGCGATACCTCCGAGGCGGCCTGGGCCGAAGCCGACCGTCTGCTCGCCGGGATCGATCCGGCCGATGTCGAACGCGTGCAGGCGAGTTTGGCCCGCAGCGAATCCGAGGGGCAGCGCCGTATGTCCGAACTACACGGCGGCGACACCTCGCGACTGGAAATCGCGCCCAACCTGTGGGCGGGCGTGGGACTCGTACGCGGCGGCGCCGGAACCGCCCTCGTCGGCTCCCACGAAGAGGTGGCGCAACGGCTCATCGAATACTCGCGCCTCGGTATCAGCCAGTTCATCCTCTCCGGTTATCCACATGTGGAAGAGGCGTACTGGTTCGGCGAGGGCGTACTGCCGATCCTGAAGCAGCGCGGACTGTGGAAACCCGAGGGCCACCAGCTCGTTCGGCCCGCCGCCACTCCGTTCACCGCGGCCGCCGCCAGCAGCTGATACGAGCGACCCGCTCGGTCCACCGGATCGAGCGGGTCCGGTCACTGGAGGGGTGTCCACATACCTCGGAGGTGGACCTATTCTTCATTCCGGCATACTCCGGCCGAGATCCACTACGCGCGGTGCGGATTCCGGCCAAAGCACGCCGGAATGACGAGGCGGGGCACTCCGGACATTGCTGGACACCGCACTATTCGGCCTTGGCGGCCGCCTTCGCCTGCTTCTTGAATTCCCGTACCTGGCCCAGGGATTCGGCATCGGTCACATCCGCGACCGAGCGGCGGGAATCCGGCTCGCCGTATGCGCCCGCCGCCTCGCGCCAGCCCTGCGCCTGCAACCCCTCCTGTTTCCCCAACAGCGCCAGGAAGATTCGGGCCTTCTGGTCGCCGAAACCGGGCAGGGCCTTCAAACGCTTCAGCACTTCCTTGCCATCGGGATTTCCATCGGTCCACAGCCCCGACGTGCGGCCGTCGTAGTGCTCGATGACGTAGCGGGCCAACTCCTGTATGCGGCGGGCCATCGACCGGCCGTAGCGGTGGATCGCCGGTGGTGTCGCACCCAGCTCCTCGAATTCCGCGGGATCGGCGTCCGCGATCTTGTGGATATCGAAGCCGCCCATTCGTTCGGCGATCTTCCGCGGGCCGCGGAACGCATGCTCCATCGGAAACTGCTGATCGAGCGCCATGCCGACGAGTAATGCGAAATCGTCGGTCGAGAGCAGCTCGTCGGCTTGCGGGTCCTGCGCAATACATACCTTGCGGGTCGCCATGGATCGATCATCGCATCTGCGGGTGGACAACTCCGCCTCTGCCACCCCTTTGCGGCCGTGACCCGGCGCAATCGGATGATCGTGACCCAGATCACAGGTCTGGCCGTGCGACCTCGGCGAAGCCGAGTAGGGTCGGCGACATGCCTGACACTATGGCGTTCAACACAGCGGCATCCGTGCCGCACAACGGCACGGGGTCCGGGCTGGCACCGGACCGATTCGATAAGGACGGCCAGGACCAGCTGGTCGATATTCGCGATCTACGGGCCGCGCTACCGGGTATCCGGAGCCTGCGGCACTGGGCCCACGAGGCGCTCGCCCTGCGACCGGGCGAAAATGCCGTCGATATCGGGTCCGGCGCCGGTTCGGAGATACTCACCTTCGCCGAACGGGTCGGGCCCGCCGGCACCGCCGTCGGCGTCGAACCCGACCCCTCCCTGCTGGCCGCGGCCGAGCGCCGTGCGCACCAGACCGGATCCAGCGCGAAATTCGTGCCCGGCGACGCCTACGGGCTGCCGTTCGGCAACGACACCTTCGACGTGGCCCTGTGCGAGCGGGTCTTCCAACACCTGACCGCCCCCGCCCGCGCGGTCGGCGAAATCACCCGCGTGCTCAAGCCCGGCGGTCGCGTGGTGATCATGGACAGCGACTGGGGTACCGCGATCGTCCACCCCGGCGATCCCCAGGTGGTGCACAAGGTCATCGAAACCATGATCAGCAGCACCACCAACCCGTTCGCGGGTCGCAAACTCGCCGGACAGCTGACCCGGGCCGGACTCGTGGTCGACGATATCGGCTCGCACGCCCTGATCCAGGATCAGCGTGCCGGAGCCGGAGCGCTGGTCGCCCGCGTCGCCGATATGGCCGTGGCCCGCGGTGCCATCACCGAGGGCCAGCGCGATCAATTGGTCGCCGACCTGGAGGCGGGTGCCGCCTCCGGCGATATCCACCTGTCGGTGACCATCTTCGCCGTCCTGGCGCACAAGCCGAACTGAGACAGAGAAAGACGAGAGGGGGCGCGCACCGTTCGGTGCGCGCCCCCTCTCGGTGTGGTCCTACTTACCGGCTGCGAGCAGCTTCTCGGTCGCCGCGAAAAGGACGCAGGTGGCCAGGCCGTCCATGGCCTTCTCCAGTTCCTCCAGTTTGGGGAAGCTGGGGGCGATGCGAATGTTCTTGTCCTCGGGATCTTTTCCGTAGGGGAAGGACGCACCGGCGGGGGTCAGGGCGATACCGGCCTCCTTCGCGAGCGTCACCACCCGGCTCGCGGTGCCCTCCAGGACATCGAGGCTGATGAAGTAGCCGCCTTTGGGCTCGGTCCAGGACGCGACCTTGGACGCGCCGAGGCGGTCTTCCAGAATGCGCAGTACCAGTTGGAATTTCGGCTCCAGGATGGCGCGGTGCTTCTGCATATGCGCGCGCACTCCGTCGGCATCGCCGAAGAAGCGGACGTGGCGCAGCTGGTTCACCTTGTCCGGGCCGATGGACTTCTTGGCCGCGTACTTCAGATACCAGTCCAGGTTGGCCTTGGACGCGCCGATAAAGCTGACGCCCGCGCCCGCGAAGGTGATCTTGGAGGTGGAGGCGAAGACCAGGGGGCGGTTGGGATTACCGGCGGCGGCCGCCAGGCCGAGCACATCCAGTACCGGATCCGCGGTGTCGGTCAGCGGGTGCACGGCGTAGGCGTTGTCCCAGATGAGACGGAAATCGGCTGCCGCGGTGGGCATCGAAACCAGTTCGCGCACAACCTCTTCGGAGAAGGTGACACCGGTCGGGTTGGAATAGTTCGGCACCGCCCACAGGCCCTTGATGGTCGGATCGGCGGCCACCAACTCCGCGATGGCGTGTACATCCGGACCGGCGTGGCCCATCGGAATCGGGATCATCTCGAACCCGAGCGCCTCGGTAATAGCGAAGTGCCGGTCGTATCCGGGCGCGGGACACAGGAACTTGCGTACCGGCTCATCCACCCAGCGGCGCGGCGAATCCGCCGTCCCGTGCAGCATGGCGAACACGATCACATCGTGCATGAGTTCCAGGCTGGCGTTATTGCCCGCCAGCAGGTTGTCCACCGGAATCCCCAGCAGCTCACCGAAGATGGCGCGCAGCTCCGGGAGACCGTGCAGACCACCGTAATTGCGGACATCGACACCCGAGCCGTCGCGGTAGTCTTCGACGCCCGGCAGGGACAGCAGGTCTTTCGACAGGTCCAACTGCTCGGGCGAGGGCTTGCCCCGGGTGATATCCAGCGTGAGCTTCTCGGTCTTGAGCTTCGCGTAGTTCGCATTCTGCGTCTCGTGTTCGGACACGAGTTCCGCGTGGCTCATCAAACCGATTTGCGTTTGCCGGGGCATCCTCGAAGCCTTTCCAACGGCGTGGGGGTGATTGTTCGATCCGCGGTGGCGGACCCAGCGCCCCACGTTACTCGGCGTTCGCCCCGACGTGGCAGGTATATACGGGAGAGATCATGGCCGGAAAGCGCGACATCGGCCGGAAATTAAAGGGGACCCAGCGCACCCGGCAGAGCCCGTTGACCCTTGCTGCCTTCCGGCCCTGGGGGAGTTCACAGGATGCGCGCCGCGCTGGATCCGTCGGCCAGTGTAGCCGCTCACCGCGACCCGCGCCGCGCCGGGTCGCTACGATCTGAGCGACATTGCGGGGAGGCCCGCTCTACACCGAGGGGAACAGCAGTGACAGGGACGAACCCGCCGCCGGGCGGCTCACAGGATCCGGGCAATCACCAGGAAACCGCCCAGTGGTGGGCGACCCCGCCCGCCGGGACGGACTCCCAGCCGGTCCAGGGCGACCCGACCATGCTGAACTACGGCGGCGGACAACCGGTTCCGGCAGACCCCACCATGCTGAACTACGGCGGCGGACAACCGGTTCCGGCAGACCCCACCATGTTGAACTACGGCGGCGGCGCGGTGGGTTACACACCTCCGCAGCAGCAGAGCCCTCCGCAGCAGCCGAACTACGGTGGCCAGCCGGGCTATGCCAGCGGCCCCGCGCCGGTGCAGCCCCCGTACGCCAGCGGCCCCGCCCCGGTGCAGCCGATGTACGGCGGTGGCTACCCACAGCCGCCGCGCCCGCCGTCGGGCAATAAGACCGGGGTGATTGTCGGCGGCATTATCGGTCTGGTGGTCTGCGTCGGTATCGCCATCGGCGCTGTCGCCATCTTCAGCAGCGACGATCCGATCAAGATCGGTGAAATCGACCAACCTGTCGCCGCCGAGGGCAAGTACACGATGGATGGCGTCAACAACGCCTGCACCCTCATCACGCCGTCCGCGGTGTCCAAGTGGGCGAGGAACGCCAAGGGCTCGCCGAAGAATTCCGAGACCCAGGGCAACGATTATTCCGGCGGCAAGCTCAAATGCGACGCCGACTACACCGAGCCGGGGCCAGGGAAGTACAGCTTGGACACCAATGCCGACATCGCCCTCGAAGTGTCGTTCCTCGGCCCGAGCACGAAGTACCGCACCCCCGATCCCGATTACAAGTCCTGGAAGGAACGTGCCACCGAGACCACCGGCAGCGGTATCGCCTTCGGCGACGTGACCGGCATCGGCGAGGAGGGGTACTGGTACTCGAAGACCGACGGTTACAGCTCCATCGAAAACCTCACCTACACGGTCGGCGCCCGCGACAGCAATGTGTCGGTCAAGGTGACGATCACGCTCCGTCGCGACGAGCAGTCCCCCGCCAGCAAGGAAGAAGTGGGCCAGGTCGCCAAGGAACAGGTGCAGAAGGCACTCGACTCCCTGCCCAAAAAGTAGCTCCCACCGCCCCATTTGCTTTTCCCCCCAGGGCAGCCGGTATATTCCTCTGCGGAGGATTCGCCTAGTGGCCTATGGCGCTCGCCTGGAACGCGGGTTGGGTTAACGCCCTCAGGGGTTCAAATCCCCTATCCTCCGCCATGGCAAACGCCCCTGACCGGCTTTCAGCTGGTCAGGGGCGTTTGTCGTTGTCGCCAATCAGCGCAGCGCCGTGACGACCTCGTCCAGCGCCGCGTCCAGCAGCTCCGCGTACTCGTCGAGGTCGGGGATTACCGCCGGATCGGCGTGTACGGAAACAGTGACGGTATCGCCCAATCCGTGCACCCCGTGGGTCAGGTGCATGACGGAGCCGAGGGCGGGGAAGCCCGCGGTGAAGCGCACCGCACCGCCACCGAAGGTCAGGTCGGCCGGGCCGCGGTGCACGCTGGACACCACGGTGTGACCCGAAACACGTTCGGGGAGCCCGTCTATCGGATAGCCGTTCACATCCCAGCGCAGGATCGGGGCCGGGATGACGGCGGTCACGCGATCCTGCGCCACATGCAGTGGATGCCGTGCACGCTCTCGGCGGGCAGCCATATCGGTGGCGATCCGGTCGGCCCGGAGTCGGGGATCCGGTTCCGCGACCGCCAGGTCGACCGAGAGGTCGCCGTAGCTGTTGCGCTGTCCCGCAGCGCGATCGAAGGTCGCCACGGGTACCTGTGCACCCAGCACTTCGACCGGCTCGTTTCGCGCGGCGAGGTACCGCTGTACGGCCAGCGATACCGCGGTGAGGACGACGATGGTGACGGTATAGCCGGGTGCGCGTGTCTTCCCGGCCGCGCGCACCATCATTCGCACCGCATGCCGCGGCGCACCACCGTCACCGTTCAGCGGATTCGGGGCATATCCCGACCCCGGCGGTGGAAGCTGCCCTGCCGCAGTGAGATCGGCCAGTTCGCGCTGAGCCCGGTAGGCGGCGATACCGCGAATCACCGTGCGGCTCACACCCATCGGGAGAGTGGGTACCGCGAGGGCCGCGTTCCACAGCGGCACAGCGGTTTTCAGCCGATCCGCCAGGGTAACCGGGAGAACACGATTCACTGCGGCGGCGAAAAACCCTGCCGCACCGGTCGATTCGTCGGTGATCCCGGAGTCCGTGAAGAGGGCGCGGGCGATGTCGGCGGCACGGCGGCCGTCGGCCAGGGCGTGCGATACCTGCAGGACCGCGACGATGGCCGGTTCGGCGGGGGCCAGCGGGGCGTCGATGATCCCGCGAAAGACGTGGAGCCGCCAGGGGCGGTGGCTCGCGTCGAGACCGGTGCCGAGCAGTTCGGCCAGGGCGGTGGTCGCGGCGGACCAGGTGGGAGTGGGGAGCCGGTGCTCGCGGAATTGATCCTCGGCGAACGCACAGGGAACCCACCCGGGATACGCAAGATTCGCAGGGGCGTCGCGCACCCGGACCCGAAGATCCGGAATGCGAAGGCCGCGACGGGTGACGGTCTCACGTAACCGCGCGGTCGGGACCCCGGTATCCGCGAAGCAGTACACCAGGAAGAGGTCATTGCGGGTGCGGGTGGACAGCCAGTACATGGTCGCGTCCCGCGGCGCGAGCGAGGTCACCCGCTGACAGTATCGGCGAAAGTCTGGGTATGAATTTCGGCCCCGGACAAAGTGCGCACGTGCTACCGTCTGTAGTAGAAGCCTTATCACTCTCCTTTGGGGGCGGGGTGACCGCACAATGGCAACCACTAGTCGAGCGGCCGCGCAGGCCAACGCAGCGGATGAGCGGTATCAAGCCGCGGCATTCCTGAAAAGATCCATCAATAAGGTTTTTCCGACTCACTGGTCGTTTCTGCTCGGCGAAATCGCGCTGTACAGCTTCATCATCCTGATTCTGTCCGGCGTGTACCTGACCCTGTTTTTCGACCCGTCCATGACCGAGGTCGTCTACAACGGTTCCTATCAGCCATTACGCGGCGTCACCATGTCCCGAGCCTACGAATCCACGCTCGAGATCTCCTTCGACGTGCGCGGCGGACTGTTCGTACGCCAGGTACACCACTGGGCCGCATTGCTTTTCGTTGCCGCGATGATCGTGCACCTGTCCCGCATCTTCTTCACCGGCGCGTTCCGCAAACCCCGCGAAGCCAACTGGGTGATCGGCTCGCTACTGCTGATCCTCGCCACCTTCGAAGGCTTCTTCGGTTACTCGCTGCCCGATGACCTGCTCTCGGGCACCGGATTACGCGCCGCGTTCTCCGGAATCACCATGGGCACACCGGTTGTCGGCACCTGGCTGCACTGGCTCATGTTCGGCGGGGACTTCCCGGGCAATATCATCATTCCGCGGCTCTACATCGCGCATGTGCTGCTGTTCCCCGGCATAATGATCGTGCTGGTCGTCGCGCATATCGGGCTGGTCTGGTACCAGAAGCACACCCAGTACCCGGCACCCGGTCGCACCGAACACAATGTCGTCGGCACCCGCATCGTGCCGGTGTTCTCCCTGGACCAGGGCGCGTTCTTCGCCTTCAACCTGGCCGTGCTCTCCATTATGGGCGGTCTGCTTCAGATCAATCCGGTGTGGAACCTGGGGCCCTACAACCCATCTCAGGTTTCGGCGGGCACCCAGCCCGACTTCTACCTCATGTGGACCGATGGATTCCTGCGCCTGTTCCCGGCCTGGGAGCTCTATATCTTCGGCCATACGGTGCCGGGCTCGTTCTCCGTCGCGCTGCTCATGCCGCTGATCTTCACCATGCTCATCACCTACCCGTGGATCGAGAAACGCCTCAGCGGCGACCGCGTCCACCACAACCTGCTGCAACGACCTCGCGACGTCCCCACCCGCACCGCCATCGGGGCCATGTCGCTGACCTTCTATATCGTGCTCACCCTGGCCTGCGTCAATGACATCATCGCGCTGCAGTTCGATATCTCGCTCAATGCGACCACCTGGATCTTCCGCATCGGGCTACTGCTCGCCCCGCCGCTGGCCTACTACATCGCCTACCGACTGTGCCTCGGCCTGCAACGCGCCGACCGCGCGATACTCGAGCACGGCATCGAAACCGGCGTGGTGCGCCGACTTCCACACGGGGAGTACATCGAACTGCACCAGCCGCTCGGGCCGGTCGATGAACACGGACACCCCATTCCGCTGGAGTACCAGGGCGCGCGCGTGCCGCGGAAGCTGAATGAACTCGGCCTTGCCGGACGTCCGGGCAGCGGTGGCTTCTTCAGCCCCGACCCACCCGAAGAGCGCGACCTGCACACCGGTACCGAACACGAAGAAGAGCGCGAACAGCTCGCGGTACTGCGTCGCGTCCAGGAAGAAGGTAGGGGGAACGGGCACCGGCACTGACCGCGTGCGCGCTGCCCCGAACACGCGAAAGCCCCGAGTCGTCAATGACTCGGGGCCCCTGTTCTCTACATTCAGGCGCGCCTGAACTCGCCCTCGGAAACGCCCGCGACGAACGCGTCCCACTCGCCAGGGGTGAATGCGAGGATCGGCCCGCCGCCGTGGTCCTTGCTGTCACGAACCCCTACGTGGCCACCCCGCAGAAACGCTACTTCCACACAGTTTCCATTGGGACCGCTATGTTTGCTCTTGCGCCATGAGGCGCCTGTCAAATCCACCTTCACGGTACTAGCTCCTTTGCTGCGTCACGCATGAGATCTAGCTGGCATCGTTCTTGTAACATCGAAGACCGGCGAAAAGCCGAGTCCTGTTGCGCGCCCGAAGAAGCGCGCAACTGATTGTGCAACCCGTTTTTCTGCACTTCACGACGGGAATGCGCCCCCGAGGCCGTTCCCGCGCTAAAGACTAGCACCGTTCGTCAATAGGAGATCGCATTCTTTCGTATTCAAACAGCGACCATGTGGCAATGTTTGCTGGCTAACTATTTGCCAAATAATTGCAGAGATCCGATATATCCAATTCCGGAGGGCGCATATTTCTTGCGGGTTCAATTCGTCGGTGTATCCGCGAACCGGGCGATGCATGCCGCGCGGACCGTCCGGGATGATGGAGGCATGGTCGAATCACCGCAGGACGACAGCGCCCGCGATCGCGATGAGACCGGGCGCGCACGTAATGCGCGTGCCCGGGACCGATTTGGCCGCCCCCTCCCGCCGGGCAGCATCGGCGTACCGCGCATACCGGACGACCTCGAGCTACCGCCTGCGGAAACGCTCGCGTACGCACAGCAACTCCTCGATGACGGACTCGCCTTCAATGCCCACGAGGTGCTCGAGGCGGCATGGAAACAGGGGCCGTTCGCCGAGAGGATGCTGTGGCAGGGACTAGCACAATATGCTGTTGGTCTGACCCACATTCAACGTGGCAATCGGAAGGGCGCGCGCACCCTGCTGGAGCGCGCCGTACAGCGCCTCGCGGCCTTTGGACCACCGCCTTACGGGATCGACAGTGACGGGCTCATGGCCCACGCAGCGGGCCTACTGGCTGTCCTCGATACCGACGAACCGCTTCCGGAGGAGCGGTTGCGGGTCCGGCTGACCGGTGCCACACAAGGTTCGCAACACTGACCCGGGTCGGTACGATCGGCTGACGTGTCCACCGACCAGATCGCCCCATCGCCGCGTTCGGCCCGTACCAACGGTGCCGTGGGTAATGGCCGGTTCGCGCCCAGCCCCTCCGGCGATCTGCACCTGGGCAATCTCCGCACCGCGCTGCTCGCCTGGCTCTTCGCGCGCCGCACCGGACGCGGATTCCTCCTGCGCATCGAGGACCTCGACCGGGTCCGGCCCGGCGCCGCCGCACAGCAACTGGCGGATCTGACCGCCATCGGGCTCGACTGGGATCGGCCGGTGGTCCGGCAATCCGAGCGATCGGAGCTGTACGACACGGCGATCACCCGGCTCACCGAGGCCGGGCTCACCTACGAATGTTTCTGCACGCGAAGGGAAATCCAGCAGGCGGCCAGCGCACCACACGGTCCGATGGGCGCGTACCCGGGCACCTGCCGCGATCTCACCGACGGCGCCCGCGCCACCCGCCGCGCCGAGGGCCGTCCCGCCGCCCTGCGATTGCGGTCAGCGGTAAGCGATTTCGAGATCACCGATGAACTGCACGGCGTCTATCGGGGTGCGGTCGACGATCTGGTGTTGCGGCGCGGCGACGGTATGCCCGCCTACAACCTGGCCGTCGTGGTGGACGACGCCGATCAGGGCATCGATCAGGTGGTGCGCGGCGACGACCTGCTGTCCTCCACCCCGCGGCAGGCCTATCTGGCCACCCTGCTCGGCCTGCCGGTACCGCATTACGCGCATGTGCCGCTGGTGCTCAATACCGCCGGACAGCGATTGGCCAAGCGCGACGGTGCGGTAACACTGGGCGACCGCCTCGCCCTGGGCGAAACGCCTGAGCAGGTAATGAGTTTGCTGGCGGGTTCACTGGGCTACCGGGCAACCACCGCGGCCGAGTTGATCAGGCAGTTTCGACCCGAGCGACTGGTCCGCGAACCGTGGACACTCGACCCGGATCGGCTTGTTGCAACCACACCGGGTCCGTAACGTACGGACTCGAAAAGACCACTGGACGCACATCGAATGAGGACGGCGACACAATGACAAGCGGTGGGTACGACCCCAATCAGTATCCGCAGGGCGGACAGCCGTACGGACAGCAGCCGAATCCGGCCGGCGGGCAGCCGCCCTACGGCCAGGAGCCCGGCCAGCAGCCGTACGGCCAGCAGCAGCCCTACGGGCAGTCCGATCCCTACAACCAGCAGCCGCAGCAGCCCTACGGCCAGCAGCCGCAGTTCGGGCAGCAGCAGCCCTACGGCCAGCCCGACCCGTACGGTCAGCAGCAGCCGTACGGCCAGCAGGGTTTCGGCGCTCCGGGCCTGGGTGGCGGCGCGCAGCCGGGCGATCTGTGGATGCGGCTCGGGGCGCGCATTATCGACGCCCTGATCATCGGCATCCCCTCCGCCATCATCTATGCGGTCCTCAACTCGGCCTCCGGCACGCTCGCCTTCCTCTGGTCGATGATCATGTGGGCACTGCCGTTCGGCTACTTCGTCTTCATGGAGAGCCAGCAGGGCGCGACCCTCGGCAAGAAGCTGCTCGGCATGCGGGTGGTCGCCCCCGGCGGCGGCCTGCTGGATCCGGCGACGTCGGCCAAGCGCAACCTGTTCATGTTGGCCGGCATCATTCCGTGCCTGGGCTGGATCGTGTCCATCGGCCTGCAGATCTACATCGCGGTCACCATCGAGCAGGACCCGAACAAGCAGGGTTGGCACGATAAGTTCGCGGGCGGCTCCCAGGTCGTCAAGGGCTGATTACCCAGTAGCCCATAGCAATACGAAGCGGGTGCGCATCCTCACCGGATGCGCACCCGCTGTCGTTCACACTGTGTCGGCTAGTAGCCGGCGGAGGCAATGCCGATAGCCATCAGCACCCAGAACCCGACCGAGATCACTATTCCGGCGACGCCGACCCAGATACCGGCCAGGGCGAGCCCGCGGCCCTCTTGTCCGGACTGCTTCACCTGGTTCAGTCCGACGACTCCCAGGATCAAGCCGACCAGCGGGACAATCGGAATGAATATGCAGAAGAACACCGAGGCCAACCCGAGCAACGACGTGATCAGCGCCGCGATCGCCATGCCATTGGTGCCGACCTGCGGCGGGCCGTATCCATAGGGCGTATAGCCGGTGACCGGCGGCGCGGGGTAACCCTGCTGATAGCCGTAACCGGGTGCGGGCGGATACGCCGAGGCACCCGGATTCGACATCGGATCGGGCTGCGGGTAGCCCGACATCGGGTCCGGCTGCGGGTAGCCCGGAGGTGACAGCGGGTTGGGCTGCGGATATCCCGGATTCGACTGCTGCGGAGGGTAATTCGGATACTGCTGCGGTGGCGGAGTCGCCGGCGGGTTTTGATACTGCGGTGCGGAAGAATAGCCCGCGGCCGGTGGTTGCGGTACCGACGGATTGGAAGCACTGTCCGGCTTGATGCCTTCACCGCCGTATTGCTTCCACCACTCGTCGGAATCGCCGGGATTCGTCATCGGCCCAGACTATTCCACCTGGACGAGTGACGGGTATTCTCTTCCCTTCGTGAGTGATGTATTACCGGCCGACACGGCCGAACCTGGACGCCCCTCCACCGAACACGCGGCATTCGCGAAGGTGGCGGGGAACTACTACACACCGGTCGTGGCCCTGTTCACGGCAGTTCTGATCATTTCGAACATCTGCGCCACCAAGGGTGTTCAATTCTTCTCCGACCAGCAGTTGACGCTCGGGCCGATCGAGATCCTTCCGATCACCACCGACGGCGCGTGGTTCCTCTTCCCCCTCGCCTACATCCTCGGCGATGTGCTCACCGAGGTATACGGCTTCAAGGCCGCCCGCCGCGCCATCTACTACGGCTTCGGCATCCTGCTGCTGATGGTGGTCGCGTTCAAGATCGCAGTCGCCCTGCCAGCGGCCTCGTTCTATGAGAACCAGGAGGCGTTCCGCACCGTCCTGGGCACCACGCCGCAATTGGTCGCGGCCGGCCTCGCCGGATACCTCGTCGGCACCATGCTGAACTCGGCGACGCTGGTGATGATCAAGGAGCGGACCCGGGAGAAGCACCTGTGGGCGCGGCTCATCGGTTCGACCGTGGTCGGCGAATTCGGTGACACCCTCATCTTCTGCGCCATTGCCGCCACCGCCATCGGTATCAACTCGTGGGGCGCGTTCATCAACTTCGTGATCGTCGGCTTCCTCTGGAAGACCTTCGCCGAGGTCCTCGTCCTGCCCATCACCTACGCGGTGATCGGGTTCCTGAAGAAGCGGGAACCCAGTTACGCACCCAGCCAGGCGCCCGCACTCGCAAGCTGACACTCACCTTCGTCATTCCGGCGTGGGTTCGGCCAGGATCCACCTCCGGTCAGATGTGGATTCCGGCCAAAAGCACGCCGGAATGACGGGGATCCTCCACGCCGGGATGACGCGGGGATTCCGCACGCCGGGATGGCGGGATCCTCAGAGTCCCGGAGCCTTGACTCGGCCCTTCCACTGACCCATGAATTCGGTCTTGTAGTCGTCGAATTCGCCACGCTCGATACTTGCCCGAATCCGATCCACCAGGCGCACGGTGAAACGCTCGTTATGAATCGTGCACAGCGTGGCCGCCAGGATTTCCTTCGCCTTGAACAGGTGATGGAGGTAGGCGCGGGTGTAGTGCCGGCAGGTGTAGCAGTCGCAGTTCTCGTCAATGGGTGTGAAATCGCGGCGGAACCGCGCGGTATTGATATTGAATCGGCCCTCGTCCACATAGATGGCGGCATTGCGCGCCACCCGGGACGGGTTCACACAGTCGAAGGTATCCGCACCGTTCTCCACCGCGACGAACACATCCTCCGGCTCACTGATGCCGAGCATGTGGCGCGGTTTGGTCTCCGGCAGCTCATCACAGCACCAGCCGACAATGGTGCCGAGATTGTGCTTCTCCAGCGCGCCACCGATGCCGTAACCATCGAATCCCGTTCCGGCGGCACCGCGTAACGCTTCCAGATCACGACAGGCCTTGCGGCGCAGGTCTTCATACTGCGCGCCCTGGATGACGCCGAACAGCGCCTGGTACGGCCGGTGGGTGCGGGCGTCGGTTAGCCGCTCGTGTTCGTCGAGGCAGCGCTGCGCCCAGCGCCGAGTGCGTTCGAGGGATTCCTCTTGGTAGCCACGGGTATTCATGAGCGTGGTCAGCTCGTCGAAGGCGAACATGATGTCCGCGCCCAACCGATGCTGGATACCCATCGACACCTCGGGCGTGAAGCGGTGTTTCGAACCGTCCAGGTGTGAGCGGAAGGTGACGCCGTCCTCGTCCACGTGGGCGAGGCGCTCCTTACCCTTGGCGATCACATCGTCGTTCTGGACGCCGACCGCCTCCATGGCGAGTACCTTCTTGAACCCGACGCCGAGTGACATGACCTGGAAGCCGCCGCTGTCGGTGAAGGTCGGGCCGGGCCAGTTCATGAATTTCGACAGCCCGCCGCCCTCGTCCACAATGTCGGACCCCGGCTGCAGATACAGGTGGTAGGCATTGGCCAGCAGGGCCTGCGCACCGAGTTCCTTCATGGCCTCCGGCAGCACCGCCTTCACGGTCGCCTTGGTACCCACCGGAATGAAGGCGGGAGTGGCGATATCACCGTGCGGCGTGCTGATCACACCCGATCGACCATGACGATCGTCGAGGCGGGTACCGACCTTGAAGGCGAAAGACTCGGGAGCAGACACCCGGATATCTTCCCAGCCAGGGCTGCACGCGCCACCACCCGGGCCGCGCGACGCCACCCCCCGTGCCGGGATGACGAGAGCCCCCGTCCCCACAACGACGAAGGCTCACACCTTCCCGAGCGCCACCACATCCTCGCCGGGCTCGTCCGCACCGTTCGCGTCGGTGATGGCGGCGGCGAACTGCGCGTTGTACAGGCGGCAGTACGCACCCTCGGCGGCCAGCAATTGTTCGTGGGTGCCGATTTCCACAATCCGGCCCTTTTCCATGACGACAATCTGATCGGCGTCACGAATGGTCGAAAGACGGTGTGCGATCACGAAACTGGTGCGGTCGCGGCGCAGGGCGGCCATCGCGTGCTGGACCAGCAGTTCGGTGCGGGTATCGACCGAGCTGGTGGCCTCGTCCAGGATCAGAATGGACGGGCGGGCCAGGAAGGCGCGGGCGATGGTGATGAGCTGCTTCTCGCCCGCGCTGACGCCGGAGCCCTCCTCATCGATGACCGTGTCGTAGCCGTTCGGCAGCGAGTGCACGAAACGATCCACATAGGCGGCGCGGGCCGCCTCGATAATCTGTTCCTCGGTGGCATTCGTATTGCCGTAGGCGATGTTCTCTCGAATGGTGCCGCCGAACAACCAGGTGTCCTGCAACACCATGCCGATGCGTTCGCGCAGGTGATCGCGGGTAATGCGGGTGATATCGACGCCGTCGATGGTGATCGCGCCCGCGTCCAGCTCATAGAAGCGCATGAGCAGATTCACCAGGGTGGTCTTGCCCGCCCCGGTCGGACCGACAATGGCCACCACATGTCCGGGCTCGGCGGCCAGCGACAGTTCGTCGATAATCGGGGTGTCGGCCTCATAGCGGAAGGACACCTTGTCGAATTCGACGTGGCCGCGATCCAATGGCCGCGCATCCTCCACCTCCGGATCCGGCACCTGCTCCTCGGCATCGAGAATCTCGAAGATCCGTTCCGCCGACGCGACACCCGACTGCAACAGATTGACCATGGAGCCGATCTGCGTGAGCGGCTGGGTGAATCCGCGCGAGTACTGAATGAAGGCCTGCACCTCACCGAGGGACAGATTGCCCGACGCCACCCGCAAACCACCGACCACTGCGATGAGCACGTAGTTCAGGTTTCCGAGGAACATGATGGCGGGCATGATCAGGCCGGAAATGAACTGCGCCTTGAACGACGCGTTGTAGAGCTTGTCGTTGGTCTTGTCGAACTCCTCGCCGACCTCGCGGCTGCGACCGAACGCGGTCACCACCTCGTGCCCGGTGAACGCCTCCTCCACCTGTGCGTTCACCTTGCCGGTGAATTTCCACTGATCCACGAAATGCGGTTTGGAGCGCTTGGCGATCAGCGCGGTGACGATAATCGCCAGCGGCACCGTGAGCAGTGCGATCAGCGCCAGCAATGGCGAGATCCAGAACATCATGAAGAGAATGCCGATGACCGACAGCACCGAGATGAGCAGCTGACTCATGGTCTGCTGCAATGTCTGTGCCACATTGTCGACATCATTGGTGACCCGGGAGAGCATGTCTCCACGCGGGGTGGAGTCGAAGTAGCTCAGCGGGAGCTTGTGGATTTTGGCCTCGATATCGCCGCGCAGCCGCTTGACCGTCCGGTTGATCACCGAGTTGAGGAGATAGCCCTCCATCCAACCGAACAGCGATGCGCCCACGTACAGGATGAGTACCCAGGTGAGAACCGTGCCGACCGCCGAGAAGTCAACGCCCACACCGGGAACCACGTGCATATTGGCGAGCATGTCGGCGAAGGTGGAATTGCCGCTCGCCCGGGCCTGCTCGACCAGTTCATCCTTGGAGCTACCGGCAGGCAGCTCCTTGCCGACCACACCGTCGAAAATCAGGTTGGTGGCCCTGCCCAGGATCTGCGGGCCGAGGGTATTGAGCACCACCGAGGCGATCGCGAGTACGAAAATAACTGTGAGAGCGACACGTTCGGGCGCGAGCCGCCGCATCAGCCGCTTCAGCGAGGGGCCGAATGACTTCGGCTTCGCGTCCGGAGCTCCGGGAGTAACTCCCCCCGGCCTCACTTGGCAGCTCCAATCTGCGGGAGTTCCCGCACCCCGTCGGCCCGATGAGCGGCTTCGCCATTGTGTCTCATCGTGCCTCCTCCGGGCTCAGCTGGGACTCCACGATCTCGCGGTACTCCTTGCACTCACGTAAAAGTTGGTCGTGCGTTCCGCGTCCGCACATCGCACCATCCTCGAGCACGACAATCTGATCGGCTTCGCGGATGGTGGAAACTCGTTGCGCCACAATGATTACCGACGCATTGGCGGTCTCCGGCTTCATGGCCTCGCGCACACGCACATCGGTGGATACGTCCAGGGCGGAGAAACAGTCGTCGAAGAGGTAGATGCGCGGTTTGCGCACCAGGGCGCGAGCAATGGCCAGGCGCTGCCGCTGACCACCCGATACCGTCGTACCGCCCTGTGCCACCGGGCTTTCCAGCCCCTGTGGCATATCGCGCACGAAATCCGCGGCCTGCGCTATCTCCAGGGCGTGCCACAGTTCCTCATCGGTGGCCTCGGGCCTGCCGTAGCGCAGATTCGATGCGATCGTCCCGGAGAACAAGTACGCCTTCTGCGGCACCAGGCCGATATTGCCGCGCAGTTCCTCCAGGTCGACGTGCCGAACATCGGTGCCGCCCACGTAGACCGCGCCGTCGGTGACATCGATGAGGCGCGGAATCAGATTGATCAGCGTGGTCTTACCGGAACCGGTCGCGCCGACCACGGCGGTGGTGGTACCCGGATCCACCCGGAACTGAATCGCCCGCAGCACCGGCTGTTCGGCGCCCGGGAACTTGAATTCGGCGAAGGCGAAATCGACCGAACCCGGATCGGCGGCGAACGGCTGCGGCAATCGTGGTGGCTGCACCGATGATTCGGTATCCAGCACCGCCCCGATGCGCTCGGCCGAGACGGCCGCGCGCGGAGCCATCATGGCCAGGAACGACGCCATCATGACCGCCGTCAGAATCTGCATGATGTAGGACAGCATCGCGGTGAGCGAGCCGATCTGCATGGTGCCGTTGTCGATATGGTGTCCGCCGAACCAGATGACGCCGACCGCGGTCACATTGGAGATCAGCATGACCAGCGGGAACATCATGGCCATATAGCGGCCGACATACAGCGACTGCTCGGTCAGCTCCGAATTGGCGACGCCGAAGCGCCAGGTCTCCTGCCGCTCGCGCACGAAGGCGCGCACCACGCGAATACCTGTGATCTGCTCGCGCAGCACCCGATTCACCGCGTCGATGCGATCCTGCATGCGCCGAAAGCCCGGCACCATTCGGGTAATGATGTAGCCCATCGACAGGGCCAGGGCGGGTACCGCGATGAGCAGCAGCCAGGACAGTTTCAGATCCTCGCGCAAGGCCATGAAGATGCCGCCCACGCACATGATCGGGGCCATCACCAGAATGGTCGCGCTCATCAGAATGAGCAGTTGCACCTGCTGCACGTCATTGGTATTTCGGGTAATGAGCGACGGTGCGCCGAATACGCCGACCTCGCGCGCCGAGAAGGTGCTGACCCGATGCAGCAGCGCCGCGCGCATATCGCGGCCCGCGCTCATGGCGGCCTGCGCACCCAGGTAGACGGAGGTGCCCTGGGCAAGGATCTGCACACCGGTCACGGCCAGCATCCACAGGCCGGTACTCCAGATGTAGTCGATATTGCCCTTGGTCACGCCATGGTCGATGATGTCGGCATTGAGGCTCGGCAGATAGAGCATGGCTATCACCGAGATCAGCTGAAGCACGACGACCCCCGCCAGCTGTGAGCGGTAGGGGGCCAGGAAAGTGCGAAGCAGTCTGAGCAACATGGTGTCTCGCAGGCTACCGGTTGGGCGCCGTGACCGCCCCCGGCAATTGCGTGTTATGCGTGATCGAGGTCTCGCCATTCACCGTGCGGGCCCGGGTCCACCGGGCGGGACCGGCGCGACCATGCGTCCGGGTCGCGCAGCAGGTCGTCAATGAACGGTGGCAGCAGGTCGTGGCCGATATCGGCGATCGAGACCCGTTCCAGTACCGAGCGGATATTGACGCGCAGTGCGATCCACACCCGCTGCAGGGGCTCGGCCGCGCCCGGATAGACCACGTCCTCCGGACGCATGCCGCGCACCGATGCGAGCGGCCCCTCCACCGCCCGGATCACCTCGGCCACGCTGATATCGGTCGCGGGCCGGGCCAGCCGGTATCCGCCCTCGGGGCCGCGGCGGCTGGTGACCAGTCCGGCCCGGCGCAGTTCGGCGACCACCGACTCGAGCACCTTGGGCGGAATGCCCTGAGCGGTGACGATGCTGTCTGCCTTCACGGACTTCGATTGGGCCAGCGCGATTTCGACGAGTATCCGCACCGCGTAATCGACTTTCGCGGTGATGTGCACTGGCGCTCCTGAGTTCGGTGGTGAGAGGAGAGAAATCTAGCGCGCCGGGTTCAGGACCGTGAGCGCCGCGTCCAGTAGCACCCGCTCGACGAGCGCCTCGTCGGCATGCGGGGTGAGGTCCTGCGACAGCAGGGCGGTCTTGGCGATCTCCAGCGCCGCGCTTGCCCGCAGCATGGCCTCGGCATCGGCGTCGGGTCCGGCGAGCCAGCAGCACAGCTTGCGATGCATGGCCATCATGTCCAGATAGCTTTCGCCGATGGCCTGGCCGACGGCGACGCCGTCCTTCACGAACATCACGCCGATATGGCGGTGCGCGAGCATGGTGTGCAGCTGCCGGGTGAGCACCGCGCGGACGGTGTCACGGCTGTATTCCAGACCCTCGAGATCGGCCGCCATGGCGCGCATATCGGCGAAGACCGGTTCGATGACCGCCAGCAGCAGATCCTGCTTCGAGGCGTAGTGATAGTAGAGCGAGGCCTTTGTGATTCCCACCTCATCGGCGACCTCGCGGAGACTCGTCAACTCGAATCCCTTGGTCGAAAACAGCCTCAGCGCCGCTAGACGAATAGCGTCTTTCGTGCTTCTACCTGCGATAACAGTCCCAGGGGTTGCTCGGCCGGTCATGGGATGATCCTCTCACTACCTGCGGATACTGCGATAAGCGCCACCCAGACAGGAGGTTGTTCCTCCGGTTAACCGCTGGGTAGTCTACCTACCGCACGGTAGGCAGAAGCGTCAATCTGGAGGCGGGGAGCCATCGGCCTCCGCGGGAGTGCTGTCTACGAGTAGCCCACACCAGTACACGAACAGCCAATCGCCCAGGAGACCCCTCGTGTCTGTATACCTCTACCGCTGGGGAAGGTTCGCCTTCCGCAGAAAATGGATCGTCATCCCAGTCTGGTTGACCCTGCTGATTCTGCTCGGCGGTGTGGGCGGCGCGATCGCCAAACCGTTCCAGGACAGCTTCACCATGCCCGGCCTGCCGTCGGAGCGGGCCACCGAAATCCTCGACGAGCACTTCCCCGGCATGTCGGCGGCCTTCGACCCCAATGCGGTGACCGGCACCTATGTCATCGGTGCGCCCGAGGGTGAGAAGCTCACCGATCCGCGGAACGCGGCGGCGCTGGCGGCCTTCGTCCAGAAATTGGACTCCTTCGATATCGTCGACCACACCAAGCCAGTGGTCAATCCGATCGAGGCGACCAAGGAGGTCGGCAAACCCGCCGATATCAACTGCCTCACCGGCGATCGCAGCAAGCCGGATTTCACGGCCATCTGCAGTAGCGCGCCGCTGAATGTGCTGAGCACGACCGACGCCGACTCGGTGGCGACCATCGATGTCAAGTACACGATCGAGAAGTTCTCCGATATCACCGTGGCCGATCGCGAAGCGGCGACCGAGGTCGCCGCCGATGCTCGCGAAGCCGGGCTCGAGGTGTACCTGACCGGATCCATCGCCCAGGAAGCCGAAACGGGCGGCGCGGCCGAGCTGATCGGTATCGGTGTGGCGCTGGTCGTCATGGCCATCGCGTTCGGCGCGCTGGTGGCGGCCTTCGTACCGGTGCTGACCGCGCTGATCGGTTTGGGCACAGCCATTTCCGTCATTATGTTCGGTACGCACTGGCTGGTCATCCCGACCTTCACGCCGATTCTGGCGTCCATGGTCGGCCTGGCACTGTCCATCGACTACGCCATGTTCATCGTGTCGCGCTACAAACATGAACTGAGCGAAGCGGATTCGCCGGAGGAGGCCGCTGGTCTCGCCGTCGGCACCGCCGGCTCCGCGGTGATCTTCGCCGGTCTCACCGTCATTATCGCGCTCGCCGCGCTGAGCGTGGTGGGCGTCGGATTCCTCACCTACATGGGCATTTTCGGTGCCGTGTCGGCCGCGTTCGCGGTGCTGGTGGCCATCACCCTGCTGCCCGCGCTGATGGGCGCGTTCGGCAAGTACCTGTTCAAGCCGAAGCTGCCGCTGGTCGCCAAGCACGATCCCGAAGACGACAATGCCGTCACCAACGGCATGCGGTTCGCCAAGCTCATCGGCCGGGCTCCGGCGCTGACCCTGGCCGCCGGTGTGGTGCTGCTCGGCCTGCTGGCCGCACCCGCCGCCGGTATGGAACTGGGTCTGCCCGGCGGGGAATCCTTCCCCAAGGGCACCAGCATGCGCGATGCCTACGAGTTGCAGACCAAGGGCTTCGGCGAAGGCTCCAATGGCGCTCTCATGGTGGCGGTGGACCTCACCAATGTGCCGCAGGATCAGCGCGAAGCGGCCGTCACCGAGCTGCGGGAGCGGCTCGCGAACTACCCCGGCATGGACTACCTGACCGCCTCCATGCCCAGCGAGGACGGACAGGCCGAACTCTTCACGGGTATCCCCGATGCCGGTCCCAATGACCAGGTCACCAAGGATCTGGTGAAGGAGGCCCGCGCGGCCGAAGCCGAACTCCAGGACAAGTACGGCATGGAGTACGGCATTACCGGCACCACCGCCATCTACGCGGATGTGTCGGCGGCCCTGCTCAGCAAGATCGTGCCCTACCTGTCGCTGGTGGCCGGTGCGGCATTCCTGCTGCTGGTGCTGGTGTTCCGGTCCATCCTGGTTCCGCTCACCGCCGCCCTCGGCTTCCTGCTCTCCATGGCGGCCACCTTCGGCGCGACGGTGCTCATCTTCCAGGAAGGCCTTTTCGGCCTGGTCGAGCCGCATCCGCTGGTCAGCTTCCTGCCAATCATGTTGATCGGCTTGGTATTCGGTCTGGCCATGGACTACCAGGTCTTCCTGGTGACCCGGATGCGCGAGGAATTCGTACACGGGAAATCGTCCAAGCACGCCATGATCAGCGGCTACCACCACGGCGCCCGCGTCGTGACCTCGGCCGCCGTCATCATGATCTCGGTGTTCGGCGCGTTCATGCTGCAGGACAATGTCGTCGCCAAATCCATGGGCTTCGCATTGGCGGCGGGCGTCTTCTTCGACGCCTTCATCGTCCGCATGGTGGTGATTCCCGCCCTGCTGGTCCTGATGGGCGCACACGCCTGGTGGATTCCGAAGTGGCTGGACCGCATCCTCCCCGATATCGACGTGGAGGGTTCGAAGCTCGCCGATATGCGGCACAAGCCGGTGGCGGAATCGCCGGTGGAGCTGGAAAAGGAAACAGCGGGCGTCTGATAGTCGCCAGCTGAGCATCCTCGGCCCCCATCCAATCGGATGGGGGCCGAGCTCATTTCTACTGCGTACGTGGATCTTTCAGGCGAAGTCCGCGGTGTGGTCCACAGCCCATTCCGCATAGGTGCGGGCCGGTGATCCGGTGATCTCGTGGATTGTCGATGTCGGTTGGCCGGGCGCTTCGACCATCATGGCCAGGCCGCCGAGTACAAAATCGGCGTATTCGGCTGGGAGCCAATCCATCTGCTGTTCGGCCTGCTGCGGCGAGATCTCCTCCCAGCGCAGCGGACGACCCAGCGCCTGACCGAGGGCCGCTACCTGCTCGACCCGGCTCAGCGGCTCCGAGCCGGTGAGCTCATATCGCGCGCCGACGTGCCCCGCGGTGAGCAGTGCCCGCACCGCCACCGCCGCGATATCGGCCTCGTGCAGCAGTGTCATCGACGCCGCGCCGTACGCGCCGCGCACCACATTGCCCGCGCGCACCTGCGGCGCCCACTCCAGGGTGTTGGTCGCGAAACCGTGCGGGCGCAGGAAGGTCCATTCCAGTCCGGATTCCATGATCGGCCGTTCGATGACCGCGTGTGCGCGGCCGATCGGATTGTCCTGCTCGTCGAGGTCGTCGCGGACGGCGGCGGAGGACAGCAGAACCATGCGATTCGCCTGCTCGGCAATCAGGTCCACCACCGACTGCGCGATATCCGGGGCCAGCATCGGCCAGGTCAGGAATACCGCGTCCACGCCATCGAGCGCCCCGGTCAGGGTGTCCGGCACAGTCAGGTCACCGGATACGACCTCCACCCCGGCGGGCATCACGGCCGTATCGGGCTTGCGCGCAAGCGCGCGAACCGCTACCCCGTTGCTCGCGAGCTGCGAAACCACTTGCCCGCCAACGTGACCGGTTGCCCCGATGACCAGAACTCTCCTGGGTTGCACCATGAGCCCACGGTACGAATATGGCTTACTTCTGGTAAGGCCCTACCCAGAAGTAAGCTCCTAGCGTGGAAGTAGGTTTTCAGGCCGACGGGGTATCGTCCACCGAGGGACGTGATGTATTCGACAGCGATTGTCCGGCCCGCACCGTCCTCGACAAGCTGACCAGCCGTTGGGGAGTCCTGATCCTGGCGTCCCTGCGCGACGGGCCGCTACGATTCCATGCCCTGCGCGACGGGATCGGCGGTATCAGCGAGAAGATGCTCTCGCAGAACCTGCGCACCTTCACCAGCTACGGCCTCACCGAGCGCACCGTGGAGCCGACCACGCCACCGAAGGTCAGCTACTCACTCACCCCCATGGGGATGGAAGTAGCGGAGCGGTTGCACGGACTGCTGGAATGGGTCAGCGTGAACACCGAGGAAATCGTGAAGTTCCAATCGAGGAGGTAGCACGATGAGTAGATCGTTCCCGAGAACCGTGGCCAGCGCCGCGGCCTTCGCCGCCATAACCGTCACCGCCGCCGTAGTCGGCGCACCCGCCCAGGCAGGCGTGACCGCGGTCAGCGTCGCCGCCGGCGCGGACGGCCTGCTGACCGGCTGCCGTTACGACGTCACCGCGACGGTCGATTCGGACGTCCCACCCGGCTCGGTGTTCTTCATGGTCGCGGGCGGCGTCATCCCCGGCAATGGCGAACGCATCCCCGGCGACGCCGTCCACCACCCGGAGAACAACACGGTCACCGCCAGCTGGACCCCCAACCACGTCGGCACCCAGAACCTCATTGCCATCCAGAGCATCCCCGGCCAGGTCACGTCGACGACCTATGTCACCGTCGATGTGGTCGGCACCGGGCTCGATGCCGGAAGCTCCTGCTTGCGCACGGGATAGGTCGCAGAGGAAAGCCCCTCACCTGTGCACAAGGTGAGGGGCTTGAAGCGGTGGCGGAGGGAGTTGAACCGCCACCGAGCGGGGAGCATTCGAGCGCAAGGACTTTCCGCCATAGACGCCGGGCGAAATGGTCGGATCAGTAGTCTCGAATGGGTGAAGCGCACCCAGTGGACCATTCATGCGGAGCGGCTGGTTGACGAGAATCGTCACATCCGACTCTCGACCGTCGATATCGAACTGCCCGACGGAGTGAAGTTCACCCAGTACGTCGCCGCGATGCCTCGCTGCGCGATGACATTGGTGCTCAACGACAATCGCGAAGTTCTGCTGATGTTCCGGCACCGTTTCATCATCGACAAATGGGTGTGGGAACTCCCCGGTGGCTACGTCGACCATGCCGAGGATGTCGCGGCAGCGGCAGCGCGTGAGGTGGAAGAGGAGACGGGTTGGCGGCCGAGGACCATGGAACACGTCGTCACCTATCAGCCCGCCATCGGCACGCTGGATCACCCGCAAGAGATCTATCTCGCTCGCGGCGCTGACCTTACCGATACCGCCCCGGATATCAATGAGGCGGAAGACGTTCGATGGTTTCCGCTCGACGAGGCCGTGAAGATGATCGATCGGGGCGAGATCGTCGGTGCCGCAACGGTGGTCGCCGTGTATCGGGCGCTCAGTCTCGCCGAGTTGTGAGCTCGAGAACTTCCTGACGGAACTCAGCGACCTCGCCGAGTCCGTTGAATGACTGGAGCCGGTAGCGAAGATCGCGCAGGTACGACAAGCTCCGGCGGGACGCGAGGTCGGCTGCGATATCGAGCGCGTCGCGTCCGATGCGCACCGCCTCACGGGGGTCGGTGGGCACAGTCGCAGACGCGAGCAGGGTCAAGTTGAAGGCGCGTCCGCGCTGGTAACCCCCGGACATGTTCAAGGACTGCGCGGCGAAATGCGCAGTGCGCTTATGGTCGCCGAGTTCACGGAAACAGTGAGCCACCTTCGCGGACATGTATGCACTGTCGAAATAGGTGAGCCAGTCCGGCTGCCGAGCCGAACCGGCTTGCTCGAACGCGCGCTCGGCGGCGGTCAGCGACGACGTGCACGATGCCCGGTCTTGGCGCGCTGCGTGCCCATGCGCCTCGACCATGTGACACTCGGACTCCAGTTCGGCCAGACGCGCACCGCGGGCGGCGATCTGGGCCACGCGGGCGAGATCGATCGCGTCACCGGGACGCCCAACATAGGTGGCTTGGTGGCTCATGGCGGCGAGGATTTCGGCGCTGAGCCCGGCATCGCACGCGGCGCGGGCAAGCCGCAACGCTTGGATCAGGTAGCGCTGCGCGAGCCCGTGGTCTTCTTGGTCATAGGCGGCCCAGCCCGCCAGGCGCACGAGTTCGGCTGTCGACCCGAACAATTGACGGCCGATGTGTTCGGGGTAGCTGCCGCGCAGCAGTGGCGCGACTGAGCTATGTAGGTATTGGACGATGGTGGATCGAACTTTGCCACCGCCGACCTTGTTGTCGAGGTCTCGGAACGCAGTAGCCATGGTTCGCACCGCGTCCACGTCGGTCTGGCCTATGCGTCGAGACGATCCAATCGAGGCAGGATGCTCGGGGCCAGGCAGAGTGAGCCAGCGCATCGACGCCGCAGGATAGACAGCAACCGCATATGAGGTGTCCAGCAGAAACCGTCGTTGTTCGACGTCGCTGCGCCACAACGTCGTAGCTGCGGCGACTGCCTCGGACAGGCTGAGTGAGAACTCGAGGCCGATATCCGCGGCAGCGTCTGCTCCAGCGGTCATGCCTGCCATAGCTGGCGTGACCTTGCGACCGAGCAGCTCGGTGAGCACCTCCGCGATCAATTCCGGTACTGGTGGGTGCGGCTGCTCGCCCGCGAGCCAGCGCCCGACAGAGGTGTGGTCGTAACTGAGCGTCATGCCGACCGCCCGACCTCGCTCGACGACGCGACGGGCCAACGCCTTGCGTGGCCCACCGACCTCCTCGACCAGCTCGTCGAGCTGCCGATTCGGTTGCTTCGGGCGGCGTCCCATATCGGAAGTGTGGCAGCGGGGGAGGCACCCGCGCTATCAATCGGCTTCCGTGCACACCCCCGGTGCACACACACGCCCTCATTGCGAGTCTTCCGGCAACCGTGGTGCGTGCCGTGGACTAGCAGTCAGCCCCGGTGCAGGGAGGAACCAGTTGACTCCCATCACCATCGGCCGCACCACAACCGCGCGGTCAATGAATGGTTATCCCCCGGCACCGGGCGCTCTCCACGACCGTCGAGGCCGACCCGGGAGGAACCGGAAATGGAATTCCTCGTCATAATGCTCATCGCCGCAGTGATGCTCGCCGCCATCGCTGCAACCAGCACCACGCCCCGTCACCACAGCGGCCCGACTGTCGCCGAGATACAGGCGCGGCTAGCAGCCGAGCAACGCACCTACCTCCCGCTACGGGGGTGGTGACGATGAGCATTGTGACGATGCCGGGCGATGCGAACGCATCGACCATTCAGGCGATGCTCAGCTGCACCAATCCATATTGGGCACAAGAGAACCCGCACCGAGCCATGCAGGTGCATATCGAGTGCTCGGTGGGGGTGTGCGTCGCGAAGAGCGTCGCCTACGAAACCCTACACCAGCAAGGAAAATTGGTGCCGGACTCGGGGAGGGTCTCATGACTACGGTGCCACCAGCCGCCAATGATGCAACCTCGGAGCCCCGGCGTGATGTGTGCTCGCCCGAGCTACTGCGTCTGCTCGATGATGCTCTCGCCGTGGCAGATTCCGGCGGGGCCGAACAAGTCGGAATCGAGCACATCGTGTTGGCGATGCTCCTTCACACACGGAATATCCCCATTCCCGCGCTGCTCGATATCGGGCTCGATCCGACCATCGCGTTCGCGCGGTTGGCGGAATTCGCTCGCCGTGAGATGGAAACACGATGTCTCACCACATAATTCGCGTACTCGTATTCGTCGCTGCCATATTCGCTACCGCCGTGCTTACCGCCAGTCCCGCCAGGGCTGTCACTCCCGCCGACTGCGAGTCCGGTGGCGGGCAGGTCGATTTCCAACTGGACCCGTTCAACACCGCCCAAGCTACCTGCACATGCATCGGAGGATTCTGGGGAAAGCAGAAGGAGGGCGATCCGGAGATGGCCGCCTACGGGCCACACATGGCCACTGTGGCGGGTGCCCCCTTGGCGTTTACCTGTGTCGGGCTCGGCGGACAAGCCTAGGCTCGGCTCATGGCATCCGAACACGATGAATGCACGGTGACCGTGAGCGGGGTCGCGCCATCGATGGTGTCTCTTCTGCGGTTCGCGGCGAGCATCGCCCGTGACAACGGGCGCAATTGGGTTGGCGCTGAAGATCTCTGGGCGGCGTTGGTCGCCGACAACCCAACCGCTCCGATCTGGTGGCCGCGGGAAGGCAAACCACGCATCACACGCGGCTGGAAAGGAAGTATCGGCCGCGACGCGGACGGCAACATGCTGACATCGGAACTGCAGGGCGACACGGTCGCGCTGTCCTATCCGGAGTTCCGGGACTATGTCACCACGTGGGTACCGGGTCCGACACCCGAAGGGGTGGGACCAGCCGAACCGGCGACAGTCACGTACGAGATCAGCGGACCGCACGCCGAGGAGTTCACAGCGATGCTCGAACGATCCTGATTGAGCACCCCACCACACAGAATCGTCCGCCGGGCGAGAGGCATCCAGCGGCACGACGGCGCAGCTATCGACAAGACGTGGTCGTAACTTACGGTTGATCTCGTCACGATCATCGGTCGAGTTGCAGGCGTGCCCACGTGCTGAGCGTGAGCGCGCCGAAGACGACCGGGATCACGGCAACCAGTGCGAGCTGGGTAAGCGAGACCGCCTGCGGCATCGAAGCCCACAGTGCTGGAGCGGCGACCGGCAACCATGCTCCGGTCCCGGCGACGACCGCGACTTGGGCGAGCACCCCGATACCGATCGCGGTGGCGATGCCGGGCAACAGGTTGCGTCCCAGGGTTGCCGCCCAGGCGGCGGGGTAGGACAGCAGTCCGGTCAGGATCACCAGGACGAACAATCGCGCCAACCCCCCGGCCGTCTGCCAACCGATCGATCCGGCCCCGGTAATCACTCCGAGAACGACGACCGACGCGACGAGCAGCACCGCCACCAGCACCGTCCACACCGCGAACACCATCAGCTTGGCCGCGGCGATGAATGGTCGTGGCACGGGCAGGGCGAACAGCCCACTGATAGTTCCGTCCGTGAATTCCCGGCCGACCGACCAGCTGACGACGGTCCCGAAGCCGAGCAGGCAGCCGATGGCTACGATCTGGGCAGTGATGCCGAGCAGGCGTTCCCAACCATCCGTTTCGGCGTAGGGGCCGAGCTGAGCGAGGATTTGCTCGTTGCCGGCGCCGGCAGCCAAGTGGAGCGTGCTCGCGAGCAGAGCAACGCCCGCGATGAGCAGGATCGTGGCAGCGTGAACGACCCGCGATGCGGTGATCTTGCGGGCCTCGACCACGGTGGCCGCTGCCAGCAGCGACGGCTGGTTGCTCATCGGGTTCTCTCCGTATCGTCGTTGTGAACGAGAGCGAAGAAGGCCCGTTCGATATCGGTCCCGTGGGGGTCGAGAGTGCCGATCAGGCGGCCGTGGTTGACCACGGTAATGCGTTCGGCGATGCGCGCGACTTCATCGAGGTGGTGGCTGGAGACCAGGATCCCCGCACCGCGATCAGCCTCGCGCAGCAGCCGTTCCCGGAGCAGGATCACCCCTGCCGGGTCCAGTGTGCTGGTCGGTTCGTCCAGCACGATCACGTCCGGGTTGTGCTGCAGCGCGCCGGCCAGCCCGACGCGGCGACGATTGCCCTCGGAGAGCACCCTCGCGCGGACATCGGCGTAGCGGTCGAGGTCGAACTCGGACAGGGCTGCTGCGACCATCCGGTCGATGCGCGGGGAGGGCACACCGTGCAGGCGGGCCGCCACGGACAAGTTCGCGCGGACGGTCAGCTCCGGGTACGCCAGCGGCGGACCGACAAGATGCCCGACCCTGGCCCACCCGGCCGCATCGAGGTGCGGTAGGTCGTGGCCGTCGATGCGCACGGTACCCGCGTCGGGTCGCAGCATTCCCAGCAGCAGACGCAGCAGTGTGGTCTTGCCCGCGCCGTTGAGTCCGACCAGCGCATGCACCTGTCCGGCCTGCACATCGAGGCCGATACCGTGCACCCCCACGCCGCTGTCGAACTCCCGCGTCAGCCCTGATCCACTCAGGCGTATTCCACTCATCAGGAACCCTCCAACGCAGCCAGCGCTGCCGTGATCGTCTCCGCGAGCGTCGCGCGTTCCTGATCGGCCCACGACAACAGCGCCGAGGTCAGCCCGGCGAGCACTGCGGCGGCAACGACGCCGGCCTGGAGGGGATCAGCGCCGTCGGCGACAAGCTGGTCGGCGATGAGCCGCTCGGTTTCGGCGGTGCTGCGCCACATCGCGCCGCGCAGCGCCGGCGTCCGGGCGATGAGCCGTATCCGTCGACGCATCAGGTCGTGTTCTACCTCGGGGAGCCGTGCCGCGATCTGGCCGACACCCTGCACGGTCCGCGCCAGCGCGCTGAGCTCACGCGGCTGTGCGGCCACCGCGGCCGCCATCATCGGGTCGTACGGGTCATCGAACAACGCCTGATGCTTGACCGGGAAATGACGGAAGAACGTCATCTCCGTCACGCCCGCAGCCGCCGCGATCTGCGCCACCGTGGTCTGCTCGTACCCCTGCCGCTCGAACAGGTCCAGCGCGCACTCCTGCAGGAGAGCATGCGTCCGTTCACGTTTACCCACCGACCCTCCGTCGCGACTCCACGATCGGCGCTATGTTAGTGACTAACATATTAGCAGGTTCCCTGCCCTGTCCGCCGGGCGGGATGGAAGGCGCGGAGCGGTCGGATCTCGACGCCGGTGCGGTCAAACATGATCGGCAGGACAGGGGGCGTATCGGGTGTCGAGAACCGTGTTGCACTGGTCGGCCCTGACCTCTCCCCTGCGGGCTGTTGTCCGGTCCGGAAAACCCGAATCATGGTGGAGAGCAGCGCATTCAGGGTGTTCGGCGACCTGATCTACTTCACCGAGACAGCGTTGGCGACTTCACTGGGTCTGGCAGTTCGGCTCCTGGCAAGGGAGCGGACAGCCGAGAGAATCAGACACGTGCTGGGCAAAGACTTATCTGCTGTCCGGGGTCCTCACGCATGGGCGGATCACTCGCTTCATGTGTTCGGCGCCGGCGCGGGGGGAGCGACGTCAGCACGACATCGTATGGAGGAATCGATGCTTACGAAGTTGAAGATACTGGGAATTTTGGCGGCTGTGCTGCTCGGTGTCCCAGCGGGAGTCGGGGCGGTCGCCACGGCCGAGACCAAGATCCCCGTCCACTCCGGTTTTTCGTCGGGCTGGGAGTGCCTCAGCTGGACTCTGGACCGAGCCGCCGTCGATGGCTATCAGTACGACTGCCAGGACTTCGGCCGGAACGGTGGATGGACCGCGCTCTGGATCGTGGATTGATCCAGGCTGTGGCTGTGAGCTGAGCTGCGGCGCAGGAAGCACTCCATCACCACCACCGATATCCGTTGTTTGTCGGCGAGTTCTAGCGGGGCTCGTTGCGAAAGGAAGCAGGAGGGAGCCGTCCGGATGACCACACAACAATCACCGAGTCAGGGATCCGATCCGCGGGCGCGCTGGCGGCACCTGCCGACCGAGCCGCGCGAGTGGATCAAGGAGAAACCAGTCGAATCGTCTGCCGCGAGCTGGACACCCGAGCTGGATACCTCCACAGAGGCTGCCCGCTACGGCAACTGACCCTGCCAAGGACCTTCTGCGGGCAGCAAAAAAGCCCCTCACCTGCCGAAACAGGTGAGGGGCATAAGCGGTGGCGGAGGGATTTGAACCCTCGGAGGGGGGTTACCCCTCACACGCTTTCGAGGCGTGCTCCTTAGGCCGCTCGGACACGCCACCGCCGGTGACTTTACCGGACGGTGGTGCGAATTCTGAAATCGGTTTCGACCGGGCGTTATGGGCGCTGGGTGTGGAAGAAGGATTCCAGTACGGCTGCGCAGTCTTTTTCGAGGACACCGGCTCGGACTTCGGGGCGGTGGTTGAGGCGGCGGTCGCGGACTACGTCCCAGAGGGAGCCGACGGCGCCGGTTTTGGGTTCCCAGGCGCCGAAGACCAGGCGGCCTATTCGGGAGAGGATCAGGGCGCCCGCGCACATGGTGCAGGGTTCGAGGGTTACTGCGAGGGTGCAGTTCTCCAGGCGCCAGCCGTCGCCTACTACCTGGGCGGCGGCGCGCAGGGCCAGGACTTCGGCGTGGGCGGTGGGGTCGCCGAGGGCTTCGCGGGCATTGGCGGCGCGGGCCAGTTCCCGGCCTTCGGGGTCGAAGACGACCGCGCCGACGGGTACATCGCGGGGGTCAGCGGCGGTGGCCGCCTCGAGGGCGGCGCGGATCATCGCCTCGTCGGACAGCAGCGGAGCGCCGCCCGACCAGGAATTGTGGGTGGGGTCGGTCATCGGCGGCTGCCTACCCGAGGGTGGGGACCACCGATGCCGTACTGACCGGGCCGGCCGCGCACAGCTCAGCGCGGGAGCTTGTCGAGCACCGCCGAGAACTCATTGGCGAAGCCGAGGCGCTGCGCGATCATGCCGAGCTGCTCGTCGGGGTAGAGATCGGTTTCGGCGATGATGACGGAGAGGACCGGTTCGGGGAGGCCGAGGTCGGCGAGGACACCGAGGTCGCCTTCCTCCCAGGGCTCGATATCGTCGAGTTCGTCCGGATCGATATCCGGGACGTCGACGTTCAGCTTCTCCAGCACCTCGGCGGCGATGTCGTAGTCGATGGCGGCGGTGGCGTCCGACAGCAGCATGCGGCTGCCGGTCGGCGCGGGCCGCAATACGATGAAGAACTCGTCATCGATATCGAGCAGCCCGAAGACCGCGCCGGAACTTCGCAGCTCGCGCAGTTCTCGCTCCGCGGCGGCCAAACTGGTGAGAGCATCCTGAGTTAAAGGAGTGACCTTCCAGGTGGCCTCTTCGCGGACAACCGCCACTGCGAACCCTTCTACGTCGTCGTCGTAATCGTCCGACGCCGCCCTCGTGCTCGAGCGTTGTGCTGCCATGCGCGCAACGGTAGTCCGCTTCGGGGGAAATGTTGAAGTCGTATGCGAATCTGGTGCGATGACGGGCCATCGGAAACCAGCTGTCTGTGTCCTCGGAACGGGCTTGATCGGCGGTTCGATACTGCGCGCCGCCGCGGCTGCCGGGTACGAGGTGTGGGGATTCAACCGGTCGGAGGCGGGCGCGCGGGCGGCCCGCGACGACGGCTTCGATGTACGCAGCGACATCGCGGCCGTGCTGGGGCGGGCCGCGGACGCCGACGCGTTGATCGTGGTCGGCGTGCCCATGCCCGCTCTCGACGCGATCCTGTCCGATGTTCGCACGTTCGCGCCGCGGTGCGCGCTCACCGATGTGGTCAGCGTGAAAGCCCCCGTCGCCGAGACGGTGCACCGGCATGAGCTGGGCGACCGGTTCGTGGGCGGGCACCCCATGGCCGGAACCAGTGAGTCGGGATGGGCGGCAACCACTCCCGACCTGTTCAAGGGTGCGGCGTGGGCAGTGAGTGTGGATCCGGGAGTGCACGCCGAGACGTGGACGCAGGTGGCGCGACTGGCACTGGACTGCGGGGCCGTGGTGGTGCCGGTGCGGTCGGCCGAACACGATCGGGCGGTCGCGCGCATCTCGCATCTGCCGCACATTCTGGCCGAGGCCCTCGCCATCACCGGTGCGGGCGGCGGTGCACTGGCCCTGGGTCTGGCGGCTGGATCCTTCCGCGACGGCACCCGCGTCGCCGCCACCGCCCCCGAATTGGTCCGCGCCATCTGCGAACCCAATGCCGAGGCGCTGGGCGAGGTCCTCGACGATGCCCTGCGCATTCTGACCGCGGCCCGAGACAGCCTGCGCGACACCGATTCCATCGCCCAGCTGACCGAGGCCGGTCACGACGGGCGCAATGACTACGACACCTTCCGGCGGTGGGCCATTACCGATCTCCGGCCGGGCGATCAGGAATGGTTGGCGAAGTTGGCCGAGGCCGGTCGACGGGGCGGCGTAATCGAGTCGCTGGACTGAGACCTCGATCGACAGCGCGGCTGCGGAGGCCGCCCGGGCCGGACCGACACAGCGCCCCCGGTAGCGGCAGACCCGTCATCCCAACCTGCGCCCATCCGTCATCCCGGCGTGTTTTTGGCCGGGATCCACGGGTGTCGATGCGGGCGCGGGTGGATTCCGGCCAAAAGCACGCCGGAATGACGAACGTCGATGGCCCGGTGTCGACGGCGCGGTGTCGGTGCGTTCCGTTCGGATCCACGGACCTGCTCGCCTCAGATGCGTTCGGCCAGGTCCGGATAGTCGAGCAGGAACCCGTCGGCATCGACGGTGACCGTGGCGCTGGAGACCGGGGACAGGACGTGGATACCGTCCGCGCCGCTGCTGTAGGTGACGCTGGCCTCCTGGACCAGGAGGTCGGGGAGGCGGACGTAGACGACCGGGACCTGAATGTCCTCGGAGGCGTGGGCGAGACCGTAGCGGCGAATCGGCAGCGTATTGAAGAAGGGGCTCAGCACCACATCCACATCGAGGGCGCCGCCGAAGGTGGAGCGCACATGCGTGGTGCCCGCGTCGATGAGCCAGTAGTTCTCCTCATCGCGGGCGATGGAGGCGTGCCGCTCCCCGGCGGCGATGGTGCTGCGCAGGGACAGTCGCTTGGTGACGCCGTTCTCATCGGTGGACAGATCGTAGGAGGCGCTGAAGGCCGGGTGCTCCTCGGTCGCGCCGGCGATGATGCGGCCCGCCGCGCGAATCCGATTGCCATTGAGCACCACCCGTACCGACTCCATGCGGGAGCCGTTGGGTGCGCGCCAGGTGAGGATCGAGGGCCACCGTGCGCCCGCCGGTTTCATATCCTCGCTGCCGTTGTCGGTCGTCACGTCTCTACCGTACGTCGGCGATGTTTCACTCCGGCGAACACACGGCACCCGAATTCGAGTTCCGACGGCGAGTTCTCGAGCGGGTCCGGCCGGGGCGGTCCCCGGTCTGGGCGGTGATCACCTCGGGTCGCCACGACTCGAGTAACGTTCTGACCGGCACATCGGACTCGAGGGGAAGGAAAGCTGTGGCGGGCGCGCGGATGGTGGGTCTGTTCGCCGGTATCGGCGGACTGGAACTCGGGCTCGCCGCGCACGGTTGGCGCAGTGAGCTGCTGTGCGAAATCGACGTCGGCGCCCAAGCCGTGCTGCGTGCGCATTTTCCGGACGTGCCAGTGCATTCCGACGTGAAACGGCTGCGGTCGCTGCCGTCGGGCACCGAGCTGGTGGCGGCCGGATTCCCCTGCCAGGACCTGTCGCAGGCCGGGCGGACCGCCGGAATCACCGGTGCGCGTTCGGGTTTGGTGGACGAGGTGTTCCGGCTGGTGCGACGAAAACGCGGCCCGCGCTGGCTGTTGATGGAGAACGTGCCGTTCATGCTGCAACTCGGTGGCGGGGCGGCCATGCGGCACATCACCACCGCGCTGGAGGAGCTCGGCTACCTGTGGGCATACCGGGTGGTGGATGCGCGGGCCTTCGGATTGCCGCAGCGCCGCGAACGGGTGCTGATGCTGGCCTCGCGCACCGAGGACCCCCGCCCGGTGCTGTTCGGCAGCGATGCCGGGGAACGCGTCGTCGGCGACCCCGACCACGATCCCTGCGGGTTCTACTGGACCGAGGGCACCCGCGGCCTCGGCTGGGCGGTGAACGCGGTGCCGACATTGAAAGGCGGCTCGGCCCTCGGCATTGCGAGCCCACCCGCCATCCGCCTGCCCTCCGGCGAAATCGTCACCCCCGGCATCACCGATGTGGAACGCCTACAGGGCTTCGACCGCGACTGGACCACCCCGGCCCTCGACGTCCCCGGTGTGCGAAAAGGCCACCGCTGGAAGCTCGTCGGCAATGCGGTGGCCGTCCGCATGGCGTCCTGGGTGGGCGATCAACTCGCCGCCCCCGCCGCCGAGGCCATCCCCGGGGACCCCCTGGATCCCGGCCACCGCTGGCCCACCGCCGCCTGGGGTCATGCCGGTGTCGTCCACCGGGTTCCGGTATCCACCTGGCCCGTCCACACCCCGTACGAGGACCTGCGCTGGTTCCTCGACGACTCCCGACTCCTCTCCGCCCGCGCCACCGCCGGCTTCCTCCGCCGCACCCGCATGGGCACCCTCCGCTTTCCGCCGGGATTCCTCGAGGATGTCGAAAACCACCTCGACCGTATGGGCGGCTGGCGCGGCGAAGCCGCCTGACGGTTGCCCGCCGATCGGCAAGTACGCGATCGGCCACCGAATTCACCGGGCATCTGCTGCGGGGTGCTACTGAGAGTGTTGTCGCGATGCCGCTTGGCCACATCGTCATTCCGGCGTGTCTTTGGCATGCCGGGGTGACGGGGCGTACACCGACACCACACCTTCAACATCGGTAGACAACGCTGAATGGGGATTCGAGACGCAGGATGGGCCTCCCGCGAGGTTGATCACCGGATGTCTCCTCGGCGAGGAGGCGCTGGAAATTCCAGCGAACGGGTCGCCCTCGGGTCTCGGCAGCAGGTAATCCCTGCGGACGGTGGCGTCCGCGCGGAGGATGGTGTGGCGAGACGGGAGGGCGTATGGGTCGAGGCGATCGGACCGGCGAGGTGGTGGATCGGCGGGCAACCGGGCGGCCGGGGACGGACGCCGCGACGAGTGCGCGAATGGCGCGACAGCGGCGGGTGGGGACCAAACCGGAGGTGGCGCTGCGGCGGGAGTTGCATCGGCGGGGAGCGCGGTTCTTCGTGGATCGGGCGCCACTGAAAGGGCAGCGGCGGCGCGCGGACATCGTTTTTCCGAGGCGCAGGGTGGCGGTGTATGTGGATGGGTGTTTCTGGCATCGGTGCCCGGTACATGCCACTGATCCCAAGAACAATGCGCAGTGGTGGGCGGAGAAGTTGGCGGGGAATGTGGCGCGGGATCGGGATACCGACGCGCGGCTGGTAGCCGAGGGGTGGACCGTGGTGCGGGTCTGGGAGCACGAGAGTGCCGAGGTGGCCGCGGACCTTGTACTGAAAGCGTTGGGGCGGGCCTGAGCGCCTGGTCAGAAGTTCTACACCGAACTCCCTCGCCCTTCCGGCGTGCTTGTGGCCGGAATCCAGACCCGAAAGTGCGTGCCACACAGGGTGACCGGCCGAGAAGCACGCCGGAATGAGACGGTTCGCCATCCAACATGCGGTACTTCGGCACCAGGCTCAGCGCGAACAGCTCCCGCGCGGTGCGTGGGCGGGGCACGGCGCATGGGCGACAATGGCAGCGGCAACCACCCGACCAGTTCTGCCCATATCTCTGAGGCAGTGGCCGTCGGCGAGCCACGTGTCGCGACTGCGATCGGCCCGATGTCGCGATTTTCGGCAAGGAGAGCGAGCGGGACAGCGGCGAAAGCGAGTACGGCAATGACGCCATCGGAGCACGAGCGGGTCGCGAACCAGGTGGCCGCATCGCGATATCGCCGCATTCTCCGGGGGGCGGTCGCGGTCCTGATCGTGGTTGCCGGGATCTGCTACTCGTCGTGGCTGTTGGAGTTCGTGCTGCCGTTGGAAATCGATCCGACCAATTCCTTTCTGAGTCAGCTGGACGAGCCCGGTGCGCCGTACGGGTGGGTATTCACCACGGGTGACACCGTGTCGGGGGCGCTGCTGGTGGTGGCCGGAATCGGGGGGCTGCTGCTGTTCGCGCGGCGGCGGTATTCCACTGTCGGGTGGGTTGCCCTGGCCTGCTTCGGGGCGGCGACCATCGCGGATGCCCAGGCTCCGTTGCAGCCGGAGTCGGCCACCGATTCCGGATTGTTTCCGCAGCTACACCAGTTGCACGCGCTGACCAGCTCGTTGGCGGTGTTCTCGATTTTCATCGCCATGATGGCGTTCACGGTGGCGGCATTCAAGTACCGGCGCTGGCCGATCCTGCGGCACAGCGGGCTGTGGATACTCATCATCGGTTCGGTGGTGACGGCGTGGATGCTGATCGCCGACAATCTGTCCGGCGATTACGGTCTCGGCATCGCGCAGCGCATTCAGGTGACTGCCATGTCGCTGTGGCTGGTGGCGCTGGGCGTGCAGGTCGCGGTCGCCGAGCGGGCGGGACGGACGAACGACCCGGCGAGTAACTTGGGCCATCGGTAGGGTCGGCTCTTGTGACCAGCGACGCACCGGAATTCACCGAAATCCACACCCAGCTCGACACTGTCGCCACCGCGACCGATCGCCTGCTCGATACCGTCACCGCCCTGCGCGACGCCGGTCTCGTGGAGCCGTCGCTGCTGCCCGGCTGGACCCGAGGCCACGTCCTCGCGCATCTGTCCCGCAATGCCGACAGCCTGGTCAATCTGCTGCTGTGGGCGCGCACCGGGATCGAAACCCCGCAGTACGCGAGCATGTACCTGCGTGAGGCCGATATCGAGGCGGGGGCTCCCCGCCCGCTCCGCGATCAACTCGAAGACCTCCGCGCCTCCGCCGACCGCTGGCTGGACCTGGCCCGAGTGATGCCGGAGGAACGCTGGGCCACCTCGGTGCGCAACCGGCAGGGCGTGGAAATCCCCGCCACCCGCATCCTGTGGATGCGCCTGCTGGAGGTGGAGGTCCACCATGTGGACCTGGCCCTCGACTACTCCCCCGCCGACTGGCCGGCCGCATTCGCAAACCGGCTGCTGTCGGAGTCGGTGGCCGACCGCATTCGCACCGCCGACCTCGATGCCCCGGGCTACACCGTGACGGCCACCGATACCGACTTCACCGCCACCATCGGATCCGCCTCCACCACAACGATTTCCGGCACCACCGCCGCCTTGGCCACCTGGCTCATCGGCCGCTCCGACGGGTCGGACCTCACGGGGGAGCTGCCGGAGCTCTCAGCCTGGAAGTGAAACCTCTGTCCCGCAACGATTCCGGCGTGGCGCGGTTGACTCGAGCTGTACTGGACACCCCTTGTGAGGGTGTTGAAACCGGCCTCCCGAGGCCGACGGACCCATGCTCGTCATTCCGGGGCGTGCGAGCCCTCGACCTCGGCCAAATCGTGCACTTCCCGACCGAATCCGCGGCATTCGCGCCGCAGCGGGCGAAAAGTGCACGGTCAGGCCGGGTCCGCCCTCACCCCAGAAAACGGCCCACGGTCGCCCGATCAGTGGCAAAACGCAGGAACAGGTCGTTCTCATGCGGGTCACCCGCGGTGATGCGGACGCCGTCGGTGCCGTAGGGCCGGATGAGAACTCCGGCATCGGCGCTGGCTTCGCCGTATTCGGCGCTGCGGTCACCGAGAGGAAGCCAGAGGAAGTTGGCGTGGCTGTCGGCGACCCGGTAGCCGACGGCCTCGAGTGCCGCGCGCATGCGGTCGCGTTCGGCGACAACGGCATTCGTACGTTCCAGGAGCTCATGGCGGGCCTGGAGGGAGGCAATGGCGGCGGTCTGGGCCAGGCGGTTGAGGCTGAAGGGGATACGGACCTTCATGAGGGCGGTAATGACGGCCGGGTCGCCGATGGCGTAGCCGACGCGCAGGCCCGCGAGGCCGTAGGCCTTCGAGAAGGTGCGCAGCACAAGCACATTCGGGCGGTTGCGGCCCAGTTCCACACCATTGGGGTGTTCGTCGGCCGGGAAGCGCAGGTACTCGTAGTACGCCTCGTCCAGCACGATCAGCACATTCTCGGGGACGGTGTCGAGGAAGCGGGTGATCTCGGCGCGGCCGTGCGCGGTGCCGGTCGGGTTGTTCGGGTTGCAGACGAACACCACTCGCGTATTCGGGGTGATGGCGGCGGCGAGTGCGTCGAGGTCGTGCGCGAATTCGCTGTCGAGCGGCACCTGGACGGCGTGGGCTCCGGCGACGCGGGTGACGATCGGGTACGCCTCGAACGAGCGCCATGCGAACAGCACCTCGTCGGTGGGCTGGCCGCAGGTGATCTGCACGATCTCCTGGCACAGCGCGACACTGCCGCAGCCCGCCGCCACGTTCTCGATCTCGACGCCGTGGAATTCGGCAATGGCGGCGCGCAATTCACTCGCGGTGATATCGGGGTACCGGTTGACCGATTCGGCGGCCTCGGCAATGGCCTTGGCAACGGACGGCAGCGGCGGGAAGGTGGTCTCATTACTGGCCAGTTTCACCACGCCGGGCAGGCTGCGACCGGCGATGTAGGCCGGGATGGCGTCGAGGTCCGGGCGAATGTACGCGCTCACCTCTCCACCCTATGTGGGACGCCGATGCGGATGCTCGGTGGTGTCGCCAGGGTTGCCCGGAAACCGACCGGCACCGAAAAATCTGCGGATTATCTACTCGCGCGCATGATTTATCCGGAACTTTACCTAGCTTCACTACTCTGGCTTTATGTCGGGCGTTTACCGAGATCTAGCCCCTGTTCACGACACCGCCGGGGTGCCCCTCACCGTGATCGAACCAGATGATCACGCGCGAGGCGGCATCGTGGTGCTACACGAATCACGCGAATTCACCGACCCATTGCTGGAGTTGATGCGGTCCCTGGCCGCCGACGGCTGGACGGTCGTGGCACCGGACCTGTTCCATCGCGATAACGGGTCCTCCCCCGAGAAGGTGTTCGGCGCGGACCTTTTCGCCGACTTCGACGCCTGTTTCGAATGGCTGACCCAGCGCGGGGTCTTCCCCGACTGCGTCGGTGTGCTCGGTTTCGACTCGGCCGGGACCGCCGCCCTGCTGGTGGCGACGAATCGGGCAATCGGTGCGGCCGTGAGTATCGCGGCCCCCGGTATCGACGACCCGCTCACCCCGCGGGCCGACGCCCTGGTCCACGCCGCACCCAAACTGCAAGCGCCGTGGCTCGGCCTCTACGGCGCGGACGATCCGATCACCCCGGTCGAACAGATCGAGCGGTTGCGCGATGCCGCCGCCTGCGCCGCGGTGGCAACCCTCGTCGTCACCTATCCGGGTTTGCATCACCGCCCCGATCACCCCGGTTTCGATCCGGCAACGATCGACGACGATTCGGTGATCGACGCGCAGACCAGAATCTTCGACTGGTTCGACAGCCACCTTCGCTAACGCGCCCGTGACCAGCCGTTTTGCTTGTTGGTCGCGCGGTGTGTAATCTTTTGCCCCGGCGGTTCGAAAGGACCGGCGCCCTCGAAAGAAGGCAACCAGGAGGCGTGCCAGAGCGGCCGAATGGGACTCACTGCTAATGAGTTGTCCCTTCACGGGGACCGGAGGTTCAAATCCTCTCGCCTCCGCCAACCCCGGTTCGCCGGGGGCTACAAATGAATAATCCTGCGCCCGTAGCTCAACGGATAGAGCACTTGACTACGGATCAAGAGGTTAGGGGTTCGAATCCCTTCGGGCGCACAGCAACAGCCCCGCATCATACGATGCGGGGCTGTTTCGTTCGTGTGGGAGCGGTCAGTCGATGCCGAGTCCGGCGGCCAGGGTGGGCCAGGCCCGTGGGAGTTCGTCGGCCCAGTACGGCCAGGAGTGGGTGCCGGTGGGGCGGAGGTTGATGGTGGCGGGGATGCCCACCTGGCTGAGGCGATCGATGAACTGGAGGGTGCAGGCGTAGGCGCCGGCTTCCAGGGGGCCGCCGAAGAGAACGGTGTTGGCGGCGGCCTCGTGATTGGTGGGGAGGTCGTGCAGACCGGGGAGGCCCAGGCCCGCGGAGAGGTAGATTCTGGTGCCGCGCAGGGCATCCGCGTGCATGTAGACATCGTGGGCGGCCCACTGCGGATCGCCCTCTTCGCCGAACATATTGTCGGGGTCGCCGCCGTAGGTGCTGACCACCGTGCGCGCCTGCGCTTGGCCGTACTCGGAACTTATTGCGTAGCAGCCGCTGTGGGCCGCTATGGCGGAGTAGAGGCCCCGATTGCGGACCGCCAGCATCATGGCGGCCTCAGCGCCCATGGAGACGCCCTGAATGCCATTGCGGCCGTTGCCGTCGAAGCGGGCGTCGATGAGGGGTGGGAGTTCCCGGGTGAGGAAGGTTTCCCAGCGGTTGTGGCCGAGCAGGGGGTCGGTGCGCTGCCAGTCGGTGTAGTAGCTGGCCGGTCCGCCGAGGGTGAAGACCACGTTCACGTTCTTATCGGCGAAGAATTCGAGCGCGCCGCCCTCCGCGGTCCAGTTGTTGACATGGTCGGCGGCGCTGCGACCGTCGAGCATGTAGACGGTGGGCCGGGGGCCGTTGGGGTGGGCGGGCAGCAGCACCTGGACGGGCACGGTGCGGCCCATGGCCGGCGATTGCACGAATACCGTCGAGAAGCGGTCGTTGATCGGTTCGACGCGTTCGATGGCGGCCGGTCCCGTGGTGGGGACGATCGGGGGCGCGAGCGGCGGATTGCTCTCGGCGGAACCGGAATTCACGGGCGGTTCGGCCATAGTGGGAGGGGCGAGTGCCGCCGCACCGAGTATCAGTGCGGCGCTGGCTAAGGCGCCGACGAGGCGACGCCGCGGGCGTCTGACCACGTCGAATATCCTGCCAGACGATCACGCTCGGAGCTGGCGACCAGGCCGACGGCGCGCGGTGAAACCCCACACAACCCGACCGATCGGTGTTCGGCGCGGACGCGGACGCCCGGCACCGCCGTTCACGACTCAGTCGGCGACGAGGCTGCTTTCCCAGCGGCGCTCCACACCCGTGAACCGCCACACCGCGACCGCGATCGCCCAGGTGATCACGAATAGGCCGACAATGATGAAGCCCAGGTCGCCGAGGTCCAGATTGCCGATCCAGGCCACGAATCCGGTAGTGAGGTCGAGTTTTTCGACGAATATGGAGATGATCTCCTGGCCGCCGATGAGCAGCGCCACCGCCACCGACAGGCCGGTAATGACCAGGTTGTAGTAGATCTTGCGGACCGGCCGGGCGAACGCCCAGTCGTAGGCGTAGCTCATAAAGGAACCGTCGAGCGCGTCGAACAGCGCCATACCGGCCGAGAACAGCACGGGCAGAACGAGAATCGCGTACCAGGGCAGTCCGGTCGCGGCCGCGCCACCGGCGATCACCAGCAGGCCGATCTCGGTGACGGTGTCGAAGCCGAAACCGAACAGCACGCCCACCGGGTACATATGCCACGGCTTGCGCACCAGCCGCATGACCGGCCGCAGGACCCGGTTGAGGAGGCCGCGGTTGTCGAGCTCGCGCTCCAGTTGGGCTTCGTCGAGCTCGCCGCCGCGCATCCGCCGGAAAACCCGCCAAATACCGATCAGGGACGCGAGATTGAGCAGACCGATGGCAATGAGGAAGGTGCCGGAGACGCTGGTACCCCAGATACCGGCCCACTGCTGCAGCGCGGAATCCTCATCCGCCAGCTTCGGCGCCAGCGCCCGCACGCCGAGGGCGAGCAGCGCCACCATGACGAAGACGACGCTGGAGTGGCCGAGCGCGAACCAGAATCCGACGGTGTGGGTCTTATCGCGGCCGTTCTCGGCGACGAGTTTGCGCGTGGTGTTGTCGATGGCGGCGATGTGGTCGGCATCGAAGGCGTGCCGCATGCCCAGCATGTACGCGGTCAGGCCGAGCCCGACGCCGAAGACCGCACCCTGCACCGCGTGGTGCCCGGGCACCACGACGAACAGCAGGGTGCCCCACCCGAGGATGTGCAACGCCAGCACCGAAACAACCATTCCGACTACGCCGCGCACGAAAAACCTCACTGTTGACCGCTGGTCCCGACGAGAGACGGACACCGGCTCGAAAACCGGTGTCCGCCGCTACGTCAGATGGCGGAAGCGGAGGGATTTGAACCCCCGGTCGTTCTCACGACGCTCGCTTTCAAGGCGAGTGCATTCGGCCGCTCTGCCACGCTTCCAGGGGAACGATCGTAACCGATGGCCGCGACGGACCCAGTCGGAGTGCTGTGCCGGGGCGTGGTTCACCAGGTCGAAGACGTTACCGAGGTGCTCCGTACGATGTCGCCGGCCCCGTCGTCCGGCGTTGCGTTGGCCGGGATCCTCAACTGATCAGAGGTGGATTCCGGCCAAAAGCATGCCGGAATGACGAGAGGGTGGGCGACAGTACGTATTCGAGCTCGGTAGCGGCCCGCCATGCAGAGTCGGCCGGGAACGCTGTTTTCGGGTTCAGCCGGTGCGGGCGAGTCCGGTGGCTGCGCGCGTGGTGTCAGCGGAAGGTGGAGATGAAGGCGCGGGACAGGTCGGCGACGTTGGAGCAGCCCGAAAGTCCCATGGCCGCATCGAAATCCGCGAGCAGTGTGCGCAGGGCGTGGCGTACGCCGTCCCGGCCCGCGATACCGAGGCCGTAGGCCCAGGGGCGGCCGTAGAGCACCGCCTTGGCCCCGAGGGACAGCGCGATCATGATGTCGGAACCGGTGCGGACGCCGGAGTCGAACAGCACATCGGCGCGGTCGCCGACGGTGGCGACAATGGTGGGCAGGGCGTCGAGGGCGGCGACCGAGCCGTCCACCTGACGGCCGCCGTGATTGCTGACGATCACCGCATCGGCTCCGGCGGCGACACACTGGCGGGCATCGTCGGGGTGCAGTACGCCCTTCACCGCGATCGGCAGTTCGGTCCACTCCCGCAGTTTGCCGATATCGGCGGCGCGCAGGCCGTGATTGCCGAATAGACCAGCCCAGGTCAGGACAGCCATCCGCATGGCGTCCTCGCTCTCCTCGGGCGGGGTGGCGAGTTTGGCGCGGAACACCGGATCGGACAGATAGTTGGCAATGCCCTTGCCGTGAAGGAATGGCAGGTGCCCGAATTCCAGATCGCGGGGCCGCCAACCCAGTGACGGGGTGTCGACGGTGACGACAATGGCCTTGGCTCCGGACTTTTCGGCACGTTCCACGAAGGAGCGGGCCAATTCCATATCGTTGGGCCAGTACAGCTGGTACCACCAGTCACCCGCCTGCGCGCCCGCCTCCTCGATGGTGGAGGACGCGGCGGTGGACAGCACCATGCCGATGCCGAGTTCCCGGGTCACGTCGGCGACCACCGTCTCGCCGCGCTCGTGCAAGAGGCCGAGGACGCCGATCGGCGCGGTCAGTACCGGTGCGGCGAGGCGGGTGCCGAGCACCTCCACCGACAGGTCGCGAGCGTCGGGGCCCGAGGTGCCGCGCAGCATGCGCGGTAGCAGTCGGTATTTCTCGAAGGCGGCGAGATTGGCGGCGGCGGTGCGTTCCGCCGACGCGCTGCCCGCCACATATGCGTAGGCCGCCGGTTCCAGTACTTCGCGGGCGCGTGCTTCGAGTCCGGCCGCGGTCATCGGTAGCGCGGGGACGGAACCGGCGAGGCCCTGCAGATAGATCTCGTTCTGGAAATCGACGAAACTGCTCATTCTCGGAACGCTAGCGGTTTGAACCACACCACGGGCCGCCGTCGGAAAACATTGCGAAATCCCAGGTCCGCCGCCACAAGATCAACGGCGGCGCACCCGCACCAGTGCGCGCGAGGAGGTACCGGCCAACGGAGCCGATACGGCCATTGCCAGCAGGAGTGTGAATACGACCAGTGCTGCCATGAGTGTCATGCCCTCCAGCTTGATCACCAAAGCTGACAGGATGCTGTGCACAACCACAGCTCCGCTTGGGAATCACGGCTCGGTAGTCGTGGCGGGGGTGCGGGAACTCATTTCCCCGGTGCCCGGATTCGTGGGCGTCGTACGCTCGCTGACATGTATGCGGTAACTCTGGATGGATTCGGTGCCCCCGAGGTCATGAAGTGGGCCGAGGTTCCCGACCTGCCCGCGCCCGGACCGGGCGAGGTGCTGATCGACGTGGTGGCCGCGGGGGTCAACCGCGCGGATCTGCTACAGCGGCAGGGGATGTATCCGCCGCCGCCCGGGGCCAGCGAGGTCCTGGGGCTGGAATGCTCCGGGGTGATCGCGGACGTCGGTGCCGGGGTGCGGGATCGGAAACCCGGGGATCGGGTGTGTGCGCTGCTGTCGGGCGGCGGCTATGCCGAGCGGGTAGTGGTCCCCGCCACCCAGGTTCTACCGGTCCCGGAGGGATTGGATTTGGCTGTGGCAGCGGCACTCCCGGAGGTGGCGGCGACGGTCTGGTCGAATCTGGTGATGACCGCCGGACTCCATGCCGGGCAGCTGTTACTGATTCACGGGGGCGGTAGCGGGATCGGCACCCATGCCATTCAGGTGGCGGTACAGCTGGGGGCTCGGGTGGCGGTGACCGCCGGGTCGGCGGCGAAACTGGAGCGCTGCGCGGAATTGGGCGCGAGCATTCTGATCAATTACCGCGAGCAGGATTTCGTGGAGGCGCTGCGAGCCGAAAGTTCCGGTGCGGACATCATTTTCGACAATATGGGCGCGTCCTATCTCACCCGCAATGTCGACGCCCTCGCTGAGGACGGCCGACTCGTGGTGATCGGTATGCAGGGCGGAATCCGCGCCGAATTGAATCTGGCCGCACTACTGGCCAAACGCGGCACCATCCACGCCACCAACCTGCGCCGCCGCCCCACCACCGGCCGCGGCTCCAAGGCGGAGATCATTACCGAACTCCAGCGCCGCCTCTGGCCCCTCATCGCCGACGGCACCGTAGCCCCGATAGTCCACGCGGAACTACCGATAACGAACGCGGCCGAGGCTCACCGCCTCCTGGACTCCTCCGAAACCGTCGGCAAGGTGATCCTCGAGGTCCGCGGCAGCTAGCCCTCGTGGGTTGAGGTCCGGCACGGCCGACGACTCTGCCGCCGCAGCCTGCGCGGCAGGACTGCCGCACTTGACCTTCATGGCTTCGGGAGGCGCGGCCCGACGGCTACGCCCTTCGAGGTTCGGGGGCGAAGCCGCTGAGAGCCCCGAGAGTTGGGCCTCCCCAACCCCCGGTGGTCGCGCCGGATTCTCGAGGTCAGCGATACCCAGCCCTCGTCGGAAGTCCGGCACACCCGACAACCTGCCCCGTGGGGTTCGGGGGCAAAGCCCCTGAGAGCCCCGAGAGTTGGGCCTCCCCTAACTGTCGATTGTGGTGAGGGCGCGGCCCAGCTGGTCGATCTCGAACTTGGTTGTGTACGGGGCGAGGCCGATGGTTACCGCGCCGCCTTCGTCATTGACGCCGAGGGCGTCGAGGAGGCGGCTGCCGCCGTGGGATCCGGAGAGGGTGCCGATGCGGGCGTCGGCCAGCTTCGCCGAGACCTTTTCGGCCTGCATGCCCGCGATGGTGAAGGACACCGTGGGGATGCGGGTGGAGGCGCGGCCGATCACGGTGAGGTTCGGGATGGTGTCGAGGGTTTCCATGAGGTGCTCGAAGAGCTGGTCGTGGTAGTCCTGCAGGGAGGTGATCGACATTTCCAGGCGTTCGCGCCGGGTGCCGGTGGCGCGTTCGTCGAGGCTGGCGAGGTAGTCGATGGAGGTGGTGAGACCCGCCAGCAGTGCGTACTGGTGGTGCCCGACCTCCAGGCGTTCCGCGCCTTTCGCATACGGGTTGAGCGACATGGACGGAATGCGATCCAGGAACGCCGGATCGCGGAAGACCAGCGCGCCGATCTGCGGTCCGCCCCAGGCGGGTGCGCTCAAGGCGACCACATCGGCATTGAGTTCGTCGATATCGATGAGCGCGTACGGGGCCGCGCCGAAGCAATCCGCGACGAGTAGCCCGCCGACCTCGTGCACCCGGTCCGCGGCCACCCGCACCGACGGCGCCGAACCAACGATCGGGGACGCCGCGGTCAAGGCGACGAGCCGGGCGGTGGGGCCGATCAACTCCTCGAACTGCCAGGCGGGCATTTCGCAGGTCTCGATTTCCACTTCCGCCCAGCGCACATGTGCGCCATAGCGATTCGCGATCCGCAGCCACGGCGCGACATTGGCCTCGTCGTCCAGACGCGACAGCACGATCCCGGTACCCAGACCCAGCCGGGAACTCAGCGACTCGGCCAACCACGCCAGCAGCACCGCTCGATCCGGACCCAGCACCACTCCCGCCGGATCACCGCCCACCAGATCCGCGACCGCCTCCCGGGCGGCCTCGAGAATGGCGGCGCTGCGCTTGGCCGCGCCGTGCCGATTGGTGTGATTGAAGGCGGAGGTCCGGAAACCTGTTGATACGGCCCGCGATACCGAATCGGGTACCAACATGCCAGCTTGCGGGTCGAAGTGGCTCCAGCCGTCGCCCAGGGACGGTATGAGGCCCCGCACCCTTGCGACGTCGTAAGTCATGCAGGCCACTCTAAAGGCAGTTGCCAAGCGTGTGTAACCGTGTTGGTCTGTTCTGCCACGCGGCGGGTGCCTTAGCGCGATCCGGCGGGAGACGGCAGGATAGGGATCATGACGCAATCGGACCGGACACCGGATTCCATCGTTGTGATAGGACCCGAGGGCCGACCTTTGATCATTCCGGCGGCCGCGCAAGTGGGTTCATCGGGCGATGAAGAGCTCACCGGTCAGGTGCTGGGCGACGACAATCCCGACGATTCCGACGATTCAGGCGAAAAGGAAGAGTCGCTGGCCGATATGGTCGAGCAGCCCGCGAAGGTTATGCGCATCGGCACCATGATCAAGCAGCTCCTCGAAGAGGTCCGCCACGCTCCGCTCGACGATGCCAGCCGCTCGCGACTGGTCGAGATCCACCGCACCTCCATCCGGGAACTCGAACAGGGTCTGGCTCCGGACCTGCGCGAAGAACTCGAGCGCCTCGCGCTGCCGTTCAGTGACGAAACCATCCCCTCCGATGCGGAACTGCGCATCGCGCAGGCGCAGCTGGTCGGTTGGCTGGAGGGTCTGTTCCACGGCATCCAGACCGCACTGTTCGCCCAGCAGATGGCGGCCCGCGCCCAACTCGAGCAAATGCGCCAACTCCCACCCGGCACCTCCCTCGACCCGCGCCAGGGTGGCCAGCACGGTGGAGCCACCGGCGGCGGGCAATACCTCTGAGACTGCGACACTTCGCAATTCCGGCATAGGGCTTGCCCCCTGCCTACCGACTGGACGGCACCCCTGTCATCCCGGACCGCACCCGTCATCCCGGCGTGCTGTTGGCCGGGATCCACAAACCGGGGTGCCCGAACTCATCATCGGTGGATTCCGGACAAAAGCATTCCGGAATGACGAGGGGTGCACTCCAGCACGCCCCGATGTCGAGAGGATGCACTCCAGCACGCCCCGATGGCGGCGAATACCTCTATAGGCCTCGAAGACTGCGAGTATGAGGACGGATGGGACGTGTCGACTGATTTCGCAACGGTCGAGGTAACTCCAGGGGTACGCCCGAAATCGGCTCGGCTTTCAACCGCAGGCACGCATGCACGACGCTCAACGGCATTCAGCCGCGCGCCGAAGTCTCAGGGAGGCGGGGGAGTGCACCCGAAATCGGCTCGGCACACGACCGTGAGCACGCGTGCACGACGGTCGACGGCTCTCAGCCGGGCGCTAAAGACTCGGGGAGGCGGGGAAGCTACAGTCGGGTGCTGTGCCAGCAGCTGCCCCTACCGACTCGGCGACCACCGAGGCGACCACCGAGGCGCGCGCAGATGACGCGCCGGTGGCGCTAGTGTCGGATTCCCAGTCGTTCCAACGCGCTTTCAAAGACTTCCGGCAGGGATTCTCGCAGCGTGAGCTGTGGCTTTCCCTCGGCTGGCAGGACATCAAGCAGCGCTACCGGCGTTCGGTGCTCGGTCCGTTCTGGATCACCATTGCCACCGGCTTGCAGGCCGTGGCCATGGGCGTCCTGTACTCGACGCTGTTCAATCAGCCGCTGCACGAGTATCTGCCGTATGTGACGGTCGGCCTGATCGTCTGGGGCATTATCTCGGCGAGCATCCTCGAGGGCTCCGATGTCTTCGTCGCCAATGAGGGGCTGATCAAACAGCTGCCGTCGGCGCTGAGCGTGCATGTGTATCGCCTGGTGTGGCGGCAATTCCTGTTCTTCGCCCACAACCTGGCCATCTACGTGGTGATGCTATTGGCCTTCAGCGTGTGGAAGGACCTGAACTGGACGGTATTCCTCGCGGTTCCGGCCATCCTGCTGCTCTTCCTCAATGCCATGTGGGTGACCATCTTCTTCGGCATATTCAGCACCCGCTACCGCGATATCGCGCCGATTCTGGGCAGCATGACGCTCATGCTGTTCGTGCTGACTCCGGTGATGTGGACCACGAAGGCACTGCACGATCAGGGCGGGACCGTGAGCGACCGGGCCAAGCTGGTCGAACTGGTGCCGACCTACCACTACCTGGAGATCGTGCGCGCGCCCCTGCTGGGCGAGCCGATCGTCCTGCGCAGCTGGGTGATCGTCCTGGCCATCACCGTGGTGGGCTGGATAGTGGCCATACTGGCTATGAAGCAATACCGTTCCCGCGTCCCGTACTGGGTGTGAAGGCGATATGACCGACCATGTGAGTATCGAAACCCAGAACGCGTGGGTGGAGTTTCCGATCTTCGACGCCAAGTCGCGATCGCTGAAAAAGGCGTTTCTGGGCAAGGCGGGCGGCGCGATCGGACGCAATCAGTCCGATGTGGTCGTGGTCGAGGCGCTGCGCGATATCACGCTATCGCTCAGGGAGGGCGATAAGGTCGGCCTCGTCGGCCACAATGGCGCGGGCAAATCGACACTGCTGCGGCTACTTTCGGGGATCTACGAACCGAGTCGCGGCACCGCGCGCATCCGCGGTCGCGTCGCGCCGGTGTTCGACCTCGGTGTCGGCATGGATCCGGAGATCTCCGGCTACGAGAACATCATCATCCGCGGCCTGTTCCTCGGGCAGACCCGCAAGCAGATGCTCGCCAAAATCGATGAGATCGCCGAATTCACCGAGCTGGGTGACTATTTGGAGATGCCACTGCGCACCTACTCCACCGGTATGCGGGTGCGGCTGGCCATGGGTGTGGTCACCTCCATCGACCCCGAAATCCTGCTGCTGGACGAGGGTATCGGCGCGGTCGACGCGGAATTCATGAAGAAGGCGCGGGTGCGCCTCCAAGAACTTGTATCTCGTTCGGGCATCCTGGTATTCGCCAGTCATTCGAATGAATTCCTGGCGCAGCTCTGCGATTCCGCGATGTGGATCGACCACGGTCAAGTGCGCATGCACGGCGGAATCGAAGAGGTGGTGCGGGCCTACGAGGGTCCGGATGCCGGTGATCACGTGGCGCATGTGCTGCGGGAGCTGGAACGCGAACGTGAGATGGAGCGAAACCCCGCATGAGTGAGCAGCCCTCGCCGATCTACGACGGCGCCCGGATCATCGCGGTGGTCGTCACGCACAAGCGCCGCGAAATGCTCGCCGAATCGCTGAAGGTGCTGTGCTCGCAGACCCGTCCGGTCGATCATCTGATCGTGGTGGACAACGCCAATGAGGCCGACGTCGGCGAACTGGTGCGCGACCAGCCCATCGAAACCACCTATGTCGGTTCCGAGCACAATCTCGGTGGCGCGGGCGGGTTCGCACTCGGCATTCTGCACGCGCTGACCATGGGCGCGGACTGGGTGTGGCTGGCCGATGACGACGGCCGCCCCGAAGGTCCGGAAGTGCTCGGGACGCTGTTCGAATGCGCCAAGAAGCACAATCTCGTCGAGGTATCGCCGGTGGTCGCCGATATCGACGAGCCCGACCGGCTGGCCTTCCCGCTGCGGCGGGGGCTGGTGTGGCGGCGCCTGCGCTCCGAACTCGGCGATGAGGATTTCCTGCCCGGTATCGCGTCGCTCTTCAATGGCGCGCTGGTCTCCGCGGAAGCGGTGGACACCATCGGTGTTCCGGACCTGCGGTTGTTCGTCCGGGGGGACGAGGTGGAGGTGCACCGCCGTCTGGTGCGCTCCGGACTGCCGTTCGGCACCTGCCTGCAAACGGCCTACCTGCACCCCAATGGCTCCGAGGAGTTCAAGCCGATCCTCGGTGGGCGCATGCACACCCAGTACCCCGACGATCCGGTGAAGCGCTACTTCACCTACCGCAATCGCGGCTACCTGATGTCGCAGCCGGGTATGCGGAAGCTGTTGCCGCAGGAGGTAGCCCGCTTCGGCTGGTTCTTCCTGGTGCAGCAGAAGGATCCGGCAGGACTGCTGGAATGGCTGCGATTGCAGCGCCTGGGCCGCCGCGAGCAGTTCCACAAGCCACAGCCGTAGGCCTGCCCTCGTCACCCGGCGCGAGGTGAGTGCGCCCCTCGTCACCGGCGTGAAGTGACTGCCCCCGTCATCCCGGCGTGAGGTGAGTACGCCTCTCGTAGGCGGCAGTCGGAAAATCAGTTGCGGCGGTTCAGCAGACCTGAGAAGGTGGTGCCGTTCCATTCGGCTTGCGGTCGCGCTGCGACCGCCTCGGGAGAGATGGGAGGTGGAGACGTGAAGACGACAGTGCGGATTGTCGTGCCCCGGCGCTTGGTCGCCCCGCGCGTATCCACCTCGAATTTCCTGCGCTGAGTCCGGAGAAGGGCAGTCCTGAGAAGGGCTCAGCGCCCTACAAAGGACTCTTCCAATGTCGCTGGTCGACCTCGACCTTCTCTTCCCTTACGGCTGGACTTCGGCGCTCGCCGCCGAATACCTTCCCCTGCTTGATAATTCGCTCATTCCCGCCCGCGTCATTCGCATGGAGCGCAGCGAATGTGATGTCGCCACCCTGATTCCCGCCGCCTCGGAACGAGAGAGCGGGCACGTGGCGGTCATTCGCGCACGCACCCCCCGCTCCGATTCCGAGATCAGCGGTTTGTGCACAGGTGACTGGGTAGCCATCGACTCCGAACGAATGGTGCGCAAGCTGCTGCCGCGCCGGACCGCCATTGTGCGGGCCGCGGTGTCGGGGCATTCGGATTCCCATGCGAAAGCGGCGAATCAGGTACTCGCCGCGAATGTGGACACCGTGCTGGTGTGCACCGCCGCCGACGGCGATGTGGATCTCGGGCGGATCGAGCGATTGCTCGCGCTGGCCTGGGAATCCGGGGCGCAGCCGGTGGTCGTGCTGACGAAAGCCGATCTGGCGGAGGATATTCCGCTCGAGTCGGTGCGTGTGGCCGCGCCCGGTGCGACCGTACTTGCCGCCAGCGCGTCCAGTGGCGTCGGAATGGATGTGCTCGCGGCCGTGCTGGATGGCACGGTGGCCTTGATCGGTCCGTCCGGCGCCGGCAAGTCCACGCTCGCCAACGCACTGCTCGGCTCGGAAGTGTTCGCCACCAATGCCGTTCGCGAGGGCGACAAGCGCGGACGGCACACCACGGTGCATCGGGAACTGCGCCCGCTGCCCGGCGGCGGAACGCTGATCGATACGCCCGGCCTGCGGTCCGTCGGTCTGTGGGAGGCATCCACGGGTATCGGTCGCACCTTCAGCGATCTCGAATCCTTCGCCAGCGCCTGCCGTTTCGCCGATTGCGCGCACGAGAGCGAACCGGGATGCGCGGTACGGGCGGCGATCGAATCCGGTGAACTGTCCCAGCGCCGACTCGACAGCTACCGCAAGCTGCACCGTGAGAACGAGTGGATGGCGGCGCGCAGTGACAGCCGCCTGCGGGCGGAGCGTGAGCGGCAGTGGCGCGGAATCGCCAAACAGCAGCGCCGCATGTACCGCGAGCGCGGGTCACGGCCGCGCTAGGTAGGCGCACCAGCGAGCTCGGCTCGGGGCAAGCCCGTCATCGCCTCGAGCCGAGCCCGTCATTCCGGCGTGCTCCGTGGTGACATATGCAACTAGTTGCTATGCACCTAGTTGCATAGCGCCCGACTGTGGCTTAGTGTCCGATTCGGCAGGTTTTCACCCCCTTCGCGCGCAGACGCGCGGATGATCGGTAGCGGGGCGAAGGCAGACGAATAGGAGTGGGACCCATGACGGAAGCTGCGAAGCCGCTAGCGGGCAAGACCATGATCATGTCGGGTGGTAGCCGCGGAATCGGGCTGGAGATTGCCCGGCGAGCGGCGGCGGACGGGGCGAATATCACCCTCATCGCCAAAACCGATACACCGCACCCGAAGCTGCCCGGCACCATTCACACCGCTGCGGCGGAGTTGGAGCAGGCCGGTGGGCAGGCGCTGAAGTTCGTCGGCGATGTGCGCGACGACGAAGCGGTGGCCGAGGCGGTGCGGCAGACCGTCGAACGGTTCGGCGGTATCGACATGGTGGTGAACAATGCCTCCGCCATCGACCTGTCGCCGACCGAGGCGCTGTCGATGAAGAAGTACGACCTCATGCAGGACATCAACTGCCGCGGCAGCTTCCTGCTCTCCAAAATGAGCATTCCGGCGCTGAAGGATTCGGCACAGGCCGGGCGCAATCCGCATATTCTCACGCTGTCGCCGCCGCTCAACCTGGATCCGAAATGGGCGGGTACGGCGCTGGGCTACACCATTGCCAAGTACGGAATGTCGCTCACCACACTGGGTTTGGCCGAGGAACTGCGCAAGTACGGGGTCGGCGTGAATTCGCTGTGGCCGCGCACCACCATTGCCACCGCTGCGGTGAAGAATCTACTGGGCGGTGAGCAGATGATTTCCACCTCGCGCACTCCGGACATCTACGCGGATGCGGCTTACCTGGTGCTCACCTCTCCCGCCAAGGACACCACCGGCAATTTCTTCCTCGACGACGAAGTGCTCGCCGCGCATGGGATCACCGACCTGGACAAGTACCGGGTGGTGCCGGGCGACGGTCCGCTCACCACCGATCTGTTCCTCTGAGAGTCCAGAACCTCGCACACACCCCGATTCCCCCCATTCGGCCGGCAATCCGAATGGGGGGTTTCCCTGATTGACCGAGGGTGCGGCCACCACGTATAGGCAGGGTGTTTCCACCACCAGTAACCCGGAACACGGTGTGCCACTGTGTAACTGATATCCGATTTGTCCGATAGATCTTCTGGGAACCAACTTTCGATTCGAGAGAAGAGGATTCATATGGGACAGCGACGAATTGTCGCCGGATTCGGTCTCGCCGCGCTGGCCGCGGGTGCCGTCACAGTGGCAGCGCCGCAGGCTTTCGCGCAGGAGCTCGCACCGGGTGTTTCGTGCGAGGAATTCGGGTTCGAGTGCAGCAACGATACCGACGACACCTACCGCGTGAAATCCACTGTGGGGTGTGGCGGATCCGGAGTGGCCACGACCTGGCACGACGTCACGACATACGTCCCGCCCCGCGCCAGGGTGACGGTGTCGACGACCTGCTCGCCGCGGCACGAGTCGGGCTCTTGGGAGCATCAGCCGCCCAAGCTGGGGCCTGACGGCAAGTACGAGAGCCAGCCACCGGTCTGGGAGCCCGGAGATGTCGTCCCCACCCGTCCGACCGGAGTCATCCACCAGAGCGCCGTGGTGGATAACAATCCGCCCGCCCCGGCGCCGAGCGGGTCCTTCGGCTGAGAATGGCTCCTCCGATCGCTCGGCACCCCTCGTGCCGAGCGATCAGACCACCACTCGCGCCTCGCGTTCGGCCAGCTCCTTCAGGGTGAGCAGCTGTTTGCGCATCATGATGAAATCGCCGAAAACGACCGGAATCACGATCACTCGCGGCCCGGCGAAGCGGACACGTACGTGCAGGCGGGTCGATACCGGGGCGTTCGCACCGGGAAGCTCGTGTCGGTGCACCGCGTACGTGACGGCTACCCGGGGTCGAGCCAGCAAGGTGATGTGCTCGTCCGGGGTGAAATCGACGAGTTCGAACGCGCCCATGAACTCTTGTCCCACAGCCAGTTCGGAGAGCGCGGGATCTCGGTCGCTCGGGCTCGGGCGGCCGAGATTTCGGATGCGGTCGTAGCTGTACGGAGTGGCGCGCAGCTGACACAGCCAGGCGAATACCAGCCACGGTTCGGCCTGCACCGCGATCGACCGGTCGCATACCGTGACGGTGCCGGAAAGCATACTGTCACAAGGCAGTTGCGCGTCCAGTTCGGCCGGTGTCGCGCCCCATACCTGTCCGGGAGTCATGCCGCTCTCCTGACTGCTTCCGCCGCGATGCGGCGCAGCATGTAGCGCACGGCGAGTCCGTGCCCCCCGCTGCCGATGACCAAGGCGCGGTAGATCTTTCCCACCAGCCCGTGGAATTCGGCACTGCTGTCGGCGGTGAGCCGGGTGTGGTGCGCGTCCACCTCGTCGAGGACGAAGGTGACGGCGAAGCGGGTGAAACGATTCTCGCCGCTGAGTGCTAAACGTTGTGGTGGATCGGCCTCGTCTAGCTCGAATCCGTGCGGCAGTGTGCTGAGATCGTCGGGATTCCCGCTCGGCGATCGCAACAGGGCCGCCCAGGTATGTGCGCGATCGGCGGGGACTAGTCTGGAATGCTGATCGATATAGGGCAGACGCTCCATATAGAAGGACTGTACTGGTTAATGGCCCCTCCCCGGAAGCACGCGACCGACGTGATCCTCGACGCAGCCCGCACCCTGGTCCTGCGCGATGGCCCCCGCGCGGCCTCGGTCGCCGCCATCGCCGAGGCCAGCGGCGCGCCCGTGGGCACGCTCTACCACCGCTTCGGCAATAGAAACGGCGTACTGACCGCAGCCTGGATCCGCGCCCTGGAACGCTTCCAATCCCGGGTCCTCGAGGCAGCCACCGAAGCGGACCCCATCGAGGCCGCCGTGGCCATGGCCGCAGCGTCCATAGCCTTCGGCCGCGAATCCCTCGACGACGCGCGCCTGCTCCTCAACCTCCGCCCGAGCGACCTCCTGGACGGCGCGCCCGACACCGACTTCCGCGACCGCCTCGCCACCATGAACGCTCCACTGATCGAACATCTGCAACGCTTGGCCCGCAGCATCTACGGCGCCGACGGCCCGCGGGAAACAGATGCGGTAGCCCGCGCCATAGTCGACCTCCCCTACGCCGCCCTACGCCGCCACGCCCACGAGGAAACCCTCCCCACCTGGCTCGAAACCGACCTCTCGGCCGCCACCCGCACCCTCCTCGCCACACCGCTGTAGCCACGACGCCCCTCGTCATCCCGGCGTGCTTCGACCGGAATGACGGGGATGCTCCGGCAGACAAAGGTGGCCGTGCCCGATCAGGCACGGCCACTTCGTGGTTCGGGTCGGGACTACTTGGAGTCGATGCCGTACAGGCGTTCCCAGTTCTCGCGGCTGGTGAGTTCCGGCATGGCGGCGCGGTAGCGGCGCTGCAGGTCTGGCAGTTCGCGGCGGAGTCGGCGGAGGGTTCGGATCGCTCGTAGCAGGAGGCGGCGGGCGGTGGCCTTGTCGCGCTGGCGGATTCGGACGCCGGATTGGGAGGCGTCGGTGACCACCACGTGGTCGAAGAGGGAGATATGCCACCAGTGAGCGTCTTCCCGGGTGACACTGACCAGGCCGCGCTGGGTGCGGCCGGTCCACTGGGTAATGGCGCGCTTGGCGAGGATGAGCAGCGGGCGGCTGGGTTCGCCGCCGGCGCGGCGGATACTCATGTCCGCGTTCGGGACCGGGGCCGTGGCGGCGGGATGCTTCACCGTTTCCGGGTAGTCACCGCGACTGGCGCGGGCGGCGGCGAGAGCCGCCTGGCCGCCGTCGCGGAGACCTTCGGGACCCTTCAGGAAGTCCTCGACGCCCTGCAACGTGGTGTGGGCCAGGCCGTACTGCATGCCGACCAGGTATTCGCCGATCTCCCGGAGGAGTTGGCGGGTAACGGCTTTCGGATCCAGTCCGGTGTGGAGCGACGAAACGATGAGCGAGTTCCGCGAGGAGAAGTAGCGCGCCCAGTCGTCGAAGTCCTTCCAGTAGAAGTCGGCGTGCCAGACGGCCGCATTCGGCAGGGTGACAGTGACGAAGCCGTTTTCCCGTGCGCGCAAACCGTATTCGACGTCATCCCACTGGAAGAAGATCGGCACCGGCAGCCCGATGCGGGCCACCACCTCGGCGGGGATGAGACAGGTCCACCAGGCGTTGTACCCGGCGTCCACGCGGCGCTCCTGATGCTTCTTCAGCATGCTGGTGTTGCGCAACGCCTTCGCCACCTTCTGGCCGTGCCGCAGCATGCCCAGATTGGTCTCCTCCGCGCCGACATTGAGGAAGTCGGGGTTGTAGAGGAACAGCATCTGCGCGCCGACCAGCGTCGGCTCCACGGTCATATTCGCGAAGGCGTTGAGCCGCAGCACCGTTTCCGGCTCGCACAGGATGTCGTCGTCCATGAGGATGACGTCGGCGTGCTCATTGGCGGCCGATACCTCATAGAGCCCGCGCGTGAAACCGCCCGCCCCACCGAGATTCGGCTGCCGAATGTAGCGCAGCTTCTCGCCCAGCTCTGGCTGGGTCTGCTGGAAGAGCGGCTGATCCTGCACCAGATCGGTGCCCTGATCGACGACGTACACGGCGGCGATGGTCTCGAGTACGGTCGGATCCGACGCCAGCGCGGCCACGGTGTGCGCGCAGTCCTGGGCCCGGTTGAAGGTGCAGATGGCAATGGCGACCGGACGCAGTTGATCGGGTGCGGGCGCGGTCCATTCCAGGTCGCTGATCACGACCTCGCTGCCGACCGCGTCGACCTCCAGCCACATCGCGCCGCCGTCGACGAACATATCCAGGGCCGCGCTCAGCACAATACGTCCGCTGTCGCTGGTCACGGCCGTGGCGACCACGCGGCGGTGCCCGGCGATATCGGAGGCGGCCAATCGCACATTGGTCTTACCCGACACCTCGAGCGTCAGCGCGGCCTCGACCGCGGTGACGGTGGTCCAGCGCTGCCAGTAGCTGGCGGCGAACCGGCCGAAGTAGGTATTGGTGTGCGCGGTCGCGCCCTTGTCCAGGCGCAGCGTGAATCGTTCCCGATGCGCCTTGCCGCCCTTCACCACGGCATACAGCTCATCGCTGATCCGCGGCGCCGGGCCGGTGAATAGTCCGCGCGCCAGCACCAAACGCTCGGGCGCGGCGTGCTCTGCGCGCAGCGCCGCGGGGGCCGCGGCATTCTCCCGATCACTGATTTCGGTCACTGCCTGCCCACCCGACTGGTCCACCATGAATCCCTCGATATCGCTCGAATAAGCACAGACACCGGCTCACACAATTGTCGTGGACGCGCTCTTGAAGTAGGCACAGCCACGCTCGCGCTCGGCGGGGCCGAGACTATCAATGCGTTCACGCCGCGGCACCGCGAACCCGGTTCAGCGGGCGTCGTCGCGCGGGCCGGTGAAGACAAACTTTCCGTAGGCCCAGAATCGGAAGCCCATCGCGACCGCCTGACCGATGAGCGTTCCGGAGATGTTGTCCGCCAACGGACTGTCCAGTCCCAGGACGTACCGGGAGAAGCCGAGACAGCCCAATTGCAGGCCGATGGCGACCACATTGAGAAGTGCGTAGATGAGAATGTGGCGAGCACCGGCACCGCCTTCGTGATCGGAATACGTCCACCATTTGTTGCCGAAGTAGGTGACCACGGTGGCCACCGAGATGGCGATGATCTTGGCAACCAGCGGCGCGTGGAACATCGGGCCCTCGCCGCCCCAGAACACCAGCAGGTTGTAGGTGCCCGCGTCGACGAGGAATCCGATCGCACCGACCGCCAGGAACGCGCCACCCTTACGCAGCAGCCCGAGTGCCTTACCGGTCAGGGAATCGGGCGACGGCTCGGTCACCGCGGTGGACTCACTCGTTGACACCGGCCCGACGCTACCGCAGCGAGCCGGTCGCGCCGCTGCTCGTGATGGATTCCGGCCAAAGCACGCCGGAATGACGAGGGCAAAGCACGCCGGAATGACGAAGGCGAGGGCGACGACGGCGGGGCGATGGAGTGACCAGAGCGGGGCGCGACAGCGGGGGCGACGTGGCGACGACGGCGGGGGGCGTAATCGCGCGGTGAGCACGATGGATCTGCTGGCGGTAGGTGGGGCCTACCGCTGATCATTTTGCGGCGAGTCGAAGGCGACACGCGGGGTATGGGGCACCGCGATGCGGGTATGTACAGGGGATGAGAGGGTGAGCGGGCACGTCGGGGCCCGGTCCCTGTAACCTCCCCGTGTCGTTATTCGCCTTCCGATCAGAGGATTGACCGGGTGGACCCCACCGAGCTTCGTATTGCCGCCATCGTGCCGTGCCACAACGAAGAGGCAGCGGTGGCGAAGGTCGTCACCGACCTCAAAACCGCCGTGCCGGGCATAGTCGTATACGTCTACGACAACCTGAGCACCGATGCGACCGCGGAGTGCGCGCGAGCGGCCGGTGCGATCGTTCGCAGCGAATACCGCAAGGGCAAGGGCAATGTGGTGCGCCGCGCCTTCGCCGATATCGAGGCCGATATCTATTTGATGGTCGACGGCGACGACACCTACGACGCGTCCGCCGCGCCGACGATGATCAAGACGCTGATCGACGGCCCGTACGACCACGTGCTTGGGGTACGCCGGGAGATCGAGGGCGAGTCCGCCTATCGCGCCGGACACGAAACCGGTAACCGGGTGCTCAATGGCGTGGTCGGAAAGGTGTTCGGCGAGAACGTCGAGGACATGCTCAGCGGCTACCGGGTGTTCTCGCGGCGCTTCGTGAAGAGCTTCCCCGCGGTATCGCGGGAATTCGAGATCGAAACCGAGCTGACGGTGCATTGCCAGCATCTGCGGGTACCGCAGACGGCGGTGCCGGTCGGCTTCCGCGATCGTCCGGCGGGCAGCGAATCCAAATTGCGCACCTACCACGACGGTTTCAAGATTCTGCGGCTCATTTTCGGCCTGGCCCGGCATGAGCGACCTGTCGCGTTCTACGGCCTGTTCGGCACCCTGGCCTGGTTGCTGTCGGTGATTCTGATCGTGCCGATAGTTGTCGAGTTCTATCAGATCCACGAGGTGCCGCGGTTCCCCACGCTGTTCCTGGGTCTCACGCTGCTGCTGCTCGGATCACTCGCTTGGACAGCGGGTTTGATCCTGGACGGTATTCGTCGCTCCCGGCACGAGGCGTCACGGCTGGTGTACCTGCGGTACTCGGCGGTCGGCGCGGAGGAGCGTGAGCACGAGCGTTCCGGCGGTACCAGCCGATGACCTCGCGCACCGAACCAGATATAAACAGCGCGGCGACACCCGGGGAGCAGCCCTCCGCATCGGAGAATGACGCGGTGGAATCCGCCCAGCCGACTACCGATACCCCGATCTGGGATGAAGTGAGACGTCCTCCCGCCGCGACCGATGAGGCGGCACCGAGCGCCGAGGCGGCGACCGACCTGCTCCACAAGGCCGATTCCACCGAAGACCGCGCCACGTCGACCAAGATCGAGGCCGCCGGTTCCGAGCCCGGGCCGACCGGAGTGCGCGGCGTACTCGAAACCATCGAACGGCGCTTCGGCGCTGCGGCTTTGGCCTTCGTCGTGGTGGCCGGTGTCTTCGGCGCGGTATTCGCGGTGGTGACGCCGCCGTTCTGGGGCCACGACGAAATCACCCAGTTCGGCCGGGCCTATCAGGTGGCGCACGGCGGGTTCCTGCCGGAGCAGATTCCCGATACCCGTGGCGTGGCGTACGGCGGCGCCGTGCCCAGCAGCGTCGACGCGCTGATGAGCTACGCCTTCGACGATTACAACCACAATCCGCAAGAACCCGACCCCATGGTGGCCGATCGTGACGCCTACCAGCGGCTCGGTGCGGCCCCGATGACCGAGACGACCAGACAGGTCTGGTTCACCAATACCGCCGCCTACTCCCCCGTCCCGTATGTACCCGCGGCGCTGGGCATTCGACTGTCCGAGGCACTCGATCTCAGTGTCGGCGCGATGAATACGGTGACCCGGCTGTCGGGTCTGCTGGCCTACCTGTCGGTTGTCGGCTTCGCGCTGCGCGCGCTGCGCGGACATCGGGTGCAGTGGCTGGCGTTCACGGTGGCGGTGCTGCCGATCGCCGTCTTCCAGGCCGGAACCATTACCGCCGACACCATGACCAACGCGCTGGCCATCCTGGTGTCCGCACTGCTGGTGAAGGGCCTGTTCCTGGGTGATCGACTGACCCGCCCGGAAACCATTGCGGCCCTTACCGCCACCGTCCTGCTGCCGGTGAGCAAGCCGACCTATGTCCTGCTCGCCATGCTGACCGTGCTGATCCCAGCGCAGCGCTATGGTTTGCGCGGTCCGCTGCGCGCCATCCCGTGGGTGGTCGCGGCGGTCGGTGCGGGTGCGTTCGCGGTATGGATGAAGATCGCCGCGCCGACCACCGAGGGAATGGGCCTGATGCGCCCGCCGGCGCAGTGGGGCGAGGTGCGTCCGGACGATCAGCTGAAGGGAATCCTCGGCGATCCGTTGCATTTCCTGAGTGTGTTCGGCGACAGTGTCTGGCTGCGCGACCAGCGCTGGTTCACGCAGTTCTTCGGTGAACTCGGCTTCGCCTATATCGATGTTCCGGCCATTACGATTCTGGCCTGCCTGCTCGCCTTCGCGGTGAGCGTCGGTATCGCGGACCGGATGCCCGCCGCGTTTACGCTGCGTACCGTTGTCGTGGCGCTGACGGTTCTCGCCAGCGTCGCCATGATCTACGTGACGCTGTACATGTCATTCACGCCGGTGGACTACTACATTATCGATGGTGTGCAGGGTCGATACTTCGTACCGCTCGCGATTGCCGCAATGGCGGTGGTGCTGCGCTGGATGCCACTGCGCCTCACCGATTCCGAGGGACGCACGCCGTCGCGGGGGCCGGCCATCGTGATTGTGTCGGCAACGGTTTTCGCCCTCATCGCGGCAGCCGCGAAGTACTGCAGCATCGTCTGGGGCTGAGCCCCTCGTCATTCCGGCACGCTTTTGGCTGGGATCCATACCGTCTGGAGAGGTGTAGATCCCGGCCAAGAGCACTCCGGGATGACAGGGATGCGCCGCTCACGCCGGGATGACCGGCATTCGCTGATAACGCTAGCGGAACTTACAGGACCTTCTCACCAGCAGCGGAGTACGCGTTCTCCGTCGCGGCTTTCTGCGGCCGCCACCAGGATTCGTTCTCGCGGTACCACCCGATGGTCGCCGCGAGTCCCTCGCGGAAATCGGGATATTTCGGTTCCCAGCCGAGTTCGGTACGCAGCAGGGTGGAGTCGATGGCGTAGCGGAGGTCGTGGCCGGGACGGTCGGTGACGTGGTCGTAGTCGTCGGCGGGGCGGCCGAAGGATTCCAGGATCAGTCCGATAACCGATTTATTGTCGCGTTCGCCGTCGGCGCCGATCAGATATGTCTGCCCGATTCGCCCGCGCTCCAGGATTTTCCATACCGCGCTGTTGTGGTCGTCGACGTGAATCCAGTCGCGCACCTGATGTCCGGTGCCGTAGAGGCGGGGGCGGATGCCGTCGATGAGATTGGTGATCTGACGCGGGATGAATTTCTCTACGTGCTGGTAGGGGCCGTAGTTATTGGAGCAGTTGGACAGGGTGGCGCGGACGCCGAAGGAGCGCACCCAGGCGCGGACCAGCATGTCGCTGGAGGCTTTGCTCGCCGAATAGGGGCTGGACGGGTTGTAGGCGGTGTGCTCGCTGAATCTGCCGTCGTCGAGGTCCAGGTCGCCGTACACCTCGTCGGTGGAGATGTGGTGGTAGCGCACTTCGTGGTGGCGCACCGCCTGCAGCAGGGAATAGGTGCCGACAATATTGGTCTGCACGAACGGCCAGGGGTCGGCGAGGGAATTGTCATTGTGGGATTCGGCGGCGAAATGCACCACCGCGTCCACACCGCCGACGAGCCGATCCACCAGCGCGGTATCGGCGATATCGCCGTGCACGAACTCGATACGGTCGACGATCGGGTCGAGAGATGCCCGATTCCCCGCATAGGTGAGTTTGTCGAGCACGGTGACGTGCACGTCGGGCCGCACGGCCACGGTCTGGTGAACGAAGTTCGCGCCAATGAAACCGGCGCCACCGGTTACGAGCAATCGCACGAACCAACCCTACCGACCCAGCCGCGCGAGGTGGGTGCCAGGTAACCGGATCAGCACAGCGAGCCGATATTGCCTGCGCGCAATCGGATACCCGCCGGAAACGCCGATTTGCATGATTGTCACGCGCCTACCGGGAATGTCGCGATTTTGCCGCCAACGCAGAATTTCGTGCTTCGGTTCCCGTATAAACATCACAGAATGCTGTGACCTTCGCCACAAACATACCGCACAATCTCGGCGGTTCCACTCGGAACCATCAAAAAAGGGGGCGATAACCAGGGTGTTTCCATATCCCCACAAACCCGCAAGTCGCTGTGGTGAACAGAAATTGAATGAACGGTCACGGCAGGTTCACCGCTCGTTAGCTGGGCGCGACTTCTATTCCCTTGTCCCCCCGAGCTCTTGATGAGGTTTGAACACAATGCTGATGAGGAAATTCGCCGCCACTTCGGCGCTGCTGATCGCTGCCCTGGGCGTCACCGCCGGCACTGTCAATGCCGAGCCCGCCGCCCCGGCCGGCCCCGCGCCGCTCAACATCTCCTACGAGTTCAGCGAGGAGAGCGTGAAGCTGACCTCCGACCTGGGCTCGCTGGCCGTCGAGGGCAATGCCCTCCTGTTCAAGACGACCGATGGCACCACCATGGCCAGCGCGCCGCTGCAGGCCCAGGTGGACGACTTCGTCTTCCCGATCGCCGCGGACATCAGTGGCAACTCCGCCACCCTGACCCCGCAGTTCAATATGGACCAGGCCGTCTACAAGCCGGTCGCCCTGCCGTTCGAGGACCAGGCCGCGTTCAAGAACGAGTACGAGCGGGAGAAGGCCGCCTACTCGCGCATGAAGGACAATATCGGCATGGCCGCCACGCTGGCGGGTCTGACCACCACCGTGCTCGGTGGCGTTGTCGGCTGCGGTATCGGCATTGTGGCCGGCGCTGCCGTCACTCTTCCCGTCGCCCTGGGTGGCGGCTCCGGTCCGATCATCGGCTGCCTCCTCGGCGCCGCCGCGGGTGCGAGCCTCATCGGTATCGCCGGCACCATCCTGATCACCGCTCCGGTGGCCGTCGTCGAGATCGTCAACTACTTCGGCATCATCAACTCCCCGTTCGTGCCGCCGGCCAAGTAATCGGCAACAGGCACCACGGATGAACCCCCGCCCGGATACTCCCGGCGGGGGTTCACCTTTTCACCACATCTCGCTGTGCACCAGGGCATTACGCGGTGTGGGACGCCTACCTCACGCGATGCGCGCGATCTGCTCGGATTCGACTCGGGCGCGAACGAATTGGGCCACGTGTGCCAGTGCCACCCGGCTCTCCGGCATGCTCGGGAAGATGGCCATGAAGGCATGCACCTGACCACGCCAGATTTCCAGGGTGGCCGGGACGCCCGCCGCGGCCAGCCGCTGCGCCATCACCTCGCTGTCGCGGCGGAGCACTTCGTCCTCGGCGGCGATGAGCAGCGCCGGGGGCAATCCGGCCAGGGTGTTGTTCACCGGCGAGAGCTGTGGATCGAGCCGACCATTGACCGCCGCCCCGATGCGCACCACCGATTCCAGCGCTGCGAGGGGAATCAGCGGATCCTTGTGCAGATTCGGATGGGCGCGCTTCTCGGCGCAATCCAAATCCAGTGCCGGACACAGGCCGACCAGTCCGGCGGGTACCGGTAATCCGACGTCCCGGGCGCGCAACGCGGTCGCGAAGGCCATATAGCCGCCCGCGGAATCACCGGCGAAGACAATCTTGGCGGCATCGACGCCGTGGTCCAGCAGCCAGCGGTAGGCGGTGAGGCAGTCATCGACCGATCCGGCGATATCGGTGGCGGGCAGCTGCCGGTATTCGATGCTCACCACCGGCATTCCGGTGCGCCGCGCCAGGCTGGCGACGACCGGCCGGTGTGTATCGAGACCGCAGAGGAAGAAGCCGCCGCCGTGCATATACATGACCACGCCGTCGCGCAGCGCGCTGCGGGCTCCGGCCGGGCGCACAATCTCCATACGGAATCCCTTGAGCCGCACCTGCTCCCGCTCCACGCCGCGTGGCTGCGGGCGCAGCTTGGCCAGTCCGTTGATCACGGTGGCGGCCACTGGAATGGTCAGGGCATTGACGGGTACCAGGCCGCCGAGCGGGCGGATCATGGTGCGGCAGGCCGCTGCCAGGGCGTGTGCGTGCACACTGCTGCCGTTCGGATTGACCACTCCAGCGACGTCTTTGGCGGTCGTTGCCATCGCGCACCTACCTCATTGTCGGGCGCGCCGAGCCGTTCGACGGAGTTGGCCGAACGGCTCAGCTGAACCACACGGGGCACCCGGCGCGCGAGAGTCGGCGCTGACATCTCACATAGCGTCGTTTCAGAACACCATGAGAACGTGACGTACACAACACTTATGCACGAAATGGATCACCGGCAAACGCGGCGTGATCGATTCGCCATCGGTTCGGAACCTCCCCGCTCCCGTCCGGGACCGAACTGGCAGACTGCTGTGACATGCGCGGAATCATCTTGGCGGGCGGCACTGGTTCGAGGCTGCACCCGATCACGCGCGGGGTGAGCAAACAGCTGGTCCCGGTATACGACAAGCCGATGGTGTACTACCCGCTGTCCACCCTCATGCTGGCGGGCATCCGGGACATCCTGGTCATCACCACACCCGAGGACAGCGACGCCTTCACACGGCTACTCGGCGACGGCAGCCAATTCGGACTGTCCATTTCCTATATGGTGCAACCGGAACCGGATGGGCTGGCCCGGGCATTCATACTGGGCGCGGACCACATCGGTACCGACTCGGTGGCATTGGTACTGGGCGACAACATCTTCCACGGAGAGGGCCTGGGCACCCGGCTGAACCGCTTCGAGGGACTCGACGGCGGTGCGGTGTTCGCCTACCGCGTCTCCGATCCGACCGCGTACGGCGTGGTGGAATTCGCCCACGGCAAGGCCATTTCCATCGAGGAGAAACCCGAGCGGCCGCGCTCCAACTACGCCATCCCCGGCCTGTACTTCTACGACAACGATGTCATCGAGATCGCCCGCGACCTGAAGCCGTCGGCGCGCGGCGAGTACGAGATCACCGATATCAATCGCACCTACCTCGATCAGGGCCGCCTCCGGGTGGAGGTCCTCACCCGCGGCACCGCCTGGCTCGATACCGGCACCTTCGATTCGCTGCTCGATGCCGCCAATTACGTGCGGACCATCGAGGAACGGCAGGGCCTCAAGATCGGCGTCCCGGAAGAGGTGGCGTGGCGCAAGGGGTTCATCAGCGGCGACCAGCTTTCCGCCCTGGCCCGTCCCCTGGTGCGCTCGGGTTACGGAACCTACCTGCTCAACCTGTTGGAGCACGGCCGGGAATGGGAGCAGGGCACGATGGAACAGGGACCGGGCGCAATGGAACAAGATCGGTGAGCGTGGAGATCAGAGAGCTGTCCGTACCCGGCGCGTGGGAATTCACCCCGCGCCAGTTCGGTGACGACCGCGGGGTATTCCTCGAGTCGTTCAAGGCGTCGGAGTTCGAGAAGGCGGTGGGCCGCCCCTTCGACCTGCGGCAGGTGAACGTCTCCACCTCGGCCGCCGGGGTACTGCGCGGCATCCACTACACCCAGAACCCGCCCGGCCAGGCCAAATACGTGACCTGCGTACGCGGTGCGTTCCTGGACGTCGTGGTGGACCTACGCCCCACCTCACCGACCTTCGGCCGGTGGGACGCCGTGGTGATCGACGACGAGAACCGCCGCTCGGTCTATCTCTCCGAGGGCCTGGGACACGCACTGCTCTCGCTCGAGGACGGTTCCACCGTCACCTACCTCTGCTCACTGGAGTACACACCCGAATTCGACGGTGAGATAGACGCTTTCGATCCGGCCATCGGTATCGAGTGGCCAACGGTCGGCCGCGACGGTCGGCCGCTGACCTTCAACCGCTCCCCCAAGGACGCGGCCGCGCCACTGTTGGCGGATCTGAACCGCACTCGCTGAGTCGCCAAGCGTTCGGCGGAACTCACGCCGGAATGACGGAGGGTACACGAAAAGCGCTGGGGCGCACCGTGTATGCGGTGCGCCCCAGCTTCGTCGGCCCGGGTCGGGTGAGGGATGCCCTTGCCGAACCGATGGTCGGGCTAGCCGACCAGCTCCAATTCGGCATTCGGGGCGGGTTCGCGGTCCTCGCGACCCTTGCGCCGCTTCGGCAGGTAGGCCGAGAGGGCGACCAGGGCTCCGACGATCGCCACTCCGGCGGCGAACTCCAGACCGGGGCGGTAGTTGTCCAGGACCTCGGCGGGATTCGCGTCGGAGGTGTGCACCCCGGAGGTGATGATGGCGGTGGTCACGGCCAGCACGATGGCCGCGCCGACCTGCATGGAGGTCTGGAGAACGCCTGCGGCCAAACCTTGTTCGTCATCGTCGATACCGCTGGTGGCCTGGATATTGATGGCCGGGAAGCCGACCCAGCCGACGCCGATCAGGAGCACGGCGGGCAGCAGGACCGTCAGGTAGTCCGGCGCGGTGTCGATGCGCAGGTACAGCAGGTAGCCGATGGCCATCACGATAATGGTGATGGTGATGATCGGGCCGGTGCCGAAGCGATCGACCAGCTTGTCCGAGACGAAGGCGGAGGCGACGACCAGCAGGCCCACCGGCAGCAGGGCCATGGAAAGCTTCAGCGGTGACCAACCCAGGGTGTCCTGCAGGTACAGGGTGGTGATGAACTGCCAGCTGAAGTAGGAGCCACCGAGCGCGATAATCGCGATACTGGCTCGAACCAGGGTGGGCTTCTTCAGGATGCCGAGGCGGACCAGCGGGTACCTGATCTTCTTCTCGACCGCGATGAATCCGACGAACAGCGCGATTGCCACCGCGAATGAGCCGAGGGTGCGCACCGAAAGCCAGCCGACCTCGGGAGCCGTGACCACGGTGTAGACCAGCAGCAGCATGGCGGTGGTGGAGAGCACCGCGCCGAGGATGTCGTGCCCGCCCTCTTCGGCGGGCTTGTCCTTGGGCAGCAGGTAAACGGCGGCGATCAGCGCGGCAATGGCGACGGGCACCGGCAGTAGGAAGGTCCAGCGCCAGCCGAGGCCGGTCATGAGGCCGCCGAACAGCAGACCCATGGAGTAACCACCCGCACCGAACACGGTGTAGATGGAGAGCGCCTTATTACGGGCCGGGCCTTCCGCGAAATTGGTGGTGATGATGGACAGACCGGTCGGCGCGGTGAAGGCGGCGGCCAGGCCCTTGATGAAGCGGGTAAGAATAAGGAGGGGCCCGGAGCTGACCAGTGCGCCCGCCAACGAGGCGAGTGCGAAGACGGCCAGCGCGATCAGGAACACCTTGCGACGACCGAGCAGGTCCGCGGTGCGTCCGCCCAGCAGCAGCAGGCCGCCGTAGCCGAGCACGTAACCACTGACCAGCCACTGCAGGGTGGAGGTTTCGAGGTCCAGTTCGGTTCCGATGGACGGCAACGCGACGCCGATCATCGACACGTCGAGTCCGTCGAGGAACAGCACGATACACAGGGTGATCAACATTCCCCAGAGCCGGAGCGTCCAGCCACTCGAGTCGGCTGGTGCCGCAGCCGTTTTCGTTGCCGTTGTCGTCATGAGTGGAGACAGTACATGCGCACGCATTAGTTGTCCAAACATTAAATGCGTTTGCATAGCTTACACTCGGCCGCTAAGATGACCCCATGCCGAAGCCGACAGCGCCTGTCGACCGGCCCGAAATCACCGGGCTGGTAAGCGAATGGCGCGATCTGCTGACCCGGCACGCGACCACCTCGTGCGCCCTGGAAAAGGAGCTGCAGGGTCGTCACCACATCGGGCTCAGCGAATTCGAAACCCTCGACCGGCTCGTGGACGCCGGTGCCGAGAAGTACAAGATGAGCGATCTCGCCGTCGATATCTATCTGAGCCAGAGCGCCCTCTCCCGCGCCGTCGCGCGCCTGGAAAAGGACGGCCTGGTCAATCGCACCCTGTGCACCGAAGACCGCCGCGCGATCTTCGTCTGCCTCACCGATAAGGGTCGCGAACTACACAGCGCCGCCGCGCCGACGCACCGTGAAGTGCTGGAGCAGTCCCTGCGCTGAATCGCGTTCATCTCTCGACATCTGCCATACGCTGCACAGATGTCGTATGTGACGGATCCACGCGTCGACACCTACATCGACGCCCTGCCCGCATGGCAGCAGGCCATCTGCCATCAGGTGCGCGATCTGGTGCACGAGGCCGATCCCGAGGTCGTCGAGACGATCAAACGCACGGTGCAGCCATATTTTGTTCTGGACGGCAATATCTGCGCGCTCTTGGCCGCGAAAACGCACGTCAACGTCTTCCTATACGACGGCGCGATCGTCCCCGACCCAGAGGGCATCATTACCGCGGGGCACGACAACAAGACCGCCCGCACCGTGGCGGTCGAAGAGGGCGAAACTCTCAACGCCCCGGCCCTTCTCGCCATGTTCCGACAGATCATCGCGAACAATCGCGCGGGTGGGTGGCGAAAGCTGAAGCGGGAGAACTGAACTAACCGCTGCCGCCCGTCATCCGGCCACTCATCCCGTCATTCCGGCGTGCCCTCGGCCGGAATGCACGTCTGATCAGTGGTGGGTCCCGGCCAAAACCATGCCGGGACGACGAGGGGCGAAGCCCGCGATACGCGGTGCGACGAGCGATGACCCCGAACTCAGCTCGCTGCCGCCCTGGGCAGCGACGTCGGCGCGGATTCGACACGCGCCGCACGAGCCGCGCGCTGGATCATGGCCGCCAGGAACGGCAGGCGCGTATCGCCCAGGGTCATCGCGGGGTAGCCGAGGCGATTGGTGACGAAGCCGATACCGACGCGCTGGCCTGGGATGGCGATGCCGCCGGAGCCGCCGATGCCGAAGTGGCCGAAGGCCTTTCGAGTGAGGGTGGCTCCTACTATGGCGCGGTGATACCCCAGATTGAAATGCGGTGGGCCGCCGAGGACATAATCGTAGCGGCTGTTCGGGGGCATTTGCGCGATGAGGTTCGTGGTTTCGGGGCGTAGCAGGCGGCGGTTGGCGAGCATGCCGTCATTGGCCAGTGCGCCGTACATCTTCCCGAGGGCTCGCGCGGTGAAGGTGCCGTTCCAGCCGGGCATCATGGCGTCGTAGGGCTTATCGCCGACCGACATATCGACCCAGCCGTCGTAGATGGCGCTGCGCGCCGAATCCAGTGCCCGCAAGCGGGATCCGAATCCGACCAGGCGATCGAACGGCACCTTGCCGACACTCAGGCGTGGGGACAGGCGCGCGATGCGGTAGCGCTGGTTTTCGGGCACACCGAACCAGAAGTCGTTGTCGCCGAGCGGTTCCGCGAGTTCGGTGCGGACCAGATCGGTGAAGGAGCGGCCGGTCGCGCGCTGTGCGATCTCCGCCACCAGGGTGCCGAAGTTCAGACCGTGATAGCCGGAGGCCCTGTGCCGCATCGGATCTGGAGCCGCTTCAGCCAAGGCCGCCGCGACCTTGTCATGGTCGAGCAGATCCTCCGGATCATCGAGCAGATCGCGCATGCGCTGCAATCCGGCGCGGTGGCGCAGGACATCGCGCAAGGTGATGTCGGCTTTGCCATTGGCGGCGAATTCCGACCAGTACTCGGCGACGGGGGTGTCGTAGTCCAGGACACCGCGATCGGCCAGCCGGTTGATGACCGTCGCGGCCACGCCCTTGCTGGTGGAGTACGACAGCGCCATGGTGTCGGCCCGCCACCGTCGATCGGTATCGGCCCACCCCGCCCAGATGTCGAGCACCGGCTCGCCGTCGAGGTAGACCGCGAGAGCGCCACCTCCCGCCCTGGGACGACGGAAGATCGAGAAGAACTTCGCGGCGACCGCGGTAAAGCGGTCATCCACGAGCATCTGCCCGCTGGACATGCCCTCTAGGGATTCACCGGTGCTCGCACCTGGCATGGTCAGACTCCTTTGTCTGGCTCACTCCGCAGGGAGACCGCTCGCAGTTGCAAGCACCCTGCTAGCACCGAATGTAACCCGGGTCACTTGCCCGGTGCAATAGCCGATACCGCCATGTACACGCACACTGTGTGGACAGGTGTCAGACGACGGCGCGGATGTTCTCGATCATCGGGAGCGCGTCGACGGTGACCGAGGTGACGGCCTTGAACGCTTCCCGGTATCGCTCCACATCATGGTCTTTATCCAGATAGGACGAGCCGGTGAGCGATTCCACGTACACCACCGGAGGTTCCGGAATGTCATCCGCGGTGGCGGGGAATTCGAGTAGGACGAACCGGCCGGCATCCATGCCGTGGTGGTATCCACAGTCGGCCGGAACCATGCGCAGGCGCACATTCGCGAGTTCGCTCAACCGGTGCAGCCGATCCAGCTGTCCGGCGGTGACGGCGTCGCCACCGATGCGATGCCACAGCACCGCCTCGGAGATCACCACATCCAGCTGTAGCGGTGAATTCGGCCGGGTCAGCAGTTCCTGGCGGGCGGCGCGCACGCGCACCCGACGGTCCATCTGCTCGGCGGTAATGCCCGGATACGCCCCCGCGAGTACCGCGCGCATATAGTCCTCGGTCTGCAGCAGCCCCGGTATCAGCTCGTTCTCATAGGTGGTGAGCCGGGCGGCGGCCTCCTCGAGACCGATGTAGACCTCGTACCCCTCATCGATCACATCGCTGTATTCGGTCCACCAGCCGCGTGCCTTGGTTTCCCGGGCCAGGGCGGTGAGCGGCGCGATGGCGTCCTCGGGGGCCCCGTAGATGCGACACATGGCTTCTACGTCCAGGCTGCGCAGCGATGTCTGCCCGGTCTCGATGCGCCAGATCTTGGCCTCGGACCACTCCAACCGCTGTGCTGCCACCCGCGTCGTCATCCGCGCGCGATTGCGCAGGTCACGTAACTGACGTCCGAGCTGCCGTCGCGGCATGGTCGAACCGGTAATCCCCTGTGGTAGTGCCATCCGTCCCCCTAACAGTATGCGGTCGCATTGTTGCACAGCTGTTCTCGGCAATCCATGGACGCAGCGGACCGGCGGACCGATAAGGTGGGGCCTTTCTGCGTGAAACTACTTGCGGGCGTTGCGCTTTCGGAAGCGCCAGAACTGCACCGCGCGCATATCCTCCGAGAGCTGGTTGACCGGTTCGGCCACATCCGACAGCGCCTGGAAAAGATCGTCGGCGAGGACCGCGATGTGCTCCACCCGGCTCGCCAGCCGGGAGGCATTGACCAGGAATTCCAGCAGCAGGCGCACCACGGCCGCAATGGTGAGGCCCAGCGGTATCGCGAACACCACCGCGAAGACGACACCCATCCACAGCGACGACCGCAACAGCAGAACCGTACTGGCGATCGGAATGGCGACGGCGCCCGCCAGACCCAATAGATAGGCCAGCGGCAGCAGGGTGCGGGTGGCGGTGCGCCGAAACTGCAGATCGACGAGGCTGCGCGCGGCGTCGATGCTCCAGGAACCGAACGCGCTTGGGCTGGTGAAGGGTTCGACCGGCGGCTGATCCGCGTCGTCTTCGGCGATGTGCTTCGACATGCGCCGCACCGCCGAATCCTTGAAGGACACCCACCGTGATTCGGCCTCGAACTCGTCGGGTTCGGGTCGGTCCCCGTCCGGTTGATCGGTCATGGGCGAAAGCTCTCCTCTCCCACCGGGCTTCCGGCTCCCAGCCGGAGATCCGGCCCCAGCAAGTCTGGCCGCAATCACACCGGCGCTACAGTGCGGCGCACTGTGTTCTCCGACACTTCCCTTTTCAAGACGTATCAAGCGCGAGATGGGCACTGCGCGAGCGGCTTCGGCGTTCTCGCTGGTTATCACCACCGCCGGACAAATGTCACTTATACGACACAGACACAGTGGCGCCACCTACAACGAAAAGCTGTCTCTTTTGGAGTCACGAACGAAGACCCGTGAAATCGAACCTGTAACGCCTCGGACACCGATCGGCGATACCACGCACAGAGCAGGACCTAGATCTACCGGGGAATGGAGAATCCAGTGCGTACGACGTTTTCGTCTTCCGTCACGGCCGAAGTACTGGCCGCCACTGCGCAGGAATACAAGCAGCGCGGCTGGACGGTCGCCGAAACGGCCAACGGCATCTGCCTCATCACCGACGAGAATCTGTCGGGTATCGAGGTAACCGGAGAGACCGCCGCCTTCGTGCGTCGCTTCCTCCGCGCCAACAATCTGTCCGGACCGGTTATAGAGGTCCCGGGCGAAGAGCGCCGTGAAATTCACCTGGTCACCGGCATGCGCAAGGCGGCCATGGCCGTCGAGGCGCTCCGCGAGACCGGTGCCATCATCCACACCGATGGCGCGGGCATCCCGCTGCCGCCGACCCAGGCCTCCGCGGCCGGTGCGGCCGCCTGGAGCATCGCGCCCCACGAGGCGCGCTGGACCCCGCCGGTGGTGGCCATTGCCGCCGCCGTCCGCGCCGCCGTATCCGGTCGCAAGCCCCAGGTCGCGCGTATCGCCTCCTGAAAAATCGGCTCTAGCCAGCTCTGAAATATCCGCGAACCGCGGGTGCAACCCCGGCACCCGCGGTTTTCGCGTGTGGAAAAGCTCCCCCGCCTCCCCGAGACTCCCCCGCCTCCCCGAGACTTCAGCGCACGGCTGAGAGCCGTTGGCCGTCATGCACGCGTGCCGGCGGTTGGGTGCCGAGCCTATTTTGGACGTACCCGGCGAGTTACCCCGATTCTCACGAGATCAGCCGTTGCGTTGGATTCCAGACGCGCTGCGCGCTGATCAGAGCCTTGTTCACGGGTTGTCGGTGAAGCGAGCAAGTGCCCTTCAGCGATGAAAGGGCGTGCGGTGATGCAGGACGTGCTGGGGGTGGGGGTCAGGCGGGGTGTAGGAAGCAGGCGCGGGGGGCGTGCTGTTGCTGTGTTGGCGTTGCAGGGTGGGGCGGGCGCGCTGCGTTACGTAGGGGCTGTGTTGTTCGGGAGTGGTTCGGGTGGGGGTTTGGTGGTGGAGGGCGGCGGCTCGGGCGGCGCGGCGGTTGGGGACGCCCAGTTTGTTGAGGATCGACGAGACGTGGTGGTCTACCGTGCGGACGGAGAGGACCAGGTGGGCCGCTATTTCGGGGTTGGTGAGGCCCGCGCCGACGAGTTCCAGGACATCCTGTTGGCGGGGAGTCAGACCGGCGGGGTGGGTGCGCAGGGTGTGGCGGCGGAGGGGGCCGGGGTCGGGGGCGGTCCGCACGAACAGACCGGTTTCACCCGCGATGGTCACTTCGACCACCGTCCCGGTGCCCGCGGCTACGTCGTCGCAGGCGGCGCGCAGTGCGTCGAGGGCTCGAGTTCGTTCCAGATACCGCATGGGAACAGCCTGAGCGCGATGGGCGCACGAGTCTGTCGCCGCGCACACCTTCCAAGTGTCGGCGTCCCGACACAAGGTGCCACTCTCCAGGGAATCCAACGCGACGACTGATCTCGTAAGGATCGGGGTAACTCATCGGGTACGGCCAGAATCGGCTCGGCTCTCAACCGCAGGCACGCGTACACGACGGTCCACGGCTTTCAGCCGGGCGCTGAAGTCTCGGGGAGGCGGGGGAGCTTTCGCCTGGCGGTGTTGGGGGCGATGATGAGGTATGAGCCCCGTCACGGACAGCGCCCGAACACTGCTGCGCACCTGCCCACTCTGTGAGGCGGTGTGCGGACTCGAAATCAGCCTCGATGCGAACGACCACGTTACGGCCGTACGCGGCGACCACGCCGATCCGTTCAGCCGGGGATTCGTCTGTCCGAAGGGCGCGAGCCTCGGGCATTTGGACGAGGACCCGGATCAGTTGACCGAGCCGATGATTCGCGACCGCGAGACCGGGCAGTGGCGAACCGCGACCTGGGATGCGGCCTTCGCGCTCATCGGGGAACGGATTCCGGCGATCGCGAAGGCGCACGGGAATCAGTCGCTGGGTGTGTATCTGGGAAATCCCAACGCGCACACGGTGGCCGGAGCGCTGTATGTGCCGGTGCTGCTGCGGGCGGTGGCGACTCGCAACTTCTACTCGGCCTCCACCGCCGACCAGATGCCCAAACAGGTGGCCAGCGGACTCATGTTCGGCGATCCACTGACCGTGCCGGTACCGGATCTCGATCGCACCGACTATCTGCTCATGCTGGGCGCGAATCCACTGGAATCGAATGGATCGCTGTGCACCGCACCGGATTTCCCGGGGCGACTGAAGGCGCTGCGTAAGCGCGGCGGGCGACTCGTGGTGGTGGATCCACGCCGTACCCGCACGGCGAAGCTGGCGGACGAACATCTGTTCATTCGCCCCGGCAGTGATCCCTACCTGCTGTTCGGGATTGTGCACACGCTGTTCGCGGAGGAACTCACCGATATTCGCGTAGCGGTCGAGGGTCTGGACGAACTCCGTTCGGCCGCAGCCGATTTCACGCCTGCCGTGGTGGCCGGGCGCACCGGGGTGCCCGCGGCGACCATCGTGCGGCTCGCGCGCGAGGTGGCGAATGCGCCGACCGCCGCCGTGTACGCCCGAATCGGTACCTGCACCGCCGAATTCGGCACCATTACGCAGTGGCTGGTGGATGTCGTCAACGCGCTCACCGGAAATCTGGATTCACCCGGCGGGGCCATGTTCGCCAATGGGGCGGCGCTGGGAATCGTCCGGTCCCGACCGTTCCGCACCGGTCGTTGGAGCAGTCGGGTGCGCGAACTGCCCGAGGCCATGGGCGAATTCCCGGTGGCCACCCTCGCCGATGAGATCAATACCCCCGGTGCGGGGCAGATTCGCGCCATGGTGACGGTGGCCGGTAATCCGGTGCTGTCCGCGCCCAGTGGCGCGCGCCTCGATACCGCGTTCGCCGGACTGGAATTCATGGTGAGTGTGGACCGCTACCTCAACGAGACCACCCGGCACGCGGATGTCATCCTGCCGCCGCCGCGCATTCTGCAATCCCCGCACTACGATTTCGCGCTCCTCAACTTCGCGGTCCGCAATTACGCCCGCTACTCACCGCCGCTCATCGCACCGGACGGCCGCCCCGCGGAGGCGGAAATCCTCGCGCGCCTGGCCATGGCGGTCAGCGGACAGCAGGCACCGGAGGGCAGCAGCGCCCTCGAGGCGGTGGATGAGCTGGTAATCACGGGCACCCTGCAGAAGGCCGGACTACTGGAGCGGCGGTTGGAGCTGATCGGTGCCGACACCACCGAACAGCGGATCGACATGATGCTGCGCCTGGGCCCCTACGGTGAATGGAACAGTAACGGGCACGGCCGGAGTGACTCCGAAGCATCCGGCGCAGACCCGGTCGGCGGTGCCGAATCCAGCGACGGCGGAGAGCTCGGCGGTGGGTCGGCGGACCGGCCCGCCATACCGGTAGCGGACGTCGCCGAGGCAACCGGCGCACCGACCGAGTGGCGCGGCAACCTGAACCTGCAAGTGCTGCTGGACAATCCACACGGCATCGACCTGGGCGCGCTACGGCCCCGACTGCCCGGGGCACTGCGCACCGCGTCGAAGAAGGTGGAGCTCGCACCCCAACAGTTGCTCGACGATGTGGAGCGCTTGCGGGGGCGGTTGCCCGATGCCGCACCGGAGATGGTGTTGATCGGACGGCGGCAACTGCGGTCGAACAACAGCTGGATGCACAATGTGGCCACGCTGGTCGGCGGGTCGAATCGCTGCACGCTGCACATTCATCCCCAGGATGTGGAGCGGCTCGGATTGAACGGGTTCGCGGTGGTGAAGTCGGCGGCCGGATCGCTGACGGTGCCGCTCGAACCGACCGAGGAGATCATGCCGGGGGTGGTGAGCCTGCCGCACGGCTGGGGGCACGGTGACAGCACACAGACCGTGGCCAAGGAGCATGCCGGAGTGAATGCCAATGTGCTGACCGATGATTCACTGATCGACGCGCCCTCCGGCAATGCCGTGTTCAACGGTGTACCGGTAACGCTCACCCCCGCGTGAATCCGGTGCGCGCATGTCTCCGGTTCGCATACTGCTGTGGCTGACGCATGTCAGCCTGCCCATCGCGGGTTTGTGGGTGCTCATCGCCCAGCCGCGGCTGGATCACGAATTCCAGCATCACGGGGTGCACTTCTGGCTGATTCTGGGTGCGGCCGCGGTGTCGCTGGCGCTGGCGGTACTGCTGCTGCGCGCCGCCCGCAATCACCGGGATATGCGACTCATCCTGGTTTCGCTGGTATTCCAACTGAATTCGGGATTCCTGGGACTGCACGCGCTGGCCACGCCCGGCATCATTCTATCCACCCCGAATGTGGGATTCACGGCCGCGGTGCCGGTCGGATTGGTGCTGGGCGGGCTGGCCGCGCTGGCCTCGGCGGTGGAGTACGGACCGACCGCGCGCGCCCATCGGTATACGGAAGTGCTTGCCGCGCTGCCGATCACACTGATGGCGATCTGGGCACTGCTCTCGCTGACCCGGGTGCCACCGTTCGACGCCGTCCCCGATCCCGCCGAGGTGCAGGGGCCGCTGGTGGCGGCGACCTTCGTCGGCGCGGCCTGCTATCTGGCGGCTGCCGCGCGGTACGCCTACCTGTATTTCCGCCAGCGCGGGACAGTGCTGCTGAGTGTGCTGACCGCCTTCGTACTGCTGGCCGAGGCCCTGTTCGCGGTGGGCTTCGGACGCAGCTGGCGGGTGTCCTGGTGGGAGTGGCATGTGCTGCTGGGCGTGGCCTTCGCGCTCATCGCCATCAGCGCGCACCGTTCCTTCCGGCGGGAGGGCTCCACCCGGGGCCTATTCGACAGCGTCACGCTGCGCAGCACCGTCGCCGCCATTCACCGCGACTATGCCCACGCCCTCGAGGAAATGGTCGCCGCCATGGACCGGCGCGCCAGCGGCGGCGTCGATGCCGCCGAACCGCTGGGGTCCGTCGGCCAGGAACTCGCCCGCCGCTTCGGGCTCACCGAACGCCAGCTAGCGGTCCTCCAGCAGAGCGCCCAGGCCCTCGGCAACGAGCGCGAACAGGTCCGCCGCCTCGGCGCGCTCGTCGCGGTGGGCGAACGCGCCAGCGTCATTCGCGGTGAACGCGAACTCCTGGCCGAAATCCAACGTCTCGCGGCCGCAGCCTTCGACCGCGACATTGTCCGCATCGGTGTCCTCCGCCAGGGTCGCCTCCACTTCGAAGACGGGCACCCGCCGAACCCCGCTGCCGTCACCTTCCCGTTGCTGGTCAAGGGTTTCCGAGCCGGAGTCCTCGAACTCACCCGCACCGCAGCAGCTTCCGCCCCCATCCCGGAGCCCGCACGGCAGAGCTCCCCGCCCTCCCCCAGCCCCGCACCGCCGAGTACCCCTCCTTCCGCCGACCCCGGCCTCCCGGCCGCCCCGCTCGCTCTCGCCCAGCCGATCCCCCCGATCCAGCGCGAGCGAATGGGATTCGCCTGGCGACCCACACCCACCCCCGGCACACCGGCACCGCCCGTTCCACCGACCGGGCCGCCACCGATAGCTCCTGCCACCAGCGCATACCTGCCGACCACGCCAGGTCCAGCAGCGGGACGGACCGTGCCGCCACCGGTAACCCCTGCCACCAGCGCACAACCACCAACCGCACCCGGTCCAGCAGCCGGACGGACCGTGCCGCCACCGACAACCCCTGCCACCAGCGCACAACCACCAACCGCACCCGGTCCAGCAGCGGGCTCGAGCCAGGCAGCGCCGCCGCCCCGCAGTAGCGGTTCGGGCACGCCCGCGCGTGCGTCAGGGCACGGCGGGGTGTCCGGGCAAGCCGGCCCGGTGCCGGGTTTCGGTGTCGCCGGGGGCGAAAGGCCTGGGACCGCATCAGGTTTCGGGGGGCCGCCTACCGGTCCGGGTCCCGCTGTCCGACCTGCGGTGGCGCTCGGGGCCGGCGAGGAGGCGGTGGCGCGGTCGTTCGCGGCGCAGACTTCGACGGTCCTGGAGAATGCCCGGCTCTACCAGCAGTTGGATGGGCTGTTCCGGTCCTATATGTCGCCGGCGGTGGCCACCGCGCTCATTGCCGATCCCTCCCAGGCCGGGTTGGGCGGCGAGATTCATGAGGTCAGTGTGCTGATGGCGGATCTGCGGGGGTTCACACCGTTCGCGGAGCGGGTGGGGCCGGAGCAGGTCATGCGCATGCTGAACACCTACTACGGGGTAATCGTGCCGGAGATCCTGGCGCAGGGCGGGACCGTGGTGCAGTTCGTCGGGGACGCGGTCATGGCGATCTTCAATGCGCCTGTGCGGCAACCCGATCATGTACTCCGGGCCGCGCGGGCGGGATTGGCGCTCCAGCGGGCGGTCCAGGGTGTGCGGGATCGGGTGGATATCGCGCATCGCGATGACTGGCCGATGTTTCGGGTGGGCGTGAATACCGGGCCCGCCGTGGTCGGCAATGTGGGTGCGGCCCAGATGCGCAATTTCACGGCCATTGGCGACACCACGAATCTGGCGGCCCGACTGGAGTCGCTGGCCGAGCCGGGAACGGTGGTGGTGGGGCCGCTGACCAGGACCCGGCTGGGCGATCGGGCCGTGGGGCGGGATCGAGGGGCCTTCGATATCAAAGGCAAACGGGATCCGGTCACCGTGTACGAACTCGAGGCGCTGCGCTGATCCGCCGGTGCCACAGGACAGATGAGGTCAGATGGAATTCGAACTGCTCGACGGTCTCGCGCCGGGTGAACGGCGGGAGCTGATCGCCGCCTGTATCCCACGCAAATTCCGGCGCCGCGACATCGTCTGCCACGAGGGCGATCCCGGCGATTGTCTGTACCTGATCACCAGCGGGCGGCTGATCGTCCGCGTCACCACACCCCTGGGGCATACCGCCACCCTGACCATTCTCGGTCCGGGCGACGTATTCGGAGAGCAGGCGCTGCTGAGTCCGGACGCGCGCCGCACCGCCACCATTGTCGCCGTCACCGACGCCGAAACCCTCACGCTCAGCAGGGATCGGCTGGAGCGACTCCGCACAGATCATCCACAGGTGGAACGCTTCCTCACCAGCACGCTGGCGGCGCAGGTGCGGCGGCTGTCCGCGTCGGTGCTGGAGGCGCTGTACCTGCCGGTGGAAACGCGGGTGCTGCGGCGGCTGGCGCACTTGGCGCGGGTGTACGGCGATGCGGGGCGGCTGTCCCATATCCGGCTCACCCAGGAGGAGCTGGCGTCCATGGCGGGTACGACGCGAGCAACCGCCAATAAGGTGCTCCGCGAACTCGAGGATCAGGGTGTGGTGCGATTGGGCCGGGGGTCGGTGATCGTGCTCGATCGAATTGCGTTGGAACGCAAAGCAAACTGACCTTCCGGTCTGATGCAAGGGGGATGACACCCAATAAGTCGGACATAACTATGCAAAAAGGACAAATCAGGATTGCGAAATCCCTGCGCGCGCAGTGTAACTCGCATCGGTACATACAGCACCTGTGATCAGCACACCCACAGCTAAGCGACAAAGGTCCCTTGTCAGAAGTTTCAGCTGGGAGGACCCTCGCACGGGAAGGTTTGACCGGCATCAGTCAACCAATCCCCCACCAGGGACAATGAGCCGGTTCATCCATTCGCCACACCAAAATAGTTAAACCGTATAGGATTTCGGATGGCCGAAGTTCGCGGCCGAGCCTCTCCCATCCGGACTCCAGCTACCAGAGGGGGCGCATAATGCCCGGTATCAGAAACGGCAGCGACGGCGAACGGGAACTGCAGGAACGCTACGGTACCGAGGACCGAGCAGAACGCTTCTATGAAGATCAAGTTCTGCAGCGTCTCAATGCGCACATGATCGAATTCATCGGCCGGATGGATATGGCCTTCATCGCGACCTCCGATAAGCACGGCGAATGCGATTCCACCTTCCGCGCGGGCCGTCCCGGCTTCCTCCACGTTATCGACGAGCACACTCTCGCCTACCCCGAACTGCGCGGGAACGGCGTGATGGCAAGCCTCGGGAATATCCTCGAGAATCCGCATATCGGCATCCTCATGATCGACTTCGTACGCGACCTCATCGGACTGCATATCAACGGCACCGCCCGCATAGTCGACGACGCCGTCCTGCGCCGCTGTTCGCAGGAGCTACCCGAGGACGAGCGTGGACGCACCATCGAACGCTGGGTCGTCGTGGATGTCGAAGAGGCGTATATCCACTGCCGCAAGCACATACCGCACCTGATACCCGCATCGCGCGAACCCCGGCAGTGGGGGACGGACAATGTCCGCGCCAAGGGCGGGGACTACTTCCACGCCAAAGCGGAAGCCCGGGCGCTCGTCGAGTACTGAGTTGGCCCGACTCTCGGGGGTCTCAGGGGCTTCGCCCCCGAACCCCTAACTACGAAGCGCGGCTTCGGCCACTCGCAGGGCAGCGCCCTGAACTCTGACCTGAACCGTCCGGTCAGTGAATCTTGAAGATCACTACCCGCTGGACGACGAAGTTGATCACCGTGGCGATGCCCTGGGCGATCACGAAGGCCACCAGCACGGCACCTTCGAGTGTGCGCCCGAACACATCGAACTCCATATTGGGCAGCAATACCCCGAGCAGCAGGGCGTTCATACCGACCTGGGCGGTGAAGGTCACCGCGTACAGGGCCAGCACCGCCACGAAGCGCTTATTGCTCGGCGGAGCCTGGAAGGTCCAGCGGCGGTTGATCAGGTACGCGGTGGTGGTGCCCGCGATAAAGCTGATCGCCTTGGCGATATCGCGCTGCACGCCGAGCACGCCCATGAGCAGGACATAGATACCGAAGTCGACCACGGCGGAGAATCCGCCGGTCAGCCCGAACCGAATGATCTGGGTCTTCAGGTCGACATCCGTACCGCCCGGCTCGTCGACCAGGGGCAGCTCGGGCGGCAGGGGCAGGTGCGGTTCCGCGGTCACAACGCACGAGCGTAATGCCGCGCACAGCGAACGCCACCAGCCGATGCCCGGTTATGCCTGTAGCCTCTATGCCGATGTCCACGAAAGCTCAGACCACCACCACGGCCGATACCGAGGCGAACTCGGTGACCGAGGGAGCGTCCGCACTGCCGACGCAGACCCGGAGGCTGACGGGTTGGGGTCGCACCGCAGCGACAACCTCCGAAGTCCTCTCCACCGGCGATCCGGAGTTGATCGCGAAAGCGGTCGCCATGGTCGCGGAGGACAACGAGTCCAAACCGGCACACCTGCGCCGCGGCGTTATCGCCCGCGGGCTCGGTCGCTCCTACGGCGATAACGCGCAGAACGCGGGCGGCCTGGTCGTAGATATGACCGCGCTGAACAAGATTCACCGCATCGACGCCGCGACCCGCCTGGTCGACGTCGACGGTGGCGTGAATCTGGATCAGCTGATGAAGGCCGCCCTGCCGTTCGGGCTGTGGGTTCCGGTGCTGCCGGGTACCCGGCAGGTCACCATCGGCGGAGCCATCGGCTCCGATATCCACGGTAAGAACCACCACAGCGCGGGCAGTTTCGGCAACCATGTGCGGTCGATGGAGCTGCTCACCGCCGACGGCACCGTACAGCACATCACGCCCAGGAAGAACGCGAAGCTGTTCTGGGCGACCGTGGGTGGCTGCGGTCTGACCGGCATCATCCTGCGCGCCACCATCGAGATGACGCCCACCGAGACGGCGTACTTCATTGCCGACGGTGACGTCACCCCGACGCTCGACGACACCATCGCCTTCCACAGCGACGGGTCCGAGGACAAGTACGAGTACAGCTCGGCCTGGTTCGACGCCATCAGCCCGGAACCGAAGCTGGGTCGCGCCGCCATCTCCCGCGGCAATCTGGCCAAGCTCGATCAGCTGCCGACCAAGCTGCAGAAGGATCCGTTGCGGTTCAACGGCAAGACCTTCTTCACGCTGCCGGATGTGTTCCCGAACGGGCTGGCCAACAAGTACACCTTCGGGCCGATCGGTGAGGTCTGGTACCGCAAGTCGGGCACCTACCGGGGCAAGGTCCAGAATCTGACGCAGTTCTACCACCCGCTCGACATGCTGGGCGAGTGGAACCGCGGCTACGGATCCAATGGCTTCCTGCAGTACCAGTTCGTGGTCCCGCCGGAATCGGTCGACGAGTTCAAGCGCATCATTGTCGATATTCAGCGGTCCGGGTTCTATTCGTTCCTCAACGTTTTCAAGCTGTTCGGGGCGGGTAACCAGGCTCCGCTGAGCTTCCCGATGCCGGGCTGGAACATCTGCGTGGACTTCCCGATCAAGGCGGGGCTCAACGAGTTCGTCACCGATCTCGACCGTCGCGTCCTGGAGTTCGGCGGACGGCTCTACACCGGTAAGGATTCGCGGACCACCGCGGAAACCTTCCACAAGATGTATCCCCGGATCGACGACTGGATCAAGGTCCGTCGAAATGTCGATCCCACAGGCGTTTTCATGTCCGATATGGCGAGAAGGCTGGAGCTTCAGTGATCAATGCGGTCGGGAATCCGCAGACCATTCTGCTGCTGGGCGGCAGCTCCGAGATCGGTCTGGCGATCTGCTCGGAGTACCTGAAGAAGGGGCCCGCCCGCATTATCCTGGCGACCCTTCCGGGTGATCCGCTGCGCGAGAGCGCGGTGACGGAGATGAAGGCCGCCGGTGCCTCCGAGGTGGAGGTCATCGACTTCGACGCCCTCGAGATGGACAGCCACCCCAAGGTCATCGACCAGGCGTGGGCGCGCGGCGATGTGGATGTCGCCATTGTCGCCTTCGGCATGCTCGGCGACCCCGAGGAACTGTGGCAGGACCAGCGCAAGGCCGTGATCGCCGCCGAACTCAACTTCACCGCCGCCGTCTCGGTGGGCGTGCTGGTCGGCGACAAGATGAAGGCGCAGGGCTACGGCCGGATCATCGCCATGTCCTCGGTCGCCGGTGAGCGCGTGCGCCGCTCCAACTTCGTCTACGGCTCCACCAAGGCCGGCCTGGACGGCTTCTACCTGGGTCTCGGCGAGGCACTGCGCCCGCACGGCCCGCGCGTCACGGTGATTCGCCCCGGCCAGGTGCGCACCCGGATGTCCGCACACGTCAAGGAAGCACCGCTGACCGTGAACAAGGAAGATATCGCCGCCCTCGCGGTGGCGGCTTCCGCCAAGGGCAAGGAAATCGCCTGGGCGCCGGGCTGGCGCTACGTGATGATGGTGCTGCGCCACGTGCCGCGCGCCATCTTCCGCAAGCTGCCCATCTGAGTGCACCGGTTCGTAGGCCGGTGTATACCGGCCTACGAACGGTATTCTGAGGACCGTGACGGCTGCGTTCGACAATATGGCCCTGAGCGAACTCGTCGGTCTGCTGACCGACGAAGAGCAGCGCGACCTTCGGCCTATCGTCCTACGCTTGGTCGCCAGCCACGGCCACTTGGTCGACAAGGAGGCCGAGCGGGCGTTCACTGGGCGCAGCCTTTCCTTCACCGGCTCAGTCGAGGCCGCGCCCGATTTCGCTTCCACATCCGAGGAAGTTCTCCGGCGTTAACTCGGCCCCGTGAACCGAGAACTGCCGCACCTTTACTCGAAGGCGCGGCAGTTTTGTCAGCACGTCTGGACCGCTGAGCATGGCGTCGACTACTTTCGACCGCTCCCACATCTCACGATCCAGGCGGTCCTGCAGCTGTTGAGACATACCACTCCTACAGATCGAGCGTGGCGCGCAGGGCGGTGTCGACCTGGTCCATGGTCGCGGTGTCGAGCACACCGAGCTGCTCCACGAAGCTCGACTTCGGTATCGGTGCCACTGTGACGGCGCGGGCAAACCCCGAAATCGCTCCCGTCATACGCACAGCGAGAAGTGACTCTTTGCCAGCGGTGTCCTGCACCTGCACACACAAGATGTCAACGCGGGACTCGGTGACGGCGTCATGCCCGACAATCAGGACTGTCCGCTCAACGCGGCCGAGGACCAAGACCCGCCACAGCTGGCCGCGCCTCACCGGCCAGCCTCGTCCTCAACCAGCGTCCGGGCCGCAGCCTCTAGCCATTCCGGGTCGGTATCCGGCTCATCTGCGATCGCGCGGCGAATCAAATACTCGCGCAACGCCGCATTCGTCAGCGCGGACAGCGTTTCACCGCTGCGCTCAGCCTCTGCACGGGCGGCACCAGCGACGGGCTTCGAGACTGTGACCGTGAGTTTCTCCGTGGTCCTCATATGTGAATCCTACTCATGATCGTATCGACGGTACGACGATTCGTGTCATGCATTGAAATCCAGCGCGGCCGGATACCGGCTGATACGTGTCCGCCGAGGGTTGCTCGTTAGGCTTACGCAGCGGTGAGCTGACCACGAACCCGGAGGCGGAATGCGAATGAGCGGGCAGGATTCGAGCGGGCGGGGGACGGTGCTGGTACGGCAGGCCGGAAACGCGCTCGGGGACGCGGTATTGGCAGCGGTCGTCGCTGTCGTTGTCGCGGGGATCGGGCTGTTCGCGTTCGCGCTGGTGGAGTGGCCGGCGTTCAACTCCTCCAATGTGACTCGGTCACTGACGACCGTGGGGCAGGTGGTCGCGCTCGCCATGCTGGTGGGGGCGATCTGGTTACTGCGGGTGAACAAGTGGCCGTGGGTGGCGAAAGTGCTGTCCTGGGCCGGGATTTCGACATTCGTGACGGTGACGTTGGGGATGCCGCTCGCCGCTACCAAGCTCTATTTGTTCGGGCTGTCGGTGGACCAGGAGTTTCGGACGCAGTATCTGACGCGGCTGACCGATGGTGCGGCACTGCGGGATATGAATTACATCGACCTGCCGCCGTACTACCCGGGTGGCTGGTTCTGGTTGGGCGGACGATTCGCGAACCTGCTCGGACTCGATGGGTGGGCAGCGTTCAAGCCGTGGGCCATTGTGTCGCTCGCCGTCGCCGCTGCCGTGGCATTGGTATTGTGGTCCAAGCTGATTCGGGCGGATTGGGCTGTCGCGGTGACGGCGGCGACGACCGCCGTGACCATTGCCTATGCCGCTCCCGAGGCGTACAGCTCGGTCCTCGTCGTGCTGTTGCCGCCGGTGCTGGTACTGGCGTGGGGTGCGCTGTACCGTCCGGCCGAGTCGACGACGGGTGGTCCGACCACTGCGGGCGGATGGGGCGCGGTGATCGGCACCGGGCTGTTCCTCGGCATCATGGCCACGTTCTACACGCTGTACTTCCTGGTCGCCGCATTCGCGGTGGGCCTGATGGCACTGGCTGCCGCCGGTCTCACACTGCGTGCCCGGCACTCGGCAATGCACGTACAACGCCGCACGAAGGCCGAGATACCGACCCATTGGCGCCTGGTGTGGCCGATTATGTTGCGGCTGATCATGATCGGGGCAATCGCCGGGGTGCTGGCGCTCACGGTGTGGGGACCGTACTTCTTGGAGGCGCTGCAGGGGAAGACCGCGAGTTCGGGCACCGCGCTGCACTATCTGCCGGAGGCCGGGTCGCGGTTGCCCTTGCCGATGATGGAATTCTCGCTGCTCGGCGGTTTCTGCCTCATCGGTGTCATCTGGCTGGTGCTGCGGGTCGGGAGTTCGCGCCGGGCACAGGCATTGGCGGTCGGCGTGCTGGCGATCTACCTGTGGTGCCTGCTGTCCATGCTGGTGACGGCAGCGGGGAGCACACTGCTGTCGTTCCGGCTGGAGCCGGTGCTCCGGGTGCTGCTGGCGGCGGCCGGGGCCTTCGGATTCGTCGAAGGTGCACGAGCGGTCTATCAGATCGTGAACGAACCGCAACGGTTCAAGCCGGTAGTCGCCGCGGTCGCCGTCATCGGCGCGGTCGCCTTCAGCCAGCACATTCCCGACGTGCTCGCACCGGAGATCACCACGGCGTACACCGATACCGACGGCGATGGCGTACGCGCCGATAAGCGCCCGCCGTCGGCGGTGTCCTACTACCGGGAAATCGACGCGGAACTGCTCGAGCAGACCGGGCGGGCGCGAGCCGAATCGGTGGTGCTGACCGCCGATATGAGCTTCCTGTCCATCTACCCGTACTTCGGATTCCAGGCGCTGACTTCGCACTACGCCAATCCGCTCGCGGACTTCTCGGCGCGGGCGGCGGAGATCAAGCGGTGGAGCACGCTGGAGACCCCGGACGAACTCGTGGCGGCCCTGCGGGACTGCCCGTGGCGTGCCCCTGACGCCTTCCTGTTCCGGCAGGCGGGTGACGGCTACACGCTGCGGTTGGCCGAGGATGTGTATCCGAACGACCCAAATGTGAAGCGGTATCAGGTGTCGTTCGCGAAGGCGCTATTCGAGGATCCGCGCTTTCGAATCACCGATATCGGACCGTTCACGCTGGTTGTGATCAGCGCCTGAGTTGTCTCGCGCCTGAGGCAAACCCGAGCCTCCATAAAAGCTCGAGACAAAGGTCACTTATACACAGATTTGGTCTGAAACCTGTGGATTAGTCCCGTTTTCTGTGGATAACTACCCCACTCCCAGCGCAATCTCAGTCGAACCCGGTAGCGTGATCGGCTGTTGTGCCAGTAAGAGGAGTATGCAGTTGAACCAGGGGTGGGAAACCGACCGGACGGACCAAACCGGGTCGGCCGTCGCAGTATTGGAACGGACCGCACCCGAGACGACCGGAGCTCGGCTATCTCGCCCCCAGCGGTTCGCGCGAAGAATTCGACTCGCGCGCGCCGACCTTGCCATCGCTACCGGCTATCTGGCACTGGCCGTGCTCGTACTCTCCGGGCAGTGGCGCCATCCCCGGGACGGGTACCTGATCAAGAGCGGTCAGGACCAGACCATGTGGGAGTGGTTCTTCGCGGTCACCGCGCACAATGTCGCGAACCTGCGGAACCCGCTCGGCACCAATCTGCAGAACTTCCCCGACGGCGTGAACATGATGGCCAATACCGCCATGTTCGGCGTCGGTGTGCCGCTCACCCCCATTACGCTGCTGTTCGGGCCGACGGTCACCTTCGTCCTGGTGCTCACCCTCGGCCTGTTCGGTACCGCATTCGCCTGGTACTGGCTGTTCTCGCGCTACCTGGTGGAATCGAAACTCGCTGCGGCGGTGGGTGGTCTGTTCTGCGGGTTCGCGCCCGCCATGATCTCGCACGCCAACGCACACCCGAATTTCGTGGTGCTGCTACTGCTGCCGCTGATCGCGGGGCAGATTCTGCGTATGGCGCGACGCGCCGAAAACGAGGGTGGGCCACGACCGTTCGGCCGCCGGATTCGGGACGCGGTCACCCTCGGCCTGCTGGTGACGATGCAAATCGCACTCGGCGAGGAGCCGCTGCTCATCTTCGCGCTGTCCTTCGGACTGTTCGGGCTGGTGTACTACCTGCACCGGCCGCGCATCGGACTCCGGGTACTGCGCGGGATCGCCCCGGCCGTGGGACTGGCCGCGCTGATCACGGTGGTGCTCACCGGAGTTCCACTGTGGTGGCAGTTCTTCGGACCGCAGTCCTATCGGATGATCGACCACGGACCCATGGGCAATGATCTCAAAGCCCTGGCGCAATTCCCGTCGGAGTCATTGGGCGGCATGATTTCGCCCGGCCAGAATGTGGCCATCAATCCGACCGAGGAGAACTCCTACTTCGGGTGGCCGCTCCTGTTGCTGGTCACCGTGACCGCAGTGCTGCTGTGGCGCGAGCTCGCGGTGCGGGCGGTGTGTGCGGTGATCGTCTCCTTCACGCTGCTGTCGCTGGGGCCCTCGCTCATGTTCGGGCGCGGCGACACCGGTTTCGCGCTGCCGTGGAAGTGGTTCGAGCACGTACCGCTGCTGAATTCGGTACTGGAATCGCGATTCACCATGGCCGCCGTACCGGCCATCGCGGTCATCTTGACGCTGGCTTCGCAACGGGCACTGGATTTTTGGCGTGAATCGGCCTCCGACTGGCGTCCGCTCGCCTGGTTCGGTGCCCTCGTACTCGCGCTGGTACCCCTCACTCCGACGATCCTGCCGGTGGTGCAGCGCTCGCCCACCCCCGCCTTCTTCGCCGACGGGACCGTACATCAGTACGTCTCAAACGGTTCCGTGGTCATCGTCCCCCCACCCATTCCAGCGGGTGCTCGCCCGCTGCTCTGGCAGGCCGACGCCGACTTCAGCTTCGCGCTCGCGGGCGGATATTTCGTCGGACCCACCGGCACCGACAAGAAGGGCCGCTACGGCCCCGAGATTCGCCCCACGGCCAGTCTGCTGATGAAAGCCCAGAAGTCGAACAGGTTTCCGGCCATCGACGACGCCACCCGCGCCCAGGCCCTGACCGACCTGCGGTACTGGCATGCCGATGTGCTGGTGCTGCCGCCCACCGATAACAGTGGGGTGCTGCGTAATACCGTCAACCAGCTGCTCGGATTCCAGGGACAGAAGGTCAATGGGGTGTGGGTGTGGGACGTGCGGGGAATAGTCTGACGCGCCGGTGGGGACTGAGTGCTGTCAGCGTGCCCTACGTAGCCAAGTCAGGTGCGGGCGTGGCGGTTCCAGCGGGGTTCGGCCGAGTCAAGCAAAAGACGAAGGCAGTGTGGTGCCGTCGCCTGCCGTCCCCGACCTGAGTCCCCCGGTTTGGTGCCGTGATCTTCCATTCCAGCCTGGCGACGGACCGTTGTCACGTCCTCGAGACTTCACAACGAAGAGACAAAGACCGATCGGTCAGGGGGACCTGGTGGCGGCATCGGCCGAGTAACCCCCCGCCACCATGTCCCCCTGACCGATCGGCCTGCTTCGATATGCCCTCTTTGTCTGTTCTGGG
>NZ_BDCE01000007.1 GCF_001613345.1 Nocardia uniformis NBRC 13702 | reverse complement strand
CGCCACCACATAAAAATTGCCCGGCCTCCGAACACCCGCTGGAACGGAAACGTCCGCACCCAACCCGGCTACGTAGGCCCCGAGAACAGCAGTCAGTCCCACAGCCAACCAACAAAAACCGCCCCCAACCCCAGCTTCCGAGGAAGCCGACCACCTCCCAGCCGGGCGTGGTGCCCATGCCACCCAACCCAGGTGGATAGCATCAGCGATCGTGCGCGAAGACACCCGAGCGTTTCATCGCATCCGCCTGATCGCCCTGATATCCGGACTCCTCGGAGTGCTGTTGGCGGTGTTGACCCCGATTCTGCCGATCGAGCAGGACCGGCCGACACTGACCTGGCCCCAGGGCGATACGGCGAATATCGACGCGCCCCTGGTGTCGTATACGCCGTTGCGCCTCATGGTGGATCTGCCATGTGAGGTGCTGCGACGCGAAGGCGCCGCCGGGACGCTGTTCTCGACCGTTCCCTCGGCATCCGGGCAGGCGGTGAACAAGGGCCTGGTCGTGCGGGTCGAGGAACCCGAGTCCGGGCCGGCCGTACAGGTCCTGGTGCGCAATATTCCACTGCTGTCCGCGCCCATCGCCGAACTTTCCGACTGCGGGTCCCTGACGGTGAGCTCCGATGCCACCGAGACGCGGACCGAGATCACCGGAGCCGCACGCGCGGACGGCACGCCGTTCGCCGGGCACGTGGGTGGCGATGCCCGACCGCAGCTGGTCGGCATGTTCACCGACCTGCCACGCGATCAGCTCGGTGCGTCCGTGGCGGTTGCCGAGATCGACGCGCGCTTCAGCTCCAGCCCCAGCCTGATCAAGCGGCTCGCCATGATCGGGGCCGCGGTGTTCACGCTCATCGCGTTGATCGCACTGTATTTTCTGGATACCCGCGACGGCCGCCGCTCCCGCCGCTTCCTGCCCGCGCACTGGTGGCGTTTCAGCCGGGCCGATGTCGTCATGCTCGGCACGCTGGTCGTGTGGCATTTCATGGGGGCCAATACCTCCGATGACGGCTACATCCTGAATATGGCCCGGGCGTCGCGCGAATCCGGGTACATGGCCAACTACTACCGCTGGTTCGGTGTCGCCGAAGCGCCGTTCGGCTGGCCCTACGAGGCGCTGGCCCAGATGACCCGCATCAGCGATGCCAGCCCCTGGATGCGACTGCCCTCGCTCCTCGCCGGAATCGTGTGCTGGCTGGTGATCAGCCGGGAAGTGCTGCCGCGCCTGGGTGCTCGGGTGCGCCGCGACAATGTGGCGGTGTGGACGGCCGGACTGGTATTCCTGGCCGCCTGGCTGCCCTACAACAATGGGCTGCGACCCGAACCGCTCATCGCGGCGGGCGCCCTGCTCACCTGGTGCTCCATCGAACGCGCCATTGCCACCGGACGACTGCTGCCCGCCGCCATCGGTGTTCTCATCGCGGCCTTCTCGCTGGCCGCCGGGCCGACGGGGCTGATCTGCATTGCCGCGCTCGTCGCGGGGTCGCGACCGGTGCTGCAGATCATTATCAAGCGGGCGAAGCCCGATCGCGCCGCGATTTCGGGCTCCGGTAGTGGCGACGGTGTGGATTCCGGCCAAAAGCATGCCGGAATGACGGGAAGCACCGCACGGCAACGTGGTTCGGCGCTGCTGCGCTACGCCGCGCTCATCGCCCCGGGACTGGCGGCCGGAACCCTGGTACTGGCAGTGGTTTTCGCGGATCAGACCCTCGCCACGGTGATGGAGGCGACCCGCGTCCGCACCCTGGTCGGGCCGAATGTGGCCTGGTTCGACGAACGCACGCGCTGGGATTCGCTGCTCATGCTCTCCCCCGACGGGTCGTTGGCCCGCCGGTTCGGGGTGCTCGCCATGCTGTTGTGCCTGATTGTGTGCGCCTTCGTCATGCTGCGGAAGAACGGCCGGATCCCGGGCACCTCGCGCGGGCCGTCGGCACGGATTCTGGGCATCGTCTTCATGGCGCTGTTCCTGATGATGTTCACGCCCACCAAGTGGACCCACCACTTCGGCGTGTATGCCGGGCTGGCGGGTTCGCTGGCTGGTCTCGCGGCAGTCGCCGTGGGTATCAACGGGATTCGTTCACCACGCAATCGAACGCTGTTCACGGCGGCGGTGTTCTTCCTGCTGGCCATGACCTTCACCGGATCCAATGGCTGGTGGTATGTCTCCAGCTACGGGGTGCCGTGGTTCGACAAGGCTCCGTCCATCGGCGGGAAGGGGTTCTCCACCCTGTTCCTCGGGTTGGCGGTGCTGTGTCTGCTGGTGGCGCTGGTGCAGCACTACCGGGAGCCGTACGCGAAATCCACCGGGACGGTTCGGCGCTTCGATAAATTCGCGACAATGCCGCTCACCATCGCGGCGGCCGCCATCGTGGTGTTCGAGGTGGCGTCGCTGGCCAAGGCGGCCGTCACCCAGTACCCGGCCTACTCCATTACCGAATCGAATCTGCGTGCGCTGGCCGGGAATCCGTGCTCGCTCGCCGATGACGTTCTGGTGGAAACCGATACCGCCGATTCACTGCTCCAGCCCTACGAAGGCTCGGCCGCCGACGGATTGGCCGCGGAGAGCACCGGATTCACCCCCGATGGCGTGGCTTCCGACCTCACCGCGGATGCGGAGGAAACCGTCACGGGCAGCGCCAATTCGGTGGGGACCGACGATAACAAGACCAGCCGCACCACCGGCGCGGGTACCGGCGGCGGTACCACCGGGCAGACCGGTATCAATGGCAGTAGCGTGGCACTGCCGTTCGGACTCGATCCGGCGCGCACGCCCGTACTCGGCAGCTACACCGACGACAACCAGCAGATCGCCACGCTGACCTCGCAGTGGTACCGGCTCGATCTGACCGACAGCATGCGCGACGATCCCGCGTATCGGGTGCTGGCGATCACCGCCGCCGGACGTATCCGGTACATCGACAAGGACGGCGTCGAAACCTACGGGCAGGACCTGTGGGTGGAATACGGCACCCGCGCCGCCGACGGCACCATGACCGATGTGGGGCGGATCCGGCCCGTCGATATCGGCCCCGCGCCCTCGTGGCGGAACCTGCGGGTGCCGCTGAACGAGATTCCGGTGGCGGCCAACGCCATTCGGCTCGTCGCCAATGACGCCGACATCACCAAGAAGCAGTGGCTGGCGGTCACCCCGCCACGACTGCCGAAGCTGGCCACGCTGAATTCCGTTGTGGGAGAGACGGCCCCGGTCCTGGAGGACTGGCACGTCGGGCTCGCCTTCCCCTGCCAGCGACCGTTCGACCACCACGACGGGGTGGCCGAGGTTCCGCAGTGGCGCATCCTGCCCGACCGGGTCGGCTCCGACGCCTCCAATGCCTGGCAGGACGATATCGGCGGCGGACCGCTCGGCTGGACCGGTTTGCTGCTGAAGGCGCAGACCATCCCGTCCTACCTGGATGACGACTGGGGCCGCGACTGGGGCTCCCTGGAGAAATTCACCCCGTACGTCCCGGAGGCCGAACCCGCCCAACTCGATGTAACTGTCGAAACCCGCCCGGGCTGGGCCGAGGATGCCCCGATCCGAGCACGGTGACGGTAAGCACCGGCAGCCGAGCCAACGCCGGGATACCCTTGGCTGGACATCGACGCACGGGAAGGAAGGACATCGTGAGTGTCGCCCACGACCACACCTTCGGCCCCTACACGATCTATGACCTGGATGCGTTGCCAGACGAGGGTAAAGGCTACGAACTTGCCGACGGTTGGCTGATCCCATTGTCGCCCAGCGCTCGCCACGATATGGCTGCCGAGATCCTGCGTGATCTGATGCGGGCGGCCGCGCGCGTCGCCGAGACCAAGGTCTATGTGCAAGCCCCAATGGACATCTCCACTCCGGCAGGAGTGCGCAAGCCGGACATCGGTGTCATAGAACTGGATGCCGCACGAGCCGCCCATGAGGACAACGCGAGGACCTTCTATGGGCGTGACCTGCTGCTCGTTGCCGAAATCGTGTCACGGCGCAGCGGCAGCGAACATGTTGACCGCGTCGACAAGCTGGTCGACTACGCCAACACCGGAATCCCGAACTACTGGATCGTCGACCTCGAGCCACATCCGCGCATCCAGGTATACCGTCTGGTCGACGGATCGTACGAGAGGTTGGACGCCGTGGCCGCCGGAAACGTGCTCACCGTCCGCGACCCGTTCTCGATCACGCTCGACCCTGCCGATCTGTTGAACATCGACGAACTCGGCTGACCCGGCGACAGGCTCGCCCTCCATCCCGGAAGAGATCTCGGCCGCGCACCGGGTACCCAGGGAGGCGGGGAGCTACGATCAGCAACCGTGCCCGACGCCACCGCTGTCCTGACTAAGCCGACACCACCCGAAACCCCGACGGCCACCGCACGCGATTTCCGCGTCGCCAAGGTGATTGCCATTGTCGCGGGCCTCCTGGGTGCGCTGCTCGCACTGGCCACGCCATTCCTACCGGTCACACAGACCACGGCGGTGGTCGACTGGCCGCAGCAGGGGACGCTGGGCAATGTTCAGGCGCCGCTCATGTCGCAGGTGCCGACCGATCTGACGGTCACCATTCCCTGTTCGGCGGTGAACCAGCTGGCCGATCCGCGCGGCGGCATCCTGCTGGCGACCGCGCCGCCGCAGGGTAAAGAGGCCGATCTGCAGGGGCTGTTCGTCCGGGTGTCGGGCGATACGGTCGACGTCCTCGATCGCAATGCCGTGGTGGCGTCGGCGGAGCGGTCGGAGATGAACGACTGCAGCCAGATCATGATCACCTCCGACAGCACCCGCACCTATGCGACATTCGACGGGCTGACCCGCACCATCGAACAGCCCACCTCCGGCGGCGGTATCGAAACCCTGGAGGTGCCGCTGGAGGGGCAGCTGCTCGGTGATCTGCGCCCGCAGGTGGTCGGCGTCTTCACCGATATGGAAGGCGCGGTGCCGGAGGGCCTTTCGTTCCATATGACGGTGGATTCGCGTTTCTCCTCCACTCCCACCGTCACCAAGCTGGTCGCCATTATCGGCGCGATCGCGCTGACGCTGCTCGCCATGGGTGCGCTCGGCAAACTCGATACCGCCGACGGGCGCGGACATCGGCGCATCTTCCCGCGGCACTGGCTGAAGCCGACCTGGGCCGACGGTGCCGTGATAGGCACACTGACGCTGTGGCACTTCGTCGGCGCGAACACCTCCGACGACGGCTACATCCTGTCCATGGTTCGCGTCGCTCCGCACGCGGGCTATACGGCGAACTACTTCCGCTGGTTCGGCGTCCCCGAGGCGCCGTTCGGCTGGTACTACAACGTGATTGCGACCTTCGCCGAAATCTCCACCGCCAGCCCGTGGGTGCGGATTCCGGCGCTGCTGTGCGGTATCGCGTGCTGGCTGATCATCAGCCGCGAGGTCGTACCCCGGCTCGGCCGTGCGGTCCGCAATTCCCAGGTGGCGCTGTGGACCGGCGGGCTGGTGTTCCTGGCGTTCTGGCTGCCCTACGACAACGGCCTGCGCTCGGAGCCGATCGTGGCGCTCGGCGCACTGCTGACCTGGGTGTCCATCGAGCGGGCCATTGCCACCTCACGGCTGCTGCCCGCGGCGGTCGCGATACTCGTCGCCGCCTTCACCCTCGCGGCCGCGCCCACCGGGCTGATGTGTGTGGCGGCGCTGCTCGTCGCCATCCGCCCGCTGGTGCGCATTGTGGTGCGCCAGCGCAAGCGGTTCGGTACCACCGCGCTGCTGGCCCCCATCGCCGCGTCCGGTTTCCTGGTGCTCGTGGTGATCTTCGGCGATCAGACCTTCGCCGGAATCATGGAGGCCAACCGGGTGCGGCAGGCGACGGGACCGAATCTCGCCTGGTACGAGGACTACCTGCGCTACTACTACCTGTTCGTGGAAACCGTGGACGGCTCGCTCGCGCGCCGGTTCGCCTTCCTCGTCATGATCCTGTGCCTCATCACCACCATGCTGATTCTGCTGCGGCGACGCCGGGTGGCCGGTATCGCCAGCGCTCCGACCTGGCGGTTGATGGGCGTGGTGTTCGGCACCATCTTCTTCATGATGTTCAACCCGACCAAGTGGACGCACCACTTCGGCGCGTACGCGGGTATCGCGGGATCGCTGGCGGCGGTGACCGCCGTGGCCGTGTCGGCTACCGCGCTGCGGTCGCGGAAGAACCGGTCGGTGTTCCTGGCGGGTCTGCTGTTCACCCTCGCGATCTCGTTCTCGGGTATCAACGGGTACTGGTACGTCTCCAGCTTCGGTGTGCCGTGGTACGACAAGCGCGTCTCGCTGTCGGGATACCAGTCCAACACCCTCATGCTCATGCTGTTCGGCCTCGCCCTGGCGCTGGTCGCCTGGCAGTCGCTACGCGAGGGTTATGCCAAACCGCCCGCCAGCGCGAAAACCGCGCGCGGCAGGCGGATTCGCAAATTCGCCGCCATTCCGCTGACCGTGGTGGCCGCGCTCATGGTGCTGTTCGAGGTGGCGTCACTGGCGAAGGGCGCGTACTCGCAGTATCCGGCCTACTCCCTCGCGCGCTCGAATTTCGATGCGCTGGGCGGTAATTCGTGCGGGCTCGCCAATGACGTACTGGTGGAAGCGGATCCGAACGGGGGCAATCTGACCCCGATCGAGGATCCGGAACGTCCGCCACTGAACGGCGATCACCTGGCGGGTACGAAGCCGGTCGGCTTCTCCCCCAATGGTGTTGCCGAGAATCTGGACGCCGATAGCGTCGAGGTGAAGCCGGGCACCGGCAATACCTCCACGCAGACCGTCGGTCCGGCCTTCGCCGAAGGCGAGAACGCCGGAACCGGCGGCGGTACGGGTACCGAAGGCGTCAACGGCTCCACCGCCGCCCTGCCCTTCGGCCTCGATCCGGCCACCACGCCGGTCATGGGCAGCTGGCAGGACGGCGTGCAACAGCCCGCCGAGCTGTACTCCAGCTGGTACCAGCTGCCGCCGCGTTCGGATGACTCACCGCTGGTGGTGATGTCGGTGGCCGGACGCATGATGTCCTTCGACGACACCGGCCGCATGACCTACGGTCAGGACCTGTTCCTCGACTACGGCCGCCGCCTGCCCGATGGCAGCATCGAATCGCTCGGCGCCTACCGGCCGCGCGATATCGGCCCGGCCCCGTCCTGGCGCAATGTGCGGGTGCCGCTCGACGAACTGCCCGGCGATGCCGACGTGGTGCGCATCCATGCCAAGGATCCGATCCTCATCGGTGACCAGTGGCTGGCCTTCACCCCGCCGCGGGTACCGAAGCTGGAGTCGCTCAACAGCTATATCGGCGGCACCCAGCCGGTGCTGCTGGACTGGGCCGTCGGCCTGCAATTCCCCTGCCAGCGGCCGTTCGACCACCGCTACGGCGTGGCCGAGGTCCCGAACTACCGCATCCTGCCGGACCGCCCCCTCGCGGTCAGCTCCACCAATACCTGGCAGGCAGAGGAATTCGGTGGACCACTGGGCTTCACGCAGATGCTGGCGGGCTCGGTCACCATCCCGACGTATATGAAGAACGACTGGGCCCGGGACTGGGGTTCGCTGGAGCGCTACGACCAGCACTACCCGGCCACACCCGCGCAGATAACCACGGGCGAGGCCACCCGGTCGGGGTTCTGGTCACCCGGGAAGCTCCGCGCCTAGCGAGTCCCACCTCCGACACCTCGTGCCCCCTTCCCACGACTAGGAAGGGGGCACGTTGCTGGTTTCGACAGTGAGCTACCGCCATGGGTCGATGGTGGCTACTCCGGCCGCCTCGAAGGGCGAAGTGTCGCGAGTGGCTACGGTGAAACCCGTGGCAGCGGCCGTGGCGGCGATCATGCCGTCGGCGGTGCCGATCGCCAGTCCGGCGGCGCGGGCAGTAGACATCAGACGTACGTATTCAGCGGTGGCGGCTAGGTCGTAGGGCAGAATGCGACCGGAGAACACCGGCAGGGTGCAGTTCTCCAGCCACTCGACGTACTCGTCATGGCGTCGTCCGGCTGGCATAGCGGCGATGCCATACCGGAGTTCGCCAACGGTGACCGCGGACAGGAACAAGGTTTCGACGGTCTGGGCATCGAGCCACTCCATGACCCGCGCATCGGGTGCTTTGTTGGTGGACTCGCTGATGACATTGGTGTCGAGAATGATCACTAGTCGAACCCCATGGGTTCGGCCGGGGTTCGGTCACGGGCGAACATGGTGGACTGCTCGTCGTCGGTGAGCCGGTGCTCCCGACTGATGACGCTGGCTAGCAACGATCCGAGCTTGATCCGCTCGGCCGGTTGCACGGCGTCGGTGAGGATCGCGCGAATCTCCGCCTCGGCGCTGCGGCCATGCGCGGCCGCGCGCTGACGGATCGCACGATGTACTTCATCGCTCAGGTTCCGCACTGTCACGTTCTTCATCTGCCATCACTTCCTTCTGTCCGCCATCAATGATAGCAACAGGGAAGTGCTGCCATCATCTCTCATTCGGATCCGGAAGGAAGCTGGGCAAGTGGTGCGGGAACAGCGACTACGCGAGCAGGTGCAGGTACCGACGCGGCAACCCATTCGCCGTGCCCAGCACTCCTGAATTCACCCCGCCGGTATATGTGCCACCCACTCGTAGACCGGAAGATTCCCCTCCGGGGTGTCCTGCCAGCGCGTTGTCACTTTGAACCGTTCGTAGCCGTCGTCGAAGGCCACCCGCAACTCGATGCCAGGCGGCGTGATCGGGACGATCCGCGTCTTCAGGCCGTCAGGCCCGCCTTCCAGTACGGCCTTCGGTGAGCTGGTCATAGCTGAAGGCTCTCATATACGGATGGGTCGGCCGACCGATTCGGCGTAATTGGGCGTGGCGTGATCCAAGCGCCAACCACCTGGTGAAGCGCGTCGCCACCGGCCGGTCGCCGCTCCGACACGCGACGGCGACAGCACAGCTTTTGTAATATCGGCGTGCCCGAAGGCAACTCGTGCTGCAATTGGATACGAGAAGTCTCGCGCCCATCCCGGTAGGCGGTGGGCGCGAGACGCCACCGGGTCATCAGAGCGGCAACAGATGGTGCTTGCGGGGGTTGCGCGCGATCGTCTTGTCCCGGAGCAGGTGGAGGGCCTTACGGATCTCCAGGCGGGTGGTGGCGGGCTCGATGACGGCGTCGATATAGCCGCGTTCGGCCGCTACCCACGGGGTCGCGACGGTGGCGTTGTAGAAGTCGATCATCTGTTGGCGAATCGCGGTGCGCTGCTCTTCCGGAGCCGCGTCGATGGTCTTCGCGCCGATGAGGCTGACGGCGCTTTCCGCGCCCATAACGGCAATGCGGGCGGTCGGCCAGGCGAGATTGACGTCCGCGCCGAGCTGCTTCGAGCCCATGACCGCGTAGCCGCCGCCGTAGGACTTTCGAATAACAACGGTGACCTTGGGTACCGTCGCTTCCACGAAGGAGAACAGGAACCGGCCGCCGCGTTTGATGACGCCGATCTTCTCCTGCTCCACCCCGGGTAGGAAACCGGGGGTGTCCACGACGAACACCAGCGGGATTTCGAACGCGTCGCAGATTCGGATGAAGTGCGCGGCCTTATCGGAGGCGCGGGCGTCCAGGGCCCCGGCGTAGACCATGGGCTGATTGGCGACCACGCCGACGCTACGGCCGTCCACCCGGGCGTAGCCGCAGATAATGTTTCGCCCTGCGGATTCCCCGAATTCGTGGAAATCACCGTCATCGAAGATGCGTAGCAGAATCTCGTGCATGTCGTATCCGGCATTGTCGGCATCCGGAACAAAGGTGTCGAGTTCGCGATCGGATTCGGTAATCTCCGGCTCCAGACCGGGATTCACGATCGGCGGCAGTTCCTGGCAGCTGGACGGTAGGTACGAAAGATAGTGGCGGACCCACTCGAAGGCCGCCGACTCGTCCTTGGCGACATGGTGGATATTGCCGTACTGGGCCTGACTGTGCGCACCGCCGAGTTCCTCGAGGCTGACATCCTCGCCGGTGACCTCGCGAATTACCTTGGGTCCGGTGACGAACATATAGGCGGCCTCGGTGGCCACCACCACATCGGTATTGATGGGCGCGTAAACCGCACCGCCGGCGCAACTTCCGAGAATCATGGAGATCTGCGGGACCAGTCCGGACAGCGGTTCCTGGCGGCGGCCGAGTTCGGCGTACCAGGCCAGTGAGGTGACGGCCTCCTGCACGCGCGCGCCGCCGGAGTCGTTGATACCGACCACCGGGCAGCCCATTTTGGCGGCGAATTCCATGATGGCGGCCACTTTTCGGCCGAACATCTCACCGACCGAACCGCCGTACACGGTTTGATCGTGGGAGAACACCGCTACCGGGCGACCGTCCACCAGCCCGTGCCCGGTGACCACGCCATCGCCGTACAGCGCCTTCTTATCACCGGGATTGCGTACCAGCGCACCGATTTCCACGAAGGTGCCCGGATCCAGGAGCATATTGATCCGGTCGCGGGCGGAAGGGATGCCCTTCCGTGCCCGCTTCGCGATCCCCGCTTCGCCCGCCGGTTCCCTCGCGACGTCCAGCTTCTGTCGAAGGTCCGCGAGTTTTTCGGCGGTGGTGCTCACTGGTCCCCTTTCGGCTGTACCTACTTTCGCAGAACCTGTTGCGCGACCGGGTTATTTCGCGGTCGTGTCGATCTCGGCAAGCTTTTTGGTGAGGTCGGCTCCAATGGTGGCGATACGCGGTTCGTCGATGATTTGCAGGTGATCACCCGGGATGTGGATGATCTCCAGGTCCGAGATGTGCTCGCCCCAGCCGCCATTGGGCAACCTATCAGCGAATCGCGGCTCCAGCTCGATAATGCCGTCGTGGTAGCGGTCGGCGAGGTAAAGAACCACGTGACCTTCGTAACGCGACGGGGTGATCTTCTGCAGCTCACGGCTGTCGAGCCAGGATGTGCGCTGATGCTCGAGCGCACCACCCGGAATCTTGACATCCGCGAATCTCACCAGCTCCGTAATGATATTGATCTGTTCGGAGTCGGTAGCGGCAGCCAGTTCCTCCAACTGTTCCTCGTCGAGCTCACCATCGAAGCCGTAGGTCTTCTTGGCGAAGGACTGGTAGCGGCGCATACGGTCCATCCGCCCCGCCAGTGTGTCGTTCTCCAGCTCGGTCGGAATCGCCAGGTCGATCAGACCCACCTCGCGCACATCCGCGCCCTCGGCACGCATGATCTGCGCGACATTCAGCGCGAACACTGCGCCCAGCGACCAGCCGTACAGAATGTACGGACCCTCCGGCTGGATCTTCCGAATCTCCGGAATGTACTGGCGGGCACGCTCTTCGATGGTGCCCTCGACCCGCTCGAAGCCGTACATGGGCGTACCTTCGGGCAGCCGCTTCAGCAGCGGCTCGTAGACCAGGGTGTTACCGCCGGAAGCGTGGAATACGAAGACCGGCACGGCATTCGACGCGGGATCCTTCGCACGCAGCGTGCGCACGAAACCATCGACGTCATTGCCGTTCTCCTGGTAGCGGGCAACGATTTCGGCCATCTGCTCGATGGTTTCGCAATCGCGCAGCTCTTCGATATCGACCTCGGCCTTGACCCGCTCCGACAGCCGCGCGGCCAGCTTCGTCATGGTCGCCTCGTCCAGGACCGGCAGGTTGTTGAAGATGCCGCCCGGCGTCTTACCGGTCACCATCGCCCACGCGGCGAAGACGAGCCGTTCGGCGGCATGCCGCGGCGGAACATTGTCCCGGTCGGTCTCCGCTGGCGGCGGTGCCGCCTCGAAATCGGCCGCGGTGGTCGGGGCTTCGACCTCGGCGGATTGTGGATCCCGGCCAAGAGCATGCCGGGATGACGAGGGCGAGGTGTCCACATCCGACGACGAAGGTGCGGCATCCGTCATTCCGGCGTGCTCTTGGCCGGAATCCACACCGCTGAGCTGCTTGACTTCCGCCACGGCGGCGAGCGGGTCGGTACCGGCCGCCATGGCGGCACGGGCGGCGGAGACGAAATCGCTGTCCACCGCGAGCTCGCCCTCACCGGCGGCCTGGCGTTCGGCCATGGCCTGCAGCTCGTCACGGTGCTCGATGGCGTAGCGCAGCACCTTGCCGACCTCGAGGAGGCTGGCGTCGCGCACGGCCTGGATCTGCAGCTGCGGGATATCGAATTCGTATTCGACGCGGTTCTTGATGCGCATGGCCATCAGCGAATCGAGGCCGAGCTCCATGAGCGGGATCTCCATGGGGAGGTCCTCGACGGAGTAGCCCATGGATTCGGCGGCAATGAGCGCCAGGCGTTGCTCCACGGTCTGGGTGCCATTGGGGTCCCAGCGATCACCGGCGGGGGTGACCACGGCATCCTCGGCGGCGGGCTTTTCCGCCTGCGCGGTGATCGACGGCACGGCAACGGGTTCCGGCAGTGCGGCACCGGAGGTGACGACACCGTCGAACAGCAGTGTGAAGGCGGTGCCCGCCTTGGCGTGGACCTGCGCCGCCGCTCCACCCGGATACGGGGTGAGCGTGGTGGTCAGCGTTCCGGAGGTCGGAATCTGGCCGTAGGCGTACGAGGCGCCCGATGTCACATCCGAAAGCACCTGCGCGGCAGCGGCCTGCACCAGCAGGCTCAGATCGGTCACGACCTCGGCCTGCACCTCCCACACGTGGCGGCCGTCCGGCAGCGCCACATGCGAGCCCGGAATCCGGCCATTGCCCGAACCCGAGGCCATACCGACCTTGGGCCAGTACTGCTTGCGCAGGAACGCGGTTCGCGGAATGTTCGCGTACGCGCCGTCGGTCAGCAGCGACGACAGGTCCACCTTGTGGCCGTTGACGTAGAGCTGTGCCAGCGCCGTAATAATGGCCGCCGACTCGTCTTCCTTGCGCTTGAGCGTCGGAATGAGCGCGGCATTGTGCACGCCCGCCGCGTAGGTGGTGCCCAGCACCTGCATGAGCGCAACGGAATTGGGTGCCAGCTCCAGGAAGGTCGTGATACCGGTGTCCACGGCCTGGCGCACGGCATAGGTGAAGTACACCGAGCCACGCATATTCCTGACCCAGTAGTCCACATCGTGCACCGGATCGTGGCCCGCGCGGTACACGCCGTCCTTGTGGACGGTGGAGTACAGATCGGCCTTCATCTTGGTCGGTTCGATACCGGCCAGCTCGGCGGCCAATTCGCCGAGCAGCACATCCATTTGGGAGGTGTGGCCCGCGCCGCGGGTCTGTAGCACGCGCGCGAATTTGCCCTCGGCTTCGGCGCGGGCGACCAGCGCGTGTACCTGATCCGGCGGACCGCCGATCACGGTATTGGTGGGCGCGGCGTACACCGCGACCTCCAGGTCCGGGTATTCCGGCAGCGCCTTCTCGATATCCTCGGCGCTGTATTCGAGCAGAGCCATATTGCGGACCTGATCATCGGTGATCATGGCCTCGCCCTCACCCATGAGCCGGGAGCGGGCACAGATGACGCGCACGGCGTCCTCGAGGTTCAGACCACCCGAGATGTACGCGCCCGCGACCTCACCCTGCGAATGACCAACAACGCCTTCGGGTTCCGCGCCGTGCTGACGCAGTACCGCGGCCAGACCGACCTGGATGGTGAAGGTACCGACCTGGCCGGTACCGATATCCCAATCCTGCTCGTCGTCGAGGATCATTTCCTTGACCGAGTAACCGGCCTCGTCCACGACCAGCTCGTCGACCTCGTCGACGGCCTCGCGGAAGATCCGATTCTCCTGGTAGAGCTGCTTACCCATCTTCCGGTGCTGCGCACCGAAACCGGCCATCACCCACAGCGCACCCTTGGCGGCCGGGGAATCGGCGGTGTACACGCCCGCGGCGGGTTTGCCCTCGGCAATGGCGCGCAGACCCGCGACGGCTTCCGCATGGTCCTTGGCGATAACCACGCCGCGCGAACGACCGTGATTGCGCTTGGCCAGCGCACGCGCCACATCCTCGAGGGGGGTGTTGCTACCCTCGTCGGTCTCCAGCCAGTCGGCGAGATCGGTGGCGGCACGACGGCGACGCGACGGCATGTACGCCGACACCGGCAGGATGACCGGGAGCGGCTCTGCCCGCTCGGCCCATTCCGGTTCAGGCGCAACGGCTTCGAGGAGTTTCTCGGCTTCGACGACCACATCGGTGGTCTCGGTGTCGAGGTCCGCGCGCGCATCCTCGGTGGCGGCGGGCTGCGGCGTTTCGGTCGAGGTCGGCACGTATTCCTGGATGACCAGGTGCGCATTGGTGCCACCGAAACCGAAGCCGGAGACGCCGATGGTGGCCTTGCCGCTGTAGCGCGGGAATTCGGTGGGCTCGTCGACGACCTTCAGGTGCGCCTGGTCGAACGGGATGTACGGGTTCGGCCCGGCGTAGTTGATAGTCGGTGGAATAACGTTGTGCTGCAACGCCATAACGATCTTGGCCAGGCTGGCCGCGCCCGCGCCGGACTCCAGGTGGCCGAAGTTGGTCTTGGCCGAACCGAGCAGCGCGGGTTTGTCGGCGTCACGACCGCGTCCCACCACCCGGCCGAGCGCGTCCGCCTCGATGGGGTCGCCGATCAGGGTGCCGGTGCCGTGCGCCTCGATGTAATCGACCGAGGACGGGGCGATTCCGGCGTCCCGGTAGGCACGGCGCAGGACGTCCGCCTGCGCATCCGGGTTCGGCGCGAAGATGCCATTGGAGCGGCCGTCACTGTTGACCGCCGAACCCTTGATGACCGCGTAGACCTTGTCGCCATCACGTTCGGCATCGGCCAGACGCTTGAGCACCACCAGGCCAGCGCCCTCGGAGCGCACCATGCCGTCGGCATCGGAGGAGAACGCCTTGATGTGACCGTCCTTGGCGACCGCGCCATTGATATCGAAGCCGAGCGTCGCCATCGGCGCGAGAATCATATTCACGCCACCGGCCAGCGCCACATCGGAATCACCATTGCGCAGCGAGCGCACCGCATCGTGCACCGCCACCAGCGTGGACGAGCAGGCGGTATCGATCGTCACCGAGGGGCCACGGAAGTCGAAGAAGTAGGAGACGCGGTTGGCGATAATGCCCGTCGATGCGCCCAGCAGGGCGTATGCCTCGGCCGACATCGGCACATTCGGATCGGGCGCCTTGCCGAGCCCCATCGCCGTGACGATCATGAAATCGCTGGTGGACGAACCGACGAACACACCCACGGATTCGCCCTTGAGGTCACTCGCGGGAATTCGCGCGTGCTCCAAGGCTTCCCAGGTGAGCTCCATCATGAGCCGCTGCTGCGGATCGACCCGCTCGACCTCGATCGGCGACATGGCGAAGAACTCGGAATCGAAACCCTTGACCACTTCCTGGTCCAGGTAGCCGCCCTTGGTTCGGCCGTTCTCAATGGCCGCGGTGGCCATCGGATCGCCCTTGAACTCGTCCCAGCGGCCCTCGGGTAGGTCGCGGATGGCGTCACCGCGGTTGATGATGAAGTCCCATGTGGACTCCGGGGTATCCCCCGCACCCGGCAAACGTGTGGACAACCCGACGATGGCGATATCGTGCGCCTCGTTCGGCTGAAAGCCAGCGGTATAGAAGGAGTCGTCCGCGACATCCGCAGGCAGATCCGGCTCACCATTGATGATTACCTCGGAGATCGAGGCGATGGTCGGATGCTGGTAAATGACCGTGGCGTTCAACACCACACCGGTGAGGTCCTCGATATCTCCACCGAGCGCGAGCGCATCCCGAGAGGCCAGGCCGAATTCCTCCATCGGCCGATCCACCGTGATCTGCTCCAATGGCTGACCGGTGGCGTCGGCGACCCAGCGCCGCAACCATTCTCGCAGCTCAGATACCGACATATCGGTACCCGATGGCCGTTCGGTAGCCGCGACTACCTCGGTCGCAGCGGTCTCGGTCGTGTCGTTGGGGGCCTTGCCCTCGTTCTCAGCCATCAATTCCTCAAGCTACCTGTAGGCGTTGGGTGCGCGGCAGTTAATGCAGTGAATGGCGCGGACCGCACCGGGCCCGCGCCATTTCCTGTGAGGCTACGCCTCACTACTCTTCGGGTGCATCGGGGAAAGCTTGCTGGGTGTAACCACCGCGCAGGGTGCCCTCCACATATGCCGCCTTGCACGCGCGGCGCGCGATCTTGCCACTGGAGGTGCGCGGAATCGAACCCGCGGGTACGAGCAGGATGTCACGCGCGGTCACGCCGTGCCGCTGCGAGATGGCCGCGCGAACCGCGTCGGCAATCGGCAGTGGATCGGCCTTGCCCGCGCCCGGACCCCGCTCGGCCACGATGACCAACTGCTCGGAAGCATCGTCGGCATCGTATTTCAGGCCCGAATGGCTGTCCGCCGCAAAGACTTCAGCGGGCAGCTGATTCGCCGGAACCGCGAAGGCGGCGACGAAGCCGGGCCGCAGCGCCTTGGAGGCCTCCTGCGCGGAGTACTCCAGATCCTGCGGGTAGTGATTGCGACCGTCGACGATCACCAGATCCTTGACGCGACCGGTGATGTAGAGCTCGCCGTCGATATAGACGCCGTAGTCGCCGGTCCGCATCCAGTGGGCGTCGGCCGGGGTGCCCTCGGCGTGGCTGTCGGCGGGCAGGCGGTTGACGAGGCGGTTACGGAAGGTGTTCTGGGTTTCGTCCTCGCGACCCCAGTAACCGACACCGATGTTATTGCCGTGCAACCAGATCTCGCCGACGTGGCCGTCCGGCAGCTCCCGCACGCCCTCCTCGGAGTCGATGCTGTCCGCGTCGACAATGGTCGCCCACTGCGAATGCGCCACGTAGCCACAGGAAACCTGGGCGATGGAGTTCGGGGTGCCCTGCTCCACCACCTGCACGCGGCCCGCGTTCATCTCGTCGCGGTCGACGTAGATGGCCTTGGCCTCGTCCTCGTGCCGGGTGGCCGATACGAAAAGGGTGGCTTCGGCCATGCCGTAGCAGGGCTTGATGGCGGTCTTGGGCAGACCGTACGGGGCGAAGGCCTCGTTGAACTTCTTCATCGACGAGACGGTCACTGGTTCGGAACCGTTGATCAGGCCGATGACATTGGACAGGTCCAGCGATTCGCCCTGCTTCGGCAGACCGCGCGCGGCGGCATGTTCGAAGGCGAAGTTCGGTGCGGCGGCGAAGGTTCCGGCACCGTCTGCGACGGCGGCCAGCTCATTGATCCACCGCGACGGGCGACGTACGAACGCCGACGGCGACATGATGGTGATGTATTTGCCGCCCACCGCGGGCAGGATGACCGTCAGCAGACCCATGTCGTGGAACAGCGGCAGCCAGGTGACACCGCGTGAACTCCAGTTCAGGTCCAGCGCGTGCACCATCTGCAGCAGATTGGTACCCACGCCGCGGTGGGTGATCTCCACACCGGCCGGGGTCCGGGTCGAACCCGAGGTGTACTGCAGATAGGCGATGTCGTCCACGGAGATATCCGGACGAATCCAGCTCTCGCCGACGGCATCGGGGATGGCGTCGACCGCGATGATGCGCGGACGCTGCGCGGCGGGCAGTGCCCGGAAGAACTGGCGCACGCCCGCGGCGGAGGAGCTGGCCGTCAGGATGGCCGACGGCGTGCAGTCGCCGAGTACAGCGTGCAGGCGGTCGGTGTGGCCCGGCTCGTCCGGATCGAACAGCGGTACCGAGATGCAACCCGCGTAGATGGCGGCGAAGAAGGAGATTACGTAGTCCAGGCCCTGGGGTGCCAGGATCGCGACCCGGTCGCCGCGCTTGGTCACCTGCTGCAGTCGGGCGGCCACCGCGCGCAGCCGGGTGCCGAACTGACTCCAGGTGAGGTCCTGGTACTCGCCGTCGCGCTCCCGCGAGTAATCGATGTAGCGGTACGCCAAATCATTGGCGTCGTTACCGACCGTGTGCTTCTCGACGTAATCGACCAGGGTACGGCCCTCGGGAATCACGATCATCCCGGTTTCGTCCAGGTAGTCGTCGAAAGTCTCGTCCATTCCTTCTTCTCCTCCGAGGCACACGTAGGGGCGGCGGTGACGGCCGCTGTTACCTGTGAGGCCCCGACTCTCTTTGCCCGCCGATGCTCTGTCGATACAAGAGCCAACTCGGCAGAATTCTGTTGCGGTCTGCGCGGTGACCGCCTATTGGCTAGATGTCTTCAAACCAGGGACATGTTACAGAGCAGGCACCGGAGCAATCTCCGGAGCAGCCCGAGGTCCCTGCTCACTCGTGCCGAAGCAATGGGATAACCGGTGCGAATGCCTCCATTTGAGTGGGAAATATGCCGACGTAGGACAGGGATGTGAGTTGCCGCACCCGGCGGATGCGTTCGGCGATCTGCTCGTGGGTGCCGATCGCCACATACGGCGATTCGAGGATGTCCTCCGCCGATAGCCGCACGTCCACTTCCAGGTTCGGGTGCAGTCCTCTATCGATCGCGCGCAGCGCCATATCGGCGGCGCGCTCGCGATCGTCGGTGACGATCACCGCGGTGATCGTCCAGTTCAGTTCGATCTCGGCGAACCGGCGTCCGGCCGCTGCCTTGACCATATTCACCCGCTCGAGCGTCCTGTCGAGCGTGATGCCCGACAACAACATCTTCCCATCGAGTGTGCTCGGCGGAATCACCGAGACGATATCGGCATGCTTGGCCGCCAGCGCGAGCATGCGCGGCCCACCGCCACCGGTCGCCAGTGGCGGACGCGGACCCTGCCGCGGCCGCGGTGCGCCCCTGATCCCCCGCACCTGAAAGTGCTTACCCTCGAAGCGGCATTCCTGACCGCGCAGTAGCACATCCAGAATGGTCAGGGTTTCGTCGAGCTGTTCGAGCCGCACACCCGGCGACTCGAACGCGATACCCGCGGCATGGAAGTCGTCGGCGAGCCAACCCGCGCCGACACCCAGCTCCAGACGACCGCGGGAGAGCACATCGAGGGTGGCGGCCTCCTTGGCCAGCACCACGGGGTGCCGAAAGCCGTTGGCCAGCATCGATGTTCCGATCCGAATCCGGTCGGTGGCCACCGCCAGGGCGCCCAGGGCCGCGATCGGACCGACCTGCGGGCCGAGCGAATCGGGTACGGCGAAGGAGTCGTAACCGAAATCCTCGGCCTGCTGAGCGAGTTTGATGAACTTGCGCGCCCCGCCTTCCTGCGGGTTGCCCTCGCCGGCCGCCGCGAAGCGGAAGGCCCGCAACGGTGTACCCAGCGCGGTCAACTGACCGTCCGGTACGGCGACTTCTGTCATGAACTCGATGCTCCTGGCTGAGAGTGATCGCACTGCGCCGCCGGGCCTCATCGACCGGCGTCACAATCCCGGAGCACTTTACAGGCTAAGCACCGAACCACGGGGTCTGTCGGTGGGCACAAGCCCCCGATTCAAGGGGGATCCCAGACGAGGGTGCCCGCCTTCGTTAGAACTCACGAAGTTCCGGGTACGCCGCCCCTCACGAATGCGGTGGATGTGGAGCGCCATCGATCAGTCCGGTGGCCCAGTTCAACGTCCACTGGGTGGCGGTGGTGCCATTCTCATCCACCACATACCCGTGGTAGAGGCTGTGCACCGGATTGCCGGCTGCCCGCACCAGAGTGCCCGCGCTATTGAGAATATTGAATGGGCTCAACGCTTCTCGCGGGGAATCGCAGATCAGGTCACCCGGAGCGCAGATGGTGTACGAGCGATCGGCCAGCGCGCCGAAGCCGGGGCGGGGACCGGTCATGGTGATACCCGGAACCTTCAAGCCCTTGAGCGCGACCTCCGCGCCCTCCCCCGGCGGAACCGCACCGATCACGGTGGCCTGGTCGGGGCCGGGGACCCGGCGGCCGTCGGCGACGAGCATGACGCCGAGCATCTTGTTCGCGGGCACCGGGCCATTGCCCGCGCCGATCTCCGCGGCCACATCACCGGCGATTACCGCGCCCTGGGAGAACCCGACCATCACATACGTGGTCAGCGGGCAGTCCCGGTAGGTCTGGGCCAATTTCTCGGTGGTCCGCGCGGTGCCCTCGGAACGGCTCCTGTTGTAGGACTGCTGGCCGTCCGGCGGCAAGGCGATCGGGTTGGAGAACTGCGCCACGTACGGGACGGTGTAGACCTCCAGCCGCTCCGCCGGGAAACGCTCGCGCAGCGGCTGCGAGATATTCAGCATGTACGAGATCGGATTCGCCGACGGGTTGTACGGGTCATCATTGCTATTGGACTCCCAGGTGCCCGGCACCGACAGCATGAGCACGTCCGGACAGGACGCCGGCTGTGAGGTCGGCTCCTTGGTGGTCGGCAGCTTCGGTTTCGGGAGGTGCAGCCACCCCGCAAGCAGGAACCACAGCAGGATGACCACGACAATGATCAGTGCGATCACGGCCAGGATCACCAGGCATCCCCGCAGTGGGGACCGGCGTGCGGAGCGGCGGCGGGGGTTCACTAGCAGTAACTCGCGGTGGCGACTTCGTAGTAGATCTGCCCGGCCTGCTCGACCGGCATCTTGCTGGCGTCGAAGGACGGATCCGAGCCCGCGATGGCGGTCACGTAGGTGATGATCTGGTCCTCGGGCGCGTTCTCCGCCTTGCCCTGGCAGACCAGACTGCCCGCGGTGATCGCGATATCCGGCGACGACGGGGTGACGCCGCGCTTCTTCAACTCCTCGAGGAAGGTCTTGTCCTTATCGCTGAGCGCGGGTGCGTCGGCCTGCGGAGTAACGAACTCCGTGGGCACCGGCGCCGGACGCTCCGAGCCGGTGGGCTCGGACGGGTTCGTCTCGCCGGGCTGCTCGGTGGAGTCCGGCGCACCCGTCGTGGCCGGTGCGGACGTACTGGCCGGCGTGGTCGCGGACAGCGTGGGCGTGCTCGTCGCGGTCGAATCATTATCACCGCAGGCGGCCAGCAATCCAGCGGCCGCACAAGCCGCCACCACGCTGATTACCTTTCCACGGGTCCGTTGCATGTAATCGCTTCCTCGAGATCAATAGGGCACAAGGTCGCCCCCAGGCTAGCGGGAAGGTCGGGGAATGTGCGGCCTTGCAGTGCCGATCCGCCTCTCCGCGACTTCAGGCCAGACTTAGGCGCGGGGTGCGGTCGCGTTGGCGACCGGCGGTTTTCCTGGTCGCTCGGTCCGACCCATACCTGCCGAGTTACCCAGATCCTCACGAAATCATTAATCACGTAGTCCTGATCAACCGACGGCGTACCGGAAGTATCAGTCGTTCGGTCAGGGGAATCCCGGCGAGCTGGCCGGGGGTATGTCCAGCACGATGGTCGGGGTCCCGGGCGTGGTCGCGGGTACCTGCGGCAGCACCTCGGGGGTTGCCGCGGCGGGTGCGGGTGCCTGCGGCATGACGTCCGCGGGGGCATCCGGGGCCGCTGCCGGAACCTGCGGTCCCAGGACAGGCGGGATCGCGGGTGCTTGCGGTGCGGCGGCCGGAGCCTGCGGGACGACGTTCGGGACTTGTGGGACAACGTTCGAGGCCTGCGGGGCGGCCGCCGGAGCCTGGGCTGCCGGGGTCTGTGCCCCGGGCGCCGGTGCTGGCGGGGCTTGCGCCGCCGGAGCCGGAGCTTCGGGGTTCGGCGGGTCCGCAGGGGTGTCGGCGGGGAGGGCGGGGAGGGCGACGGGGCGGCCGTCTATGGCTACCACCTGTGCCTTGTCATCCTTGACGATGACCGTGCCGCCCTGGAAGGACTGCTGGGTGCCACCGGGGATCTGGGTCTCGTCACCGGTCGGGAAACCCAGCTGGCCGTTCTCGAAACCCAGTGCGCCCCAGGCATCCATGACCGCGCCATTGCGGACGCCCCAGGCACCCGATAGTGGGCTCCAATAGATATTGCCGCCCTCGAATCGAGTCATCCGGCCGAAGTCCTTGATGCCGATCTCGTCCGAGGTGGGGAAACCGAAGGGGCTGTCCTCGTAACCCAGTTGCGAGTATTTGCCCAGGATCAGGCCCTGCACCAGGTGCGCACCGGATGCGGGGCTGAAGTAGATGGGGCCGTGCTCGAAACCCTGCACCACGCCATCCTTATGCGGAGTGGCCTGCTCGAGCCCCGTCGGGTAGCCCGCCGGACCACCCTCGTAGCCCTGTTTGCCCCACTCGTCCAGAATCGCGCCGCGCACCGGATGCGCGCCGGTCTGCGGGGTCCAGTAGATGGCCCCGGTCTGGAAGGTCTGGAAACGCCCGCGACCATCCGGTAGCAATTGCTCACCACTGGTCGGCAGACCCAACCCACTCCCCGGACCGGAAACTCCCTGATACGTACCGCCGATCATGCCGCCGGTCGGGATAGCGCCGGTGGCCTGCGAATAGAACACCTGCCCGCCCGTAAAGTCCTGTGCCACACCATTGGCCGCGGGGTATTCGGCGGTCAGACACTGCCCGAGCCAGTTATTGGCCTGGACGACCCCGGCGATCGCGCCGCCGATCCGGCAGCCGCTCGGTGTCGCGTCCACACCGATGGCGGCCGCGGCCTGCGGCCACGATTGCCGCATCTCGAAGTCCCAGTACGGCCAGGTATGGGTGCCGGACTCCCGGTAGTTCACCTGCACCGGGATGGTGACCTTATTGAGTTTGGCGACGAAGTTCTGGGTTGTCAGCCGCGACAACACCTCCAGGCCCATACCCGCGTAATTGGTGGTGATACCCGGGATATCGGAGAGCGGATCGGTCGCGCCCGCGGTACCGCTGCCGCTGGAGACATACAGGCTGATGTCCTTCAACTTCTCCGCCAGCTGATACGGATCATGCTCTGCCCACAGCTCACTCGTCGGCGGACCGAACATGGCCTCGGAGCTGAATCCGCCCGCATCCCGCATGGCGAAATTCACCGCCTGCGGCATACCGAGCGTGGTCAGGGTCAGGAAGCCGGAGTAGGAGGCGGCGTGGCGCACCCAACCGGGATTGCGCGCGGCCAGGAACATGGCCGCCGTGCCGCCCATGGAAAGCCCCTCCACGCCACGCACGTTCGTGGCGCGCCACTGACCCTCCAGCAGCGGTGGGAGTTCCTTGGTCAGGAAGGTTTCCCACTTGTAGTTCTGGCCGTTGTTCGGCTCCAGCCAATCGGCGTAGAAGCTGGACTGACCGCCCACCGGCAACACCACGGTGACGTTCTTATCGGCGAAGAATTCGTCGGCGCTCGCATCCTTGGTCCAACCGTTCTCGTCATCGGTGGCGCGTAGGCCGTCGAGGAGGAATAGCACCGGGAATTTGGCGTCCGGGCGCGAATTCCAGTCCCGCGCCAACAGCAATTGCACCTGGACCGGCCTGCCCATGGCGGGCGAGTTCACCCACAGCGCCACGCGCCGGTCGCTCAACCAGACCGCGCGTTGCACGGTCGCGGGAGCCGCCACCGCCGCCGCTTCGGGGGCGGCGGCTACCGGGCCCGCGACGATAGGCCCCGCCGCCAAGGGCAGCAGAGCAGCAGTGATGCAGGCGGCCCAACGCTGCGCCTGTTTCGCCCCACTAACAACACCAGCCACACGAGTGTTGTACCTCGATCCGGGCAATCACCCAGGAAGGCGCGCGGGACCGAGACATAGTTGGCGAGTCGTGCGGTGACGCCTATTCACATTCGGCACCCGGGCGACGGCCCTCGTACATCACCAGACGTGCCGGTCAGCGGCTGGAAACGCAACGACGCCGGTGGTCTCTGTCGAGACCACCGGCGTCGCGGACTAATTCAGATCAGGCGTTCAGCGCGGCCAAGATGCCCGGGCGGGCATTCATGAGCTGATCGTGCCAGTAGCGCCACGAGTGGGTACCGGCGCCCGGGAAGTCGAAGTGCGCCGGGATGCCGAGCTGACCCAGGCGAGCCTGGAAGGCCCGGGTGTTCACCATCGACAGCGCCTCGAGCACGACGGCATTACCGGTATTGAACACGCCCACAGCCGAATTCGGCTGATCGTACGGACCCGGCAGACCGGAGGCGGCCGAGATGTACATCGGCAGACCCTTCAGCTGCGGAGCGAAGACGAACGGGTCCATGCGCAGCCACGCCGGGCTCCACGGTGCCGCCATCGAGTCCACATTGAAGCGACCCGCGTCCAGCATGGCGATGCGAATGGCCTCGCGCATACCCGGTGCGGAGATGTTCAGGTAGCCCGAGAACGCCGACGCGTGCTTGAACTGCTCGCGGTGGTACGCGGCCAGCGCCAGCGCGGCCGAACCGCCCATGGACAGACCCGCGATGGCGTTATTGGTACGCGAAACGCCGTAGCCCGCCAGGAAGTCGGGGAGTTCCCTGGTCAGGAACGTCTCCCACCTGTAGGTGTACTTCTGGCCGTTGGTGTTCGACGGTGAGTACCAGTCCGCGTAGAAGCTGGACTGACCGCCGACCGGCATCACCAGGGTGATGTTGTCGTTGGCGAAGATCCCCGGGCCATCGCCCTCGGCGGGATCGCTCCACGCATTGCGATCATCCTTGGCGCGCAGGCCGTCGAGCAGGTACAGCGCGGCATCGCCGCCCTGGCTTGCCCACTTCACCTGCACCTTGATCGGGCCCATGGTGGAGGGCACCATCAGCTCTTCGAAACCACCCGCGGGCGCGCGCAGTACTGGTCCATGAGTGGGAGCGGCGGTAGCGAGGGTCGGGGCGACCATGCCGGCGGCAATGGGCAGAGCCAGCGCAGCAGCACCGGCGGCCATCATCCGCTTACCCCAACCACGGGACGCGCCCCGCCGTCCCGACTCGACTCCCACCTCTGCGGCGGTCCTGCCGAAACGCATGAATACTGCTCTCTTTCTGCTGTTGTGGCCGGAGCGCTCAACCCGTTCACATCGGACCCCGACTATCCGTTGCGATCGACGGCGCTACCACGATGTGGTCACACTTGCGCTCGCTGGACGATATTCGACGGCGAATGCCTTAGCAAGACCGAGGCAATCACGTGGCCGAAATCCGCCCATACGGTGACCGTAATCGTGCGGTGACCTTAGCGTGGTTCGCACGAGATGTCGCGGCGAACGGAAAAACGTTACGGCTCAACAGTAACCACCGGCCCGGCTTTCCCGTGACACCGGGCCCGGCGGTTCGAAGCCGTTCAGCGGGAGAGTTTTTGGTTCACTGATTCACTCACTCAGCCGAGCGCACCGGACGGACTAGCCGATATTCGCGCTCAGGTCGGGCAGCATGTTCAGCACCTGGTCCTGCCAGTAGAGCCAGTTGTGCACCCCATCGGGCGTGTACTCGAAGTGCACATTGGTGGGTCCGAGGCTGTCGAGCCGCACCTGAAAAGCGCGGGTATTGGCGAGCGCGACACTCTCCAGCACCATGGAATTGCCGATGTGGAAGGCGTCGATCGGCGCGCGGACCTGATCACGCACGCCGGGCACGCCGTTTCCGCACGATATCCACAGCCGAGTTCCATTGGCGCGCAGTAGCGGAGCGAATACGAAGGGGTCGTTGCGGAGCCACAGCTCACTCCAGGGCGGGCCCCACATGGAGTCGATGTTGTATCCGCCCGCATCCAGCAGGGCGGCTCGCAGACCCTCCTTCATACCCGGTGCCGAGATATTCAGGTAGCCGGAATACGAAGCGGCATAACGGAATTGATCCGGGTGGTAGGCCGCGAGTACCAGGGCCGCACTACCGCCCATGGACAGGCCGAAAACTCCGTTGCCGCGCGGATTGAACCCCAGCCGGTCGGTCAGCGCATTGCGCAGATCCCGGGTCAGGAAGGTTTCCCAGGCGTACGGGGCGGCCTGGCCATTGGTATTGCTCGGCGCCACCCAGTCCGAATAGAAGCTGGACTGCCCGCCGACCGGCATCACCACATTGATATTCCAGGCCGTCAGCACCCGGGAGACATCGGTATCGATTTCCCAGCCGGACAGGTCGTTTCGCGCCCGCAGGCCGTCGAGTGCGTACACCACGCGCTGGGTATTGCCGTCCGCGGCGCGGAAGACCCGGGATTTGATCGGACCCATACTCGAGTCCACCCAGAAGTCGAAGCCACCCGGATCGAAGGAGGCAGACGCCGGCGCGCCCATTCCGCCCACCGCCCCCGCCAGCGAGATAGCCAGCGCGGATACCGCGGCCGCAGCCAGGGCTCGTATCGAAGAACGCTTGGACCGCATCGACTTCGCCTTCCGCCGATCATCGTTGACCGCACCCGAAATGCACAACTGTCTTGCCGCTCTTACATGTCTATAGACGCATATGGCTGGTGCGCGAACGGCGCAACGCCCCTGGATGCGGAATCGTGATTCGCGTCCAGGGGCGTTGACGGATTTAGCGGCTACCTATCCGATATTGGCCGACATATCCGGGATCATGCGATACGCCTCTTCCTGCCAGTTGGTCCAGGCGTGCAGACCGGCATTCGGGAACGAATACACCACGTTCTGCGCGCCCAGCGACATCATGCGCACCTGGAATGCCCGGGTATTGGCCAGCGCGAGAGCTTCCAGCGGCCCACCGCGCACCAGTCGGTCCGCGGCCGCGCCGAACGGTATCTCCAGGTCCTGCTGCATGGGCAGACCGCTACCGGCCGCGATCCAGAGCCGGGTGTTGTTGGCGATCAGCGAGGGTGCGAAGACGAACGGATCCATCCGCAACCACTGCGGTCCCCAGGGCGGCGCCATCGCGTCGACGTTGTAGCCACCCGCGTCGACCATGGCCAGGCGAATGGCCTCACGCATACCCGGCGCGGAGATATTCAGGTAACCGGAGAACGAACCGGCGAAGCTGAACTGGTCCGGGTGGTACGCGGCCAGGGTCAGCGCCGCGCTGCCGCCCATGGAGAGTCCGAAGGCGCCATTGCGATACGGGTTGAAGCCCAATCGATCTCGCAGCGCCCAGCGCAGCTGATTGGTCAGGAAGGACTCCCAGTCGTACCGGTAGCTCTTACCCGGTCCGGACAGGAACGCCTCGGTCGCACCCGATCCGGAGGATGAGCCCGCACTGCCCGGTGGCACACCGAAGAAGTTGCTGGGCGCGTTCCAATCGGCGTAGAAGCTGGACTGGCCACCGACCGGCATGACCACATTGATGTTATTGGCGGCCAGCACCTGGGGGACGTTGGTGTCGTTCTCCCAGCCGCTGATGATCTCCGTCGCACGCATGCCGTCGAGGGCGTAGACGACCCGATTGGTATTGCCGTCGGCGGCGCGCAGGATGCGAGTCTTGATCGGCCCCATCACCGGGGAGTCGACCCAGAAGTCGAAGGCGGCGGGATCGAAGGCGGCGGCGGCCGGTGGAGCCATCGGCGCGGCAAGCCCGAGTGGTAGGAGTAGCGCCGCGGCTAACCCCAACGCCGATCGCATCAAGCTGGTACCGCGCATTCGATCTCGTCCTCCGTCTGAGCAGTCACCCGGAGCAGATGCGCCGAGTTGGTGTTCCGAGCAGTTCTTCGAGCTATTGGTCCAACCTGCTCGATAGAGCAGTGGCTACCTATTGGTCTTCGGTACCAAACGAGTATCGGACGTCCGACCGATCTTGTGGCGGTCTCGGGCATGGCGAGTCCGGATAGTGATCAAACGCGAAACGGCCCCGCGGCGCTGTGCTGGCGCGTGCGGGGCCGTTCGAATCTCCTTCTAGCTCACCCTATTCGGATTCGCTATCAGCAAATTACTGGCTATCAGCCGATGTTGGCGGAGAGGTCCGGGATCATGCGATTGACCTCGCCCTCCCAGTTACGCCAGTTGTGGATACCGAACGCCGGGAAATCGTAGCTGACGTTATTGGCACCCAGGGTGGCCATGCGCACCTGGAAGGCACGGGTATTGGCCAGGGCCAGGGCCTCCAGGCCCATACCGTTCAGCGTCGAGAAGGCGACCGGGTCACCGTTCGGCAGGCCGCTGCCCGCGGAGATCCACAGGCGGGTGTTATTGGCCTTCAGACGCGGCGCGAAGACGAAGGGGTCCATGCGCAGCCACTGCGGGCCCCACGGCGGCGCCATGGCGTCCACGTTGTAGCCACCGGCGTCGACCATGGCCACGCGAATGGCCTCACGCATGCCGGGCGCGGAGATATTCAGGTAGCCCGAGAAGGAACCGGCGAAGCTGAACTGGTCCGGGTGGTAGGCGGCCAGCGTCAGTGCGCCCGATCCGCCCATGGACAGACCGAACACGCCATTGCGGACCGGGCTGAAGCCCAGCCGGTCCCGCAGCGCGTTGCGCAGGTCCTGGGTGAGGAAGGTTTCCCACTTGTAGGTGTAGCTCTTGCCGGGGCCACCGTTGGCCAGCTGCAGTGCACCCGAGCCCGAGGAGGAACCCGAGGCGGAGCCCGAGGACGAACCGGCGGGGAGGCCGAAGATGGTGCTGGGTGCGTTCCAGTCGGCGTAGAAGCTCGATTGGCCGCCGACCGGCATGACCACATTGATATTCGCGGCGGTCAGCGCGCGCGACACCTCGGTGTCGATTTCCCAGCCGCTCAGGTCCTCGCGGGCCCGCATACCGTCGAGGGCGTACACGACCCGGTTGGTATTGCCGTCGGCCGCGCGGAAGACGCGCGACTTGATCGGCCCCATGCTGGAGTCGACCCAGAAGTCGAAACCATCCGGGTTGAGCGCGGCATTGGCGGTTCCAGCGCCTGCCACCGACACCCCGAGCGGCAGCAACATCGCCAGAGCGACACCCAGCACCGATTTCTTGAACCAGCCGCGGGATCTCTGACGTCTATCCACGCCTCGCATAGCTTTGTCCGGCCTTTCGTCTGTGCGCGCCGGAACTTCCCTGCCGAAAGAACCGGCGGCATCGTGGTCTTGCAGTCACCGCGCAGCGCATAGGGGCATGCGGCCACGGCGGGCATACATCTCGAGGAGCCTATCGCGAGTACCGGGCCCAGGCGTTACCAAACCGAGATGAAAGTGAGCAGAAGCACGGTTTGCCCGAAAGGTGGCGTGTCACCTGCATCGACACGCGGGCGGTCGGCTAAGGAAACCCTGTCCCTCGCTAACGAGACGGCGTTGCGGGTGGGAACTCGTGCCGTCATGACGCGAATCACAGGGTTCGGGACGGGTGAGGTCACTCGCACCTGCCGATGCGGAGGCGGGACTCGTTATGCCGCTGAGCTATGAGTGGGGTCCGAGGGGGTGGATTCCGGCCAAGAGCACGCCGGAATGACGGGAACGGAGGCCTGCCGGAATGACGAGGAGCGGCGACGCCGATTGACGCGCGACGACGCGGACGGCAGAGGCGAGGGGCGGCGGAAACGGTGCGGAGACGGCGTGGGGCGGCCTGGGGCGGCGGCGGAGCGACGAAGACGGCGAGCAGCGGCAGAGAACTCTGGGAACGCTCAGGAGTTTCGGGGACGGCCGCACCCCCTCCGAGTTTCCGGAGGGGGTGCGGGTTGGCGCTATGCGATGGCTCAGCGCGGGGCGGGCGGTGGGGTGGTGGGGTCCACCAGTCCGCAGCGCTGGATTTCGTACTTCGGTACCCGGTCGATGCGGTACGAGGCGAACCTCAGGGCATTTTTGAGGTTGTGCCGGAAGCGCTCGAAGGTGAGCGGGTCGCGGGAGGAGATGAGCAGCGCCTGGGTATCCGGGCAGGACAGCGCGGTCCGGGCCTGGGTCACCCACTTCTCATCCATGTACCAGGGCAGCCACGGCTTCTGGTCGACCATGCCGGTATCCACGATCACCCAGTCGGGATAGAGGCTCTTGTCGTGGCCGATCCGTCCGTCAGTGAGCCGGTCGGTATGCGCGGCCAGCGGGTAGGCCAGTCCCATCGGGTCGATGACCCGCACGTCGAGCGGCACATTCATGCTGGTCATACCGAGATTGAGGAAGTACACGGTATGCCCGTACCCGCCCTCGGGGATGGGCTGCGGCGGCGGCGCGATGTACCAGAACCGGAAGGACGGCGAGTTGAGCAGCAGTCCGCCGTCGGGGGTGCTGGCAATGTCATCGACCATGGCCCGCATACGCGCGTAGTCGAGGTAATCCTCGGCGCGAATGGGATGGTCGTGCCCGGTATTGAGGACGTAGTACACCCGCTCGTCCACGATGCCCGACGAGCTGATCTTGGTGCCGGTCTTGATGGCGGTGGTGTTGCAGGCGTACAGCGCCCAGCCGACGGTGCCGATCCAGGCGGCGACCATGAGCACGAAGGCCCAGTCGACGCGCTGGAAAGCGGTCTCGCCGTCCGGATTCCGCCGAGGAAGGCGAATCGGGACCACCATGACCGGCAGCAGCAGGCTGAACAGCTGCGGCAGCAGCATGCGGCCGTGCATGAAGTCGCCGCCGACCCGGATCTCGTAGATGACGAGCAGCAGACCGCTACCCACCATGAGCGCCACCACGGCGGCGGGGGTACGCAGCCACGTACGGAAACCATCAATCCGCCCGCGCACTCCCGTCACCGCACCCGTCGTTCCGGCGTGCTTTTGGCCGGAATCCACCGATGCTGGTTGCGGTTCCTCGGTCTGTGGATCCCGGCCAGAAGCATGCCGGGATGACGAGGAGGACACTGACGACGAGGACGCTGACAGGGAGGTGCGCCATGCGGCCGAGCCGAGAACGGTCAGCAGCACCAGCGGCACCAGCAACCAGTACGGCCCCAGCAGATCCCAGAGGTACAGGAGGCCCTGTCCCCATTTGGCCCCGCCCGCGTCCTTGGCGACCGCGGTATTCGGATAGGGCAGTCCGTAGTAGCCCATCCGCCAGATCTGGTACCCCACCGGCACGATTCCGGCCGCGGCGATAATGATGCCGCGCAGGACGATCGGGCGCAGCCGGGTCTGTGGCAGCGGCGCGCAGAAGATCATGAGCAGTGCCAGCGCACCGACCAGGGTCAGCTCGGGTCGAATCAGCGGCGCCAATCCGGCGGTGAAGACCAGTCCGAAAAAGCTTGCCAGGCGTACCTTTTCGGCCTGGCTCCAGCGAATCATCCACCACCACAGCAGCGCCAGCCAGAAGATGACGAGGCCGGACTCCAGTCCGGAGGTGGCGTAGTCGCGGGCCGGGGGCACCGCGATGTAGACGAGCGCGCCGGCGGGCAGCAGCAGCGCGGAACCCGTTCCGCCCCACAGTCGTGCCGCGCCGAGCATGGCGAAGACGATGGCCGCCACCGACAGCACCAGCGCGATGGCGAGCACCACGTACTCGAGTCGCGCCTGGGTGAGCCAGCTGAAGAACCAGACGAGGTAGGTCCAGACCGTGCTGGTATTCGCTTCGACGCGCTCACCCGCATTGAATACGGGACCATTGCCCGCGAGCAGGTTGCGCACCGTGCGCAGCACGATGAGGCCGTCGTCGGCGATCCAGCGCCGCTGCCAGCCGCCGACCGCGAACAGCGTCGCGGCCAGCACGATCCCACCGACGAATGTGGCGCGAGATAGTCGCGTAAAGCGCACCGAGTCACCGGTACGCCGCAAAGACCGCCCGACCGGCAATTGCTCGGTCGGGTTCGGGCCTTCTTCGCTTTCTCGTCCCGCTACCACATCAGGTGAGATAGACAGCGACACCTACCGCTCCGATCCAGGCGATTGCGAGGAACTGGAGGATCCGGTCCCCCAGGGCGATCTCTTCGGGCTCACCGGCTTCACCGCCGTCGACATCCACCGCGTAGCGCAGAATCGCCACGGTGAAGGGGATCATCGAGATGGCGAACAGATCCGTGTCCTTCTCCCGACCCTGTTCGAAAGCCCACAGACCGTAGAACACGACCACCGCGGTAGCGGAGACGGTCCAGACGAAACGCAGGTAGGTCGGCGTGTAGTACTGCAGTGACTTGCGGATCTTGGCACCGGTGTCGAGCGCGATCTTCAACTCGGCATAGCGTTTGCCGGCCGCCATGAACAGCGAACCGAACGCCATGATGAGCAGGAACCATTGCGACAGTTTGATATCCGCCGCCGCACCACCGGCCACCGCGCGCAGCAGGAAGCCGGAGGACACAATGCAGATATCGAGGACGGCCTGATGCTTGAGGCCGAAGCAGTAGGCGAGCTGAATGCCGATGTAGACACCCATCACCACGGCCAGATGCCAGTTGGCGACGAACGACAGCAGGATCGAGCCGGTGAGCAGCACCAGCGACAGCGCGTAGGCCAGATTCACCGGCACCACACCGGCGGCGATCGGCCGGTAGCGCTTGGTCGGATGCGCGCGGTCGGCTTCCACATCGAGGGCGTCATTGATCAGGTAGATACCCGAGGCGGCGAGGCAGAACACCGCGAAGGCGATGCCGACATGCCAGATGACCGTCCAGTCACCGACGACGAGGTCACCGGCGGCGGTCTTGCCCGCGGCCAGCGGTGCGGCGAGGACCAGCACATTCTTGACCCACTGACGCGGGCGCGCGGCCTTGACGAGGCCACCTGCGAGGGTCTTCGGCGGACCCTTGATTACCGCCTCGGCTAGGTCGGTGCTGGTCGGCTCTTCGCTCATATCAACGCTGGCTCTTTCCTGTGTCGTCACTTGGCGAATCTCTTTTCGGCGGCAAGCACTGCGGCGGCTGATGCGGCGCCCAGCGCGGAGCCGGCGAGCACGTCGGAGGGGTAATGCACCCCGAGTACGACACGGGACAACAGCATCGGCGGGACGAGCACCGCTGGCAAGGGTAGCCCGGTGAGCCTGCCGAGCAACACCGCCGCCGCCGTCGTGGAGGTCGCGTGTGAGGACGGGAAGCTGAGCTTGCTCGGTGTCGACACGTTGACCTGCACGGACGGATCGTTCGGGCGGGGGCGACGCACGACACGCTTGATGACGACCGATGCGGCGTGTGCGCCGAACGCGCCGACGGCGACACCCGCCCATTGGCGGCGCCGCTTCTTGTCGACGAGCGCACCGGCCGCACCGATGGCCATCCAGCCGAGTGCGTGCTCACCGAAGTGCGACATACCGCGCGCGGCCTTGATGACGGTCGGGTGCTGTCCGATGGTGCCCTGCACCGCATTGAGCATCCGGACCTCGACGGGCGGCACATCCGCACCGCAGCACCCGCCACCGCAGCAGCTATCCACCTCGTCGTACCCGGCACCCGAAATTCCAGCAAGCTCGTCGGCACCCGGCATTTCGGCGGACTCCCCCGCCCCCGTCATTCCGTCGTGCTTCTGGCCGGAATCCACAGCGGAGATGGGCAGCTCACGGTCGGTACCGAAGGCGTCGGGGGCGGCAGTCACTTGCGATCTCCTGCTGAGTTATTGGCGTCCGAACCGGAATCGATGCCGAAGACGTTCTCCCAGGCCGAGGTGCTGGTCAGCCACGGGTGCGCCCGGCGGTATTCCTCGCGCACCTGCGGGAACCGCTCGGCCAGTTCCTTGCGCAGCCGCATGGCCTCCCTGAACAGGGCCATGGCCTGACGCGGATCGCGCTTGCGGTAGACCACGCCGCGACCGTCGGCGGTGGTGACGGTGACGCCGTCCACCTGCGACAGCAGGAACCAGCGTGCGTCCAGCGTCGGCACATTCAGCTGCGGGGTTTCGTGGTGCCGGGTATCCGCCCTGCGGAAATTGTGCAGTACGCCCTTGCCCAGCCGGACGATCTTGGCGAGTGGGTTCGACGGTTCGCCGACCGCGCCCACATCGGATCGGCTGGCCATCGGCAGCTCGGTCGAGGACGGCACGACAACCGCGTCCGGGTACTGCTTGCGCATGGCGTGCACCTTGCCCAGTGCGCTCGGCAGCAGCTCGAACAGCTTCTCCGGCCCGGCCAGGTAGTCGCGAATGGCCTCGTTCTGAATGGCCACCGTCGAATATTCCAGGCACAGCAGGTGTTTCAGCGTCGCCTTGACGGTATTGACGACCATGGGCCGACCGTCGTTTGGCAGATGCAGCGAGGCGACGACCAGGCGATTGCGCAGGTGGAAGTACGCCTGCCAATCGATGGCGTCGTCCTTATCGCTCCACGCCATATGCCATACCGCCGCACCCGGCAGGGTGACGGTCGGATATCCGGCTTCCCTTGCGCGCAAACCGTATTCGGCATCGTCCCACTTGAGGAACAGTGGCAGCGGCTGCCCGAGCTCCTCGGCGACCCGACGCGGAATGACGCAGGTCCACCAGCCGTTGAAATCGACGTCGATCCGCCGGTGCAGCAGTTTGGAATTGTCGCGATCGCGCAGCGGATACTTCGAGAAGTCGTGGTCGTACTCGACATTCGGCGCCGCGGTCCACATGAAGATGGAGCGGTCCACGACCTCGCCCATGGTGTGCAGGTGCGAACGCTCCTGCAGGTTGAGCATCTGGCCGCCGGTCAGGATGGGCGATTTGGCGAAGCGGGAGAAGGCGAGCGCGCGCAGAATGCAGTCGGGCTCGATCTCGATATCGTCATCCATATAGACGATGTACTCGGCGTCGGTGGTCTTGAGCGCCTCATACATGACCCGGCTGTAGCCGCCGGAGCCACCCAGATTGGGCTGATTGTGGAAGGCCAGGCGATCACCGAGTGCGGCGGCGGCCTCGGCGAAACCGGGCTCGTCCACCACCTTGCGGGTGCCCTGATCCGGAATGATCACGGCCCTGATCTTCTCCAGCACCAGCGGATCGGCACCAAGGGCCGCAATGGTTTTCACCGCATCGGTGGGCCGGTTGAAGGTGGGCATGCCAATGGCGATGCTGCCCTCCCCCGGCGCCTCCATGGGCGCGTACCAACCGCCGCTGCGCAGCTCGACCGCGGTATCGGTGGTGATGTCGAACCAGATCCAGCCGCCGTCCTCGAACGGCGCCAACTCCACCTCGAACTCGACGGCGGTCTCGTGTGCCGATCCCGAGGCGTGGCTGGTGGTAGCCGGTGTGCTGAACTCGTTGCCCTGCACGTGAATTCGGGAACCGTCCGCCTTGGAACGGTAGACGTCCACCCGGCCGTGGCCGGACAGATCCAGCCGCAGCACCACCGACTTCAGTACCGACCAGCGCCGCCAGTAGCTGGCGGGGACGGCATTGAAGTAGGTGCAGAACGACACTTCCGATTCCGCACCGATGGACAGTGAGGTGCGCGACGGGGCATGGGCCCGACGGGCATTGGTGTCGGACTCCTCGAGGTACAGCTTGCGCACATCGAGGGGTTCACCCGGCCGAGGCAGGATGATGCGCTGTAGCAGCGACTTCGCACGGGTGTCGGTGGTCATCTCTTCCAACATCACTTGGGCGGTCATTCGGCGGTGTCCACCAAGGGGGCTCCGGATTCCAGGTGCGGGCGCAGCACATTGTCGAACATATTCAGCGCGCTACCGATGGCCATATGCATATCGAGGTACTGGTAGGTGCCCAGACGGCCACCGAAAAGCACCTTGGCATCGGCGGTTTCCTTCTTGGCGCGGTCGCGGTAGGCGAGGAGCTTGGCGCGGTCGTCCGGGGTATTGATCGGGTAGTACGGTTCGTCGCCGGTTTCGGCGAAGCGCGAGTACTCGCGCATGATGACCGTCATATCGGTCGGGTAGTCGCGCTCCGGGTGGAAGTGACGCGGCTCGATAATGCGGGTGAAGGGCACATCCGCATCGTTGTAGTTCATCACCGAGGTGCCCTGGTAGTCACCGGTTTCCAGATGTTCGGTCTCGAAATCGATGGTGCGCCAGCCGAGTTCGCCCTCGGCATAGTCGAAGTAGCGATCCAGCGGGCCGGTGTAGACCACGGGCGCATCCGGGTTCGCGGCGCGAATCTCGTCGCGCACGTCGAACCAATCGGTATCGAGGCGCACCTCGATGAGCTCGGATTCGGCCATTTTCGCCAACCACGCGGTGTAGCCGTGCTTCGGCAGACCCTCGTAGGCGTCATTGAAGTACCGGTTGTCGAAGTTGTAGCGCACCGGCAGCCGGGTGATATTGCCCGCGGGCAATTCCTTGGGGTCGGTCTGCCACTGCTTGGCGGTGTAATCACGGATGAAGGCCTCGTAGAGCGGACGGCCGATCAGTGAGATGGCCTTTTCCTCGAGGTTGCTCGCGTCCTTGGTGTCGATTTCGGCGGACTGTTCGGCAATGAGCTTGCGCGCCTCGTCGGGTGTGAAGTAGCGACCGAAGAATTGCGAGATCATGCCCAGCCCCATGGGAAGGCTGTACGCCTGGCCCTTGTGCAGGCCGAAGACGCGATGCTGGTAGTTGGTGAACTCGGTGAACTGGTTCACGTAATCCCACACACGTTTATTCGATGTGTGGAACAGGTGGGCACCGTACTTGTGGATTTCGATACCGGTTTCGGGGTCCGCCTCCGAGTACGCGTTGCCGCCGAGGTGGTATCGGCGATCGACCACCAGAACCCGCTTACCCAGCAGGTTGGCGGAGCGTTCTGCGATGGTCAGCCCGAAGAAGCCGGAGCCGACAATGATGAGGTCGAAGGGGGATGCGACGGTCACGGGAGCCCAGAGTATCGGAAGGGTGCACTCCCGCGCTGGGGGCCGTCTCAGATCAAACGGTGTATGGCACGCGTTCTTCTCGAATCCACCGACCGGTAGTGCGCCATGCCGCTGTCCCCAGGGTCGCCAGCGGGAAGAGCAGGCCGAATCCGCCGATGACCGGATTGCCGAGCACCAGGACCGCCAGCCAGGGCAGCAGGGCCAGCACCGATACGGCGATTATGGCGTAGCGCCCGGCCGCCACCCGGCTGAACAGGAGCACCGCTCCCACAATCAGCCCGACGGCGATACAGAGCGATAGCGGCGCGATCACCAAGGCCGCGACGACCGCACTCCCATCGGGATCGGTGCCGTCGTCCTGCGCACCTCCGGCCAGAATGACGGACCCGGCGAAAATCGCCAGGAAGCCGTGGCCGAAACAGCCCAGTACCGCCAGCGCGCCCGCGGTGACGGCGGTGCAGGGGTTCGCCTTGGGCGGGCGGGTATTTATCAGTGCCGGGGTCGGGAATGCCGGTGACCCATAGGAATACGGACTGGACGGATACATAGAGCGAGTTCCCCTCCCCTGGGATGCCATGGTGGCGATATACAGTTTACCGGTAATGAAACGGCCCCACCGGCAGTGCCGGTGGGGCCGTTTGTCGCGATATTGCTGCGGTAGCCCGCAATTCGATCACTACAGCCGCGCGTCGGCGAACGCCTTCATGGCATCGCGGACGTACGCGGTCATGCCCGCACCGTGCACGTCGTAGTTGGCGGCGAATCGCGGGTCGGCGACATACATTTCGCCGAGGCCGGTGAAGTGTTCCTTGGACACCCGCCGCTGCGAACCCTGGTTGACCCAGTCGTAGTGCCGCGCGACGATGGCCTGCACTTCGTCGCTGTCGACCGGGATTCCGGCCGCATGGGCCCGACCGTAGTCGGCGGCGATATCGAGGTGGGTCTGGAAGAAGGCCTGTTTATCCGCCTCGCTCATGGATTTCCACCAGCGGTCTCCCTGCTCGTAGGCGTCCCTACCCCACTTCTCGATAACCTCGTCCCGGTACTGCGTGTGGTCGAATCCATCGAATACTTCGTTTGCCATGAGTGGCTCACCTGCTTCCGTCTTGCGCAATGTTGTTTGCACCGAAGCGATCTGACGCACCAGCCGGACCTGTTCCTGTCGCAGCAGTTCCAGATGGGTACGCAGGGCGGCCTTCGAATCCTGTTCTCCCGCGAGGACTTCGGCGATGACCGGCAGGCCGAGACCGAGTTCGCGCAGCAGCAGGATGCGTTGCAGCCGGACGAGGGAGTTCTGGTCGTAATAGCGATAGCCATTGGCACCGACCCGGCTGGGCGGCAGCAGGCCGATCTGGCCGTAATGCCGCAGCGTGCGGCTGGTGGTACCGGCCGCCTTGGCCAGATCCTGGATGGACCATTCGGTTGTCGCTCGCACGTTCCTTCCTTCCTCGTCGCTTCGACGGAATCCAGCATGCAAGTTGACGCAACGGCAAGGTCAACCCACTCGAGTATGCTCCAGCTCACACAGCTCCAAATGCTCCACATGTGTTTTTGGGGGGAAAGGAAAAAATGTTCGCGATCGGCCATGCCCGGAGGATTTTTCGGGTGGTCGTTGCCGTGGGGGCGTTGAGCGCCACGGTTCTCACTTCCGGTATCACCGCCGGTACCGCATCCGCCGCGGCGGTACTGGGCGGCGGTTCCGGGATCTATGTCGAGCAACTCGATGATCCGAACTCCATCGGCGAATGCACCCTCACCGCAATCGGATACGACCGGGAGAACCGCCTCGTCGGTATCACCGCCGGTCACTGCGGCGAGATCGGTGCCCGCATTGCCGGGGAGTATTCGGTGCGCACCGGCACCGTGGGTGTGATCGCCGAGAAGAGCGAGGGCAATGACTGGGCGGTGGTGCTCCTGGATCCGGAGCGCGTCTCGCCGACCAGGCAGGTGGCGCAATCGGTCATCAATGGTGTCGCACCGGCGCCCAAACTCGGCGATAACGTCTGCAAGAACGGCCGCACCACCGGATTCACCTGCGGTCCGGTCTGGGAGGCCAATCCGGAGTACTTCCGCAGCCAGGTCTGTGCCGATCACGGCGACTCCGGTGCGCCGGTGCTGCTGGGCGATCGGGTGGTCGGAATGGTCGTCGCCGGTGCGGATTTCGAAGCCGGACCGGTCACCATCGATCTCGCGCCCTGCAAGGGTGCCGGTGACTTCTTCCATCAACCGGAGATCTCCACCACCATGGATCTGGTATTGGCCGATATCGACCGGACCAATGGCGTCGGAGCCGGGTTCCGGACCTTCTGATCCTGCTGGGATCGAGGTCGCGGGTCCCGGCCGCCTTCGTCATTCCGGGGCAGCGGCCGAAGCGCTATCAGTACCCGGCGGTGAACCGGGTGCGGTGGTGCTTCGGCCTTTCGGCCTCATCCACCAGGGCCACCGCGAGATCCTCCATGGAGATGGCGGAATTGCCGTCGGCGTCGGCGAGGAGTTCATCGGTGCCGAGGCGGTAATCACCGGTCCGCACACCGGGTTCCAGCAGGGCGGGCGGACTGACGTAGGTCCAGTTGACCGGACCGTCCTGAGCTGCGCGGAACACCTCGAACTGTCGATTGCACGCGTCGGCGATGGGCAGCAGTTCGGCGGGGAAGTCCGGCTGCTCGGTCAGTATTTTCCCGGTGCCCGGCACAATGAGGCTGCCCGCCCCGCCGACCACGAGCAGGCGAATCCCGCTGTGCGCCAGACCTACCAGGAGAGCGGCGGCGACCTCGGCGAGCTGGTGCTCCGCGCCGACAACCGGCCGGGTCGCACTGATGACAAGATCGCTTCCGGCGACGATATCCGCGATCTGGGCGGCGTCGGTGGCGTCACCGCCGCGCACCTCGACCGCATCCGGCAGTTCGCGCAGCCGTTCGGGATTGCGGGCGACGGCACGCACCGCATGTCCGCGTCGTAGTACCTCGTCGACAACTCGGCTTCCTACGCCGCCGGTGGCTCCGAAAACGGTGATGTGCATTGGTTTTGAACCTTCCTGTGGGTACGTTCCCGTCAGTCCGGGGAGGGGTAGCTGCCTGAGCGGATGGCCGGAGGTGCCGCATGTTTCGGGACCGATCCGCCCCGTCATCCCGGCACGCTTGAATGACGAGGGGTTCCGCTCAGGACTTCTGACCGAGCTCAGAGAGCGCGAGCAGGTGTAGCGGCCGGTGGGATCAGCTGTGGGGCAACGGGCTTGGGTGCTCCACCGAGTTGTCCGAACAGGGTGGCGCCGAGGGCGATGGCAATGCCGAGCACCTGAATCGGGCTGAGTGCCTGACCGAGTGCGACCCAGCCGATAATGGCGGCCGACAGCGGGCTGAGCAGGCCGAGCAGGGCGGCCGAGCTGGCGGGCACCCGGCTGAGACCACGGAACCAGAGGGCGTACGCGGCCGCGGTACCGAGCAGACCGAGGTACAGGTAGCCACCGATGGCCTCGGCGTCCAATGCGGGCGGTGCGCCTTCGACCAGCAGCGCCAGCGGCAGCAGCATCAAACCACCCGCGGCCAGCTGCCAACCTGTCATGGCAAGGGGTCCAACGCCTTCGGGTCGCCCCCAGCGCTTGGTGAGCACGACACCGGCGCCCATGGATACCGCACCGAGGAGTCCGGCGATGACGCCGACGGTATCGAGGGCGGCGGTAGCGCGCAGTACTACCAGGGAGACACCGAAGAGTCCGATGACACCCGCCGATACCTTGCGGGTGGTGGGCCTTTCGCCGAGCAGCAGAACCGCGAGGCCGAGGGCGAACAGCGGTTGAGCCGCACCGAGTACGGCCGCCACGCCACCGGGCAGCCGGTAGGCGGCGAGGAATAGCAGCGGGAAGAACGCGCCGATATTCAGTGCGCCGAGAACACCTGCCCGCCAGAGCCATTCGCCGCGCGGCAGCACCCGGGTAATGGCCAGCAGCAGCAGTCCGGCGGGTAGCGCCCGCATGAGGGCGGTGAAGAGCGGCCGGTCCGGCGGCAGGAATTCGGTGGTGATCGCGTAGGTGGACCCCCACACCAGCGGCGCGAGAGCAGTCAGGGCGAGAGTGCCGGTGTACGAGGCTGCCCCGGCGCGTGCGGTGGTCATTATTCGCTCCTCATTGATAATCTCAACATTGAAATAAAAGCATCGGAAGTACCTCGGCGTCAAGTATCTTCACGTTGAGATTATTTCCCTCGAGAGGAGTGGTGATGGCCGACGCAATCGACCTGATCACGGCCGCCTGGCGGCAGCAGCGTCCTGACGTGGACGTTTCCCCCATGGAGGTGGTCGGGCGCATCACTCGTCTGGCCCGATTCCTGGACCTGGAACTCACCGAGTTCTTCAACGCCCACGGGCTGGAGTTCTGGGAGTTCGACGTCTTGGCCACGCTGGTCCGGTCCGGCGGGGATACGGGCCTCACCGCGGGCGCGCTCAACAAGGCCTCCATGCGGACCTCGGGCGCGATCACCAACCGCATCGATCGGCTGGCGGCCAAGGATCTGGTCGTGCGAGTACCCGACGCGACCGACCGCCGGTCGATCCGCGTTCAACTCACCGATAAGGGCCGCACCCTGGTCAACGAACTACTGCCGCTGCACGTGGCCAATGAGGAACGGCTGCTGAGCACGCTGAGCGGCGACGATCGCGAACAGCTCGTGAAACTCCTGCGCGGGCTGGCCGAATCGCTCGGCGACACCGCACTCAGCTGAGAGCGCCGGTCGGCGGAACGCCCACGCGCGGGTGTTCGCGTAATCGGCTGTGTACTACTCGGATTCGCCGGTCAGTGGGACGGATTCCGCGGTCACGGTAGCGCCGGGCACATCGGCGACCTGCGCGCTCCGCACCGGAATGTTCGGCGTGGACGTTGTCGGCTGGGGATACCGCACCGCCGGTGGAGTCGGGGTGGACGCGGTGGTGGGGGCCAGGGTGGTGCCGGGGTTGGGAGCGCGGGCCGGGGTGGGGGCCGGGGGCTGCGGGGCAGTGGCTCCTGGCTCGGGAGCGACCAGTTCGATCAGGTCGAGGAGCACCGCGGGCAGGTCGGTCGCGGCATCACCTTCCCAGGTCGGTGCTTCCTCGGTCGGAAGTTCCGAGGGAACTTCGGAAGGCATTGGGCCCGGGGCCAATTCGGCGGGGGTGGGCCCGACCGCGAGGGTTTGGATATCGATGGCGGAACCGCCGTCGGGGGCGGCGGAGTATTCGCTGCGCAGGATGTGACCATCGCGCAGTAGGACCTGACCGCTGGAGGCGAATACCGCCGCCGTGGCGCGGTCGTCCTCTCGGTCGGTGCCGGGATAAGCCTGGCAGTCGGTGGTATCGCAGGTCTGGGCATAGGCGTAGCGCGTTTCGGACAGGGCGTAGGAGCGGGCGGCAATGGCCTGGGCGCGCAGGGCTTCCGCGCCACCCTGATCGGCCCAGTTGGCCTGCATTTCGGCCGGGACGACGCCGCGCAGATAGTCGTCGACGTCGACATCGTTGACGGTGCGGGCGGATTCGCCATCGAGCGCCACGCCGAGCGCGCCGCGGTAGGCGCTGCCGCCACAGAGCGCGAGGTGTTCCACGGCGGGTCGGTCCGGTCCGAATTCCACGGGGTAGACCCAGGGATCGTCGGTACTGCCCTCCCACAGCACTTCGCCGTCGCAGTCACTGGTGATGACCACATCGGCCCCGTTCGGGGTGGCGGTGAGGTGGGCGGCCTGGCCCGGAATGACGCGGCGGCCCGCCACGAAGAGTCCGGCGTCGGAGTACACGTCGAGGGTGCTGTCGTCCTGAGCCATCAGGCGCACCAGGACATTCGTCTGCCCGATGGCGCCCAGCTCGGCACCCGGATAGTAGTGGGCGAGAATGGATTCGGCCGTCCAGCCATCCTTGGCCTGGTTCAGTGCGCCGTGCTGGCTGAGGCCGCGGCCGTGACCGTAGGGCCCGGCGACGGCCTGCGCGTGGATATCGTCGCCGGCGCGCCCTTCGGGCCAGGCCCAGAGCACGGCGGCGGTGCCGCCGGTCAAGGCCGCGGTGACCACGCAGAGTCCGATCGTTTGTCGCCTTCTGCGCCGTCGTAGCAGGTATCCGTTCGGCATGTCATACCCGTTCTGTCGGATTCCGAGGTTACATTCGAGCTATCGCTTGGTAATCCTCAACTACAGATTTAGGGATTGTGACAGATGTTGCAGTTGGGACTAGTGTGATCGTTGATTCGTCAGGAATCAACCCCCGTCTTCGGGTGACGATCGACGGTTCTACCTGGAATGGGAGATGCACGTGCCGTACCGCAAACCGAAACGCTCATACGTCCTCCCGGTTGTCGCCCTACTGGCGGTTACAGCGCCGGTGAGTGTCCTCGCCATGAGCGACACGCCCAAGTACCGAGATATCAATCAAAGCAACTACGCGGCAATTCCAGCGAAGCTGGCGGAGACGGCGTGGAGCGCCGCGCCGGACGTGGTGCTGCCGCTGCGTGACATCACCGGTCTGCCACTACCGGACCTACGACTATCCGATCTACGGATGCTGCCGATACCGGCGTCGATTCAGATCCCCGCAGGTCTACCCCTACCGCCGGGGGTGGAGCTACCCAGCGAGATTCCACTACCTCGACTAGGTAACCCCGCGGCTTCTCCCCAAAGACCCTTCACCGGAGCGCCCGGATTCATCGCCGAACCCGGCGAGGTCGAATCCCAGCTCGCGCCCGATAACGAAACGCCCGCGCCGAACGTCGAATCCGACGCCGCGCCCACCGATCCCGGTGACTCTCCCGCCCCCGGTTCCACTCCCGAGACCGATACGGGCATCGAAAATCCCTCGGCTCCCACCGCGCCCGGTTCCGACGCGCCCGCTCCCGGGTCCCCCGAACCGAAGGCCGCGGACGAAACCCATGCTCCCGCAATGCCGGCCGCGCCCCTGATCGGCGGTGATCCCAATCGCCCGGCGCTGGCACCCGGTGTGGTGCCGAACGAATTCGTCGACCAGGTGGGTGCGCAGGTCAAGGAGATCACCCGCGACACGCCGTTCAGCATGGTCGCGCTCACCGCGAAGGATATGTCGGGCACCACGGCCATGATTCGCGCCAAACGCCCCGATGGCAGCTGGGGCGAGTGGTACAGCACCGAGCCGGTGGACACCACGGCCAGGGATGGCGTTCCGGATGCCAAGTCCGGTACCGAACCGATCTACGTCGGCAATACCAAAGCCGTGCAGATCCTGTTGACCCGCAAGCCGACCGCGGCCAAATCCACCGATATCGCGGTACCCGAGGATGCCGGGCAGCCGGTCGATCCGGCGCTCCCCGCCGATCCGGCCGCCGCGACTCCGGGGCTCCCCCGTACCGAGGTCGCGGGCGATCCCGCGCAGATCGGCCTGGAGGCGCTGTCCGCGGTACTCATCGATCCGGGCCGCGGGGCCATCGATTCGACGCTGTCCGAGGTGGCGGCTCCGCTGCCCGGCGGCGGACCCAAAGTGATCTCGCGTGCCCAGTGGGGTGCCGACGAATCGCTGCGCTGCGAGGACCCGACCTATGACGCCGACGGCGTCGCCGGAATCGCGGTGCACCATACCGCGGGTCGCAACGACTACTCCAAGTCGGAGTCGGCGGGCATTGTGCGCGCCATCTACGCCTATCACGCGAAGACGTTGGGCTGGTGCGATATCGGCTACAACGCCCTGGTCGACAAGTACGGTCAGACCTTCGAGGGACGCGCGGGCGGACTCGACAAGGCGGTGCAGGGCGCGCATACGGGCGGGTTCAACGAGAACACCTCCGGCATCGCGTTCATGGGCAATCACGAGGAGGAGGCCCCGACCTCGGCGGCCGTCCAGGCGGTGGGCGATTTCATCGGCTGGCGTTCGCGAATCGCGGGCCTGGATCCGGAGGGCTACACCTCCATGATCTCGGAGGGCAGCCAGTACACCCGCTACGCGCTGGGCCAGTCGGTGAAACTGCCGATTGTGTTCGCGCACCGCGATGTCGGCAATACCTCCTGCCCCGGTGACGCCGGCTACGACGTAATGGACCGTATCCGCGCTATCGCGGCCGGTGTCTCGACTCCGGAAACGCAGCAGGCACCGACCCCGCCGCGTTCGCAGACCGATCGTGGTCCGGCTCCGCAGCAGTCCGTGAACCCGGATACCGACGAGGATCTGGCGACCCTGGCCGACCTCACCGCCTCCCTGCTGAGCATGCTGGATCGCAGTACGGTGGCGCGCCACTGGGCCGACCAGGGCGGGGCTGCCGGGCCGCTGGGAGCGCCCATTTCCGAGCCGTATCCGACCCTGGACGGTGGCCAGTACGCCAAGTTCACCAATGGGGTCGTCTACGCGTCGCCGGGTGGGCAGGTCTTCCAAATGGCCGGAAAGATCCTGGAGCGCTTTATCCAGCTGGGCGCGTTCACCGGTCTGCTGGGTATGCCGACCGGCAATGAATACGAGGTGACCGACGGTGTTCGCACCGACTTCCAGCACGGCTCACTGATTTTCAACAAGGTCACCAATATCGTGACCACCATTCTCGACAACTACGGCACGACGCAGTCGCCAGCGGCGTCACCGATACCGGCGACGCTGCCGTCGCTGCCCGCCGCCGACCCGATCCCGTCACCCATGCCACAGGCCGCGCCGGTCCCGTAAACTGGCGTAACACAGCATGATTCGAGCCCGGCCGTAATCCAACGGCCGGGCTCGACCTTGCAACCGGGTGCCTACCTCAACCGAGCACACAACTCTCGACCCAGCACCTAACCTCGACCCAGCATCCAATCTCGACCCAGCACCCAACCTCGTCATTCCGGCATGGTTTTGGCCGGAATCCACACCGCTTGCCGTAGTGGATCCCGGCCAAAAACACGCCGGGATGACGGGGGGTCGCGCCGACACCCACCACACCAGCGACCCGCGCCGACACCCACGACGACGGGGTTGCGCGCCGACACCCACGACGACGGGGTTGCGCCGACATCGCGCCATCGAGTCGGTTGATCAAGCCGTGCCTCCGCCGAAACTCAGGTGCCGACCCGACCAGGCCCCGGGTACCCTCCGGCGGGGGAATCTGCCGGAAGGGATGTTGTGGGACACGTCGAAGTGGGTCGGCTGACTTACGTGCTGCCGGATGGTCGGCCGCTACTGAACGATGTGTCGTTCCGGGTCGGTGACGGGGTCAAGGCCGCGCTGGTCGGACCGAACGGGGCGGGCAAGACCACCCTGATGCGATTGATCGCCGGGGACGCCGAGCCGGTCGAGGGCAGCGTGGTCAGCTCCGGCGGCCTGGGCGTCATGCGGCAGTTCATCGGCAGTATCCGCGACACCATGACGGTGCACGACCTGCTGGTCAGCGTGGCTCCCGAACCGATCCGGGTGGCGGCCGCTCAGCTCGACAAGGCCGAGATCGCGATGATGGAGAGCGAATCGGAGAAGATCCAAATGCGCTACGCCCAGGCGATTTCCGACTACAGCGATGCGGGCGGCTACGACATCGAGGTCACCTGGGACGCCTGCACCATCGCCGCGCTCGGCATCCCGTACGACCGCTGCAAATACCGCGAGGTCAATACGCTGTCCGGCGGTGAACAGAAGCGCCTGGTGTTGGAGGCGCTGCTGCGCGGTCCGGACCAGACCCTGCTGCTCGACGAGCCGGACAACTATCTGGATGTGCCGGGCAAGGTCTGGCTGGAGAACCAGCTGCGGGAAACCTCGAAGACCGTGCTGCTGGTCAGCCACGACCGGCAGCTGCTGGCGAATGCCGCCGATCGGATCATTACCGTCGAGGGCGGCAATATCTGGGTGCACGGCGGTGGTTTCGCGTCCTACGCGGAGGCGCGCCGGGATCGCAACGCGCGGCTCGACGAGCTGCGCAGACGTTGGGACGAGGAGCACGCCAAGCTCAAGAAACTGGTGCTCATGCTCGGGCAGCGCGCCAAGTACATGGACACCATGGCGGCGGCTTACCACTCGGCTCAGACCCGCCTGCGCAAGTTCGAGGAGGCCGGACCGCCGCAGGAGTCGGCTCGGGATCAGAACATCAATATGCGCCTGCGCGGCGGCCGCACCGCGAAGCGCGCGGTGATCTGCGAGAGCCTAGAGCTGACCGGTCTGATGAAACCGTTCGATCTGGAGATCTGGTACGGCGAACGGGTCGCGGTGCTGGGTTCCAATGGCTCGGGAAAGTCGCACTTCCTGCGGCTGATCGCCGGTGGCGATGTCGCGCACACCGGCGTGGCCCGACTCGGATCCCGGGTAATCCCCGGCCATTTCGCCCAGACCCACTCGCATCCCGAACTGCTGGGCCGCACTCCGGTCGAGATCGTCATGACCGAACACGCCCGTTTCAAGAACGAGGCGATGAAGGTCCTGGCCCGCTACGAACTCGCCGGAACCATTGGCGAGCAACGCTTCGAAACCCTCTCCGGTGGCCAGCAGGCCCGCCTGCAAATCCTGCTCCTCGAACTGTCCGGCACCACCCTGCTCCTCCTCGACGAGCCCACCGACAACCTCGATCTGGCCAGCGCCGAAGCCCTACAGGACGGCCTGAACGCCTTCGACGGCACCGTGGTGGCGGTAACCCACGACCGCTGGTTCGCCGACGACTTCGACCGCTACCTGGTGTTCGGCTCCGACGGCCAGGTCTACGAGTCGGACGAACCGGTGTGGGACGAAACCCGCGTGGTGCGCAAGCGCTGATCCCGCGCTGGACCGTGTCAGCGTCCACGTCAGCACGGTGACAGTCCGGTGTCAGGACTGCGGGCGATTGTTGTTTCCGTAATCGAGCCGCTCGGCAAGCACAATGTATGCCGATCGGACACAACGGATTCGAAGGAGCAACCGCCGTGGCCATCACCCTGACCGACCAGGACAAGACCACCGTACGGACCGCCGCGCACGGCGCGGTGTCGCTGCTGGCCGCCGCGAGTGGCTCGCCCCACCAGGTCGCCACCGCGGGCAGTACCGCGCTGTACGCCGCGACCGGGGTGGTCGGGCATGTGCTCGCCGCGAAGTCGAAGGACATCGAACTGCGGGGCAAGTCCGTCGCGGAACTCGCCGACCGGGTGCTACCGGCTCTGACGGCAGCGGTGAGCCTGCTGGAGCGGCAGGATCCCGCGGAGGCGAACAACTTCCGCAGCACCGTTCTCGTCGCCCTCGACACCGCCGCTCAGGGTGAGCCCGGCCCCACCGTGGCCGCGATGACCCGCAAGATCACCGAAGCCCTCGACGCTGGGACAGCTACTGCCGACAGCGCGGCCGCCCCGAATACCGTTGCCGGGCAGGATCGCCCGGGGCTGCAGAAGACCATCGAGGAGATCGTCGGTTCCGGTTTCATCGGGCTGACGCTGCGCGTACACGATGAGCACGGCGACTGGGTCGGCAGCGCCGGGGTGAGCCAGCTGGGCGAGACCGCGCAGCCACCGACCAACGGACACGTCCGGATCGGAAGCAACACAAAGACTTTCACCGCGACCGTAGTGCTGCAATTGGTGGCCGAAGGCAAGATCGACCTCGACGCCCCCGTGGTCGGCTACCTGCCCGAGTTCGAGCTGGACGAGCGGATCACGGTGCGCATGCTGTTGCAGCACACCAGCGGAGTATTCAACTTCACCGGCGAGGTCTTCGAAGACGGGACGACCGCACCGGGGATCGTCTGGTCCGGCAAGGAATGGGTGGACAACCGCTTCCGTAGCTACGCACCGGAAGAGCTGGTGGAGCTGGCGCTGTCCAAGCCCGCCCGGTTCGAGCCCGGCACGGACTGGAGCTACTCCAACACCAATTACGTGCTGGCCCGGCTGTTGATCGAGAAGGTCACCGGCCGCTCGGCGGCCGAGGAGACACAGCGGCTGATCATCGGCCCACTCGGATTGTCGGGCACCGTGGTGCCGGGCACCTCGACGGATATCCCCGAGCCCCACGCCCACGCCTACTACCGGTACGACGACGCCGACGAGCCGAAGACCGCCGACGTCACCCACTCGAATCCCTCCTGGATCTCCGCTGGCGGAGACATGATCTCCACCCCCGAAGACCTGCACACCTTCATCTCCGCACTCGTCAGCGGCAAACTCCTGCCCGCCGACCTGCTGGCCGAAATGTGCACCCCGGAAGCAAAGGTCGGCTACGGCCTGGGCGTATTCATCCTGAACACCGACACCGGCACCCTCATCACCCACAACGGCGGCCACGGCGGCCACGGCGGCCTGATGTACAGCACCCCCGACGGCAGCAAAACCATGACCGCCGCCCTGAACTACATCGACGACGCCGACCTGTCCGGAGCGGCGGCCTTCCAGCAGGCCACCCAGCGACTCATCGCCGAGGTGTTCGGCGGCGAGCAGCACGCACCGGCCGACCCCGCCCAACCGGAAAACTGAACCCGCACGCCGCGAAGGTGCCCCCTCCCAGCCGAGCACCGGACCGAACACGAATCGGGCCACGCCGAGCTCCCCGAGCCAGCGTGGCCCGATTCGCATGCGCGTCGGAGGTGTGTAGTTGACACAACCCCGAGCCACCCACCGTTGAAGTTCAGCGACGAAGCCGACCCGGCGACAGCGACCCACGAGCCACCCGCCGTTGGGGTTTCAGGGGCGAAGCCCCGGAGAGCTACGAGAGTTGTTTACACCCACCAGCGTTCGAGGATGCGGGCGACGCCGTCCTCGCTGTTCGTACTGGCGACCTCGTCCGCGGCCTCCTTGGCCTCCGGATGGGCGTTCTCCATGGCCACACCGTGTCCGGCCAGCCGCAGCATCGGAACATCATTGGGCATATCACCGAAGGCGATCATGGTGGAGTGCTCGACACCCAAACGTTGAGCGACCGTGGCCAACCCGGTGGCCTTGGTGACGCCCGGCGCGGACAATTCGATCAGTCCGTCATTGGTGGAGTAGGTGAGATCGGCGCGGCCCGCGAGGCGCGGTTCCAGGATTTCGCGCATGAACGCACTGGTGGCCCCCGGCAGGCGAATGAGCATCTTGATAGCGGACGCGGAGATGACCTCGGTCCGCGACACTCTGGTGTCATCCGGATTGAGCCAGGCGTGCTCGTACTCCGGGGAACTCACGAACTGTGGGGTGGCGGCATCGTGTGCGGTCGCGCCCACCCGCTCGGTCGCCAGCCCACAGCCGGGTAGCAGCCCTTCGGCCAGGTCGGCGATCCACGCCAGGGTGTCGACCTCCAGGACCCGGGTGGACAGGATGCGATCATTGGCGCTGTCATAGATGACCGCCCCATTGCCGCACACGCACAGCGGCGCGTACCCCAGGCCGTCGACAACCGGATCGATCCAGCGGGGTGGACGCCCGGTCGCCAGTACGAAGGGCACACCATCGGTGATCAGCGCCGATACCGCCGCTCTGGTACGCGGACTCACCTGCTCATGGTGGTCGATCAACGTGCCATCGACATCGGTCGCGACCATCTTGGGCTTGGGCAGGTGAAAGAGAATCACCTGTTCCATCCTGCACCAACGAACGCCCCAACAGTCCGAATTGTGGCCTGATCGAAGCCCGCGAAGCCCACCCGCAACACGCGATTGCCCGCCATTGGCTGTCCGTGCTGCGCGTTTCCGGCAGTCGCTCCCTATGATCTGGTGCAACACTCGACCCGAGAGGGACTGATGGCCGGATTTCTGCTGCGACGTGCGCTCAACTATGTCGTATTGCTGTTGCTGGCGTCGTTCCTGACCTTCACGGTGGCCTCACTGACTTTCAGCCCACTGGACAGTCTCGAGGAGCGCAATCCGCGACCACCGCAGGCGGTGATCGACGCCAAGCGCGCCGAACTACACCTCGACGATCCGATTCCGCAGCGGTATCTGATCTGGGTCGAGGGCGTGGTGCAGGGCGACTTCGGCAAGACCCTCGCCGGCGTACCGATTTCGGAGGAGCTCGGCCGTCGCGTCGGGGTCAGCCTGCGACTGTTGATTATCGGCTCGCTGGTCGGCACTTTCCTGGGTGTGCTGATCGGTGCCGCGAGCGCCATTCGGCAGTACAAGTTCAGCGACTACTTCGCCACGGTGATCTCGCTGCTGGTGCTGTCCACACCGGTGTTCCTGCTCGCCACCCTGCTGAAATTCGGTGCGCTGGAGATCAATATGGCCACCGGGAAGCAGATCTTCCTCTATACCGGTGAGACCTCGGCGACGGCCGTGCACGGGCTGTGGAACCAGTTCGTGGACCGCCTCCAACACATGGTGGTGCCGACCCTGGGCCTGGCTCTGTCGGCCATGGCGGGCTACAGCCGCTATCAGCGCAACGCCATGCTGGATGTGCTGGAGTCGGATTTCATTCGCACCGCCCGCGCCAAGGGCCTGTCCCGCAATCGCGCGCTGTACAAGCACGGGTTGCGAACAGCGCTGATTCCGATGGCCACGCTGTTCGCCTACAGCCTGGGCGGACTCATTACCGGAGCGACGTTCACCGAGAAGATCTTCGGCTGGCACGGCGTCGGTGAGTGGTTGGTGAACTCCATCGACGCCAACGACCTCTACGTGGTGGTAACCGTGGCCTCATTCGCCGGTCTGGTGGTGCTGTTGGCTGGCCTGCTGTCCGACATCGTGTACGCCATTCTCGATCCCCGGGTGCGTGTGCGATGACCGAAGTCGAAATCGTCCTCGAGGGCGCCCCGAACGTTGCCGCCGGTCGCCGGAAACTGGTGGTGCGCCGATTCCTGCGGAACAAGATCGCCGTGGTAGCGCTGGCACTGCTGGTGATCATGTTCATTGCCGCGTTCGTGGTGCCGCACTTCCTGCCGTACACATACTCCGAATTCGATGCGACCTCGAAACTCAAGCCGCCCAGCGGGAAACACCCGTTCGGCACCACACCGCTCGGTGAGGACGTGCTGGCGCAGACCATGCGCGGCTTGCAGAAGTCCATGGTGATCGGATTCGCGGTGGCGTTCATCTCCGCCATCATCGCCACCGTCGCCGGCTCGCTGGCGGGATTGCTCGGCGGCTGGACCGACCGGGCCATTATGTGGCTGGTCGATCTGCTGCTGGTGGTGCCGAGTTTCATTATGATCGCCATGTTCGCGCCCAAGACCAAGGGCAGCGGATCGATCCTTCTGCTGATCGTGCTGCTCAGCGTTTTCGGCTGGATGATCAGCGCGCGCATTGTGCGCGGTCTCACCATGAGCCTGCGGGAACGCGAATTCGTCCGCGCCGCACGCTATATGGGCGCGCCGACCCGCACGGTGATCCTTACGCACATCATTCCGAATATCGCCTCCATCCTGATCATCGACACCACCTTGACCATCGGCGGCGCGGTGATGGCCGAAACCGGTTTGAGCTTCCTCGGATTCGGTGTGCAGCCGCCGGATGTATCGCTGGGCACCCTGATCGCGACCGGCACCAAATCGGCACTCACCTATCCGTGGCTGTTCCTGCCCGCGGGTGGCTTCCTCATCGCCATCGTGCTGTGCGCGAATCTGGTGGGCGACGGACTGCGTGACGCGTTCGACCCGGGCGCGAAGCGGGCACGGTCGCGTAAGGGCCGCAAGGCGGAAAAGGCCGCTGCCAAGGAGTTGAAGGCCGCATGAGCGAGCGACCACTGAATGCCGCCGAGGTGTCGGATGACAAGCGGCGCACCACCACCGCGCCCCTGCTGGAGGTGTCGGACCTGCATGTGTCCTTCCCGGGCGAGGAAGGCCGTGTCGACGCGGTACGCGGGGTGAGCTACACCGTCGGAGACGGCGAGGTGCTCGCCATTGTCGGTGAATCCGGTTCCGGCAAATCGGTGTCATCACTGGCACTCATGGGCCTGCTGCCTGATCAGGCGCGGGTGCGCGGCTCGATTCGCCTGCGCGGCAGGGAACTGCTCGGCCTGGGCGATAAGCATCTGTCGACGTTGCGGGGCAGCCGCATCTCCATGGTGTTCCAGGATCCGCTGTCTGCCTTGACGCCGGTGTACCGAATCGGTGAGCAGATCGCGGAAGCGCTACTCGCACACCGCAAAATGAGTAAGGAGCAGGCCGCCACCAAGGCGGTGGAACTGCTCGATCTGGTCGGTATTCCGGATCCGGAGTTGCGCGCCAAGGCTTTTCCACACGAGTTCTCCGGCGGAATGCGCCAGCGCGTGGTGATCGCCATGGCCATCGCCAATGATCCGGAACTCATTATCTGCGATGAGCCCACCACCGCACTGGATGTGACGGTGCAGAAGCAGATTCTGAATCTGCTGCGCAAGGCCCGCGATATCACCGGTGCGGGCGTCATCATGATCACCCACGACATGGGGATCGCCGCCACCATCGCCGATCGGGTGGCGGTCATGTACGCCGGAAGGATTGTCGAAACCGCCACGGCGGACGGCCTTTTCTCCGTACCGCGCATGCCGTACACAGTGGGCCTGCTGGGCTCCATCCCGCGTATGGACGGTCCGGCTCGCACGCCGCTCATCCCGATTGTCGGCGCACCTCCGGCCATGCACGCACTGCCCCCGGGCTGCTCGTTCGCACCGCGCTGCCCGGTCGCCATCGACGACTGCCGAGCAGCCGAACCACCCCTGCGCGATACCGAGCCCGGCCATCGCGCCGCCTGCATCCGCACCACCGAGGTCGACTCCGACGCCCTGTTCACCGCCTATCGCCAGGAGGTGCAGGAGCCGAACGCCCTGACGAAAACCGATGCGACGCAGATCGTGCTGCGGGTCGAGGACCTGCGCAAGACCTTCCCGCTCACCTCCGGGGTGGTGTTCAAGCGCCGCACCGGCGAGGTGAAGGCGGTGGACGGCATCAGCTTCGAGGTGCGGACCGGGCGCACGCTGGCGCTGGTCGGCGAATCCGGGTCCGGGAAGTCGACCACGCTCACCCAGATTATGGATTTGGTGAAGCCCGAGGGCGGCAGTATCGAAATCCTCGGCTATGACGTGGCGACGCTGACGAAACCACAGCGGCGCGAGATTCGCCGCAAGATGCAGATCGTCTTCCAGGATCCGTCCGGCTCACTGGATCCGCGCCTGCCCGTCTTCGACGCACTGGCCGAACCGTTGCGCATCGACGGCCGTTCCCGCGAGGAGATCCAGCGCCGGGTCCCGGAACTACTGCTGCAGGTGGGATTGCGGCCGGAGCACGCCGACCGCTATCCGGCGGACTTCTCCGGCGGGCAGAAGCAACGTATCAATGTCGCCCGCGCGCTGGCGCTCGATCCGGAGTTGCTGGTGCTCGATGAACCGGTGTCGTCGCTGGATGTCTCCATTCAGGCGGGTGTGCTCAACCTGCTGCGGGAGCTGCAGACCCAGCGTGGACTGTCATATCTGTTCGTCTCCCACGACCTGTCGGTGGTGCGTAATCTGGCCCACGACATCGCCGTCATGTACCAGGGAAAGATCGTCGAATCCGGTGCGGCGGAACAGATTTTCGCCGATCCGAAGCATGAATACACCCGAGCGCTGATCGATGCGGTGCCGGTCCCGGTAGCGACCCGATAGGAGCTGCGATGCGGATTCGCCTACTGCTCACCGCGACACTGACGGCGGGCGCGCTCTTGGCCGGCGGCTGCGTGAGCACCGAGGAAGCCACGGGAATCGGCTCCATCGGCACCTCCAACGACATCAACCCGCACCCCCGCGATGACCTGCGCGACGGCGGCAATCTACGGATCGCCATTACCGGCTACCCGCCGAACTGGAACATTCTCCAGATCGACGGCCATGACGCGGAGACCGGTGATACCGTCCGGCCACTGTTGCCGCGGGCCTTCGACACCGACGCCGCAGGCAATCTGAGTATCAACCACGACTTCTTCACCGACGTGCGCATGACCGGCACCGATCCGCAGACGGTCGTCTACGACATCAATCCGCAGGCGGTGTGGTCCGATGGCAGCCCCATCACCTGGGAAGACCTTGCCTCGCAGGCGAATGCGCTGAGCGGTAGGGATAAGCGCTTCCTGATCGCCATCACCGCCGGATTCGACCGGGTGGCGAAGGTGGAGCGCGGTGAGAACGACCGCCAGGCGGTGCTCACCTTCGATCGCCACTACGCGGAATGGCGCGGCCAGTTCTCCGGAAATATGATGCTGTACCCGAAATCGGTTACCCGCGACCCAGATTCGTTCAATAGCGCCCTTGTCGACGGTATCGGCCTCACCGCCGGGCCGTTCGTAGTGAAATCCACCGATCGCACCCAGGGCCGAATCACCCTGGCGCGCAATCCGAAATGGTGGGGCGAGACCCCGAAGCTGGACACCATCACCATCAGCGTGCTGGACCGTAGCGCCTGGGTCGGGGCCGTCCAGAACAATGAACTCGACGCCGTCATGCTCGGCGGCCTCGATGATTTACAGATTGCCCGCACCACGCCCTCGCTATCGATCCGGACCGCCCCCGGCAACCGCTGGCGGCACTTCACCTTCAATGGCGCGCCCGGCTCCATCCTGGCCGATCCCGCACTGCGGGTAGCGATTTCGAAGGCCATCGACCGGCAGCGCATTGCCGACACCATTCAGAACGGATTGATCGCCGAGCCGGAGCCATTGAACAATCACGTCTTCCTGCGTGGTCAGCACGGCTATCAGGACAACAGCCTCGGCTACGACCCGGAGGCCGCCGCCCGCGAACTCGACGCCATCGGATGGGCGCGGGACGGCGACGTGCGATCCAAGGACGGGCGCAAACTCGTTATTCGCGACGTCATGTACAACGACGAGGTGTGGGTGCGGATCGCCAAACTCATTCAGGAGGATCTGGCGAAGGTCGGGGTCGGACTGACGATCGACACCAAACCCGCCGCGCGCTACTTCCCGGATGTCATCCAGCCCGGCGATTTCGATGTCTGCCAGTTCAGCTTTGTCGGAGACGCATTCTCGTTCAGCAGCATTCCGCAGGTCTACGGGTTGTACCCGGATGATGTGCAAGCGAACTTCGGCCGAATCGGCTCGCCCGAATTGAACGATCTGATCGAGCGGACCCTCTCGGAACTGGATCCGGCGAAGGCGATCGAACTCGCCAACCAGGTGGACCGCAAGGTCTTCGAAGAGGGGCATTCACTGCCGCTCATCCAATCCGAAGGCAATTACGCGGTACGTTCCGACCTGGCCAATTACGGTGCCCCGGGATTGGCCTCCTACGACTGGACCAAGATCGGATTCCTGAAGTGACCAGCAGCCGTACCGGCGGAAGGGAGCGATCCATGCGGATACGTTCGACAATGACACGACTCGCGATCCCCATGGTCGCCCTGGGATTGATTCTGTCGGGGTGCACCGGCGCCGAGGGCGAGGGCGGCACCGCCGAACTGAACGGCACCAATGACATCAATGAGCGCCCCCGCGAAGATCTGAGAGAAGGCGGCAATCTCCGCTTGGCGCTCAGTGCGTTCCCACAATCGTTCAACGGGCTGCACGTGGACGGCAATACGACCGACACCAACGAGGTGGTGGTCCCGACACTGCCGACGACATTCCAGAGCAATGCCGCCGGTGAGTTGACCGTCGACAAGAACTACTTCGACAGTATCGAAATGACGGGCACCGACCCGCAGAAGATCGTCTACACCATCAATCCCAAGGCGCTCTGGACCGATGGCAGCCCCATCACCTGGGAGGATCTGCGATCGCAGTGGCAGGCGTTGAACGGCACCAATGATCAGTACCTGGTGGCGTCGACCTCGGGCTACGACCAGGTGGCGACGGTGGAGCGGGGCGAGGACGACCGCCAGGCGATCGTCACGATGCGCACCCCGTACGCGGAATGGCAGGGACTGTTCGGTCTGCTGTACCCGAAGGCCAATACCGCCACCCCGGAGGCGTTCAACAATTGGGCGCGCAGCGAACTGCCGGTCAGCGCCGGACCGTTCGTCATCAGCAATATCGACCGCACCCAGAACCGGATCAGCCTGAGCCGCAACCCCCAATGGTGGGGCGACACACCGGTTCTCGACACCATCACCCTCAGCGTGCTCGACCACACCGCCTGGCTGGCCGCACTCCAGAACAACGAACTCGACGAGGCCTACATGTCGGGCCTGGAGAACGTGACCGGTGCACGCAATACCCCCGGTGTGGAGATCCGCCGCGCCGCCGAACCGTCGTGGTCGCACATCACCTTCAATGGCGCGCCCGGCGCACTGCTCGAGGATGTGAAGGTACGGCTGGCTATTGCCAAGGCGATCAACCGGCAGGCCATTGTCGATACCAGCCAGCACGGTGTGGTCACCGACCCGAAGCCGCTGAACAACCACGTATTCGTGGTGGGGCAGAAGGGCTATGAGGACAATGCCGACGCGGTCGCCTTCGATCTCGATGCCGCCGCCGAGATGCTCGACGAGGCCGGGTGGATCCTGCCGCCGGGCAGCGACGTGCGCGAAAAGGACGGCCGCAGGCTGGAATTGCGCGATGTCATGTACCAGCAGGACTCCTGGGTGAATACCGCCAAGATCATTCAGCAGGATCTGCAGAAGATCGGCGTCAGGCTCAATATCCAGACCGTCCCCGGAACCGGTCTGTTCAAGGATGTGATCGACCCGGGCAATTACGACCTGGCTCAGTTCAGCTACTCCGGTGGTGTACTGCCGCTCGGCGCGCTCAAGCAGCACTACTACTACAACCCGGCGAACTGGCAGGGCAACAAGGCCCGCATCGGCTCTCCCGAACTGAACGCGGTCATCGACCAGACGCTGACCGAACTCGATCCGACCAAGGCCATCGAACTCGCCAACCAGGCCGACACCATGGTCTTCGAATTGGCGCACTCGGTGCCGCTGAACCAGGCTTCCGGCACCTACGGCGTCCGCATCGACCTCGCCAACTGGGGTGCGTTCGGCCTGGCCTCCAAGGACTACACGAAGGTCGGCTTCCTGAAGTGAGTTTCCGGGGCCACCCGCTGGCCTACCCGGTAACCGTGACGATCGGCGCCCTGGCGATTTCCCTCGCCTGGGCGCCGTTCGCCGATCCGGAGCTACTCGGGCTGCTCGCGGCGGTTGCGCTGATCATCGTGGGCTACACGGTGTTACGGCTTGCGATCGCGTATTCGACGGCAGGTACGGCGGCGGTTTTCACCCGGCCCGGGGAACCGGTACGGGCTACCGAAGCAGGCGAGCGCGACGTGACCGTGCGGCGGGTGCGCCAGCAGTACCGGCTGGTCAGTCGGTCGTGGCTGGAGTTCGTCGATGGGGAGCGGACGGTGTGGCTGCCGGTGTTCTTCGATCCGGCGCTGGTCATCCTCACGCCCACGGAGGCCGAATTCTCCGGGCGCGCAATCCGTATCGGCGCGCTGCGGGTGTATCCCGCAGGGCGGCGGCGAGATTCGGAGCCGGTGGGACGTCTGATCGACAATCCGTCGCGACCCGATCCCGACGGCGTCGCACTCGCCACCACCGCCGCCCGCTGGCGACGCCGCCTCCTCTTGGACGCTCAGCCCGCCGTCGCGGCCCCCTTCGCGGGCCTGTTCTGGGTCTACGTGGCAGGCGGCGGCCCGGTGGCTTTCACCGCCGCCACCGTCGTGGCCGCCACCACCGCCACCTGGCTCACCGCCATCCGCGGCTCCGACCCGAGCTGAACCGCACCGGCGACTCGCAGATCTTCATGACACCAGGAATTGAAGTTGGGCTCTGGGCGGATACCGCCATGTCCCGGTGATCAACTGGTACGCGCGTGGCAGAGCCAAAACATCAATCGAGCAAGAATCCTACTGAGGCAGCCCAGCCGATCACTTCCCCATCAAGCCCGACAAGGTATCGACCGACAAGGTATCGACCGCACCGCCTATTGAGTCTTTCCGCATGATGTGGCCCTACCGTCGTCTCCGACGATAGGGCCACATCGCACGTCCGAGCTCACTCACCAGCGGTGGCGCACGCAATACTTCATGCGGACGCATCCGATTGGCCACTCGGCGTGAGGTATTCGCCCGGGTGGTGGAAATGGTTCAACCGGGGTTTGCGGTGGAGGTCGTAGTGGGCGGGCGGAACCCATTGCGTCCTACCGGCTCTACGGTGACCCGGTGGTGCCGCGATCGCTGACCAGTCGGCGGTGGTGGTGCCCGCTAGGCGGTGGTGGGGTTCGCACACCAAGGTCAGCTGGTCCACATCGGTGTGGCCGCCCTCGTGCCACTCGGTGCGGTGATGTGCCTGGCAGAGGTAGCCGGGTTTACCGCAGCCGGGGAAGGTGCAGCCGATATCGCGGGCGTGCAGCACTATGCGTTGATCGGCCGTTCCGAGCCGTTTGGACCGTCCCAGGTAGATCGGGCGGCCGTCGTCGTTATCGAATATCGCCAGGTAGTGGCGGGCATGTGCGGCCAGTCGCAGCAGATCCCGCATAGGCAGCAGGCTGCCACCTCCGGTCACCGCCGGCGCCACACCTGTGTACGGCGCGCAGGCATCGCCGGAACCGTAGGCCTTGTCGGTGCCGCAGGTCTCGCCGGTTCCGTAGCCGTTGCCGATTCCGTCCGTCCCGCAATCCTCGCCGGTCTTGCAGGTCTCGCACGCCTTGCCGGTTCCGCCGGGTCCGCACGCCTTGCCCGTCCCGCCAAGCGTGCTATTCGCTCCTGTCGTGGCGCCTGCTTCGTGGGCCGCGGCCTCGAGTTCGGCGAGGGTGGTCGACACGATCACCGTCACCGGCAAACCTCGATGCTGACCCAATCGGCCTGACTCGAGCCCGTCGCGCAATACCGCCTTCAAGGCATCGTGCTGGCGTTGCGCGGGTGTGCGCCGATCACGCTGCACCACTTCCGCATCGGGATCGTCATCGAAACACGGCGAAACATCCTCCGGGTTGCCGACGCCGGGCTTCGCGCCCTTGGCCAGCAGCGCCTCCAGGTATACGCGCAACTCGGGGTCGGCTATCAATGTGCAGGTACTCATCAGGTCTGGGCCTTGCCTACCGATACGGAGTGACCGTCGCCGGGCGCGATCGAGATCGGTGAAGGTGCCGTCGGGGTTGAGATATGCCTCGACGCGGTCGGCCGCCTTGCGCAGCTGATCGGGGCGCAGACTGCGAGCGTGGTGGGCGAGTTCGGCCTCGGCCTGTGCCCTGGTGCCCGCGTCCACGGTGCCCGGAAGGTGGTGCAGCGCATCGCGAATGATCTTCACGTGCGCCGCGCCGATCACGCCCTCGCGTTGCGCGGCGGCGGTCGCGGGCATGGGCGGCTCGAGCAACTGACCGGTCACCTCGGTGTGCTGGGCCAGATCATCGGCCGCACGCCAGCGAGCGCGGGCTTCGATCGGGCTCACCCGCAATCCATCGGCGAGCACGTCGACCAGCCCACCACAGCCGAAATCAGCTGTGCGCCACTGCTCGTGCAGCTGCGCGACCACCTGCAATCCGATCCCGGGCAGCGCCCGCACCACGGTTTCGATGCGCTGCAGCAACGCCAGCCGCTCCGGATTGCTCAGCGCGTCCGTGCGGGCCGCCCGCAGCTGATCGAGTCCGGTTTCGAGCACCGACAGCGCAGCATCGATCGCCGGATCGGCAATCGGGGCGGGTGTCGAATGCATGTTCGAATTCTACCGCGAATAACAAGCGACACGCCAGCAGCAAAACGCCCTCTACCAGCAGTTTCGCGTGCCCCAACTGATCATGCGACCGATTCCGAGAGAGGCGCCGGCACTCTCGACACCGCCGGTACCCGACCGGAACCCGCCGAAGCGGTCACACAACACTCGGCTGAGGGGTGGATCCCGGCCGAATACACCTCGGGATGACGAAGGGTTACCGCTGCCTCACCAGCACCTTGCACGCCCTCCACCAGCAACAATCCCAGCCCAAACCGGGTCGAGCACCCGCCATCGCCTTCGCCGACCAGGTCCTACTCACCGTGCTCCACTACCGACTCGGACTCACCCGCGAACCCCTGGCCATCCTGTTCGACACAGCCGAACCACCGCCTACCCCACCCCCACCGCTATCGGCCGCCTGATCAACCAGACCGGCACCGACACCCCGTCCCCGACCACACCACCAGCAGCGCTACGCGGCCCTCACGAACTCGTCCTTGATCGAAACACCAAGGCAGTCAGCAAGGTCCAACCCACTAATTTCCGGCAGTCCCTTAGCCGCGTCCAGAGCGCGCATTCAGTCCGGTGTTATCAATGAACCCCGTTGGGGTGGACTCGGATTCGATCTCGATCCGAATTCTGCGGCCACAGGCTCAGCAGGCAAGCCCGAGAAACGTGCCGAAAGGAAGCCGCCGAGACTCGAAAGTACCTTCTTGGTCGGTTTGCAGCGGACGGCCGCTTACGGCATCGTTACCGGCGGTGTGCCGGGAAGTCTGGTCGGCGGCGCGATCTGAGATTCGGGTCGCCTGGTGGATCGGCTGGACAGCGGACGCTGATGGGGGGATACGGGCGGATGTCACTGTTGGTTGTGGCTGCGCATGTGACGCGCGGGGAGAATGCTGTCAGATCGGCCCGATTCCTTCGCGTTCCGGCGACTTTCTCCGGAGAGATCCAAATCACGCAGGGCAGTTCGGTTTTCGGCCCGCGCGGCATCAACCGCCACACTGTCGGCTGGCGCGATCTCACCGACTACGGACGCTACGTCGTCACCGACCGGCCCGCTATGGCGTTGGCCGCGGACGCGAAGCGGTTCGTGTCGGTGCTGAACTCTCGCATCGCCTCGGTGATCGCGGCCATCAAGGAAGAGCGTGAGCAGATCCGCTGATCCGCACACCAGCGCAACCGAACTCCCGACTGAACGAAAGCCAGGTACCTGATGAGCACACCGAACTCCTCCACCGACAGCAAGCTGAAGCCGAAGTGGCAGGAGCGGTTCGACTTCTTCGACTCTCATGGCCATCCTGGGTCGGCGGAGTACCGGCAGGGGATGAAGTCCGTGACTTTCGGCAAGCGGATGCGCATCACATCGAACTTCATCGCGTTCTTCTTCGGCCCGGTCTACTTCTTCGTCCTCGGCCTGTGGAAAAAGAACCTTTCCTTGCTGGGAATCTGGGTCGTCATCGGCATCGTCGCGACCGCCCTCGATGTGTCCGATCTGCTGGCCAGGGCCCTCGGAATGGGTATGGCCGTGCTGTACATGTCGACCGCGAACTACGCCTACTATCTCCAGCGCACGAGGGGGATCCAGAGCTGGAATCCCTTCGAGGGTATGGGGAAACGGGCACCGACCCGGTAGTGAGTTGTCAGCCTCACCTTGCCTGCCGGTCGCAGCAGGCCCGCAGCGGTCCGTCGCTCAGGTGAATTCGCCCAGGTCCTCATGATCACCAAAAATTGGTGGAGGATCTCGGGCGATGCCTCCACCAGTTCATGGCGATCAGCCGTCCGGGAGTGGTTACGGTGACTTCGGCCAATGCGCTTCAGCGCGCGAGTATCTCGGAGTTCGACGATGTAGCGGCGCAACTCGCATCCTCAGCCATTGAGTCCGGCGAATTCGACCGGTCGAAGGTGTAGGCGAAACGACTACTGGAGCAAGGGCATTCTCGATTGCCGGTGGAACCCGGCACCCCTCCTGTTGGCCGGAATCCACCCCACTCGGCTGAGGTGCGACAGGGTGGACCCCGGCAAGTTCACGCCGGGATGACAGGGACCGAGCTGCCGGGACGGCGAGTGCCGACTACCCCTGTGAGCGCTTCGCGGCCTTCTCCGCCGCCTCGGCCATATCCATGGCGTTCGCCTCTTCCAGTGTCGGTGCGCTGCCACCCAATCGCGCGGGCACCCAGTACGCGCCCACCTCGTGCGGGTAATCGCGCTGGACGTCCAGCAGCATTTCCTGCATGGTCGAGTGCAGCTGCTCGGTTAGTGCCGAGGCCGGTTCGTAGGGCTGGATCGGCTCGCCCACCTTGATGGCGATGGGAGTGTTGGTGCGGCCCAGGCGTTTCGGGAAACCCTTGGTCCAGACGCGCTGTGCGCCCCAGATGACGATCGGGATGATCGGGACGTCGGCTTCCAGGGCCATGCGGGCGGCGCCGGATTTGAATTCCTTGATTTCGAAGCTGCGGCTGATGGTGGCTTCGGGGTAGACGCCGACCAGTTCGCCGCTCTTCAGGCGCGCTACCGCCTCGCGGTAGGAGTCCGCGCCCGCCGAGCGATCTACGGGAATGTGTTTGAGGGATCGCATGATCGGTCCGGAGATCGAATTGTCGAACACCTCCTTCTTCGCCATGAACCGGATGTAGCGCTTATGGGTGCGCGCGGGTAGACCGGCATAGGTGAAATCCATATAGCCGGTGTGATTGATGGCGATGACCGCACCGCCCGCAGCGGGAATGTTGTCGTCGCCGGTGACGGTGAACTTCAGGCCCTGCAGCGCGAAGACGGTGCGAGCCAGCCCGATGATCGGGAAGTAGACGGGTTCCACAAGTCCGCTAGCGTAGTCGCTGCCCGAGCTGGTACCAGTGACCAAGGCAACACCGATCGACGGCGGCGACATCAAAAGCGCGGCCGCGTGGACACGAAAGAGGTTCGCAGGAGTGGACATCGCCCGGACAGCACTGCGTGAATCCGGCCGCAGGGGGGTGCTCGGCGGATTGGCGGTGAGTGTGGCGGTCCTGATCAGTGGCTGTGATTCCGTCGTGGGTATCCCCGGCGACGAGCCCGAACCCGCCGCAACCCAACCGACCAGCACCACGACGACCGGTGCGAATACCGGTGGCGACACGCCCGAACCTCCCGCTGTGTCCCAGGCCATTACCCGCTGGGCCGCCGACCTGCGCACCGGCAACCTCGATGAACTCGAGCAAAAGTGCTGGACCATGGCCCCTTTGAATGTGCGGGCCATGTACGCCGAACCGGCTCCCATCCTCGCCGCACTGGATCAGCCGAGCGTCGGCAACGGATCCAGCACGGTGTGGAAATCCGCGGCCGTCACCGTGATCGCCAATGACCGCGAACTCGCCACCGACTACGCCTGCCCGCGTGTGTTCGCCACCGGAACCACCTTGGCGTTCAATGACGCCGATGCCCGGCACACCGTCCGCCGCTACCTCTCGCGGCTCGTCGGCGAACCTGTCGCCCCGACCGATGCCGAAGGGACGTATCCGCTGGTCTGCGCGGCCGAGCCGGGTAGCTGGGATCCGAATGGCACCGGCAGCGCCACCACCGCGCCGCTGGCCGTCGACCCCGACGCATCCGGCGACGTGACGGCGTTCATAGACCAGTCCCTGGAGTCGGAGTGGCCACGCGGCGACTACATCACCGTCTCCGCTACCGTCACCAATGCGGCCGGTGGACAGCAGAAACGGACATTCACCCTGAAGTCCGGCGAGGAGGGTTACTGCATCGGCGACGTTTCCGCCTAGCCAGTAGTCTGGGTGGCTGGTAACGGTCAGGGAGGCAGAAGCTCGTGCAGATCACCAGCGTCGGACACGCCGGATTCCACATCCGTACCGCGGCCGGGACGATCCTTTGCGATCCCTGGGTCAATCCCGCGTACTTCGCATCGTGGTTCCCGTTTCCCGACAACACCCAGCTCGACTGGAAAGAACTGGGGAACTGCGACTTCCTCTACGTCTCGCATCTGCACCGCGATCACTTCGACGCCAAGCACCTGGCCGAATACGTCAATAAGGACGCCACCGTCCTGCTGCCCGACTACCCGGTGCCGGATCTGAAGCGGGAACTCGAGAAGCTCGGCTTCCACAAATTCTTCGAAACCGAGGATTCGGTCAAGCACACGATCACCGGGGTCGGCGGCGAGCTGGATGTCATGATCATCGCGCTGCGCGCGCCCGCCGACGGACCCATCGGCGACTCCGGCATTGTCATCTCCGACGGCGAGACCGTTTGCTTCAATATGAACGACGCCCGGCCCGTCGATATGGATGTGCTGCACGATTCGTTCGGGCACGTGGACATTCACCTGCTGCAGTACTCCGGGGCCATCTGGTACCCGATGGTCTACGACATTCCGGCGCGCACCAAGTCCAACTTCGGCAAGCAGAAGCGGCAGCGCGGAATGGACCGGGCGCGGTCCTATATCGAGCAGGTCGGGGCCACCTGGGTGGTGCCGTCGGCCGGACCGCCGGTCTTCCTCGACGACGAACTGCGCTATCTCAATGACGATCGCGACGACGAGGGCAATATCTTCCCGGACCAGATCGTGTTCCTGGAGCAGATGGAAATCCACGGGAACCCGGGCGGCGTGCTGATGATCCCCGGCTCGGTGGTCGATATCCACGGCAAGGAACTCGCCTCGCTGTCGCATCCCGTCGCACCCGATGCCATCTACGGCGACAAGGCCGCCTACATCGAGGATATGGCCCAGCGCATGGCTCCCGTGCTGGCCGCCGAAAAGGCTTCCTGGGCAACGGGAGACGAGCCGCTGCTGCCGCAGTTGCGGGAACTCTTCGAGCCGATCATGGCGCAGAGCGACCTCATCTGCGACGGGATCGGCTACCCGGTCAGCCTGGTGATGGGCGACGAGACCGTGGTGCTGGACTTCCTCAAGCGCACGGTGCGCGCGCCCATCGAGGGAGAAGGCAAGCACCGCTACGGATTCCGCATCGACCCGCAGCTGGTGCGCACCGTACTGCGCGATAACGAACCCGACTGGGTGAACACCATCTTCCTGTCCACCCGCTTCACCACCTGGCGGATCGGCGGCTACAACGAATTCCTCTACACCTTCTTCAAATGCCTGACCGATGAGCGCATCGCCTACGCCGACGGCTGGTTCTCCGAGGCGCACGACGATTCCGCCTCCACCGAACTCGACGGCTGGGAAGTACAGCGTCGCTGCCCGCACCTGAAGGCTGATCTGTCGAAATTCGGCGTGGTGGAAGGTAATACGCTTACGTGCAACCTGCACGGGTGGAGTTGGGATCTGGAATCCGGGCGCTGTAAAACGTCCAAGGGCCACGAATTGCGGTCGCGGCGACTCGATGAGCCCGCCGCCAGCAGCTGACCGCTCCGATCCGGCCGGTGTCGTGACGGTACCGGCCGGAAGGGCGAACTCGAGCAGGTGATTTCAGAGCGTCAGCCCTGTACCTCCGAGGCCTGGAGTTCACGCGTGAGACGCGAGGACCACGGACACCAGAAGCAGCCGGGCAGGAAGGCCCCGCACGCCTCGTCGAGGTAGTCCTCGGCGTACTGAATACTGGAGTCGCAGACCTCGATTGCCATGGTGAAGAAGGTGATGGTTTCCGGGTCGAGGGCGAAGCTCCAGCCCGGGTTGTAGGGTTCCGGCCGCTTCCGGATCTTCCCCATCACATGCGTCGACATCGTCTCCTCGCCGGACAGGATCCGGCGCGCCTCGGCGATGCGCTGTTCATTGTCGAGCTTGAAGACGAATTCCTTGCCGGAGTAATCGGTAAACGCGAAGAAAGCCATGGCATTTCCTCTCAGCCAAGCGATCAGTTGGAAAACCTGCCCCTCGATGGTAAGGCCCCATAACGGACAGCTATCACGAAATGGGCTGTGCTCCAATAGATTTTGAGGACCGCCCTGTATTCTTTGCCTGCACCATGAGTTCTCGCACCGCCATCGCGCCCCGCGCCACCGGTGCAGCAATCCGACCGTCCGCTCCGATAAGCACTCCCGACGGAGTACCGCGCACCCGATATCGCAGCGCCGCCTCGTTCCCCTGCTGCACCAATACCGGAATCTCTCCCAATTCCTGTTCCCCACCCCACATCTCATGCTCGGATACATCCCCATTGCCCACCACCACAATGGTCAGTACCTCGCCGACCCGCGCATGCCACCGCGGCAACTCCCGCGCCAGCGCCGCACACATCTCACAGCCCGGATGCACGAACACCATGAGCAGTTGCCGCCCCGGCGACATCAAACCCTCGAGGCTGGTTCGCCCACCCGCGGTATCGAGTAATTCGAACTCCGGCGCGACCGCCCCCACCGGCAGACCTTCCGCACCCAGCGTGGACAAAACCTGTGTATCGACCCGCCGCCGCAGTACCGCCAGCTCACCCCACAGCCACACCAGCGCCGCCAAAAGCGCCGCCACCACGGTCATTCCGACCGCATGGTCGGTAGGCAACGAACCCGGCACCTCCGAATCAGTTATCGCCCCCACGCCGACCGCCACCACCAGCACCATGAGCAGCCCGTTGCGCACCACGGTCGCCCACCCGATCGGCACCGAACTGGCCGCCCCGAAGCATGAACAGGCCGGACGCTTCCCCGCCCGCAGCAACCTGATGATGGCCACCGTGAACACGATGAGCAGTACCAACGCCAGCGTGGCCGACCCGTACGCCGACTCCGACGGCAACACCCCCACCGCCACCACCGCCTCGGTCAGCGGCAGCCCCCACGCCACCGCGGGTGCCCACCTGATCCGCACCCCGAACTCGTGCACCGCCTTCCGAGTACCGGCCCGATCCGCCAACTTCCCCCACGCCGACAGTGCGAACACCACCGCGAGCACCAACCGCGTAACCCACACCCCGTAGTCGATCAGCATGACCGAACGATGGCATACGGGCGAGAATCCCGAATCCCGAATCAGCAGACCGCAATTCGACATTCATCCCGTGGGGTGGACCCAACTCTCGGGAGCTCTCAGGGGCTGCGCCCCTGAACCCCACTTCGAGCGCCGGACCTGCTGCGACAGGGGCTGCGCCCCGAACCTCAACTTCGAGCGGCCGGACCTGCCGCGAAAGGCACCGGCGGCGGCCGAACTCGCACCTCGAGCTCCGGATTCCGGCGAGGGGGAACTGGTGGCGGAGCCCACTTGCCCGATGCCGCCACGGATTCCCCTTTGACCGTCGGGTACGTTTCGGCGCGGCGGTTCGGACGGGCTACAGCGTTGCCCGGCTACGAGATTCGGTCGCGGGTGCGGGCGGCCAGGGCTACGGCAACGAACGTCAGTGCGCAGCCCGCGATGGCGGTGGTGGACAGCCCGGGCCCGGTCGGGACGGTCACATCCAGTAGCAGCGACATGAGCAGCTGGCCCGCGACCGAGGTGAGGCCGAGTAGCAGCACACCTATCCAACGCACCACCAGTACGGCCAATCCGATGAACGCCACCCCGATAGCGCCACCGGCGTAGAGCCACGGGTCGGTGGGAAACGCTGTGGGCCAACCACTCCGGGCCACCACCACCGACTCGATCAAGAGCAGCGCCACCGTGCCGGTCGCGAAGTTGGCCAGGGTGGCCGACGGTGGACCGCCGACGGCCCCGACCCGCCCGTTGACCGCCTGCTGCCACGCCAATCCCAACCCCGCGAGCACTGGCAGCACGATCAACAACACCTTCGGGCCGCCCAGCCCGGCGGGCATCGACAGCGCCCCGCCGTCGCTGGACCGTCCCGTCGCCGCCAGCACCACCGCCACCAGCGCCAATCCGGCACCCCCGGCCCGCATGAGCGTGACCGGTGTCCGGCCGTTCGGCCCCACCCCCAGGCGATCCACCACCAGGCTGCTCACCAACTGCCCCGCCACCACCGCCACCGTGAATGCCGTAACCCCGATCGCGGCCACCGTAAGCCCTTGGCAGGCAACGAAGAACGCCCCGCACAGCCCACCCAGCAACTGCCACCACCGCAGCCGCCCGGCACCCAGCGCCCGCCACACCTCCCCCAGCCCGGCCCGCAACCGCCCACTCACCGCGAACGCCACCGCCAACACAACCAGTCCGGTACCGAAGCTGATCACCGCCGCGGCAACCCCATCCCCCAACCGCTCCCCCAGCGCCCCATTGATCCGCGCCTGCCCGGCGACCGCCGCGCCGATACACCCGCCCAGCACCAACCCGATCCGCCGTCGCACCATCGCCCGATTCTGCACCGGGCACCGGTGCGCACAGCGAGCGCACTCTTGGCGATCAGGTCAGCCGGTCAACGCCAAGCGCCGACCATGATCTCCCTATCTCCCAATCTGGACCACCGGCGCTGTTCAGCAGACGACGGCGGCGCTCGGTCGATCGTTCAGATTCCGCGCCCACTGACTCCGATATGTACAATAATCCTTACTCATGCGGCAAACTTCTGTACAGGAGAGTCCGATGTCATTAACTCACCTCGAGATCGACGACGACGCCCTCGAAACAGCGAAGCGGCTAGGTGGTCACCGAACCAAGACTGCCGCAGTTGCCGCAGCGCTACGGGAGTACAACGAACGCCTGTCCCGCACCGTCGCATATGACCATTACTTTCAGCTGGCCCAGACCTGGGACCTGGAGAGCGCCGAGACCGCCCACAGGGCGGAGAAGGAGCCGCATCGTCCGTGATCGGGTACCTGCTCGATTCCTCAGCGCTGTGGCGCCTGCTCCGAGACCCGAAACTCCACGAACTCTGGCACCAGCCGACTGTCGACGGCGAACTGCGCTCCTGCTATCCACAGCGAGTCGAGTTCCTCCGTTCAGCCCGCAACCTGAAGGAGTACGCCGACTACCGCGCGATGTTCGACGCCCTTCATGGTGATGTCAGCGTTCCGAAATCAGCCGGGCACTGGATCGCCGGATTGCAGTGGCGCGCGGCAGAACACGGCAATCACCAATCCCTGTCGGTTGTCGATCTGGAAGTCTGTGCCACTGCCGCGCACCACGGACTCGTCGTGCTGCATGACGACGGCGACTTCGTGACCGCCGCCAAGTTGGCCACCGAACTGCGCCAACGCAATGTGCACGACGGTCCGCTGCGGCCGTTGTACGCACTCTGAATCCCGGCACGATCAAGCTGCACCGTTCCCTCGCGACTCACCTGAACGCGGCGGGAGCCATGCCGGGACCAGCACGGCCGCGACGAGCATCGGGACACCGAGTAAAGCGACGATGGGCGCGATCGGGAGCCAGAGGGAGGCCAGGGCCACGAACCCGAAGACCGCCAGGGAGAACACCTCCTCGAGCAGGCCGGAGACCGAGGTGACCGTGGCTCGGGCCGGGCCTTCGATGGCGTCCTGGAGGCGGGCCGACGCCACTACGCCCGCGTTGTAGACGATGCCGTAGGCGATACCGATGGCCGAGAAGCCCAGGGCGGTCAGGGGGTAGACGGCTTCGGGGCGGTGGACGGCCAGGCCCGCCAGTAGGGCACCGGCGATGAAGAGGACGCCGCCGATGGCCAGAGCGGTGGCCATGGTGCGCGCACGCATGGCCTCGGTGCGACCGGCCAGGGCGGAACCGACGAGAGCGCCCATGACGGTGAGGGCGACCAGTAGGGCTGTTACAGAGGGGGTGACGCCCGCGTCTCCCGCGAGTAGGGCGAAGTACTCGTCGAAGGCGGTCATACCGTACAGCACCGAGGCGAGGAAGACGCCGTGGCGAACGGCTTTGACCCGCACCGCTTCTCGGAGGCCAGTGCGGAGCATGAGCAGGTAGCGGGCAATGGCTGAACCGCCCGCCCGCACCGGGACGGTGGTTTCAGCCGCCACCGCACCCGTCATTCCATTGTCCGCGGCACCCGTCTTCCCAGCAGCCGCCGCCTTCGCACCCGTCGTTCCGGAGGGTTCGAGGCCAGAATCCACACCCGCATCGACCGGCACGGATGCTACCGATCCCCGATCACCCAGCAGCCCAACAGGATCGGCATCGGCGGATTCGGCGCCGTCATCGGATTCCGCGAGTTCCTGCGCCTCTTCCGCCGACACCACCTTCGGCGCACTGGGCAGCGTGCAGGCCAGCAGGGCGTGCAGGCCCGCGATCGCGACACTGGTCCAACCGACCAATGCGTAACCGCCCCAGGCGAACAGCGGTGCAGCGGCCACAATGGCGATCAGGGCCGCGGATTCGGAGGCGGCGCGGGTGCAACCCATGATGCGCGGGTAGTCCGAGGTCTCCCCGCGCGCGGCGAGTTCGTCGTAGACGAGCGCCTCGAAGGTGCCCGACATCAGCGCACCCGACGTACCCCACAGCACGAAACCCAGCGCGAAGCCGAGATACGACGGGAACACCGTCCACATGGCGAAGCCCGCAACCAGCAGCACACCACTGAGAATCAGCAGCCCACGCCGCGACACCGTGTCAGCCCACGCGCCGGACGGCACCTCCAACAGGAACGAGGTCGTCGACCAGATGGCCAACAGTCCGGAGATCTGCGCGGTACTGAGCCCGTGGTCGGCGAAGAGCAGGGCGTAGAGCGCGTAGAGCGGGATGAGGTCGGCGGAGCCGCGGAACAGCACCGCGCGCACCGCGAGTCCGGTACCCCGGACCCGGGTGCGCGCCAGGCTTACGAATCAACAGGCGTAGTGGATCAAACGCATGATCTCAGCGTCGTCCCCGACGCCGGCTCAGTCAAGGGGATTTTCGACCGGAATCCAGCCATTGGTACTGGGCTCGCTACTCGCCCCGACCAGCCCGCTGCGCTCGTTGAGGTCATTGATGAGTTCGGTGACCGGCTGCGAATCGCTGTAGTGATAGCCCTGCGCCAGGGCGAATCCGAGTTCGGTCAGCACCGCCGCCTGATATTCGGTCTCCACGCCCTCCGCGATCACCTGCAGATCCAGGGATTTGCTCAGCGCCGCGATAACTCCCAGCAGCGGCGGAGCCGGAGAATCGGAGCGAATGGACGCCACGAACGACTGATCCACCTTCAGGATGTCGCTCGGCAGCGTGGCCAGGCGGCTCAAGGACGAATAGCCGGTGCCGAAATCGTCGATGGCGATACGCACACCACGCTCGCGCAGCTTGTGCAGATTGGCGATGGCGGTCTCGGATTCGGCGGCCAGTTCACTCTCGGTCACCTCGAGGACCAGCTGATCGGCCGGCCAGCCGGAGTCGGCGAGAATCCCGGCGACCCGATCCGCGTATTCGGCCTGGGCCAATTCCAGACCGCTCACATTCACATTCAGCGTCAGATCCAGCTGCGCGAAGGTCTCCTGCAATCGGGCCGCGTCCGCGCAGGCCCGGCGCAAGACCAGCTCGTCCAGATCGGCAATGAGGTCGTACTCCTCGGCGACGCGAATCAGACCCTCGGTGGTCACCTCCGGCTGAGCGTGCGAGGACCAGCGCAGCAGCGCCTCCACCCCAACGGCTTTCGCACCGGCCTCGCCGAGGGTGACGATCGGCTGGTACTGCACATCCAGTGCGCCGCGGTCGATGGCCTCGCGCAGCTCCACCGCGAGGGGCAGCTGGCGTGACGATTCCAGCACCGTGCGATTGCGGCCCGCCTGCTTGGCTCGGTACAGACCCACATCGGCGCGACTCACCAGCAGCGACCCGGATTCGCCCGGCTGCCAAGAGGTCACACCCGCGGAGCATCCGGTGGTCACCGCGGCCCGCAATTGCTCGGTCAGGAGAATCGCGGCCTGCTCGGTGGTATTCGGTAGCAGCAGCGCGAACGCGTCGCCGCCGTAGCGCGCCAATCGCTGGTCCGGCGTCAATAGCTTCGCCCAGGTATCGCCCACCCGCTGCAGCACCGCGTCACCGGCCCGATGCCCGAGATGGTCATTGATCTTCTGGAAACGATCGAGGTCCACCAGCACCAGCGCCAGACCCTGCCCGGTCCGACCCGCCTGCGCGATGGCCACATTCAGCGCCCGATCGAATCCGCGCCGATTCAACAGACCCGTCAACACATCGATATCGGCATCGGCGGCCATCCGGGTGAGGATGCCGACCACAATGCCAATTCCGACCGTAATGCCGGACGGAATGATGCCCGACCACCACGGCAACCCGCGCGACGGCACCACCCACAGACAGCACACCACCGCGAAGGCCAGGTGTGCCGTCAATAGGCGCCAGGAAAAGAAGATGGCCGCATCGCAGGCGACGAAGACATAGAAGGCCGCCAAGGTGATCGCGCCGACGGTATTCGGGAACCAGTACACCGCGATGGTCACCAGCACGGTCGCGACACCCACGTACACGTGATGCGCGGAATGCGGCATCCGCGGGCCCCAGATCAACAGACTGAGCCCGAGTAGCAGCGCGATGAACGCCGCGATTGCCACCAGCGGTCGATTGCCCTCATCGCCCGGAGCGATGGCAGTGATCGTCAGACCCAGGACCCCGCCCATGACGTAGAACGCCCCGGTGGTCCGAGCCATGACCATTGCCGTCGCCAGCGCCGATGCGGTTCGCACCCGCGTTCGGGTATCGCCGCGAGACCCGATTCCTCGCACGCTGCCTAGCCTAGACACAGTTGTTGCCAGCGGTAGACACAACCGACCGAATCGCCTGGCGGATGCGCGAACTACCGGTTACCGTGCGAACTTTCGTGCTCAGCGCTTCGGCTCCAAGACTTCGGTGCCGACAAACGGGACCAGCGCGGCGGGCACTCGCACCGAACCGTCCGCCTGCTGGTGGTTCTCCAGAATCGCCACAATCCAGCGCGTGGTGGCCAGGGTGCCGTTCAGCGTGGCGGCGGTCTGCGGCTTGTTGTTCTCGTCGCGGTAGCGGACATTGAGCCGCCGCCCCTGGAAGGTAGTGCAGTTCGAGGTCGAGGTGAGCTCGCGGTAGGTCTGCTGGGTCGGAACCCAACCCTCACAGTCGAATTTGCGTGCCGCCGAGCTACCGAGATCACCGGCCGCCACATCGATCACGCGATAGGGCACACCGACGGCGGCGAGCATTTCCCGCTCCCACGCCAGCAGCCGCTGGTGTTCGGCGTCCGCATCCTCCGGCTTGGCATAGACGAACATCTCGACCTTGTCGAACTGATGCACGCGAATAATGCCGCGGGTGTCCTTGCCGTAGCTGCCCGCCTCGCGGCGGAAGCACGACGACCAACCGGCGTAGCGCTTCGGACCCGCGCTCAGATCCAGAATCTCGCCCATGTGATAACCGGCGAGGGGTACCTCCGAGGTGCCGACCAGGTACAGGTCGTCCTCTTCCAGGTGGTAGACCTCGGCGGCGTGCTGACCCAGGAAACCGGTGCCCTGCATGACCTCCGGGCGCACCAGCACCGGCGGGATCATCATGGTGAAACCGTTGGCGGTCGCCTTCTGCGCGGCAAGCTGGAGCAGACCCAGCTGCAACAGCGCGCCGAACCCGGTGAGGAAGTAGAAACGAGCGCCCGACACCTTCGCGCCGCGCTCCATATCGATCAGACCGAGCGACTCACCGAGTTCCAGGTGGTCCTTGGGCTCGAAATCGAATTCGCGCGGGGTCCCGACGTGGTCGAGCACGATGTAATCGTCCTCGCCGCCCGCCGGAGCACCCTCCTGCACCACATTCGACAGCGCCCGCTGGGCGGCCTCGAGGTCGGCGTCCGCGGCATTCTCGGCCGCCTCCGCCGCCTTCACCAGCGCCGACAGCTCGCCGCCGCGAGCCAGCAGCGCGGGCCGCTCCTCCGGGGAAGCCTTGCCGACCTTCTTACCCAGGGCCTTGTGCTCGGCGCGCAAACCATCCGCGTTGGCGACAGCCGCACGACGGGCGGCGTCCACCTCGAGCAGGGCATCCACCAGGGCCGGGTCCTCACCGCGAGCCCGCTGCGAGGCGCGGACCACATCGGGATTCTCCCGCAGGAATCGAAGGTCGATCATGGGGAGTAAGCCTAGTCTCCCCCGCCTCCCCGAATATTCAGCGCCCGGCTGAGAGCTCCCCTCCCCCGCCTCCCCGAATTTTCAGCGCGCGGCTGCGAGCCGTTGACAGTCGTGCACGCGTGCCGCCGGTTGGGTGCCGAGTCGATTTCGGGCGTACCCGATGAGTTACCCCGAACCTTCCGAGATCAGTTGTTGCGTTTCTTCCTGATCAGGATTCGCGGGGAGTGCGGATTTCGGCCGGACGCACGCCGGAATGATGGGAACGAGCACGTCAGAATGACGAGGGCCGACGTGACATCGCGACCGCAATCTCGGGAACCAGCAGGGGTTGACCGGAGAAGCGGTATGGATTCGGCGATTTCCCGATCCGCTTCGGGCCTGCCGACCGATAGTGATGGCAGGCGCTGACCAGTAGGCGCGATGTTCCCGAGGAGTCACCATGCCCGAAACCACCCCGGACACAGTCGATTTCATTGTCGTCGGCGCGGGATCAGCCGGTGCGGCGCTGGCCGCGCGATTGAGTGAGCGGTCCGGCACCAGCGTCGCGGTGCTGGAAGCCGGATCGGCCGATAAGGACAAGTTCATTCGCATCCCGGTCGGATTCTCCAAACTGTTCCAGGGGCCGAACGACTGGAAGTACTTCACCGAACCGCAGCCGCGGCTGAGCGGACGCCGCGTGTACTGGCCGCGCGGCAAAATGCTCGGCGGGTCCTCGAATATGAACGCCATGATGTGGGTGCGCGGATTCGCGGCCGACTACGACGAATGGGCCGAGCACGGCGGACCCGGCTGGTCGTTCCAGGAAGTACTGCCGTACTTCCGCCGGATGGAGCAGGTCGAGGGTGCGACCGGAACCGGCGAGGGCAGCGAAGGGCCGCTGCATATCTCGAAACAGCGCAGTCCGCGGGCACTCACGCGAGACTTCCTGCAGGCCGCCAGCGAGGCCGGACACCCCATCGAGCGCGCCAATACCAATCAGCCGCAGGGGTTCTCGGAGACCATGGTGACTCAGAAGCGCGGTGCGCGCTGGGGGACCGCCGACGCCTATCTGCGGCCCGCGCTACAGCGCCATCGCGATCTCGAGGTCATGACCGACGCCCAGGTCACGCGGGTGCTCTTCGACGGCAAGCGCGCCGTCGGCGTCGAATACCGGCGCGGCGCGCAGCTGCACCGGCTGCATGCGCGCCGTGAGGTGATCCTGTCCGGCGGTGCGGTGAACAGTCCCGCGCTGCTGATGCTTTCGGGGGTCGGCAATGCGGAACAGCTGTCCGCCCTGGGGATTCCGGTGGTGCACCACAGCCCCGAGGTGGGCCGTAATCTGCGCGACCATCTGGCCGCGCCGATTGTGTACCGCACCCGCGGCGGCAGCCTCTTCACCGCCGAGAGATCCACCGAACTGGTCAACTACCTGCTACGACGACGCGGCATGCTGACCTCCAATGTCGGTGAGGCGTACGGCTTCATCCGCAGCCGCGAGGATCTGGAACTGCCCGACCTCGAGCTGATCTTCGGCCCGGCCCCCTACATCGGTGAGGGACTCGTCGAGGCCGACGGCCACGCCATCACCCTCGCCGCGATCCTGCTCAGACCCGCCAGCACCGGCTCGGTCGCACTGTCGTCCGCCGATCCCTTCGCCGCACCGCTCATCGATCCGCACTACTGCACCGACCCCGAGGGCCGCGACCGCGCCGCCCTGCTCGCCGGCCTGCGTGCCTGCGTGGACCTGGCCCATATGCCCGCCCTCGAGGAGCATATCGGCGATCTCATGCAACCCGCCGTCCCCGCCGACACCCCCATGGACGAAATCCTCCGCCGCTGCCTGGAAGACCACTCCCACACCCTCTACCACCCCATGGGCACCTGCCGCATGAGCGCCGACGACACCGGCGTAGTCGACCCCGAACTCCGCGTCCGCGGCCTACACAACCTCCGCGTAGCCGACACCTCGGTCATGCCGATCAGCCTCCGCGGCCACACCCACGCACCAGCGGTGCTGATCGGGGAGAAGGCGGCGGATCTGATCGCGTCGTAGCTCTTGGCCAACCGGCACGCGCCGCGTCAAGCCCGGCACGCAGCCACTCGGCCGGCATGCAGCCGTCCATCCCGGCGGGCAGCCACTCGTCATCCTGGTGGGCAGCCGTCCGCCATCCCGACATGCGGCCCCCGCTCGTCATTCTGAGGGGCAGCCGTTCGCCATCCCGGCATGCAGCCCCATTCGTCGTCCCCGGCACGAGACCCACTCGTCATCCCGGCGTGCTTTTGGCCGGGATCCACACCCGCTACGCCTCAACCTATGCGGTGGATTCCGGCCAAAAGCACGCCGGAATGACGGGTCGTATCCGCCGGAATGACGGGGTCGTATCCGCCGGAATTACCGGGTCGCGTCCACCGGAAAGGGGAGGTTGCGGCCACCGGAGTGGCAGGTGCGCCGCCGGAAATCCGCGGGTGTCCCAGCCGGACGTGGCGAGCGGCGGCTCCGCGCTGCAATGATGGAGCGCGATGTCCTCACATGTGCCTCCAGAACCGCAGCGGTCCAAGCCGCCCGTTCGTCGGGCCCCGAGTGCCCTCGGCCGGTTGCTGACGCCCGTCCGCTCCGCCGTCGATCGGGGGCCGCTATCCGCGCCGACCCTGCGCTGGGGTCTGCTCGCGGTGGCGGTCGGGGCCGTGGTGGCGGCCCTGGTGACGCTGTTCGTCTCCGGGTTCAACCACGGAAAGGTGGAGGCGCACAACCCGGGTGGGGCGCAGCCGACCGGTGCGGTCGCGGGTGCGGCGTTCGGGACAGCCAAGCAGGGCGACTGCCTCACCTGGGGCAAGTCCAATGCCAGCGATCTGCAGAAGGTGGACTGCGCCGGTAAGCACCTGTTCGAGGTCACCGCCGATATCGACCTGAGCAAATATCCGGGTCGCGAATTCGGCTCCGGCTCACGCTTCCCCGATTCGCTGCGCTTCTCCGAACTGCGCGACGAGCACTGCGTCAGCGCCGCCCAGCGCTACCTCGGCGGCAAGCTCGACCCGCGCGGCAAATTCGTGGTCGGCCTGATCAACCCGGGCGAAGCGGGCTGGAGGGCCGGGGAGCGCACGCTGCGCTGCGGACTCCAGGTCGCCGCCAGCGCGGGCGTGGCCACCCAGCCCACCACCGGCACCGTGCGCGAGAGCAATCAGTCCAAGATCTACGAGGTCGGCAGCTGCATCGGCATCAACCGCAATCTGCCCACCGATCAGGTGGATTGCAGTCAGCCGCACGCCTTCGAAATCATCTCCGTCGTGGACCTGTCCGCCCGCTTCTCCGGCAATACGCCCAGTAAGGACGAGCAGGACAAGTTCATGGAGGAGCAGTGCGCCACCGACTCCAACAACTACCTCGGCTCCGCCGACGCGCTGCGCAACAAGACGCTGACCCTGTTCTGGGACTTCCTCGACACCCGCAGCTGGCTGGCCGGGAGCCACAGCCTCAATTGCATGGTCGGCAAGGGTGCGGACCAGGAGGGCTTCGCGGCCATCACCGGCTCGGCGCGCGGCGATATCCTCATCGACGGTCAGGCCCCCGTCCCGCCGCCGAACAACGGCCGCTACACCCCGCCACCGCTGCCGGGTGCCGCCCCGCCGGTCATTCCGCAGCCGCGGTGATCGGATAACCATGCCGGTCTCCATGTCCGACGACCGTTTCGAGGAACTGGTCGGCGATGCCCTCGACCTCATTCCCCGCGAGTTGTCGCAGGCCATCGACAATGTGGTGATTCTCATCGAACCCCGCAGCGAAGAGGATCCACACCTGCTCGGCCTGTACTACGGGATCGCGCTGACCGATCGGGACTTCAGCCACTACGGCGGCGCGTTACCGGACACCATCACCATCTACCGCGAGCCCATCCTCGGCATGTGCCACACCGAAGAAGAGGTGGTCGAGGAGGTGGCAATCACAGTGATTCACGAGATAGCGCACTATTTCGGGATTGACGACGACCGCCTTCATCAGCTGGGATGGGGCTGACGCCGCACGGATGCTCGAGATTTGCTGGAACCGATCGGGGGTGCGGCGCGTCCAATCTTTCGACGGGACCGGTGGGGTCTCTCGGTGCCAGTCGCGGAAGGAGCGCTCGAGCATGGTGGGTCACGTTCTCGTGCAGCCGGAAGTTGTCCTCGCGGCGGCAGCAGAGCTCGACCTACTCGCCGAGCGGTTGGCCGCCGTCGCCGCGGCGGCCGGACCGGCCACCCACGTGCTGCCATCGGGTACCGAGGAAGTGTCATTCCTGGCCGCGGGCCATTTCAACCATGCCGCGCTGAGCCATGACCGTGCTGTCGCGCAGGGTGTGTTGGAACTGCACCACGCCGCGGCGACGCTACGCAGTCAGCTCGCGCAATATCTGGCGCAGGACGCGATCCGCGCCGTCGGCATCGCCTCGATTCAGGTCTGAAGGGGAGAAGACGCATGACCCTGGGAATCACCGGCGTGTTCTGGCTGCCGCGCATGGCCGAGATCAACTCGATCACCTTGAACGCGGGCGCACACGCCATCCCCATTGCCGCCGCCTCCAGTTCGTGGGGCGCGCTCACCGCCGCGTACGTGGATGCCACCGCCACCGTCGCGCGGGTCATGGCCGAGGTCGGCGTCGGACTACAGGGCATCAACGGACTCAATGTGCTGGGCCGCCTCGGCGGATTCACGGTGTGGGCCGAACAGCAGGGCGTCATGGCGGCCACCCTGGCCGCCAAAACCGCAGCCAACGCCACCGCGTACACCGTGGCATCCATCGCCATGCCGAGTCTGCCCGAGATCGTGGTAGTCGAAACCGCCCGGGTCGCGGCGTATTCCACTGGCGGCGCGCTGAACGGCACCGCCGAAGCGGCCGAGGCGGCCAAGCTCGCACTCGATATTCGGGCGGCGCTGGTGATGGAGACCTATGAGGCCGCCACCACCGCCCTCGTCACCACGCCCGGTGAATTCTTCGTGCCGCCGCCCATTGCCCTCGGTGCGGGATCGGCCGATCCGGCCGCCGCGGCGCAGGCATTCGGCGAAGGTGGAAACCCGGTGCAGACCGCACTGGCCGCTGCCGCCGCACTGGCCAATAATCCGGGCGTGATGAGCGCGGTATCGCAGGGTGCGCAGTTCGCCGCAACGGTGGCGACCTCCGGTGTCAGCACCGCGGGCAATGTGGCCGGAACCGCTATCTCGGCGGCCACCAATGCTTTCGCACCCGCGGCGGGGGTGAACTCGATGCCGACCGGTGGGCAGGCCGGAATGGCCGCCATCGGCGTCGGAGCCGGCGGGGCCGCCGTGGCAACGCATGCCGTGTCGTTCGGCGGTGGCGCGAATATCAGCATCGGCAATGGGGCCGGAGCACTTCGGGTGCCGGAGGGTTGGGGCGCGGGTACCGGATTCGGTGGTGGCGCAACGCCTTCCGCCGCACCGATGGTCGAGGCCACCGCCCCGGCCCGGGTGGATGGGGCCGCACCGGTGCGTTCGGCGAACGCCGTCAACCCGCTACTGGGTAACCAGGCGAACGACGAGGACGAACAGACCCGCGACGGCAATACCTACGGGCGCTCGGTCGAGCATTTCGCGGACGGCCGGGTCATCGCGCCCGCCGTTATCGGGGCCGAACCGGAGCCCGCCCGGTGACAGTGCTCGGCGCTGGCCGGGGACCGTCCCTGCTGGGGGCGGTTACGGTCTCGCTCGACGAAATGCAGTTCCTGCTGGAGAAACTGGAACTCGACGAGCTGCCGGTGGTGCTGAACGCCCTCGGCCGCTACGACAATGCCGCCGATCACGACCGCGCCATGCAGGCGGCGGCCGCCACCCTCGCCGCGCGCGATCTACTCGATGGCGATGCGGTGCATCCGGAACTGGCGCAACGGCTTCGGGTCCTGAACCGGCCGCACTGGGTACTAGCCCTGCGCTGGTATGTGAACGAGCAGGTCAACCGCTGCTGCCTGGCCAAGGGCGACGACTTCGAGGTGGTCGCGCTGCGCGGACCGGATTCCTACGTCATAGCTGAAGCGGGACATGATCTTCCGGGCACCGTGATCGCTGCGCTCGGCCCGTTCGAACCGCTCGAACTCGGCGGAACGAATGCCCCCACCGAAGATCTGGTCCCCATCTTCGACGACACCGGCGACGCGAATGAGACCGCGAACCGCCTTGCCCGCGTCTGCAATCCGCCCCGTGATGCCCAAGCCCTCGCATCCGCCCTGGTGCAGGTGTATTCACATGCCGAGATCGTCGCCGTGCGCTACGGCGACGGCACCCGGGATGTCGCCGATAATCACATTGCCGTCTACAACACCCGCCACGGCCGCTTCCTCGCGACAGCCAGCCGCGCCGACGACGGCACCGAGTGGACATCGTTCAGCAGCGGCGCCCCGGCCCGGCTGCGCAGTGCGCTGAGTGACCTGATCGCGGAACTGCCGCTGCGGCAAGAGTTCCCGACCGGGTAATGGCTCTACCCCATCGGGTCGTCGCTGATCGGCGAGATGTCCTCGCCGAACGGCGGCGTGTAGCGCCCCCAGCGTGTGCACTCCCACCCGCCGTGCGCGGTGGGTAGCAGTTCGATCGTCTCGGTATTGTCGAGGTGATTATTGGCCGCGAAAAGTCTTGGCACACCGGTCAGTTCACGCGATACCAGGCGCATGGCCGCGCCGTGGCTGACCAGGATGAGATCACCGGCATCGCCCCCGGTGAGGTACTCCGCGCGTAGGCGTTCCAGTTCGGGGACGTAGCGTTCGAGCACCTCGTGTCCGGTTTCGCCGCCCGGTACCCGCTCGCCGAGATCTCCCACATGCCACTGGTGATAGACATCCTGGAAGATTTCGTGCGCGTCCGAGGTGTTCAGTCCCTCCAGGTCGCCGAGCTGCACCTCCTGCAATCCTTCGAGCACCTCCAGCGGCACCCCGGTGGCGGCTTCGATACAGCCGCCGGTCTGGCGAGCGCGCAGCGCCTCGGAGGAAAATAGTCGCCGCGGCCGGGTGGTCAGGGCGGCACCGAATGTCTTCGCCTGTGCCACACCGCGTTCGGTCAGCGGCAGTCCCGGTAGCCGGGTATCGAGAATCTTCGCGACATTGCCTTCGGTCTCGCCGTGTCGTACCAGGATCAGTTTCCCTGTCACAGGTCCGCCACCCCCTTCTTCAGATCGGCCAGCCAGGCCGCCGCCGGTTCGTCCGACGGCGGCGGTGCGCCGGACGCCGAGGTCGCGGGCCAGGATCCGAGGAAGCGAATCCGAGCGGCGGTGCGGTGCAGCGCCTTCAGCGCCTCGGCGACGGCGGCGTCGTCGATATGTCCGACACAGTCCAGATAGAACCGGTAGGTGCCCATGCCGGTACGGGTCGGCCGAGACTCGATGCGGGTGAGATCTATACCGCGCGTAGCGAATTCGGCGAAGGCGCGCATGAGCGAACCGGGTTCATTGGCGAGTTCCAGCACGATGGAGGTGCGATCGGTACCCGTGCGTGGCGGCGCGGCCTGCGGCCGAGTCACCAGCACGAACCGGGTAACGGCCTGATCATGGTCGGCCACCCCGTCGGCGAGTACCGCCAACCCGAGCCGCTGCCCGGCCAAAGCGGTGGAAACGGCGGCATCGGCGTGGCCCGCCGCCACATCCTCGGCGGCAGCCGCATTCGATGCCGACGTGAACATCTCCGCCTCGGGCAGCCGGTGCGCCAACCACATTCGCACCTGGGCGGCGGCAACCGGATAGGCGGCGACCGTTTTCACGTCGGCGAGTTCGATTCCCGGCCGCCCGACAATCGTGAACGCCACATCGAGCTCGGTCTCGGCAACGATCTGCACCCGCGGTCCCAGCGCCAACGCATCCAGCGTCACCGCGATGGAACCCTCCACCGAACTCTCGATGGGTACCACCGCGCCCTCGACGCTCCCGGCCCGAACCAGCTCGATGGTCGCCGCCTGACTGGGTGCGGGGACACGTTCGACCGGCCCGTCGAAAGCTCCGACGGACTCCAATTTCGCGAGGGCCATCTCGGTGAAAGTTCCCGACGGCCCGAAGTACGCAATGCGCGGCACGGTAACGAGATTACTTGCGTGCGCCGCATCACTTCCGCGATTGCGAGCACGCGAACCCTAACGAGTGGCTGACCAGGCAACTTTTCTTGCGGCACCTACCGACGGCGATCTTGTAGCCATTCACTGGCGATCACCGGCACGCCCAGCCATCGCGAGATCCGCGGTGGAACCCCTACTGCCGGGCGGCGGTGGTCAGGACCGCGAGCGCAGCGTTGACCCCCGCCTGATCATCGGTCTCGATGGCGAGCAGTACCTCGCGCAGCGCTTCCACGGCAGGTGGTTTCAGACCGATCAGGAAGGCGAGATCGGGTGCGGTGAGTGCCGCGTGAATGTCCTCGCCCATGAGGGCCGCGACGGTGGCGGCGATAATCGCGACCGCGCGTTCGCCCGAGGAGGTCCGGGCCACGAAACCGCCCTCGGAATGGACGACCCGAACCAGGAATTCGGCGACGGAGGTATCGGACGCGTCCAGATCCAACACCTGGGACCCCGGCTCGCTCGACACAGCGCGAACCAAGCCGTCGGTGAGCCCCCGAGCCGGGCGCGGGGGCACCGAGAGCGACAGCGGAATCGGCTCGGGCGCGGGGTGGGGATCGTGCGGCACGGGTTCACCGTAGCGATCACACCCATCGCATCCACCACAGCGTCTGCCACCGGTTCCACCGGGCTACCAGTTGCGCTAGCGACGTGCGTCACTTAGCTTAGGGTTACCTAATTCCTATCGGAGGTGTGTATGCCCCACCCGGCACCGACCGCAGTCGCCCCGAATACCGCCGAACGCGTGCACAGCGCCTGCTCCCACGCCGAGCAGGCCATGCTGGCGTTGCCCGGCCTCGACCCCATCCCCACCTCGGTGCACCTGCTGCGCCAGTGCGGCGACGCGGTCATCGCGGTGCCCATGACCTCCACCGCCGCCATGCTCGTCGCCAATGGCGGCAGCGTCGGTTCCCCCGCGGTTCTGGAACTCACCGACCACGCTCCCCTGGTGCTGCGCGAACCCGTACGCGCCCTCGTCTGGCTGCGCGGTTGGGTTCGGGCCATCCCCGCCCATGCCCAGCGCGCCCTGGCCACCCATGTCGCCGAGGACCACCCGCACCCCAATCTCCTCGATGTCGGCCACACCACCACCCTGCTGCGCCTGGTCGTGGACTCCGCCGTCCTCGCCGACTCCACCGGCGCGGAAGCGGTCGACCGCGACGGCCTGCGCGCCGCCCGCCCCGATCCCTTCTGCGAAATGGAAGGCGCCTGGCTGCAACACCTGCAGGCCGACCACGGCGATGTCATCGACCAACTCGCCCGCCGCATCCCCGCCCACCTGCGCCGCGGCTCGCTCATCCACCCCCTCGCCATCGACCGCTACGGCGTCACGCTCCGGGTCGAAGCCGCCGAGCAGGACCATGACATCCGCCTCCCCTTCGAGTTCCCCGCCGACGACATCGAGGCCCTCAGCCGCGCCGTCCGCGCCCTGGCGGGCTGCGGCGTACGCACGGGCCTGCGCCGCGCGCGCTGACCTTCTCAGCGGATCGGTCCGATTGCCCCTGGGCGAGAGCTATGGCGGGGATTGCCTCGGCTCCGCCGGTGCCGGGCGGACACCACCCGGCGCTTACATTGGCCAGCATGGTTTCGGCTGATTCCCCGCCCGTGTGGCCAGCGCCCGCGTCCGAGCGGGAGAAGCGGGCTATACGGCTCGAAATTCTTGTCGTCCTGGTGGTCACCTTCGGGCTGAGTGGGGCCAATGCGGCGCTGTCGCTCATCGAGAGTGCGCTGTCGCCGGGTGGGGTCGGCGGGCAGACCGTGGCGTTGAACGCGCCACGGGCGGCACAGTCGGTTATCGACCTGCTATTTCAGCTGCTGAGTGTGGCGCGCCTGCTGGGGTGGGCGGCGCTGGGGCTTTATCTGTTGTGGCGCAGCGGGATCGGGCCGCGAGCGATCGGACTGGCCCGGATGCGGTGGCGCGGTGACGTCCTGCCCGGACTGGTCCTGGCGGCGGTGATCGGGCTGCCGGGTTTGGCGCTGTACCTGGTAGCGCACGCAATGGGAATCAGCGTGACCATCGTGCCCAGTTCGCTGGAGCACTGGTGGCGGCTGCCGGTACTGGTGTTGTCGGCGTGGGCGAATTCGGCGGCCGAGGAGATTCTCGTTGTCGCATGGCTGATTTCGCGATTGCGGGCGCTGGGGTGGTCGGAGAACCGGTCACTGGTGGCGTCGGCCGTGCTGCGGGGCAGCTATCACCTGTACCAGGGTCTCGGCGGGGGTATCGGCAACCTGGTGATGGGCGTGATATTCGGCCGATACTGGCAACGCACCGGGCGGCTGTGGCCGCTGCTGCTGGCACACGCGCTCATCGATACGGTCGCCTATATCGGGTACACGTTCTTGCGTGGACAGGTCTCCTGGCTGCCGTGACGACATCGAGATGAACCGCCCGGGTCGGTGAATAAGTACAGTCTCAGTGATGAACGGCGACGACCCCCGGCACAATGCACGGATGCGCCGGGAGCCACCGCCGGGCCGGGCGGGCCAGCCCCCGGCACATCCGCAGCGACCGCTGCCACATCCAGGCGAATCCAGGTACGGCAATCCGGCGCCGCCGCCACGCCAGAATCCGGCGCGCGCCCCACAGCCGCCACGCAACCCGCCACCCCCGCGCAACCCGAACGCGCGCAATCCGCAGCCGCAGCGCAACCCGAACGCGCGTCCCCCGGAGGCCGACCGTCGCCGGGGCCAGGGACAGCCGCCGCGCGCGGCTATGCCGGTCCAGAACCGTGCCACTCGCAAACTCGGTGCGGCGGACCGGGATTCGGGCGCACCCACGCATGCCCCCACCCAGCGTCCGCGCCCCTACCGGGAAGGCACGCCACCCCCACCGTCCCTGCCGCGCACCAAACGCGGCGGCGGCAAACCACCGCGGGAGCCGCGCCCCAGACGTAAACGCCACTGGGGCCGCTGGTTCCTGGCGCTACTGATCCTGCTGCTCATCCTCCCGTTCGCCGCGGCCTTCTATGTCGAGAACAATCTGGTCCGCATCGACGCGCTCCCGGGTTACGCGGATCGGGTCGGCGACACGCCCGGAACGAATTGGCTGCTGGTGGGTTCGGACAGCCGGTCCGGGCTGACTCCGGAGCAAGAGCGGGAGTTGGCGACCGGTGGCGAGGTCGGCTCGGAACGGACCGACACCATTATCTTGATCCACATTCCGAAGTCCGGTTCCCCCACGCTGGTGAGCCTGCCGCGCGACTCGTACGTGAGCATTCCCGGCTACGGCAGGGACAAGCTCAATTCCGCCTTCGCCTTCGGCGGCCCCCAACTGCTGACTCAGACCGTGGAGATCGCTACCGGCCTGCGGATCGACCATTACGCACAGATCGGGTTCGGTGGTTTCGCCGATATCGTGGACGCGGTCGGCGGTATCGATATGTGCCTGCCCAATGCCATCGACGACCCCCTCGCGGGAATCAATCTCCCGGCGGGCTGCCAGCACCTCAACGGCGCGAACTCCCTGGGCTTCGTGCGCAGTCGCGCGACCGCGCTGGCCGATCTGGATCGTATGAACAATCAGCGCCTGTTCATGGCCGCCCTGCTGAAGAAGGCGACCGGCGCGAGCACCCTCGCCAACCCGTTCCGGGCGTGGCCGCTGCTACAGGGCTTGACCAAGTCGCTGAAGGTCGACAGGGGCGCGCATGTCTGGGATCTGGCCCGCCTGGGTTGGGCCCTGCGCGCCGATCCCATCGCCACCACGGTGCCGATCGGCGGATTCATCGACACGGATGTCGGCAATGTGCTGTTGTGGGACAAGGAGAGGGCGAGTCAGTTCTTCGAGGCCCTCGCCGACGACAAACCGATACCCGGCGAACTGCTCACAACCGCCGATTAGACCCAATAAGGGCAGCCTTATTGAGGCAATACTTGCCTCAATAAGGCTGCACTCAATAAGGCTGCACTTGGATGACAGGCAGTCTGACCAGCGTTAATGTCATGTCTATGTCCAGCCAAGCCAAGACTCAGCGCAGCAAGTTCCACGCACTGCTGCACGACCAGATCCGGAACGAATTCAACGCCGAACACCAGTACATCGCCATGGCGGTGTGGTTCGACAATGCGGATCTGCCCGTGCTGGCGAAGCATTTCTACAAGCAGGCCGTGGAAGAGCGCAATCACGCAATGATGATCGTGCAGTACTTCCTCGATCGCGATATCAATGTCGAATTCTCCGACGTCGACGCCGCGAAGTCGCAATTCTCGAATGCGAAGGAAGCGCTCGCACTGGCGCTGGCGCAGGAGAAGGCGGTCACCGATCAGATCGTCCAGCTCGCCAGCACCGCCCGCGAAGAGGGCGACTACCTGGGCGAACAGTTCATGCAGTGGTTCCTGAAGGAGCAGGTCGAGGAGGTCGCCCATATGACCACCCTCGTCAATGTCGCCGAGCGGGCCGCCTCGAATCTGTTCGACCTGGAGAATTTCGTTTCCCGCGAGATGAGTGGTCCGTCGGATGCCTCCGGCGCGCCGTCCACGGCGGGTGGCCACCTCTAATTCGGGACTTTCCCGAACGAATAGCAGAACGGCAGGCTCGGTCCCTTGCGCTGGACCGAGCCTGCCGTTTTATCTACCTGATGGTAGGCCTTGCTTACTCAGCGCTGAGGCTGCCGAGAAGACCGGTGATGAGTTCCAGGATCGCTTCCATGATATTTCCTCAATCTCTAACCAACTCGGTGAGGGGTTCTCACCGCCCCCGACCTCGAGGGGTGATGAGAACCTAACCGAGACAGAGGTTAGAAATGAGGGTTTTTCAAAAAATTCTCCGGTAAAAATTCCGGGCCTGGAAACACGTCTGCGACCTGCGGTTCAGCGCAGCGTGACCTGCCGGGAACGCAGTCCGTCGCGGGAGCGCCGCTCGGCACTGGTCATCGGCTCCGTATTCGCGAGCGCCGCCGACAGCCGCGCACCGAATTCGGTCGCACCGGCCACCCATTCGTTGGCGTGCCGCTCCGGGTCCAGATCGAATACCGGCACCAGCACGCCATGGGTACGGAACGAACCCGCGAACCGCGAACCCTCACCCAGATGCAGGTGACCGGCGGCGTGCACCCGGGCCAGCGCCAGCATGAGCGCGTCCTCGTCCTCCGGCCGCACCCAGCGCAGATGCGCCTTCTCGCCCGCGTCCACCCACCAGGCCGCGCCGACGGCGTCCGCGCCCAGCTCGAGGCGCGCCGAGGTCATAATCGCCTGATTCGCCTGCTCGATGGTGGCGGCCACCTGCGGGTCCGGGGTGACACCCTCCGGAACCCACCAGTTGAAGTCCTGATGCACGGTGATATCCAGTGCCGCACCCGGATCGAGTACATCGGCCAGGCCCGGCACCCCGTCGACGGTGGCGTGCGCCAGCGATTCACCCGGTTCGGCGGACTGCGTCCACAGAATCGAACCGGCCAGATCAGCGGACGGATCGGCGGACTGGAACTGCACCTGCACACCGACGAATCCGGTCGGCTCGTCCCCGGCGCGCACCAGCGCCGCGACGGCACCGGGCAGCACGGTGGCGAGAACGACGGGGCGCTCCGGGGCGATATTCGGCGACAGCTTCAGTGTCGCGGTCGCCGACGGCACGAACTCCCGTAGCGCGACCAGATCGCATTCCGCGGCCAGCCCCTCGAACGGCCGCGTGACCGTCTTGGCAGCCTGCTCCTGCGCGGCGCGGCGCTCGGCCAGCTTCTGCGCCCGATTGCTATCCGGCTTGGGACTGTTGCGCTTGCTCTTACCCATGGGTCCAAAAACTACACGGCCGGTGGCGGCCCACTCCGCTTCGCTCCGGCTGGGCGGGCACACACGGCGGCGCTGACCGTCTTACCCAGGATCATGCCCACCGATACCGACACGACGGTCAGCCATGTTCCATCGACCTCGAATACGAACGACAGGATCACCGAGGTGGCCAGCGCCGCCAGCATTATAAACGCCGTTTCGATGAAAAACCCTCGTAGCCTTCGCATATCGAATCCCCCACTCGGTTGTGCCAGTCGCCGCGGCCGGTCGTGCACCCCCGATGCGCGATCAGGCCGCCGCGAGTAGGGATTTCGTGCGGCCGGGGTGGTTGGTGGCGATCCAGCTGACGCCGAGATCGGCGCAGAGGCGAATGTCATCGGGATCGTCGACGGTCCAGCAGTAGGTGGCGCGGCCCGCGGCGGCGGCCTTGTCGACCAGGTCCGGATGTTCGCGCAGGGTCCGGACGGAAGGGCCGACGGCGGTGGCGCCGACGGTGGTGGCCGCGCCGCCCGAGAGGTACAGCGACGATTCGCCGAGCAACACGGTGGGAAGCAGCGGCGCGGCGCGGCGGATGCGCCAGACCGCGGTGGCGGCGAAGGACATCACCACGGCGCGGGAATGGTCGGCCGAGGCGGGGGCGGCGATGCCGTAGCGCTGCAGTTCGGTCAGCAGCGTGGTTTCGACCAGCGCGCCGTACCGGACGGGGTGCTTGGTTTCGATGAAAAGTTTGGTGGGGCGGCTCTTCCAGTCCAGCACCAGCTCGATGAGTTGGGCCAGGGTGAGCAGTCCGGCGGGTTCGCCATCGGCCCCGTAGTCGAGCGCTTCGAGTTCGGCGAGGGTCATTTCGCTGACCGCGCCGGTGCCGGAGGAGGTGCGGTCGACCGTGCGGTCGTGCACGCACACCAGGTGGCCGTCCTTGGTCAGGCGCACATCGCATTCGACGCCGTCCGCGCCTTCCCGCAGTGCTAGTTCGTACGCGGCGAGGGTGTGTTCGGGTCGCGCCGCCGAGGCGCCCCGATGCGCGACCACGAACGGCGCACGACTGGCCTGGCTCACTTCGCCATTACCTCCTCTTGCTCGGATTCCGGCGTCCCGACCGGATTTTCGAGCTCACCCGCCTTGTCGGTTTCGTCTGACTCATCATTCCCGACGGCAGCCAGCGGCGCGCGTTCGGCGGATCCACACGGGCGGACGGGTTCGATCACGGGTTCGGCCGGTGTGGTCGCGATGGTCCACCGCTTGATCGAATGCGGGCGTCCACGCAGATCCAGACCCGCACCACCGCGCACCACCCACAGCGTGAGCACGGCGACGGCGGCGGCGACCAGATCGGCGACGGCGGTCCACAGCACCCCGTCGGCCTGGGCCTGCAGCGTGCCCGGAATCCGCCACAGCAGCGCACCGACCACCATGAAGGCGTTGAAAATCCAGACGCCCCACCAGATTCGAACCGGCTTCAGCAGACGCGGATCCTGCCGCACCCGCACCACCTCGGTCAGGAAGACGCCCGGCCACAGCAGATTCGCGCCCGGCACCAGACAACCCAGCGCCAGCGTGGTCGGCGAACGCGGATCTCGTTTCCCGGCAGCGGTATACGCCGCGCGCCGGACCTCGATCAGCCGACCCACCACCGCGACGGCCGTGATCAGCGCCGATACCAGGGCGAGCAGGGCGGTGAAGTACACCGTGACATCGGAGGTCGTCAGCAGCCAGGGTTCGATGAGCCGGGTGCGATTGCGCAGCAGGATGGCGTAGCGCCCGAATTCGGCGAGACCGGCGGCGATGAAGATGCCCGCGGTCAGGGTCAGCAGTAGCGGGACGTGGGCGGACAGCCGTTCGAGCCGTCCTGATTGCGCGGTGGCATCGCGCGGGGGCATTTCGTGTAGTCCCCAGCGCGGAATCTGCGGATAGCGCGGCGTCGACCAGGAAACCGGCCGCCGCGCGGCCTGCGCGGGACGGTTCTTGCGGCCGGGCGGTCGAGCCACCCACCGGTAATTGCGCCGTCCGGCTGGGGAGTCGATCGGCGCGGGTGAGAGCAGCACCCCGCGGCAACGCGGGCACCAGTGCAGCGGGGTGCCCTGCACGGTCCAGCGCGCGCCGCAGCGGGCACAGGGCTGCACCACCGGCGATCGCGTATCCGATCGCGGCCGGGACGGCACACTCACCGGTCTCCCCCGTTCATCAGTAGATCTTCGCCTGGTGGTCACCCGCGGCGGCAAGCGGTCGCCCGGCCTGCTGCCACGCCACCATCCCGCCGGCCACGTTCACGGCCTCGAAGCCGACGTGCTCGAGGTACTTCACCACCTGAATGGACCGTCCACCCTGGCGGCAGACGACGTAGATCTGGGTGTCGTAGTCGAGTTCGTCGATCCGGGCGGGCACATCGACCATGGGGATGTGAATGGCTCCGGGTGCGTGTCCGAGCTGCCATTCGTCGTCCTCGCGGACGTCGAGCAGCACGCCGGGCACGGCGCCGGTCGCCGCCCGCGGCTGCGCGTCATCGAATTGCGCGGGCACCGCGTCGATCGATACCGAGGGGATGTCCGGACTTGTCACACTGTCGATCCTGCCACGGGCATGCGGCGGTCGGGCAGTTCCATTCCGCTCGGGCGTCCGGTACCGGCCCCGAGCGGGCGGGTTATCCACATAATCCACAACCTGATCCACAGGTTGAGACCTGTCTCAATTGTCCGGCCGGCCGCCCCGGTAAATCCCCTCCACATGCCGGAGCAACCGGCCGGACATCTATTTGGACGCGCCGCCCGCTTGATCGGTTCCCTCAAAATCCCTGGTTCGAGCAGGCATTCTCGGTAGCCTGACGCTATGAACACGAGCAGGGGGCTACTCGACGGACTGGACACCACCGGACTCAATACCGCCTTGTCGGAGGCGACCTGCCTCGGCATGCAGGTCGAACCCGCAAACGCGCAGCTAAAGCTGGAACTCGATGTACTGACACTGCCGATCGACGGGCCACCGCCCGCCGACTGCGATGTCTTCCTCACCCTCTCCGGCGTCAGCCGGGTCGCCACGTCGTTCCGCCGCGTGCAGTGGGACGCCCTGGAGCCGGAGATTCTCCCACTCACCCTCGACAACCTGGGTGACGCCGTACGCAGCTTCGGCGGTGCCGCACTGCACGGTTGGGAATTCTTCGATCTCGACGACAGCAGCTGGGCGCTGTGGCGCGATCTACTCAGCTTCGACACCACCATCAGCGATCGCCCACCGACGCACGTCCTGGAGTTCTCCCAGGAGGAGGGCGTCGACCCGCGTGAACTCGATATCCGAATCTGGTTCGAGCAGGTCAGCATTCAGGACAACCACGGCTGCGAGATCCCCGTCCCCGACTTCATCGCGGGCGGCGTGCGCTGGTGGGAGGCGCACAACAGGTGCGATCCCCGCACCATGCGCCCGGATATCGTCCCGCCGCTCTAGGGTCGCAACCAAGCGCTGAGTGGTCCCCGGCAGCTCGGTCGAGCTGCCGGGGACCACTCGGCGACAACTGATCTCGTAAGGATCGGGGTAACTCATCGGGTACGCCCGAAATCGGCTCGGCACCCAAACCGCTGGCACGCGTGCACAACGGTCAGCGACCCTCAGCCGGGCGCTGAAGTCCCGGGGAGGCGGGGGAGGCAGCTGACGCCGGTGGCGTGGTCTGGGCAGTATCCGCCGGGGTTCTTGGCCAGGTACTGCTGGTGGTAGCCCTCCGCGTAGTAGAAGGCGGAAGGGTCTGGCAGCGGGGTGATCTCGGTGGTGATGGCCCCGAATCCGGCCTCGGTCAATCGTTTCTGGTAGGCGCTCGCCGTCTCGTGCGCGAGTTCGGCCTGTCCGTCGTCGAGAGTCAGGATGGCAGAACGGTATTGGGAGCCGCGGTCATTGCCCTGCCGCATGCCCTGCGTCGGATCGTGGTTCTCCCAGAACTGCTTCAGGATTCGGCCGTAGTCGATGACCTCGGGGTCGAATACCACCAGTACGGCCTCGGTGTGGCCGGTTCGCCCGCTGCACGTCTCCTCGTAGCTGGGGTTCGGGGTGTATCCCCCGGCGTATCCGACGGCGGTGCTGTACACACCGTCGAGCTGCCAGTACCCCTGCTCCGCACCCCAGAAGCAGCCCATCCCGACGACCGCGAGCCGCATACCTTCCGGGAAAGGCGGCCGGAGCGGGTGCCCGCTGACATAGTGTTTCTCCGGCACCACCAGCGGTTCCGACCGCCCGGCCAGCGCTTGCTCCGGCGTCACCATGACCGGCTGCGGGAGTCGCACCCGCCCTACGAGTTCGTCGTACCACGACATAGGTAGATGCTAGGCGGGTGAGTACCGGTCCGACAGCCCCAGGAATCGGTCATGGAAACGCAACGACTGATCTCGTAAGAATCGGGGTAACTCGCCGGGGACACCCAAAATCGGCTCGGCACCCAACCGCCGGCACGCGTGCACGACTGTCAACGGCTCTCCGCCGGGCGCTAAATATTCGGGGAGACGGGAATGCCGGGGGGAGCGCCCCAGGTTGCAACCGAGCGGGTGTACGAATGATGGTTGGGTGCATTCGATAGTTTTTGCGAGGGCACACCAGCCCCGACACTGAGGAAGGGACATCGTGGCTGTTTACACGCTGCCAGAACTGGAATACGACTACAGCGCCCTGGAGCCGCACATCTCCGGGCAGATCAACGAGATCCACCACACCAAGCACCACGCCGCGTACGTCGCGGGCGCGAATGCCGCTCTGGAGAAGCTGGAAGCGGCTCGTGAGTCCGGCGATCACGCCTCCATCTTCCTGAACGAGAAGAATCTGGCGTTCCACCTCGGTGGACACGCCAACCACTCCATCTGGTGGAAGAACCTCTCCCCGAACGGCGGCGACAAGCCGGTCGGCGAGCTGGCCGCCGCGATTGACGACCAGTTCGGGTCGTTCGACAAGTTCCGCGGGCAGTTCACCGCGGCCGCCAATGGTCTGCAGGGTTCCGGTTGGGCCGTCCTGGGTTACGACACCCTCGGCCAGAAGCTGCTGACCTTCCAGCTGTACGACCAGCAGGCCAATGTGCCGCTGGGCATCATCCCGCTGCTGCAGGTCGATATGTGGGAGCACGCCTTCTACCTGCAGTACAAGAACGTCAAGGCCGACTACGTGACCGCGTTCTGGAACGTCGTCAACTGGGCCGACGTGCAGGACCGCTTCGCCCGCGCCGTCTCGCAGGGCAAGGGACTCGTCTTCGGCTGATGCCGCGGGGGCGCACGCCCTCATAGGTGAGGTTTTCGGGCCCGCGAACCACTTGGTTCGCGGGCCTTTGCCATTCCCGCGGCAGAGCTGTGCTGTCCATCCAGTCGCGCGTTGCCCGTCGAGCCGCCGTACTGCTAGCACTCTCTGGTACTTGTGTGCCAGTTCGGTTCGGGTACAACCTGGTATTCCCAGGCAGCACGTGCAGGGCCGCCCCGATTTCGGGAGCTCGGGAGGCAGTAATGAATACGAACGACGGCCAAGTCGGTGTGACGCCGTTCCAGGCCAGCGGCGCACTGCGCGGATTTCTCATCTCCGGCCGCTGGCCGGATTCCACCAAGGAATGGGCCCAGCTGCTGGTCCTGGCGGTGCGGGTGGCCAGCCTGCCGGGTCTGCTGCCCACCTCGACGGTCTTCGGCACCCGCGAGGAACTCCCCGACGATCCAGAGCCCGGGACGGTGGGACTCGTCATCGCGGAGGGGCCGGTAATGGGCGAACGGGCGTTGCGGCCCGGAAGGTTTGCCACGCGTACGCCGTCGGCCTTGATCATGTTGCATCCGCCGCGCGAAACCCGGCCGTCCCTGCCCGAATGCGTGGGCGCGGCATCGGGCTGCGTACTACTCCCGGGACTGCCGCACCTGGGTCTGGATCACCGCGCCGCCTGGGTGGAAACCGATAGCGACGGCACCGTCACCTCGCTGGTTTCGCGCGTGGGTGTCGATTTGATCAGCGACCCCGACACCGCGGTTCTGGCTATGCTGCTGGCCGCGTAAGGGCACCCGAAACTATTGGGGCGGTGGCCCAAACTTATTGCGCGCATTGCGATTTCGAGTGTGTCGGATTGGCGTAGTCCGGTTTGCCCGGGTACAGTGGCGGACAGCGAAGGGGAGTAGCCCCCAATCGCGCAGTCGACATACTGGTCCCGGCGTGGATCCGGCTGCGTGAACCGAAACTCTCGGTGGGCGAGACCTTCGGCCAATGACAACCGATCCGGATTGACGGTGCGGTGTCGGCTGGAGGCGTCCATTCCATTCAGCCGACAGGCCGAGCCCTGGGAGCTGAACGATGATCGCCACACTATTGCTGACCTTCGGTGTGCTGTTCCTCGCCGAACTCGGCGACAAATCACAACTCATGGCGCTGACCTTCGCGCTGCGCTACCGCTGGTGGGTGGTGCTGAGCGCCATCGCCACCGCCAGCGTGGCCGTGAATCTCATCGCGGTGGGCGTCGGACACTTCCTCGGTGCGGCACTGCCGACCGAGGTGATCTCGTTGTTCGCCGCCGCCATCCTGATCATTGTGGGCCTGTGGACCTTGCGCGAGGTGCTCCCGCGTCGGGGCGCCGCCGCGGATTCCGGCGACGCCGAACCAATTACCCCGCAGACCAGCTCCCGATCGGCGTTCTTCGTGGTGCTGTCGGCCTTCATGCTGGCCGAACTCGGCGACCGCACCATGTTCGCGACCATGGCGCTGGCGTCCAACAACGGCTGGCTGGCTGTATGGATCGGCTCGGTCGCCGGCATGGTGGCGGCCGGTGGGCTGGCCATCGCGGTCGGCGTGACCGTGGGTAAGCACATTCCGGAGCGGACGCTCGCTGTCTGCTCCGGCCTACTGTTCCTCTACTTCGGCGCGCTGACGCTTTTGGGCACGGTGACGCAATTGAGCACACCGGCAACGGCTCTCGCCGCGGCCGGACTGCCCGCGCTCGCGGGGCTCGTCTTGCTCGCGCTGCGCCGCAACCGGACTACCGAGCCAGCGACCGAGCCGCAGCCGCTGGCAGCCGATCTGCACGACTGAGCCCGTCATCCGGGCGACTGAGCCCCGTCATCCTGGCGCGACTCCAGCCCGTCACCCCGCACTCCAGCCCGTCATCCCGGCGTGCTTTTCGCCGGGATGACGAGGGACCATCGCCCGTCGGGATGACGAAGGGTCCACGTGCCCGTCAGGATGACGAAGGGACCATGAGCCCGTCAGGATGACGAGGTCAGCGGCCGGGGGGCTCCGGGCTGCCGAACAGGTCGCCGCTGCGGCCGATCATGTTCAGTAGCGGCTCGCGCAGTTCGCGCAGGCCGTCGATGTCGTCGGTGGCGATGCGGGCGGTGACCATGGCGCTGAGCGCGGCCACCAGGGTCTGGCAGGCGAAGCGCTGGGATTCGGTTTCCGCGCCGAGAATATCGGCGACAATGGCGACGAAGGTGTCCTGCAGGGTGGTGCGGCGGGTAATGGCCTCGTTTCCGGCGGCGTAGACCTCGACCAGGAAGAGGCGGGCGAAGGCGGGATGGGCCGCCAAGCCGTCGAGGTAGGCGGTGAGGACACGGGCGATGCGCTGCTGCGGGGATTCGTCATCGGGAGCATTGCCGGTGACTTCGAGCAGCCCGGTGAGCAGCAGTTCCACGGCGCGCTCGTAGGCGGCCTCGAAACAGTCCTCCTTGGAGCGGAATTGCTCGTAGAAGGTTTCCCGGGACACTCCGGCGCGTTTGATGATGGATGCGACGGGTGTTCCGACATAACCGTTTTCGGCCATCGCCTCGGCCATGGCGAGCAGAATGCGATCCCGCTGCGCGCGGACCACGGTCTCGCGGGGGAGGCCGTGGCGGCCGCGGGGCAGGCGGGCGGTGACTGCCGAATCGGTCATGCGGGCTCCGTCGTCAGGCGAGGCGTTTCAGTTTGCGTGGGCGGGCGGGCTGATCGGTGGTGAAGGGAACCACTTCGGTGCGGGCGATCTCGGTGCCCGGGCCGACGCCGCCGCGCAGTGCCATATCGACGGCCCATTGGCCGATGCCGCGGAACCAGACCACCACACCCACCCAATAGGGTGACACCACCCGCCGCGATCGGCGAGCCAGGGCGCGCTGCATACCGTCGATGGCCGGGCCGAGCGGGGCGACGCCGGACACGGTGGAGCGGCCGAGAATGGCGCGGGCGGCTTCGGTGCCGAAACCGGTGGCGGTCATATCGGTGTCGAGTTCGGCGAAGTAGGCGATGCCGACCCGGGCTCCGGTGTGCCGCAATTCGATTCGCAGCGTGTTGCCGAGCGCCTCGGCGGCGGCCTTGGAGGCGCTGTAGGCCCCCGCCAGGGGCAGGTGAATGGCCGCGGCCAACGAACACACCAGCAGCACATAGCCATTCGGATGGCTGATATGCGGTCCGGCGGCCCGCAGTGTGTAGTACACGCCGAGCACATTGACGGTGAGCGTTTCCTCCAGCACCGCCGGATCACCGCCGATGATCGGAAGCTGCCGGGCGATACCGGCATTGGCGACCACGGCATCCAAGCCACCCAGTTCGCCGACCAGCGATTCCACCACCCGCTGCACCTGCGTCGGATCGCCGATATCGCAGTACCGCCAGGGTGCGTCACCGCAGTCGGCGGCCACTTCCGCTAGTAGGTCCTGTTCGATGCCCAGGAGCGCGACCTGGGCGCCATTGGCGTGCAATTGCCGGGCGAGCGCCGCGCCGATACCGCGCGCCGCCCCGGTTACCAGAATCCGGCGGCCGACCACCGAGGGGGACGGGCCGAAGGGGCACAGCCAGCGGGCCGAGCGGGACTTCATGCGGAGACGGTACCACTCGGCGAACACCAATGTTCGCAAACAGTTCGGTCTTCTTGCTGTGGTCCCCTCGCAGGCGCGCTGCGACTCCCCACTATCGTGCCTATTGACGGAAGGCCAGCGAGAGGCCGTCCAACGTTGGAGAGGACCAATCACCGTGGAGATTTCGGGCTCCGCCGCCATTGTCACCGGAGGCGCTTCCGGTCTGGGTGCCGCGACCGCCAAGCGCTTCGCCGACCTGGGCGCCACCGTGTTCGGACTCGACCTGGCGCAGTCGATCGAGCGTGCCGGCGATAGCGTTCCCGCCGGTGTCACCCTGATCCCGACCGATGTCACCAACGGTGACGAGGTGGCCGCCGCGGTCGCCACGGTCGTCGAATCGGGTGTGCCGCTGCGCGTCGTCGTCAACTGCGCCGGTGTGGGCTGGGCGGGTCGCATCCTGTCCAAGAACGGTCCGCACGATCTGGAGCTGTTCCGCACGGTCATCACCGTGAACCTGCTCGGCTCGTTCAATGTGATGCGCCTGGCCGCCGACGCCATCTCCAAGACCGAGCCGGTCGACGAGTACGGCCAGCGTGGCGTGGTCATCAATACCGCGTCCGTCGCGGCATTCGAGGGCCAGATCGGCCAGATCGCCTACTCCGCCTCCAAGGGCGGCGTCGCCGGTATGACCATTCCGGCCGCACGTGACCTGGCGCAGTTCGGTATTCGCGTCAACACCATCGCCCCCGGCATCATCGACACCCCGATGCTCGCCGGTGTCACCGAGGAGTACCGCAAGGGCCTCGAGTCCGGCGTGCCGTTCCCGTCCCGCCTGGGCCGCCCGGACGAGTACGCGCAGCTCGCGCAGTACATCACCGAGCACGACTACCTCAATGGCGAGACCATCCGCATGGATGGCGCGCTCCGCATGGCCCCGCGCTGACAGCATGAACGACCAAGGCCCGCACCGGAGTCCGGTGCGGGCCTTGGTGTTTCAGCTGGCTATCTCAGTGCTTGCGGACGGCCGATGCCTGGGGGCCCTTCGCGCCCTGGGTGATCTCGAAGGAGACCTGTTCGCCCTCTTCGAGGCCGCGGTAGCCGGTGCCCTCGATCTCCGAGTAGTGCACGAATACGTCCGCGCCGCCCTCGTGAGCGATGAAGCCGTAGCCCTTTTCGGCATTGAACCACTTGACGGTGCCTTGAACCATGTGTCTTCTCCTGACCGGGTTTTCGTTCGACCGCCGTGGTCACAACGGTCGGGTCGATCGATCCAGACGACGACTTACTACTTGCCCGGCAAGAGAAGCGACGCCCGCACAATGTTCCGCGCGAGCATGTAGATACACGTACACGAAAAACTTACGACCAAGAAGTACAACGTACGCCCGCGACCGGGGTTCCCGGAATCCCCTAAACCATTACGGGCGTCACAAAAGTGACCCCGGACACATAACCGACCGAAGGGCCTCTTATGTGAAGTGCGCCACGCCTCACGACCGGAAAGTTCCCGGTGTGAGACGTGGCGCTCCCGCGACGAATCAGAGTGTGCGGGTGAGGCGTTCGGCGAGGATGCGGGCGAACTGCGCCGGATCCTTCAGTTCGCCACCTTCGGCGAGAACGGCTGTGCCGTAGAGCAGTTCGGCCGTCTCGGTGAGGTCGGTGCCCTCGTCGTCCTTATGCGTGGCGTACGCGTCCCGCAAGCCGGTGACCAGCGGATGCCCCGGATTGAGTTCCAGAATCCGCTTGGTGTGCGGCAGGTCCTGCCCGGAGGCGCGGTACATGCGCTCGAGCATCGGCGTGAAGTCGTACATATCGCCCACGATGCAGGCGGGTGAGGTGGTGAGCCGGTTGGTCAGGCGCACCTCCTTCACGTCCTCGTCCAGGGTTTCCCGGAGCCAGGTCAAGACGTCGGCGAATTCCTTCTCCTGCTGTTCGCGCAGCTGCTCGGAGGCCTTTTTCTCGTCCTCGGTCTCCAGATCCACCTCGCCCTTGGCAATGGACTGGAACGGCTTGCCGTCGAATTCCGGTACCGCGCCGACCCACATCTCGTCGACGGGATCGGTCAGGATCAGCACCTCGAGGCCCTTGGCCCGCAGCGCCTCCATATGCGGCGAGTTCTCGATCTGCTGCCGGGATTCGCCGGTCAGGTAGTAGATCGCGTTCTGGCCGTCCTGCATGCGCTCCACGTACTCGGCCAGCGTGGTGAGCTGCTCTTCGGAGTTGGTGGAGGCGAACGACGAGACGCCCAGAATGGTTTCGCGATTGTCCTGATCGTTGAGCAGGCCCTCCTTGAGGACGCGGCCGAACTCCTGCCAGAAGGTGTCGTACTTGGACTTGTCCCCATCCTCGGACGACGCGGCACCCTGCATGTCCTTGACCGTGGACAGCACCTTCCGGACCAGGCGCTTGCGGATGGCCCGGATCTGCCGGTCCTGCTGCAGGATCTCGCGGGAGACATTGAGCGACAGATCCTGTGCGTCCACCACGCCCTTGACGAAGCGCAGATACTCCGGCATCAGTTCTTCGCAGTTGTCCATGATGAACACCCGGCGCACGTACAGCTGCACGCCGCGCTTGTGCTCACGGTTGAACAGGTCGAACGGCGCGTGCGACGGAATGAACAGCAGCGCTTGGTATTCGAAGGTGCCCTCGGCCTTCATGGGGATGATCTCGAGCGGATCGTCCCAGGCGTGCGAGACGTGCTTGTAGAACTCCTTGTACTCCTCGTCGCTGACCTCGCTCTTGGGGCGGGTCCACAGCGCCTTCTGGGAGTTCAGGGTCTGGGTTTCGGTGATTTCCTTTTCGGTCTTCTCCTCGCCCTCACCCTCCATAATGGTTCGGGTGACATCCATCCGGACCGGCCAGGCGATGAAATCGGAGTACTTCTTGACGATCTCGCGGAGCTTCCACTCCTGCGTGTAGTCGAAGAGGTGGTCGTCCTCGTCGGCGGGCTTGAGGTGCAGTGTCACCGTGGTGCCCTGCGGAGCCTCGTCCAACTCCTCGATGGTGTAGGTGGAGCTGCCCGCAGCCGATTCCCAACGGGTGCCGGTGGTTTCACCGGCCTTGCGGGTGGTCAGGGCGACCTTGTCGGCCACCATGAAGGTCGAGTAGAAGCCGATACCGAACTGGCCGATGAGTTCCTCGGCCGCCTGATCGGGCTTGGTTTCGAGGAGCTGTTTGCGCAGTTCGGCGGTCCCGGATTTGGCCAGGGTGCCGATGAGGTCCACCACTTCGGCGCGCGACATGCCGATGCCGTTATCGCGCACGGTGAGGACGCGGCTATCCCTGTCCACCTCGAGCTCGATGCGCAGATCCGAGGTATCCACCTCGAGATCCTTGTCCCGGAACGACTCCAGCCTCAGTTTGTCGAGGGCATCGGAGGCATTCGAGATCAGCTCCCGCAGGAAGGTGTCCTTGTTCGAATAGACCGAGTGGATCATCAACTCCAAAAGCTGATGCGTCTCGGCCTGAAACTCCAGTTGTTCGACGTGATCGGTCACGTCGTGATGGTACGACGGGCGAAATCGGCGATGGAAGGAACCTCGGCATCGGCGCGATCGGTCATCCAGTCGCGCAGGGTTTTGGTGGCGAGAACGTCGTCCTCGTTGTATTCGAGAATGCGGGTGCGCTGGGTGAGATCGGGTTCGCCCTCGTAGCCGACGGCCAGGCGGTACCAGGCCATGGACGCCTCTCCCCCGGCCTCCGGATCGCGCCAGTTGAAGCCCGCGACGGGGGCGATCTTCTTGAGACCCTTGCCGTTCGGGCAGATGAACTGCTCGGAGACGGCCTGGAACATATCCACCCACTGCGGGCCGTCGACGAAGTGCTGGATCTGCTTCTCGGTCGGCACACCCGGCTGTCCGGCGAAGCGGCGCGCCGACTCGTAGAGCCACTTGTCCTCGGCGGTACGGGAATAGCAGTAGGCGGCAAAGGTTTTGCCGTTCGCCTTGGCCTCGGCGCGCACTCCCATGAGCCAGGTCCAGAATTCGGCGAAGGAGCGGCCCTCGTCGGGGGTGGGCAGCGGATCCCAGGTGACGAACCCGCGGTATACCCCGTCGAGCAGGGTGCCCCACAGGTACGCGCCGTGCTCCTGGAAGCTCTCCAGATCCACATCGACCTCGACATCGGCGCGCTTGACCTGCACCCGGTCCACGCGCCGCACCAGGGGTGCGCCGGTGGCCCAGGCACGGGCGGTGACCACGGCCTCGGTGAAGGGTTCGTACTGCCAGTCATCCGGATCATCGCCGGTCCATCCGGCCAGGTCGTCAATGGTTTCGACGCCGTGGCGGCGCAGCACGTCGGCGCGCGAACCCGGTGCGACCAGGCTGATATCGCGGTGCGCGATGAGCCATTTCTCGCAACCGCCATTGAGCGCGTCGACCGCGTTGTCCACCGTCTCCGTCGCCGACGGTTCGGCCGTGGCGGGGGCGGTGCGGGTCCACCAGGCGCACTGGCGGCATTCGGGCACCTTCGACGGGATGGTGGGGAGTTCGCCGCGCACCACTGCCACCCGATCGGCGTAGCGGCGGTCGTAGTCGTCGAGCACGGGACCGAGATCGTGAACCAGGATGCGGTCGAAGTGGTAGCCGATCGCGCCGCCGAGCAGGGCCGGGCTGGCGTGGCCGTGGCGTTGCAGCATGCGGTAGAGGTGAGCCAGGCGCTGCTGGTCACGCTGCTGCGGGCGGGTGCGGACATGCTTGTCCGGGCGCGGATTCCATTGGTACAGATCGCTGGTGACCGGGTGGTAGTCCGCCGGATCGGGTTGGCGCGGGTCGGTGACCTTGTGATTGACCACGATGATCGGGATATAGCCGCCGCGGTCGTCGTCGCGCAGCAGGATCTCGCAGCCGCCGCGCCGCCCGGTATCGGGTTCCTGCGGAAGCAGTGCGCCCCAGATCCGTTCGACACCCGACTCGCAGGCGCCCATGGTGGCTTCGGCGCGCTGTGCGGCGGTCAGGGTCGGGTCGATGACGAGCCAGCGGTGGGGCGCGGCCTCGACGAGGGTGTCCCGCACCGATTCCCGATGCGCGGCCGCGGCTTCACGCCGCTGCTTCACACCGGAGTCCTCGGAGACACCCGACATCGCGCCCGGATGGATCGCGTCGAGGTGCAACCGATGCCGGCACCCGATCAGGGCGCGCGCGTCGACGAAAGCGCCCCGCCCCGTCCCCGACTCGCGCCGCGAACCGGGCTCGACGGACGCCGCGTCGGCGTCACGCCGGTCTGCGGCAGTGCCGTGATTGTCGCGACCCGCTCGGTCGCCGATGCCCGAATCCACGCCTAGCAGTATGGCTTGAGACCCCGACACCCTTGCCCGCCCGCCCCTGGGTACGGCCCCGTCGGCTGTAAAGATGGAGGTGCAGGCGCTTCCCCGACGCCCTTTGCGGATGGGGCTGCCCTCACCCCGAAGTGGAGGAGGCACCGGCCGAAGTCGAAATACCGCCGCGCGAGTGCGCACGTCTGCGCGCGGTCCGCCGGGTGGGCCGCGCGGACAGGTATAAACGGCACAGCGCTCGCAGACGCTCTTCTCGACCAGCTACTGTGGGCGCAAACTGTGTGACATGGGCGGACAGGCATTTCCCCCGGCCCTGTGCTGCCATGGCGAACCAGCATGACGGAGGCCATCTATGGGGTTGTTCACCAAGCGCAAGAAGCGGGTCAGCCGCCGAGCCGAGGCGAAGGCCCTCAAGCACAAGGCCGGTATGGAGGCCAAGCTCGGGGCCCGCAATGAGCGTAAGAAGCATCGGGCCGAGGCGCGGACGCAGGACAAGGTCGCCAAGGCGCAGATCGCGGCGTTCAAGGCCGAGGAGAAGGCCGCGCTGAAGGCCGCCGCCAAGGCCGAGCGGGACCTGTTCAGTGCCGCTCAGATTCGCAAGTACCTCGGCGTGGCGCGCATCCTGGTGCCGGTGCTCGCACCGCTGGCGTATCGCGCGGCGACCATGATTCGCGGCCAGCTCGACAATCGCCGGGCGCAGCAGCTCGGTATCGGGTTGGATCAGCTCAGCGAATACTCCGGCCCCGGCGCGAAACTGCAGGCCCGCATCACCAATGTCGAGGCGACCCTGCGCGAATTGGAGCAGAAGAGCACCGACGTCGAGACGAAGGGTTTCGCGACCGCCATCCGTGACCGGCTCGACAGCCTCACCGCCGCCGTCCGCACCGCCGCCCAGATGCCGGTGCAGCGCCGCCGCGCGGTGCACGCCTCCATCTCCAATGAACTGTCCGGCATCGAGTCGGACGTGCTCGCGCGCCTCGGCGTGCGCTGACGGTCTTGGAATGCGCCACCGTGGACGAACCGACCGCCGGGGGACACACCCCGGCCGAGGGGTTCAGCCATGGCGTGGCGGAGCGCACCTGATCGGCGCGTCGAGCACCGGGCGTCGCACTGAATTGTCCTGGGTCCGGGGCACCCTGGTTGGTTTGACCGTCGGCACGCTCGCCGTAGCAGCGCATGGGTTCGCCGGTGGCGATACGCCCGGATCGGCCGGTCTCGCACTGCTGCTGCTGATTTCCGGTGCGGCGGGGATATTGGTGTCGGTGCTGCCGACACGATCGCGGTGGGCCGTACCCGGGTGGCTCATGGCCGGGCAGCTCGCCTGCCACAGTGCGCTAGCACTCTTTACCGGGCATGAGCACGGTGCTGCCGCAGCGGGTTTGGTGCCCGATCGGTTGATGATCGTCGCTCATGCGGTGGCGGCGATTTCCTGCGCGCTCCTGATTCTTGTGGCCGAGCGGCTGTACGGCCTTGTCTCGCAGGCGGTTCGGGTGGTGACCACCCGGCCCGTCACCGACCCGCCGCGGGTCGGGGCGATGCGCTGGCCCGGTGCGGCGCGGCAGATTCAGCACCTGCGCGGCGTGGGTGCGATCGGGCCGCGTGCTCCACCGGTTACGGGCTGACTCGCAAACTCACCCGAACCCTTTGGCAGAGAAGGTCATCCCCTCATGCACACCTGTATTCCGCGTGCGCTCGTCACGGCCGCCGCGGCCGCGAGCCTCACGCTGCTCGGTAGCGGTATCGCCGCCGCCCATGTCACCGTGGACGCGCCCGGCGCGACCCAGGGCGGCTACACCGTCGCCACCTTCAAGGTGCCGACCGAATCGGATTCCGCGTCCACCACGAAACTCACCGTCACCCTGCCGAATGTGAAGAGCGCCCGGACCGAACCCCTCGCGGGCTGGGCCGCCGAGGTGGCCCGCAATGAGAAGGGCGAGGCCACCTCGGTCACCTGGACCACCGAACCGGGCAATCCCGGGGTGGGGCCGGGTCAGTTCCAGCGCTTCGTCATCTCCCTGGGCGCACTGCCCGAGCGGGATTCGGTGACGTTCGCCGCCACGCAGACCTACAGCGACGGCAAGGTCGTGGCCTGGGATCAGCCGGAGACCGCCGACGGCGCCGAACCCGAGCATCCCGCGCCGACGGTGGCCCTGGCCGCGAGCAAGACCGGCGATCACCACCGGATCGACACCACTACCACTGCAGACGACAACGAGGTCGACACCACCGCGCGCTGGCTCGGCGGCCTGGGCCTGGCGCTCGGCGCGCTGGGTGCGGCCCTGGGTCTGGGTGCTGTGATTCGGGGGCGTCGCTCATGATGCGTCGCATGATCGCCGGTGTGGTCGCCGGGCTGCTGGTGGGCGGAATGTCCTTGCTGGGCACCGGAACCGCGAGTGCGCACTCCGCGGTGGTGGGCAGTGTGCCGGAGGCGGGCGCACAGCTCGAGGTCGGCCCCGCGCAGGCCTCGGTCACCTTCAACGAGGACCTCCAGACCAGCTACCCGTCCATGACGGTGACCGGGCCGGACGGCAATCTGTGGTCGAAGGGTGAACCGGTCGTCGATGGCCGCACCATCAGCATCGCGGTGGGTGAACTGGGTCCGGTCGGCGAATACAAGATCGCCTACCGCGTCACCTCGGCCGACGGGCACCCGGTCAGCGGCAAGGTCACCTTCGCGCTGACCAAGGAGGGCACCGGTACGCCGGGCGCGAAGGCCAATGCCAAGGCCGGATCCGGCGATGACGAGGGCGGCGGTTTCCCGCTGTGGGTGTTCGTCGTGGGCGCGGTGGTGCTGTTCGGCGGTGGACTCGCCTTCGCACTGCTGGGCGGGCGGGGCAAGCAGCGTTCGTGAGCCGGTCCGACCGCACCGATCGTCGTCGGGATACGACCGGCGGCACCACCCGACGGTGGTTGCTGCTGGTCGTCCCCGTGAGCCTGCTGGGCGCCCTGCTCGCCTGGCTGCTGGCCGCGAACGATCCGGTGCAACCGGAGGCCCCGGCCCGAGCCCTGGCCGACTGTGCGGGCGCGGTGGTGCTCGGTCTGGCCGCGCTACCGCGACTGCACGACCGGCTGGAACCGCCGTGGCGCATCCTGACCATTGTCGCCGGATGCTGGATCGCACTGGAATTCGCCATGCTGGTCTTCGAAGCGACCGAGGTACTCGCCCTTTCGGTCGGCGAGCTCGGCGCCGGACAGTTCGGCACGTACCTGACCGAGGTGAGCGGCGGCCAGATCGGCATCGCGATCCTCATCGGCAGCGGCGCGGTGGCCGCCTACAGCGCATTCGGTTACCGGTTGCCGGAGCGTGCGACCTCGGATCTGGTGCTGGTATTCGCGGCGGTCACGCTCGCGCTGCGACCGATCACCGGGCATATGTCGCAGCAGATACTCGGTTCGGTACTGGCCGCCGTGCACGCATTGGCGGCCGCCGCCTGGTTCGGATTGCTACTGGCGCTGGCACTGGTGGTGCGTACGCGCGGCGAATGGGCGGTACTGCTGCCCCGGTATTCGATATGGGCCCTGCCTTTGCTGGCGGCGGTCACCGTGACGGGAATCATCAACGGCCTGGTGCGAATCGGCGGTCCGGCGGATTTGGTGACCACCGGTTACGGCCGAATTCTGATCGCCAAGACATTGCTGCTGGCCATCCTGCTGGTGCTGGGCTGGTGGTGGCGCAAACGCTGGGTGCCCATTGCCGGCGATCATCGGATGGATGCCGAATCCTCGTTACGTCGCGCCATTTTGGAGGTTGTGGTGATGGCGGTGGTCTTCGGACTCGCTGCTACACTCGCCGTCACGGCCTGAGAATGGGTGTGGCTATTGCCACCCTGCGCGCAAAACTAGAACACGTTACAGTCGAGCCCATGACCGAAGTCAAGATCATCGCCGACTGCGCCGCCCCGGCCGAATCCGCGTTCGCCTATGTGAACGACTACCGCAACCTGCCGCGATTCATCAATGAGATCAGCGAGTTCACCCCGACCACCGAGCAGACCGAAGGTGTCGGAGCGACCTTCGACGGCACCATTCAGCTCGGCCCCATCACCCTGCATTCGCGTATCGAGATCGTCCGCCACGAAGAGAATTTCGCCATCGGCGTGAAATCCATCAAGGGCTTCGAAATCGAATCCACCTTCCTGTTCCACGCCAAGGACGCGAACTCCAGCACCGTCGACGCCATCGTCGATTACAAGGTGCCGGGCGGGATCGCCGGCAAGCTGCTGGGCAAGACCATCGAGCCGTTCGTGAAGCTCGCCGTCAAGAGCTCGACCAATAATCTGATCACCCAGATCGCCGAATTCCACTCCGCCGACGCCAACGCCTGATTCCGCCAACCCGGACGGTCGCCGACGAAGCCGACCCCGTCCAACTTCCGGGGCCGTGGATACTCGCGAGTAACCGAGAGGCAAAATAGCCCTCGTGACCGATTCCGCGAATGTTGCCACCGCTGACCTAGCCGATGAGATCGGCCCCGAGATCCGCAGCTGCGATACCCAGTTCACCCAGTTCGGCGGGCGCGAAGCCTTCGCCGGACGCATTGTGACCATCCGCTGCTTCCAGGACAACCTGCTGGTCAAGCAGACACTCAGCGAACCGGGCGAGGGCCGGGTGCTGGTCGTCGACGGCGGTGCGAGCGTGCACACCGCACTGGTCGGCGACATTATCGCGGGCCGTGGCGTGGACAACGGCTGGGCCGGTGTCATCGTCAATGGGGCTGTGCGCGATTCGGCCATCCTGCGCACCCTCGATATCGGCGTCAAGGCGCTGGGAACCAACCCGCGCAAGAGCACCCAGACCGGATCCGGCGATAAGGATGTGCCGGTCGAATTCGGCGGCGTCACCTTCGTACCGGGCGACATGCTCTACAGCGACCACGACGGTGTCGTGGTGCGCGCCGAGAGCTAGCTACCGGTTACGGCCGTCAGCCGTTCGCGACCCGGGCCCGGTGCCCGGCGAGCGTGACCACGTCACCCGCCGACAGCTGACGGCCGCGCCGCAACTCGACCTCGTCGTTCACCCGGACGAGGCCCTCGGCGATGACCGTCTTGGCCTCCGCACCGGAATCGATGAGGTTCGCGAGCTTCAGGAATTGGCCGAGTCGAATGACTTCATCCGAGATCGGCACATCGAATGGATCGGCCATGGGTCCATCCTCACCCGTCGGACCTCCTGTTCCAAATTTGCCCCAGCTTCGCTACCGGGTGTTCGGATGCGGTTCACAAGACACGGATGACCGCCCTTCTCCACAGGAGCGCCTCGTACAGGACACACTGGTGCGGTGACTTCGACGCAGGACCGGCAACACCAGGACACCGAGCACAGACCTGATGCGCGGTCACCGGAAGTTCCGCACCGCGGGCACGGCCGGTTCGGTGAGGTGCCACATATCACCGGGTTCGTACTGGGCGTGTTCGCCGTGTTCTGTGGGCTGTGGAGTATTTCGCCCGGCCTGCGCTATCTGACATCCGGGCTGCGGCACTACATCGACATCTACTACTTCGATGCCCCCGACACGAGTCTCGTCTGGGCGCTCATGGTCGGGCTGCTGGCGGGCGCGACGGCCAGCCGCAAACGCATAGCGTGGTGGGTGCTGGTCGGCTACATGGCGGTGTACGCGCTGGCGAATTGGCTGGACTTCATCGGGGAGCGCGATTACCACGCCCTGGCGGCACTGATCGTGCACTGCACCGTCATCGCCGTCCTGATCGCGGCCTGGCCGGAGTTCTATACCCGGGTGCGCAGCGGCGCGGCGCGGCGCGCGCTGGGCGTGCTGGCCGGTGGTCTGGCACTCGGCTGTGTGGTCGGCTGGGGCCTGGTGGAACTGTTCCCGGGCAGTCTGCCGGGCGGTGTGCAGCGACCGCTGTGGTCCGTATCGCGGGTCACCGCCACCATTCTGGTGAGCAATGAGAATTTCGACGGGCATCCACCACATTTCGTGAACCTGCTGCTCGGCCTGTTCGGCGCGGCGGCCCTGGTGGCGGCGGTGGTCGTCCTGTTCCGGTCGCAGCGAGCGGCCAACGCGCTCACCGGAATCGACGAATCGGCGCTGCGCGGACTGCTGAAGAGCTCCGATGTGGAGGATTCGCTCGGCTACTTCGCCACCCGCCGCGATAAGGCGGTGGTGTTCGCGCCCAGCGGTAAAGCCGCACTCACCTATCGCGTCGAACTGGGTGTGTGCCTGGCCTCCGGTGATCCGATCGGTGCGCAGCAGGCATGGCCGCACGCCATCGACGCCTGGCTGCGGATGTGCGATAAGTACGGCTGGGCCCCGGCGGTAATGGGCGCGAGTGAGGCGGGCGCGACGGCCTACCGGCGGGCCGGACTGTCAGCGCTGCGGTTGGGCGACGAGGCCATTCTGGAGACCCGCACCTTCTCGCTGGCCGGACCGGATATGAAACAGGTGCGGCAGGCGGCGAACCGTTTGCGCAAACACGGCGTCGTCGTGCGGGTGCGCCGCCATTCGGAACTCTCGCCGGACGAGATGCGGGCGACCATCGCGCGCGCCGACACCTGGCGCGATACCGAAACCGAACGTGGTTTCTCCATGGCCCTGGGCCGCCTGGGCGATCCGCTCGACGGCGACTGCCTGCTGGTCGAGGCGGTGGAACCGCTGCGCTCCGGCAATGGCCGGGCCCCCACCGAGGCCGCCGTCTCCGAGGGCCGGGTGCTCGGCATGCTGTCGCTGATCCCGTGGGGCCGCACCGGCGTGTCACTGGATCTCATGCGCCGAGACCCCAAGGGCCCCAACGGGATCATGGAACTGATGATCTCGCAGCTGGCACTGAACTCCGAGCAGTACGGCATTACCCGGATCTCGCTGAATTTCGCGGTCTTCCGAGCGGTGTTCGAGGAGGGCGGCCGAATCGGCGCGGGACCCGTACTGCGGCTGTGGCGCAGTGTGCTCATGTTCTTCTCCCGCTGGTGGCAGTTGGAGGCGCTGTACCGGTCGAATGTGAAGTATCAGCCCGTCTGGGTGCCGCGCTTCTCCATGTTCGAGGACCGACGCCAGCTGCCGCGGGTGGCGCTGGCCAGCGCGCTCGCCGAGGGCTTCCTACCGCGTATCGGCAAAACTCCCGACGCCTCCACGCACACTGGTCTGCAACCGTCGGTACCGGACACCATGTCCGGACTGCACGCCGACGGCAGCACCCCCGATGTGGCCGAGCGCGATACCGCGGATCAGGGGCCGCGCCGCCCCGAACAGGTGCGCGTGCGGATGGACAAGCTCGAGCGCATGGCGGCGCTGGGTATCGACGGGTATCCGGTGGCCTATCCGCCCACCCACACCATCGACGCGGCACGCCGCTCACCCCAGGGCACCACGGTGCGAGTGTGCGGACGGCTCTTGCGGATTCGCGACTACGGCGGGGTGGTCTTCGCGCTGCTACGGGACTGGTCCGGTGAGATCCAGTTGATGATCGACCGCGGCCGGGTCGGCTCCGAACGGGCCGCCGCCTTCGACGAATTCTTCGATCTCGGTGACCTTATCGAGGTGAGCGGGCAGATCGGCCGCAGCCGCCGCGGCGAACTGTCGCTGCTGGCGCAGGACTGGCGGATGATCGGCAAATGCCTGCACCCGCTGCCCGATAAGTGGAAGGGTCTGGCCGATCCGGAAGCCCGGGTGCGGCAACGGTACGTGGACATGGCCATCAATACCGAGGCCCGGGATCTGCTGAAGAAGCGCAGTGCGGTGATGCGGTCGCTGCGCGACACCCTGAACGGCTGGGGCTTCCTGGAGGTGGAAACCCCGGTGCTGCAACAGGTTCACGGCGGCGCGAACGCCACCCCGTTCACCACCCATATCAATGCCTACGACCTGGACCTGTATCTGCGCATCGCGCCGGAGCTGTACCTGAAGCGGTTGTGCGTCGGCGGTATGGAGAAGGTGTTCGAACTCGGTCGGGTCTTCCGCAACGAAGGTGTGGACTACAGCCACAATCCCGAGTTCACCGTGCTGGAAGTCTATGAGGCACACAGTGATTACGAGCGCATGATGCACGCCTGCCGTCAGCTCATTCAGGCGGCGGCGGTGGCGGCCAATGGGAAGATGGTGGCGCTGCGGCCCGGACCCGACGCGGAGCTCGTCGAGGTGGATATCTCCGGGGACTGGGCGGTGAAGACGGTGCACGGCGCGATCTCGGAGGCGCTGGGCGAAACCGTTACGCCGGATCTGGATGTGGAGCGGCTGCGCATCCTGTGCGACAAGGCCGGGGTGCCGTTCCAGATCGGTTGGGACGAGGGACAACTCGTGCTGGAGCTGTATGAGCACCTGGTGGAGTCCAAGACCGAGGAACCCACCTTCTATATCGACTTCCCCACCTCGGTGTCGCCGCTGACCCGCGCCCACCGGCATGTACCCGGTGTCACCGAACGCTGGGATCTGGTGGCCTGGGGTGTCGAATTGGGTACCGCCTACAGCGAATTGACCGATCCCATCGAACAGCGCAAACGGCTCACCGAGCAGTCCATGCTGTCGGCGGGCGGCGACCCGGAGGCCATGGAACTGGACGAGGACTTCCTCCAGGCCCTCGAACACGCCATGCCGCCCACCGGCGGACTCGGTGTCGGGGTGGATCGCGTGGTCATGCTGCTCACCGGTCGCAGCATTCGCGAAACCCTGCCGTTCCCGCTCGTGAAGCCCCGTACCGCACAGTAAGCCCGGCCCCACCCCGGCTGTGCCGCCCCCACCGCGTGCGGCACAGTGGTGGCGTGCAGTTGATCCTCGTCCGCCATGCCCAGCCGCAGCGCATTCTCGGCACCTCCGCCCCGGCCGATCCCGACCTCACCGAGATCGGCGTGCAGCAGGCCGGGCGCGTGCCGGGTGTGCTCGCACCGCATCGGATTACGCGGGTGGTGAGCAGCCCGCAGCTGCGCGCGCGGGCGACGGCGCGTCCGACGGCGGAGAAGCTGGGCCTGGAGATCGACCTCTTCGACGGCCTCGCCGAATACGACCGCGACCTCCCGGTCTACATCCCCATCGAGGACGCCCAGCGCGAATTCCAGGAGGTCTACGACCGCATCAAGGCCGGACACCTACCCGAACAAATCGACGGCGACGCCTTCCGCGCCCGCGTCCTGGCCGCGGTGGACAACATTGTCACCGCCACCGACCCGGCCGATACCGTGGTCGCCTTCGCCCACGGCGGCGTAATCAACGTCCTCCTCCAGGACGTCCTGGGCCTCGACCGCCCCCTCACCTTCCCGATCGACTACTGCTCGGTCACCCGAATCCTGTTCTCCCGCACCGGCCGCCGCACCGCCGCCACCATCAATGAGAACGCCCACGTCTGGGACCTCCTCCCCCGCAGCCTCCGCTCCTAGGCATAACCCCATTTCACAGCGAAGGCCGCTCCCGTCAGGGAGCGGCCTTCGAGATCACAGAGCCTGTGCCTACGCCATGCCCGCGATCCAGTTGTGCATCCAGCTGATGGCCGTCTGGCCGCCGCCGACCGGGTAGCTGCCGTACAGGTGGTGCGTGCCCGAGCCGTAGAACTTCTCCAGCTGCTTGGCGCGCTGCTGATTGGCGTCCTCGGTGAGCTGCGACTGCAGCGCGGGCAGGCCGCCGTGCGACATCAGGTCGGTCATGATGGCGCCCAGTTCCAACTGGTACCGCCAAATGCTGGTGGGGGTGGGGTTGGAGGTCTGGGCGAGGAAACCCGCGAAACGGGTGACGAAATCGGTTTCCTCGGTCGAGCAGTACAGATCACCGATGGCGCAAATGGTGCGCACCCGATCACTGATGAACCCGAAGCCGCCGACCCGAGGGCCGCCCGCGCCGGCGCCCGGGGCGGGCGGGCCGACCTGAACATCGCCGATGGAACGCCGCGGATCGGAGATCAGTCCGACACCCGCGAGGCGATCCGGCGAGACGGGTCCGAGACCGCTGCCGATCTCCGAGGCCAGATCACCGGCCGCATCCGCACCCTGGCTGTAGCCGACCAACGCGATCTTGGTCGCGCCGCACCGGGACGCCATGGCGCGCACCAGATTGCGAGCATTATCGGTGGCCTCCTTCTTGGAGGCCCCGTACACATTGCCCTCCCAGGGGAAGGCGGTCGCCGCGTAGGTGACGTAATCCACCTTCGCGGGCAGACCACGGGTTACGCCGGTCAACATGCCGGGCTGTACGCCCTTCTCATACCCGGTCTCCCAGGTACCCGGAACCGCAACCACATAGAGGCTCGGGCAGCCCGGATCCGCTATCGCGGAACCACTTCCACCGAGCACGACGCCGGACAACACGCTCGCCGCTGCCCCCGCAGCGGCGACAATCTTCTTCAACCGCATACTGCTCCACTTCAAGCCCGCCCGGGACATGACAATCCAGTCCCGATTTCCCGATCATGGTGCATGCGTCCAATGACGCTCCGGTGCACGCCGGGTTAACGCAGGTAGCCCCGCCCGTTCTTGGATACACCAGCCCGACCGCACCGACGAGATCGGCGACACACCGGTGACTAGGATAAAGCCCCCTAGGCGTACCCGCTCACCAACTCCCGCAAAACGTCCGATTTGCGGGAGTGACGCTGAACAACAGGAGGATCCGCGTGCTATCGAACACGCTGTCCCCGAACGTTCAGGCGAGGGCCACCTGCCGGTCGATTCGGCACGGTAGGCAACGCTGGTGAGAATTCGCCATGCCGCCCGCGCCACGACCGCGGCCACTCTGATCTGCACCTTGGCCGTCGTGGCCGCCTGCTCCTCCGACGACAGCGCGGATTTCACCGCTGGTAAAGATCACCCGTTGACGATCACCATCGACGACCTGCTCGCCAAGACCGGCGGTACGGCGGCGGTGGCCATCACCGATCCGGAGCACGGCACCCTCGCTCGGGGTGTGGACGGTTCGCTGGTCTACACGCCGCAGCCGGGCTACACCGGCACCGACACGCTCACCGTCACCACTACGGACGCGGTTCGCCTGTTCACCACCGACATTCCCGCCCTCGGCACGTTCGGCGGCGTCGAGGTCCAGGGCAGTGCGTTCGGTTCCGCGCTCACCCCGGTGCCGGGCGCCCCCGGTGAGTTCTACGGCCTCACCGACCGCGGCCCCAATGTGGACGGTCCCGCCAAGAACGAGAAGATCGTCCCCATGCCGGAATTCGTGCCGCAGATCGGCAGGTTTCGCCTGGTCGACAATCGCGCGGAACTGATCTCGACCATCGAACTGAAGAATCGCGCGGGCGTCGCGTTCAACGGCGTCATCGATACCGGCGCGGAAACCGGCGAGACCATGCGGGACCTGAGCGGCACGCCCCAGCCGGCCACCGATCACGGTCTCGATCCCGAGGGTCTGGTCGCGCTGCCCGACGGCACCTTCTGGGTTTCCGACGAATACGGCCCGTTCCTGGTGCATTTCGACGCAACCGGCACCGAGATCGAACGCCTCTCCCCCGGTAACGGCCTACCCGCCGAACTGTCCCAGCGCACCCCGAACCAGGGCATGGAGGGCCTGACCGTCACTCCGGACGGCACCACCCTGGTGGGCGTTATCCAGAGCGGTCTGCGTACCCCGGGGCTGGAATCGGCCCGCGAGGTGCCCATGACCCGCATCGTCACCATCGAACTGAAGTCGCGGGCGGTCCGGGAATTCGCGTACCCGCTGGAGAATCCGAAGTCGAAGCTGGGCGTCTCGGAGATCACCGCCCTGAGCGATACCACCTTCGTGGTCGGCGAACGCGACGGCAAGGCGGCTCCCAAAGCCGATAAGAAGCTGTGGACCGTCGATATCTCCGGTGCCACGGATATCGGCCCGCAGGCCCGGGTGCCGGGCGCGCACTACGACCCGAAGATCGGTCTGCTGATCGGCGGGATGGGCGTGGAGACCTATGTCGGCCTCACCTCCACCGCCGACGGTATCGCCGCGCTGCAAAAGGCGGGTATCACCCCCGTCGACAAGCAGCAGCACCTCGATCTCGCGGCTCTCGTCGCCGGATTGAACGCCGACGGAAAGTTCTTCGGCCACGACAAGATCGAAGGTATCGCCACCACCGACGGCGGCCGCACCCTCTACATCGCCAATGACAGCGACTTCGGCCTGGACGGCGTCACGAACGACCAGCCGCCCTTCACCCTGAAGCCCAAGACCCTGCCCAATGGTCTCCCCGACACCGGCGAAATCCTGATGATCGACACCAGCAAGCTTCCCGCGCGGACCGAAACGACAACCGTCACAATCGAGATCGGCTAGTCGGATAGTCGGCTGGTGGCCTTCACGTGAACAGGATCGCGAAGGCCGCCAGCCACAACATGCTCATGACAATGCCGGCGATGGCGAACCCGCGGTCATCGCTGTCACCGTCACCCACCAGCGAAGCGACACCGAGCCCGACACCCAGGACGGCCGGGATACCGCAGAAGAATCCGAAGAAGCCACACAGCAGCGCGGCGATACCGAGGCCATTGCGCTTTCGGAGATGCTGCGGCGGACCGGCGATCGGCACGACGGGAAGTCCGACCGGCGGCAGATCCACCATGGCGCGGTTGAGATCTCCGAACGTTTGCGCGTTGAGCGCCAACCCTATTCGGTCCGATAACTCGTCGGCCTGAATGCGTCCGGCCTGAAAATGCACCTTCAACGCCTCGACGGCCCGTTCACGATCATTATCGGCCGCGCGCGAATTCGGTGTGGGCCACCATTGCGGTTCCATAGGAATCTCCGTCGAACCCGGCAATATCGTTGACCGAAGCGTATTCCCGCTCCGGCCCGCCCTGCCACGAACGAGAGCATTCCCACAGAACTCTCACAGGTCATACCCGGCTCGATAGCAATCTGCCGCAGGGCGCGGACGGTGCCGTCGGAAATCCGCCGGATCGCACGCGACGCAGTTGCTGGACTGAATCCCATGTCCACCGCACTCGTCTCCCCCACTGCCAGACCACCACTGCTGCGCGGTCTCGCGGTCGGCGCGGTCACCCTCGGCATCTTCTCGATCGTCACCACCGAGATCCTGCCGATCGGCCTCTTGACCTCGATCGGCGGCGATTTCACCGTCTCCGACGGTATGGCCGGCCTGATGATGACCATGCCGGGCTTGATCGCCGCCGTCGCCGCTCCCCTGGTCACGGTCGCCGCCGCCCGGATCGACCGGAAGCTGTTGCTGTGCGGTTTCACCCTGCTCCTGGTGCTGGCCAACGCGATCGCCGCGACCGCCCCACAGTTCTGGCTGCTGCTGGTATCCCGCTTCCTGCTCGGCATCACCATCGGCGGCTACTGGTCGATCGCGGCCGGTCTGGCCGCGCGTCTGGTCCCACCGGAAAAGAAGGCCCGCGCCACTTCCGTGATCTTCGCGGCGGTGCCGCTGGGCTCGGTGCTCGGTGTCCCCGCGGGCACCTTCATCGGCAGTGTGTCCGGCTGGCGAATGTCGTTCGTACTGCTCGGCATTCTCGCCGCGACAGTCCTCGCCCTGCTGCTCATCGCACTACCGCCGCTACCGGCTCACGAGTCGATCGGCTTCGCTTCCCTGCGCGCGTCGGCCCAACACCCAGCCACTCGATTCGCCCTCCTGGCAACGGTCCTCATCGTCGTCGCCCATTTCGGTGCGTACACCTACATCACCCCCTTCCTCGAGCAGGTCACCGAAATCGACGCCCGCACAATCACCGTCGCGCTGTTGATCTACGGGGCGGCGGGTGTGGTCGGCAACTTCGTGGGCGGCACCCTGGCCGCCCACCGACCGCGCAGCGCCCTCGCCTACGCGGCGGCACTGATCACCGTCGCAACTGTGGCCCTGCCGCTACTGGGCCGGTGGGAAATCGGGGCGGTCGCGCTGCTGGTGGTGTGGGGCCTCGGCTACGGTGCGGTACCGATCGCCACCCAAACCTGTTTCGCCGAAGCCCTTCCCAACTCCCCGCAGGCGGCGTCGGTGCTGTTCACCGCATCCTTCCAAGCCACCCTCGCCGTCGGTGCGCTGCTGGGTGGGGTGCTCGTCGACCGCAGCTCCCCGAGCGCGGTCCTACTGCTCGCCGGAGCCACCGCGACCATCGTCTGCGTTATCGCCACCAGGCGCTGACGCACAGGTTGGCATTGCGATGTCGCCCGGCCGCCTTCGTCATTCCGGCGCGCTTACGGCCGGAATCCACACCGCCGCAATAGTGGATCCCGGCAAAATACATGCCGGGATGACGGGGGCTGTTCCGACATCACGCCTTCAACCTCAGTAGTAGCCCGCGAACGAACAAAGCGCCCACGGACCGGAGTCCGTGGGCGCTTCGAGCTGTTCAGGCCGGCGTCGCGAAGATCAGCGCTGGGCGACCGTCGTCGGAGCGATCGGCGACGGCAGGGCGGTATCGCCCTCCAGGTACTTGTCCACCGCGGAGGCGGCGGCGCGACCCTCGGCAATGGCCCACACGATGAGCGACTGGCCGCGGCCCATATCGCCCGCGACGAAGACGCCGGGGACGGTGGACTGCCAGGCGTTATCGCGCTTGACGTTTCCGCGCTGGTCGTAGCCGACGCCCAGACCCTCGAGCAGACCGTTCTTCTGCGGTCCGACGAAGCCCATGGCCAGCAGCACCAGATCGGCCTCGAGGGTGAAGTCGGTGCCGTCGACCTTCTCGAAACGGCCGTTCACCATCTGGACCTCGTGTGCCTGCAGGCCGGTGACCTTGCCGTCCTCGCCCACGAAACGCTCGGTATTGACGGAGAACAGCCGCTCGCCGCCTTCCTCGTGCGCCGAAGCCACCCGGTACATGAGCGGGTAGGTCGGCCACGGGGTGGAACCGGCACGCTCCTCCGGCGGACGCGGCATGATCTCGAACTGGTGGACCGACTCCGCACCCTGACGGTGCGAGGTGCCCAGGCAGTCCGCGCCGGTGTCGCCGCCGCCGACAATGATGACCTTCTTGCCGCGCGCGTGAATGCGGGGCAGGCCTTCCTCGTCGGTGATCGGGTCGCCCAGCTGCACGCGGTTGGCCAGCGGCAGGAATTCCATGGCCTGGTGGATGCCATCCAGGTCGCGACCCGGAACCGGCAGGTCACGGGCGATGGTCGCACCACCGGCGAGCACCACCGCGTCGAAGGTCTCGCGCAGCTGCTCGGCGGTGATATCCACGCCCACATTCACACCGGTCTTGAAGATGGTGCCCTCGGCCTCCATCTGCGCGAGACGGCGATCGATGAAGCGCTTCTCCATCTTGAATTCCGGAATGCCGTAGCGCAGCAGACCGCCGATGCGGTCGTCGCGCTCGAAGACGGTGACGGTGTGGCCCGCGCGGGTCAGCTGCTGCGCGGCGGCCAGACCGGCCGGACCGGAACCGACGACGGCAATGCGCCTACCGGTCAGGCGAGTCGGGTAGACCGGGGTGACCCAGCCCTCATCGAAGGCGTTCTCGATGATCTCGACCTCGACCTGCTTGATGGTCACCGGATCCTGGTTGATCCCGAGCACGCAGGAGGACTCACACGGAGCCGGGCACAGGCGGCCGGTGAACTCCGGGAAGTTATTGGTCGCGTGCAACCGGTCGATCGACTCACGCCAGGAACCCTTGAACACCAGGTCGTTCCACTCGGGAATCAGATTCCCGAGCGGGCAACCGTTGTGGCAGAACGGGATACCGCAGTCCATGCAGCGGCTGGCCTGCTTCTTCAGCGTCTCGTGCGGGAACTTCTCCTCGTAGACCTCTTTCCAGTCCATGAGGCGCAGCGGAACGGGCCGACGCTTCGGCAGTTCCCGGGACGTGTGCTTCAGGAAGCCCTGTGCGTCACCCATTTACAGCTCCTGACACATTCTCTACCAGCAAGTTCTTACAGCGATCTACGTTAGCCACGGGCGGCCTTGAATAGTCGCAGCGCCTCGTCGACACTCCCGAAGGTCCGGTGTGACTAACCACGAGCGGCCTCCATAATCGCTTCGTCGACATCCTGACCGGACTTCTCAGCGTTGGAGATGGCGAGCAGGACCTTCTTGTACTCGCGCGGCATAACCTTGACGAAGTGATTCACCTGCTGCGACCAGTCACCCAGGATGCGTTCGGCGACAGCCGAACCCGTCTCCTTGCGATGGGCCTCGATAATGTCGTGCAGCCAGGTGAAGTCGTCGCCGGACAGCGCGTCGATGGCGTCGGCCTGGTCGATCGAGACATTCTTCTCGAAGGTGCCGTTCGGGTTGTAGACGAACGCCACACCGCCCGACATACCGGCGCCGAAGTTGCGCCCGGTCTCGCCGAGGATGACCACCTTGCCACCGGTCATGTACTCGAGGCCGTGGTCGCCCACACCCTCGACGACCGTGGTGGCGCCGGAGTTGCGGACCGCGAAGCGCTCACCCACGACACCGCGAATGAACGCCTGGCCATTGGTCGCACCGAACAGGATCACGTTGCCCGCGATGATGTTGCGCTCCGCCACGAAGTCGGCCGGGGCATCCAGGGATGGCCGCACCACGATGCGCCCACCCGAAAGGCCCTTGCCCACATAGTCGTTGGCGTCGCCGAAGACCCGCAGCGTAATACCGGCCGGAACGAACGCACCGAACGAGTTACCGGCGGAACCGGTGAACGTGATGTCGATGGTGTCGTCGGGCAGGCCCGCGCCGCCGTACAGCTTGGTCACCTCGTGGCCGAGCATGGTGCCGACGGTGCGGTTCACGTTCGTGATCTTGGTTTCGAACTTGACCGGCTTGCCACGCTCCAGCGCGTCCCGCGACTGGGTGATGAGCTGGTTGTCGAGAGCCTTATCCAGACCGTGGTCCTGCGTCTTGGTCTGGCGACGGTCCTGGTACATGAACGCCGTTTCGACATCGTCCAGAATCGGCGACAGATCCAGCTTGCTGGCCTTCCAGTGCTCCTTGGCCTTGGTGGTGTCGAGCAGGTCGACCCGGCCGACGGCCTCGTCGAGCGTCCGCAGACCCAGCGACGCCAGCAGCTCACGCACCTCTTCGGCGATGAACATCATGAAGTTCTCGACGAATTCCGGCTTACCGGTGAAGCGTTCCCGCAGCAGGGGGTTCTGCGTCGCGATGCCGACCGGGCAGGTGTCGAGGTGGCAGACCCGCATCATGATGCAACCCGAGACCACCAGCGGAGCGGTCGCGAAACCGTACTCCTCGGCGCCCAGCAGCGCGGCGATCATGACATCGCGGCCGGTCTTCATCTGACCGTCGACCTGCACCACGATCCGATCGCGCAGACCGTTGAGCAGCAGGGTCTGCTGGGTCTCGGCCAGGCCGAGCTCCCACGGACCACCCGCGTGCTTGAGCGAGGTCAGCGGCGAGGCACCGGTGCCACCGTCGTGGCCGGAGATGAGCACCACATCGGCGTGCGCCTTGGATACACCCGCGGCGACGGTGCCGACGCCGGGCTCCGCGACCAGTTTCACGTGAATCCGCGCCTGCGGGTTCGCGTTCTTCAGGTCGTGGATCAGCTGCGCCAGATCCTCGATGGAGTAGATGTCGTGGTGCGGCGGCGGCGAGATCAGGCCGACACCGGGCGTCGAATGCCGGACCTCGGCGACCCACGGGTACACCTTGTGCGCGGGCAGCTGGCCGCCCTCGCCGGGCTTGGCACCCTGGGCCATCTTGATCTGGATATCGGTGCAGTTGGTCAGGTAGTGCGCGGTCACACCGAAGCGACCCGATGCCACCTGCTTGATCGCGGACCGACGCCAGTCGCCGTTTTCCTCCGGCTCGAAGCGGGCCGGATGCTCGCCGCCCTCACCGGAATTGGAGCGACCGCCGAGGCGGTTCATGGCGACCGCGAGGGTTTCGTGCGCCTCGGCGGAGATGGAGCCGTAGCTCATCGCACCGGTCGAGAAGCGCTTCACGATCTCGCTGGCGGGCTCGACTTCCTCGATCGGAATCGGGTTGCGGCCCTTGGACTTGAACTTGAACAGGCCACGCAGCGAGGCCAAGCGCTCGGACTGGTCGTCGACCAGCCTGGTGTACTCCTTGAAGATCGAGTACTGGCCCGAGCGGGCGGCGTGCTGGAGCTTGAACACCGTGTCCGGGTTGAACAGGTGCAGCTCGCCCTCGCGACGCCACTGGTACTCGCCGCCGACCTCGAGCTCGCGGTGCGCGCGCTCATTGCGGTTCTCCAGGTACGCCAGCCGGTGCCGCTGCGCGACCTCGTCGGCGATCTCATCGAGACCGATACCGTTCAGCGGCGAACGCAGACCGGTGAAGTACTCGTCGCACAGATCCTGCGACAGGCCGACAACCTGGAACAGCTGTGCGCCACGGTAGGAGGCGATGGTGGAGATGCCCATCTTGGACATCACCTTCAGCACACCCTTGCCGGCGGCCTTGTTGTAGTTGGCGACGGCCTTCTTGAAGTCGGTCTCGATGCTGCCGGTACCGAGGTCCAGCGCACCGCGCTCGAGCATGTCCTCGATGGACTCGAAGGCCATGTACGGGTTGATCGCGGCGGCGCCGAAGCCGACCAGCAGGGCCATGTGGTGCACCTCGCGGGCGTCACCGGCCTCCACTACCAGGCCGACCTTGGTGCGGGTGCGTTCGCGCACCAGGTGGTGGTGCACGGCGGCGGTCAGCAGCAGCGACGGAATCGGCGCCAGCTTCTCGTTGGATTCGCGGTCGGACAGCACGATGATCCGCGCGCCGCCGTCGATGGCCGCCGAGACCTGCTTCTGCACGGCCTCGATGGCCTTGCGAATACCCTTGCCACCCTTTTTGACCGGGTACAGGCCGTGCACGACGACCGACCGCAGTTCGGGGCGCGAGCCGTCGTCATTGATGTGGACCAGCTTGGCCAGCTCGTCATTGTCCAGAATCGGCTGGGTCAGCGTGATCTGGCGGCAGCTGTCGGCCGTCGGGTGCAGCAGGTCGCCCTCCGGGCCGATCATGCTGCGCAGCGAGGTGACGACCTCTTCGCGAATGGCATCCAGCGGCGGGTTGGTGACCTGCGCGAACAGCTGCGAGAAGTAGTCGAACAGCATGCGGGAACGGTTGGACAGCACCGCGATCGGCGTATCCGTACCCATCGAACCCAGGGCTTCGCCGCCGGTCTTGGCCATCGGCGCGAGCAGGATATTCAGCTCTTCGGTGGTGTACCCGAAGATCTGCTGGCGAATGAGCACCCGGTCGTGCGACATGTGCTCGTGCGGCCGGTCGGCCAGATCGCTCAGCTTGACCGGACCCTGGTCCAGCCACTCCTGGTACGGGTGCTCGTTGGCCAGCTCGTTCTTGACCTCGTCATCGGCGATGATGCGGCCCTGCGAGGTGTCGACCAGGAACATACGGCCCGGCTGCAGCCGCGCCTTCTTGACCACGCGGGCGGGATCGATATCGAGGACACCGACCTCAGAGGCCATGACGACCAGGCCGTCATCGGTCACCCAGATACGCGACGGGCGCAGACCATTGCGGTCCAGCACCGCGCCGACGACCGTGCCGTCGGAGAAGCACACCGACGCCGGGCCGTCCCACGGCTCCATCAGGAACGAGTGGTAGCGGTAGAAGGCGCGCTGCTCAGCGTTCATGGACTCGTGGCGTTCCCACGCCTCCGGAATCATCATGAGCACGGCGTGCTGCAGGCTGCGGCCACCGAGGTGCAGCAGTTCCAGCACCTCGTCGAACCGCGCGGTATCGGACGCACCGGGGGTGCAGACCGGGAAGATCTTCTCGAGGCGGTTGTTGCCCTCGGAGTCGGTACCGAACTTGTCGGACTTCAGCAGCGCCTCACGGGCGCGCATCCAGTTCTCGTTACCGGTGACGGTGTTGATTTCACCGTTGTGCGCGACGCGGCGGAACGGATGTGCCAGCGGCCACGACGGGAAGGTATTGGTGGAGAAGCGCGAGTGCACGATTCCCAGCGCGGACTCGACGCGATCGTCCTGGAGGTCCAGGTAGAACGCGCGCAGCTGCGGGGTGGTGAACATGCCCTTGTACACGAAGGTCTGACCGGAAAGGCTCGGGAAGTACACCGATTCCTTGCCGATACCCTCGCCCGCGCCCGCCTTGCCGAGCTCATGCTCGATGCGCTTGCGGACGACGTAGGCGCGCCGCTCCAGGTCCATTCCGGCGAGCTGCTCGGAAGAGCCCTTGGGCGAGGCGATGAAGATCTGACGGAAGGTCGGCATGGCGTCACGCGCCAGCGCACCCAGCGAGGATTCGTCGATCGGCACATCGCGCCAGCCGAGCACCTCGAGGCCCTCTTCGCGGACGATCTTCTCGACGCCGTAGGCGGCGCGCGCGGCTTCGCGGCGGGCCTGCGGGAGGAAGGCGATGCCGGAGGCGTACGAGCCCTCGGCGGGCAGCTCGAAATCCGTGATTGCCCGGAAGAACTTGTCCGGCAGCTGGATCAGGATGCCCGCGCCGTCGCCCGAATTGGGCTCGGCGCCTGCGGCACCACGGTGCTCCAGGTTCAGCAGGGCCGTGATGGCCTTGTCGACGATGTCGCGGCTGCGACGGCCGTGCATGTCGACGACGAATGCGACACCACAGGAGTCGTGTTCGTTCGCCGGATCATAGAGCCCGCGGGGTCCGTACCCATAGCCGGCACCGCCGGTGGGGGACCTGTGGCCGGGAAGTTGCGTCATGCCTCTGCCTTCACAAAAAACAGGCCTTCGAAGAATTTCGGCCTTCGTCGAATGCCTCCGTCGGACTGCGCCCGGTCGTTTCGAGGACCAGCTGCGCTGATGGTCGTCCCGTGCAGTCAACTCTCCAATTGTTCACCCGTTATCGATGTCGAATACGAGTGCTCGGCGGTAACCCAACGCTTACGTGCTGGCTACCTGCCGCGCCTTTTCCGCCCTTTAGTCTGGGTACCGATCAGGTCCCAGCTGGTGGAGCGAAATGCCGAACTTGTCGCGTTCGGCGTAAGAGCAAACGATAAGTCAGGACTTGAGCCCAACCAACTTAGGTTGCACTAATAACAGTGTCTAGCTGGGCTTCTTCATCGATCCTCCACTACCTGCGCGTTGTCCAGTGTAAAGCAGGCGAGCGGCATCGTTTCAGTCGAGTTCGCCACTAGCCCGTCGTTGCGCGGGTCGCGCGCGGGAACGGCTGGATCGGGTAGGGGAAGAGCCTCTCACCTGCATCGAAACAGGTTTCCCCGCAATGAGTTCAGATAAACCGGACGTAAGGTGGCTAACTCTCCGGGCAGGGGGGCTGGTATGTGAGACGGCCTGGAAGACAGGGAATGGCAACGTTCCGACCGTACGGAATCGTTTCTGATCTGTGCCATTTGGCACACCATCAGCTAACAGTGAATATGCGTCACGTCACATTTGCCGAGGTGATCGGAGGTGACGGACGGCACTGACCATGCCCGGAACTCGCCGCTGTGAGGCTGGCCACATAGCTCCCGGCCCACTCGGTGGAACCAGGCCCGGCCTGTCACGCTGAGACAACGAACAAGCGACAGTTTCGCCATGCCGAAACGCCCTGGGACTTAGAGGATGTGAGATCCCATGACCGCCCAAAGTTCCCACACCTCCCGCCCGGCAGAGACGTTCGGCGCGCTGCTCACCTGGTTGGGCGGGGGTAACGCCCAGCTCACCGACCGGCACGAACAGTCCGGATACGCACTGACCGGCGCGGTGGTGGCCCTGTTCGCGGGCATCGCCGGCAGCGTCACCGCCATTGCCACCGGGGCCGCGCGCTGGCCGCTGCTCGCCGTCATCTTCATCGCATTGATCGCGACCCTGCTGGTCGGGGCGATCGCTCGGGCCCTGGCCACCGCGCCGACCCCCGCCCGCGACGAATCCCGCCGGGGCCGCGCCGAATTCGGGGTGCGCGTCGGCGTCGCCGCGATGGCGGGTGTGGTGATCGCCGAGCTGGCGAGCACCGTACTGTTCGGCGGCACCGTGGACCGGCTGCTGAACGAGACCGCCCGGCGCGGAACCGAATCCGTATCCACCGTGGTCGCCGCCCGCGCGGACCTCGATACCGCCCGCGCCGATCGCATCACCCTCGATCAGCAGATCAACCAGGCGAAAACCGATATCGACGCCGCGCTGGTGACCGCGCGCTGCGAGTTCAATCCGAATCCCGAATGCCCGCAGAACCGGATTACCGGGGTGCCCGGGCGTGGGCCCGAGGAGCGGACCGCGAACGAAATGCTCGCGGACGCGCGGAGCCGGTTGAGCACCGCCGAGGGGCGTATCGAAGCACTCGACACCCGGGTCGCCGATAAGGAGACGGCCCTCACACAGGCACGCGATGCCGCCTACACGGAGGGCGACCGCGGCCTCGGAGCCCGCTGGGTGGCCATGAACGACTACACCACCGAACACGGGGGTGCGCTCGCACTGCGCACCGGAACCATCCTGCTGATGGCGCTGCTGGCCCTGCTGCCGCTGCTGCTGCGCTGGTGGCGCGGCGAAACCTCATTCGATCGGCGAGTGGCCTTCCGCACCGCGACCGACCGCGTCGAACAGTCCGCCGAAACCACCATCGCGGTCGAACGCGCCGAAACGCGGGTCCAGGTCGAAAAGCTGCGCGCCGAACAACAACTCACCACGGCCAAACTGGCCAGCCACGCCGATATCGCCATCGACCGCGAACAGCAGCGCAAGCGCGTCATCGCGGCCATCGGCGGTCTGGAGATCGGCATCACCGATTCCGGCCGCCGCGCGGTGGGCGAATTCGACCGCGCCGCACTGCAAGACACGCGGTCGCTCGAACTACCGGCCGGACTATCGGCCGAAGATCAGGAGGGGAACGTGACGCAGTCGCCGAATCTGCCCGCCCAGCTCGCACCCGGGGCCGTCGCCCCGCGGAGTACGGGAGGCGCGCTGGCACCGGCCGCCTCGGGGCAGCCGACACCCGCGAACAAGGGTGGTGGACTGGAACTTCCGATTATCGGCACGGTGCCGTTCACCGATACCGCCGCCCGCTGGATTCGACCGCTGGTGCCGTCGTTCGTGGCCAATGCCATCGATACCGCCACCAGCCCACTGCGCACCGTGCGACAGGCGTTCGAGGAGGCCGAGGAGATCACCTTCACGCTGCGCCGCACGCGCAAGGTGACCGTCGACTCCGAGGATTCGGCGCAGCCGCAGCAGATCTACGCGCCGCAGGGCGGATACCAGCTGCCACCGGGCGCCCCGCAGGCGCGGTATGCCCAGCACGTCACGTCATCGGTGGCGGATCAGCACGCCGGATACGCACCCGGCTACTCGGCGCTGCCGGCGGGCCAGTACATCGATCACGGCTACGGCCTTCCCGCCGCACCCGACCAGAGCGAGCTCGAGGCGCGGCAGCATCGGGCCATCGACTACCGCGGACCGCGCGAGCTCCCGCCGGGTAAGAACGAGAGCTAGAAACCCGGCTCCACCGGGCCGCCGAAGGGTTGGAAACCCGCATGTTTCACGTTGAACATTCCTCGTGAAGTCACAATGTGCTGGTATCAACCCTTTTCGCGTTCGCCCGTGCGGTATTGCGTGGGACTCCTAGAACTATACGTATATAGGTACGTATAGTGGATTCATGTTTGATCCGCTCAGCCTTGCCGTCGGTGCCGGATTGCTCGGTATCGGCTGGATTGTCGGCCGCTTCGGCCATCGCACCGCTCAGGGCAAGGCCATCAACGCCCCGGCGACCAGTGCGTTGTGCGGGTGCGGTCACGATCTGTCGCTGCACGACCGGAAAGCCGGGGCGTGTCACGCGGAGCACATGCGCAAGGTCGGCATGGGCACGGGAATGAAGGAGTGGGCCCGTTGCGGCTGCCGCCAGTACACCGGCCCGACCCCGCTC
>NZ_BDCE01000006.1 GCF_001613345.1 Nocardia uniformis NBRC 13702 | reverse complement strand
GGCGACGGCAGCCAGGTGCACGCCCGAGACGAAGGCCGAGCGGGCCGAGTCGAGCAGGGCGGCACCCGCGGATTCCGGCAGGGCGTGGGCGGTTTCGACCGCTCCGCCCAGGGATTCGCGAGCCGCGTCATTATGCGCGGCCGGGACAGTGGACAGGTCCAGGCCGCGGCGGAAGGCCGCCATGACAACGCTGCCGAGTACCGCGACCCCCAGGGCGATACCGCCTTCGAGCGCGGTCTCCGAAATGGCGGCCGCGTTTCCGGCGCGTTCGGCCGGAGCCGAGCTGATAATCATGTCGGCCGAAACCGTCAGCGCCACACCGACGCCCAGGCCGATCAGCAGGAAGCCCAGTACGAACGGGCTGACCGAGGCCGACGGATCGGCGCGCAACAGCCAGAACAGCATGGCTCCGGCGGCGGAGAGCACCAGCGCCGCGCACAGCACGATCTCCGAGCGGAAGTACCGCACCAGCCAGGCGGCACCCAGTGAGCCCACAATGCTGCCGAGGGTGCCGGGGATGAGCAGCAGACCCGCCGCCAGCGGTGCCTTGCCCAGCACCAATTGCAGGTACTGCGAACCGAAGAACAACACACCGGCCAGCGCGAAGATCGACAGCAGATTGGTCAGCGCCGCCGCCCGGAACGGCGGTATGCGGAACAGTTCCAGGTCGAGCAGCGGCGAGGTGAGCCGGCGCTGCCGACGCATGAACGCCACACCGGCCACAACACCGATAATCGCCGCGACCAGGGCCTGCGCGCTCACACCGTGCGCCGCGACCTGCTTGACCGCGTACACGATCGGGATCAGCGCCAGCATGGACAGACCGGCGCTGCGGAGATCGAAGCGGCCCGGATTCGGGTCGCGCGACTCCGGAACCAGGAACGGGCCGAGTACCACCAGCAGTGCCATGACCGGCAGATTCACCAGGAATACCGAACCCCACCAGTAGTGCTCCAACAGCCAGCCGCCCAGCAGCGGACCGAAGGCGGCGCCGGAACCGGCCATCGCACCCCAGACCGAGATGGCGAGGGTGCGCTGCTTGGGATCGGCGAACATGCTGCGGATCAGGCCCAGGGTCGCGGGCATGAGGGTCGCACCGGCGACACCCTGCAGAACGCGTGCGGCAATGAGCATTTCGGGATTGATCGCCCACGCGGCGAAGGCCGAGGCGATACCGAATCCGGCCGCGCCGATGAGTAGGAGGCGACGCCGACCGATGCGGTCGCCGAGGGTGCCCATGGTGATCAGCAGGCCCGCCAGCACGAACGAGTAGACGTCGATGATCCACAGCAGCTGCGGCGTGGTCGGAGCCAGATCGGCGCTGATGGCGGGGATCGCGAGGTCGAGCACGGTCGCGTCCACCGATACCAGCAGCAGCGCCAGGGCCAGGACCGCGAGTCCGCCCCAGGTGCGCGCGGTCGCCCGGGCAGGGGCCGGGGCGTTGTCGATTCCCGGATCGGGGGTCCCCACCGCGACCGAGCCCGCGACCTGGGTCGCGGGCTGGGTGTCGACATTGCGGCGGGTGGCCGTCTCGTCGGGTTTCACCTCGGGTCCGGTTCCGGACCGGGCGTTGGCGTGGGGGGTCATGATCCTTCACTTCCAGAGTTGAACCGTCCAGCCGGTACAGTATCAGATTTACCGTCCAGACGGTACAGTGAATTGCGTGACAAAGACTCGTGACCGCTCGGACACCCGTGACCGGATTCTCGACGGCCTGGAAACCCTGCTCCTCGATAAAGGCATGTCCCAGGTAACCCTGGAGAATGTCGCCGCCGAGGCGGGCGTCTCCAAGGGCGGCCTGCTCTACCACTTCAAATCCAAGGACGCGCTACTCGCCGGACTGATCCGCCGCCTCGGCGAACGCGCCGACCACCAGCTGAAAACCGCCGTAGACCAAGGCAAATCGGTCGCCGAGTGGTACCTGCAGACCCCCCACCCCGATAACGAGACCGACGCCCTGGAGCTGGCCCTCTACCGCTCCATGCTCGCCGCCATGCGCACCGTCGACGGCCCCCACGCCACCGACGAAGACGAGACCGACCGCGCCCTCTCCGAGGTAATGGACGCCTGGAAAGCCGGTTTGGACAGCGAAATCCACGACCCGATCCAGGCCGAGATCGTCCGCCTGGTCGGCGACGGCGTCTACCTCCGCGCCCTACTCGGTATGCCGCAGGTCGACCCCGACACTTACCAACAGGTCGTCGCCCGACTGCTGGGCCGCTGACCTAGGCGCGCCCGGAAAGCATCGGGCGCCCGAATGCCCCCCGGCCGATAGACTCGGCCCGTGTTGCCAGCCGCCGCCGACCATGCCGGTCCGCCGACCGGGGCGGCGGAACCGATGCCTGATGCGCCGGTCCCGATACGCCCCATGCAGTTCCGGGAGCTGTTGGACCGACCGTTCGGACTGGTGCAATCCCGAATCAAGCAGTTGGCGGCCATGTCCGGGTGGGCGGTATTACTCACCGCGGGGCTGGCATTCGGCATTACCGCGCTGACCTCCGTGGCCACCGACGACTCCGATGCCGCCGTCGCCGTGGCCGCCGTTCTCGCCACGCTGCTGAGTATCTGGTTGCTGCGCCTCTACGTTCGTGGCGTCACCACCACCGTCTGTCTGGCCGCGGTGCACGGCCAGCGGCCCGGTTGGCGGGCCGCACTGGATCGGGTCGCCGCGCATGCCGGACCGTTGACGCTCTACCAGGTCAAATACACGCTGATCGGGATCGGTGTCCTCGCGCTGGGGACGCCACTGATAATCACGCTGCCGATGGCGGCGGTGTGGCTGGGTTGGCTGCGGGCCCGTCAGTACCCCACGGCCTCGGTGATATTCGACGAATCGGCCACCGCTTCGGTCGCCGCGCAGCGGTCGAAAACGCTGATGGGCGGCACGGAATGGCAGATTGTCGGGCTGTGGCTGTACCTGCGCGCGCTGCTCGTGGTGCTGATCCTGCCGATGCTGCTGGCCCTGGACCTCATCTCCGATATCTCCGGCACCCGCCGCTGGACGGTGACCGCGCTGATCATTACCGCCGTCCTGATCCTCACCGCCTTCGCCGAAACCATCGAATCGGCGACCCAGGTCGTCGTCACCGTGGACCGCCGCTGCCGCCGTGAGGCCTGGGATATCCGCATACCGCGCATCGGAGGTCAGCGATGACCGAACCCCCGAACCCGCCGGGCCCGCGGCATCACGACGCACCGCCGATACCGCGATTGGGTCCCGCCGCAACCCATCTCGCCGCCGCCGAGGAAGCCGCCCGCCGCCGCGATTTCGGCACCGCGGTACGCGAACGCTTCCGCGCCGTCACCCGGGGCCTGGAGCAGCGTGGTGTCTTGGAGGTGCGGCGCGCCCGCACCGCCCGCGTCACCGCCGACGACGCCAGCACCGCCCTCGGTGCCCGCGGCGAACTCGCCGACCCCACCGAATTACCCTCGGCCGCACACAACTTCGATGAGATCGTCTACGGCGGCCGACCGGCCACCGAGGACGAGTACCGACGGTTGGCGCAGGCCGACCGCTTCTCCATCGCGCCGCCACCGGTCGACGAACCCGCCGAGATCACCGAGCGCCGCCGCAAGCCACGCAGGAAGACCGCGCGCACCCGCCGGCGACGGCTGCCGAATACCCCGGCGCTCCTGCGCGACTGGCGGTTCTGGGCAGTCCTGGCGGGCACGGTCGCGGTGGCGCTGCTGACCTACCTGCTGCTCGCGACCCCCACGCCATCGCCGCCGCAGACCCCGGAATTGCCGACCCAACCACCCGCACCACCCACCCAGGAACCGATCGAACTGCCGCCCCCGCGATTCGGCGAGGGTAAGGATTCGCTGTTCGAGCGGCTGCCCGGCTGGGTGGCCTTCGGTGGATTGCAGTGGGCGATCGCCTGGGCGATCCTGCTGTGGTGGCGCGGCCGCCGCCGCGGCAGCATCGTCACCGAACCACTGCCGGTGCGGGCCCCCGCCAATGAACTACTCACCGGGCAGGCCGGGCTGTATCGCAAATCCCGAGACTACGAACATATCGCCGGCAAACTGCGATCGGCGTCGCTGCGGCGACTGCGCCCCACCCTCGGCCTCACCGCCGACGCCACTCCCGACCGGATTTCGGCGACAGTTACCGCCCGCGGCGGTGTGGATCCGGCCGTGGTGGCCGCCGCCCTCTACGACCCGGTCCCCGACCGGGGCACCCTCGAACTCGTTGCCGCCCAACTCGAATGGATCGAAGCGGAGGTCTTGTGACCACAGTGGACACCAACCACACCCCTACCGTCGAAGACGCACAGCGGGCCCTGCTGGCCCTGCGCGCCGAAATCGGCAAGGCCGTCGTCGGCAATGACAGTGCCGTCATGTATCTGGTGCTGGCGCTGCTGTGCCACGGCCACGTACTGCTCGAGGGTGTACCCGGGGTGGCGAAGACACTGCTGGTGCGATCCCTGGCCACCGCGCTCGATCTGGAGCACGCGCGCATCCAGTTCACCCCCGACCTGATGCCCGGCGATGTCACCGGCTCACAGATCTACGATCCGCACTCGGCGGAATTCACTTTCCGGCGCGGGCCGGTATTCACCAATCTGCTGCTCGCCGACGAAATCAACCGCACCCCACCGAAAACCCAGTCCTCGCTGCTGGAATCCATGGAGGAGCGTCAGGTTTCGGTGGACGGTATCCCGCAGCCGCTGCCGGACCCGTTCGTGGTGATCGCCACCCAGAATCCCATCGAGCAGGAGGGCACCTATCCGCTGCCGGAGGCACAGCTGGACCGGTTCCTGTTCAAGGTCGATGTCCAATTACCCAGCCGTGATGACGAATTCCGCATTCTGCAGCGGCACGCCGCCGGATTCGATCCACGTGATCTCGGTGCGGCCGGACTGGGGCCGGTAGCCGGAGCCGCGCATATCGCCGTGGCGCGCCGGGCCATCGCACATGTCACCCTCAGCCCGGAAGTGCTGGCCTACACGGTGGATCTGTGCCGGGCCACCCGCACCTCCCCCGCCGTCGCGCACGGCGCGTCCACCCGTGGCGCGACCGCTCTCATGGCGGCGTCGCGGGCCTACGCCTGGCTCAACGGGCGCGGGTACGTCACGCCCGATGACGTGAAAGCCGTTGCGGTGGCGGTCCTTCGGCATCGCCTGCAGCTGCGGCCCGAACACGAGGTGGAGGGCGTCACCGCCGAGGGCGTCATGGCAGCGCTGCTGATGTCCGTTCCAGTCCCGGTGTAGGCGATGGTCGTTACCGGCCGGTTGGCCCTCGTCGCGGCGGTCGCGGCGCTTTTCGTCACCCTGGTGCTGCCATCCTGGCTCGGGGTACTGCTGGCGACCGCGATACTGGCGACGCTGGTACTCACCGACCTGGCCCTGCTCGGCGACGCGGAGACGCTCGACATTTCGCGGCAGCCGCTCACCACGGTGCGCACCGGACGCGCCATCGAGGTGGAATTGACTGTGCTGAACCAGGGTTCACGCACCGCGCGCGGGACGGTCTGGGACGACTGGCCCGATAGCGCGCACGCCCGGCACCGGGCACACGAGCTGCGCCTGCCGCCGAATACCCGTATTCGCTTCCACACCGAACTGACCCCGGCCTACCGCGGCGACCGTATCGCCGGTCCGGTGACACTGCGGCTGCTCGGCCCACTCGGGATGGCGGGACGTCAGACCCGGCGCGCGGTGCCCGCTCGGCTGCGCGCCCTGCCGCCGTTCCGTGGCGAACGACTGCTCGCCTCGAAAGTCAAACGGCTGCAGCATATGGAGGGCCGCAACACCACCACCATTCGCGGTCAGGGCACCGAATTCGATTCCTTCCGCGAATACGTGGTCGGCGACGATGTGCGCACCATCGACTGGCGCGCCACCGCCCGCGCCGATGACGTGCTGGTCCGCACCTGGCGTCCGGAACGCAATCGCCATGTCGTCATGCTGCTCGATACCGGCCGTGTCAGCGCGGGCCGCGTCGGTGCCGGCACCCGCCTCGACGCCATGATCGAGGCCGCCCTGCTGCTCGGCGGACTGGCCGCCTCCGTTGGCGACTCGGTGGATCTGCTGGCCTACGACCGCGAGGTCCGCGCCGAAGTACGCGGCGTCGGTGGAAAGCGCCTGCAGCACAAACTGATGCACGCTCTCGCCGGGGTAACCCCGAACCTGGTCGACACCGACTACCTGGGCCTGATGCGCACCACCCTGCAACGCGCCCGCCGCCGCAGCCTGGTCGTCTGGTTCACCCACCTCGACGCCGCCACCGTGCAGGAGGGCCTGCTTCCCGTCCTCCCGGTCCTCACCCGCCGCCACCGCGTCCTCATTGTCTCGGTCACCGACCCGGACGTAGCGGCCGCGGCCACCCACCGCACCGCCGCCGGGGACCCCTATACCGCCGCCGCGGCGGAGAATATTGTCGCCGAACACGCGATTGCCCGAGAAACCCTGCACCGCACCGGAGTCCGCGTCATAGCCGAATCTCCGGCCCGCCTTCCGGAAGTTCTCGCGGACGAGTACCTGGAGCTCAAACAGACCGGGGCGCTGTAGACCCCGGGCGGCGCCTGTCATTCCGGCATGTTCTCGGCAGCCTGCCGGTCTGTCGTGATTCCGGCAGGCTTTGGCGGGAATCCACCAAGGGGAGTTTCAGTACCCACGGTCTGTGGATCCCGGCCAAAAGCACGCCGGGATGACGACGGTGGGGCCAGTTCTGATGACGGCGGTGCGGCTCTGATGACGGGGTGCGGCCAGATCTGACCAGCAGGGGTGAGGTCAGAGCTGATGACGAGGGCGAATCGGATCCACGGTCGCCGTCGGTTCTACGGTGCCACCATCGGTCGTGCGTACACCGAATCCTGCGACAGTGGCACATTCGGGGCGACAGGGGGCGGTGGCAGCGCGCGGCGCTGCCGTTCCGATAGGACCGCACCGAGGATGTGCAGCGGTGGATAACCCGCCGGGCCAGGGATTTTCAGCTCCGTGCACACCGCATCCACCAGCACGACGCCCAGGTGCTGCTGGACGGCGGGCGTCAGCTGCGGAAAACGCAGCAGGTATTGGCGGACCGAGAGGGCCAGCTCGTCGGACAGTCCCGACACATCCAATTGGCGCGCCCACACCGCCAGCCAGGGCGGCGGTATCGCCAGGCCGACGGACGGCAGCCGGGCCTGGGAATGCACGACCACGGTGCCCGCCAGAATGTCACCGACACGACGGGCATTCGGCGAACACAGCGACACCACGATCGCGATCACACCGGTGCCGAGCACCCAGAAGTCCACGATCCCGCCGAGCCCACGGGTGAGCGCGTGGCGCAGATCGACCGGCCCGCCGTCGCCGCGCACCACCCGCAGTCCCAGCGCCATCTTGCCGAGCGTGCGCCCGCGCGTGAGGGTCTCGAACACCACCGGATACCCGATCAGCACCGAGACCACGGTGATCAACAGCGCCGCATCCTCCCAGGCCGGATCCGCGCCCACACCGGCCAATGTCACCTCGACGAGAAAGATCAACGCCAACCCGACCGACAGCTGCAGCATCAGATCGAGCAGAAACGCCGCGGCCCGAGTCGGAATCCGCGCGATCGGCAACTCGACGGCGACAGCCTCGCCAGTGGTGAAAAGTGCCATGACTGAATCCTCCGCCTATGCTTCGCGACCCTGTTTCCGCGGCTCTTACCTACTGGGATCGAGGTCGCGATGTCGCTTGGCCGCCTTCGTCATTCCGGAGTGTGCCGATACTGCGCGTTCAACTCGGTAACCCTTGGTCTTCGCTGTCTCCGCTCCACTGAGTCCAGACCGGGTGGGCCACGAACAACGGGGGCGGCGCGCTGCGACCGACCCTACCGAGGTGATCGACCGATAGCATTTCCTCAGCCGGTGCCACAGGAGGTTCGATGGATCTGGACGCTTACACCTTCGTGCACCGGCGATCCTGGGATCGGCTCGATTACCTCGCCACCCGGCGGCAGCGGCTCACGGGGGCGGAGACCGATGAGCTGGTGCGGCTCTACCGGCTCACCTCACAGCAGTTCGCGCGCATCCAGGCCCGGGAGGCCGATCCGGAGCTGATCGCCGGACTGTCGGCGATTCTGACCCGGGCACGCGGACGGGTGCTGAGCGCGCAGCCCGAGACCGGCCGGGAAATCGCCCGCTTCTTCACGCACCGGTTCCCGGCGGCGGTGTACCGGGCCTGGAAGTGGTGGGTGGGGGTGGCGGCGGTCTTCCTGCTGGGTGCGACGGCGCTGGCCGTCTGGGTCGATGAATTCGCCTCTGCCAGGCGCACTCTCGGGCTGCCCGACCACGCTCCTGAACTCACCGGGCCGGGTGGGGCATTCGAGACCTACTACTCGGAACACCCGAACGATGCCTTCGCCGCGCAGGTGTGGACCAATAACGCATGGGTTGCCGCGATTGCCCTGTTCAGCGGATTCCTCATCCTGCCCGCGGTGTACGTACTGGTTATGAATGCCGTCAATCTGGGCATCAGCGCCGGGCTGATGGCGCACGCGGACCGGATGGACGCTTTCTTCACCTTCATCCTCCCGCACGGAATGCTGGAGCTGACCGCCATTTTCGTAGCGGGCGGTGCGGGCCTGAAGCTGGGGTGGACGCTGGTCGACCCGGGCCGGGAGAGCCGGGTGCGAGCGCTCGCCCGGCAGGGTCGGGCCACCGCCGTCATCGCGGTCGGACTGACCGGCGTGCTGTTGGTATCGGGTCTGATCGAGGGTTTCGTGACGCCGAGCGATCTGCCCGCATCCCTGCGTATCGCGGTCGGCGCACTGGCCGAGCTGGCCTTCCTCGGCTACGTATTCGGCGTGGGTCGCCGGGTGGTGCTGGAGGAGGAGGCGAGCGAGCACATGGTGAGCTACTCGGCCGTGACGGGACCGGAAGCGGCTGTACGGAAAGGGGCTTCGACCTCGGCGGTAGCCGCCGGAAATTGATTTCCACTGGCCGCAGCGAGTCGAGCTCAGCTGCGGCCAGCGTTACCGTCGACTCTACACAATCGTTATGCCGACGCAACCCTCACCACGCGTGTCAAGTGTATAAGCCGACCAGGCGAAACGGACAGTGGCCGAGTGGAATCCGACAAGATCGCTAATTTCCAGCTTTCGACTTTCGCGGCTTCCGAGAGCGCGATTGCCACCCCCGCATGGCAACCGCCGCGCCATCACCAAAACCGTTCCACGTGGTTTGTGATGTGAACCCGGTTTGTACGTTTGCCATACCACTGATGAAACACACCCATAACTCGGACAACCCGCGTTCATCTGGCGTTTCCCTGGAATCAAGGGCCATTGCCAACGGTTCGCCCGATTAGAAACAAACTCAAAGTCTGGTTAGAGCGGTCATGCCCAGACGCAAGTTCAGCAAAACCCGAAAGAAAGGTGATCGATACCTCGCAGACCGTTCCTCGGCAATCGAATTTCGCCCCGAGAAACACGCTGCGCCCCGATCGGCCGCCACCCGGCAACGCCCCTACCGGGACACCTCCGACACCGCTGCGATCTTCGTCACATTCGGGCGGCGACCTGCGGTTTCGGGTCAATCCCCAATCCGGACGATCCCGGCCGTCGTCGCCGCGACACCTCACCCGAATGCCGGATGCGCGGCGAGGTCAGCGGCGGATCGGCGAGCGGCGTCCACCGATACCGGCGGTGATTCACACGGTCGGCCGCACTACGCGTCAACACCGGCCGACAACGGACGAGTCCGCCACTGCCGGAATGGAATGTCTGCGGGCACAGCACCCGGCCGCGGTGTCGATCCGACGCAACCGTCGATCACCCGCCGCGACACGGTCCGATTCGGCCGAGGCCAGGACCAATCCGGCAGCGACAGCGGCCCGAATACGACGAAAGGCCCGATCCGAATCTGGATCGAGCCTTCGTTCTGGTGGGCGAAGGGGGACTTGAACCCCCACGTCCTTACGGACACTGGCACCTGAAGCCAGCGCGTCTGCCATTCCGCCACTCGCCCGAGCGACGTAAAAAAGTTATCACGGGGTATGCCCTAAAACGAAATCGCCTGGTGACCGGCCGTATACCACGATTTGGGCAGCTCGGGAACCCGGTGTCTTCGCCAAGAGTTACAGGTGTGGACGATCGTGGATATCATGCAATCACCGTGTCTCTACGGCGACACGCCCTACCTGCGTGTCGCCGTATCAGACAAACCGCGCATGCCACGGTGTCTTCAGGCCGAGACACGAGGAACGCTTCTCAGACTCGAGTAAGCGTCATGACCCGGGAGGAGGGGCGATGGGCATCGTTTCGCGATTCGAGCGTCGCCTCCAGGGGGCTGTGGGAGATGTCTTCGCGCGCGTCTTCGGCGGCAGCGTCGTACCCCAGGAAGTCGAGGCGGCACTCCAGCGTGAGGCAGCCGACCAAATTCAGGAACTCGACGGTGGGCATCTGTTGGCTCCCAACAGTTACATCATCACCGTCAACGAGTCGGACCTGCGACAACTCGACGCTGACCACGATCTCACCACACGCGCGTTCGCCAAACATCTTCAGGACCACATCCGCGAACAGGGTTGGCAGACCTACGGTGAAGTGCACGTAGCGTTCGAGCCATCACCTACGCTGCACACCGGACAGTTCAGAACCCGCGGCCGAGTAAATCCGGACGCGGGCCGTCGGACCGGCCCGGCACCGGGACCTGAACGCCCACAACGACCCGAACACCCGCAACCAGGAGCTGGCCCCATGACGCAGAACTCAGGCTACGACCCCAGCCGTGACGCCGCGGAGTCCGATCCACGCAGCCGCGGGTACGCGCCCCCGCCCGCGGGAGCGCCCGGCCAGGGCGCGTACCGCGACGAATACGCGCCGGGTCAGCCGGGCTACGCGGACCAGGCAGGCTATGGCGAGTACCAGAACGGTGCCGCCGGATACGACCAGGGCTACGGCCAGCAGGGCTACGGGCAACAGGGCGGCTACCAGCCCGAGCAGGCCTATGGCCAGCAGCCCGGATACGACCAGCAGGCCTACGGGCAGCCGGGCTACGACCAGGGCTACGCCGACCAGGGCTACCAGCAGCCGGGCTACGACCAGCAGGCCTATGGGCAGCAGCCCGGATACGACCAGCAGGCCTATGGGCAGCCGGGCTACGACCAGGGCTACCAGCAGCCGGGCTACGACCAGGCGTACGGACAGCCCGATCAGGCATACGGACAGCCGGACCAGGCATACGGACAGCAGGACCAGGCTTACGGACAGCAGGCCGGCTACGGCCAGCAGGGCTACGCCGACCCCGGCTACGACCAGGGCGCCTACGCGCCCGCGGACGACCAGGGTTACGGCCAGCAGGGCTACGGGCAGCAGCCCGGTTACGGCCAGCAGGGCTATGGCCAGCAGCCCCCGCCGGCCGCACCGCACGCCGGTTCCAGCTACTCGGCCACCCTGCAACTGGACGACGGCAGCGGCCGCACCTACCAGTTGCGTGAGGGATCCAACATCATCGGCCGCGGCCAGGACGCGCACTTCCGATTGCCGGACACCGGGGTGTCCCGGCGTCATATCGAGGTGCGCTGGGACGGTCAGACGGCGATGTTGTCGGACCTCGGATCGACCAATGGAACGCTGGTCAACGGCTCGCCGGTGCAAGATTGGCAGTTGGCCGACGGGGATGTCATCCGCGCCGGGCATTCCGAGATCCTGATCCGGATCGTCTGATCCCGTAAGCTCGCGATGCAGGTCACGATGTGGCACCGAGAATCCTCGGTCTTAACGTGATCGCAACCGGTCTACGGCCCTATGATGCTGCCAACACTCACATGGCAGTGGTACCCGGCCGCGCTGACCAAGCATCACCGGTTGGGGGTCGACGAACCGTACCTACACACGGTCGAACAGGAGGTGGAGCACCGTGCAGGGATTGATCCTGCAATTGACCCGTGCGGGATTCCTGCTGTTGTTGTGGCTGTTCGTGTGGGCGGTGCTCCGGACCCTGCGCAGCGATATCTACGCGGCTTCCGGCATCAGAGTCGCACCGTCACGAGCCTCGAGTGGTTCCGCGGTGCTGCCATCGTTTCGCCGGGGCCAGAAGGGCGCCAAATTTCTCGTGGTGACTCAGGGCTCTCTCGCCGGTACCCGCATCACGCTCGGCTCACAGCCGGTGCTGATCGGACGGGCCGACGACTCCACGCTGGTACTCACCGACGACTACGCTTCCACCCGCCATGCGCGCTTGTCGCCGCGTGGTGAGGATTGGTATGTCGAGGATCTCGGTTCCACCAATGGGACCTACCTCGACCGCGCGAAAGTCACGACGCCGGTGCGGGTTCCGCTCGGCACCCCCGTCCGTGTCGGCAAAACAGTGATCGAGCTGCGATCGTGACACTTGTTCTCCGCTACGCCGCGCGCAGCGACCGTGGGCTCGTTCGGGCCAACAATGAGGATTCCGTCTACGCGGGCGCGCGCTTGCTCGCGCTCGCCGACGGCATGGGCGGCCACGCCGCCGGTGAGGTCGCCTCACAGCTGATGATCGCCGCACTCGCCCATCTCGACGACGACGAGCCCGGCGACGATCTGCTCGGCAAACTCGATCACGCGGTGCACGCCGGCAATGCCGCTATCGCCGATCAGGTCGAGGAGGAACCCGAACTCGACGGTATGGGCACCACGCTCACCGCCATCCTGTTCGCGGGTAAGAAACTCGGCCTGGCGCATATCGGCGATTCCCGCGCCTACATGCTCAGAAACGGCGAGCTCACCCAGATCACCCGCGATGACACCTTCGTGCAGTCGCTGGTCGACGAGGGCCGGATCACGCCGGAGCAGGCGCACACCCATCCGCAGCGGTCGCTGATCATGCGGGCGCTCACCGGCAATGAGATCGAGCCGACGCTCATCGTGCGCGAGGCGCGCGCCGGGGACCGCTATCTGCTGTGCTCCGACGGCCTCTCCGATGTTGTCAGCGATGAGACCATCTGCAACACCATGCGTGAGGGCAGCACCGATGAGGCGGCCGACCGCCTCATCGAATTGGCCCTGCGCAGTGGTGGTCCCGACAATGTCACCGTTGTCGTCGCCGATGTCATCGACCTCGACTACGGACAGAGCCACCCCATTGTGGCCGGTGCGGCGTCCGCTGACGATGACGACACCCCGCCGCCCAATACCGCCGCGGGCCGGGCCGCGGCCATGCGTCCACCGCGCGCCGCACCGCGTCGCGCGGTCACGCAGCCGGAACCGGAACCGCCGAGCAAAAGCCACAAACTGCGCTGGGGTCTCCTGGGACTGGCCTTGATCGTGGCCATTGGTGCGGGACTCACGGTCGGCTACAACATGATTCGCAGCAACTACTACGTGGGCGCCGAGGGCGGCCGGGTGGTGGTACTGCGCGGTCTACCCGGTTCGGTGCTCAGCTTCTCGATCCATGATGTCGATCAGATCGGCTGCGTCACCCGCAGCGGTGAACTGAAGCTGGTCGCGCCGGACGAGTCCTTTCCCGACGGTTGCCTCGAATTGAAGTCCGACGATCTCAAGCCGACCGGTCGCGACTCCGTCGACAAGGGTCTGCCGCCGGGCTCACGTGAAGAAGCCGTCCGGCAGATGGAATCGCTGGCGCAGCGAGAACTGCTGCCGCCCTGCGAGAAGCCCGACCCGCAGCCCACGACGCCGTCGGCCGATCCGAATGAGCCGCCCACCACGGGTGCACCCACCACCACGGTTCCGCCCGCCCCCACACCGACGGATACCCCGACCGTCCCCGGTGCGGACGAGAAGACCCTGGAGAACCGCACCCCGACCACGACCGCGCAGCCCACCACCACCCAGGCGCCGCAGATCGCGGGTCAGAACTGCAGGGTGGCGGACTGATGTCCGCACCGGCACCACCGTCCGCTGGGGCCTTTCCCAGTCCCCCGGGCGGATTCGCTCCCGCGCCGCCGCCCTCGACCCGGCGCAATGTCGAACTGTTGCTGCTGGCGCTGGCCGCACTCATCACCACGGTGGCGTTGGTGCTGGTGGAAGCCAGCCAGGAACAGTCGATCAGCTGGGATATCGCCAAACTCGGTTTGGCGTATCTGGCGCTGTTCGGGGTGGCGCACCTAGCGGTGCGACGGTTCGCGGCCTTCGCCGATCCGGTGCTACTACCAATTGTGGCCCTGCTCAACGGACTCGGGCTCGTCCTCATCCACCGGCTGGATCTGGCGGAGAAGCAGGACGCCCTGTTCAACTCCACGGCCATCCCCTCCCCCGATGCCAACCAGCAGGTGCTGTGGACGGGGTTGGGGATGGTGGTGTTCATGGGCCTGCTCATCGCCCTGCGCGACTACCGCACGCTGGCCCGGTTCTCCTACACCGTCGGCCTGATCGGTCTGATCGCGCTCGCCATTCCGGCGCTGCTGCCGGACCGCTACTCCATGGTGAACGGCGCGAAGATCTGGATCCGGCTGCCCGGATTCAGTATGCAGCCGGGCGAATTCGCGAAACTGCTGCTCATCATCTTCTTCGCGGGGGTACTGGTCGCCAAGCGTGATCTGTTCACCGCGGCGGGTAAGCACGTCTTCGGGCTGGAACTGCCCCGGGCCCGCGACCTCGGCCCGATCCTGGTGGTCTGGGTCGTCTGCATCGGCGTGCTGGTGCTGGAGAAGGACCTCGGCACCTCGCTGCTCATCTTCGTCACCGTGCTGGTGATGCTCTATATCGCCACCGAGCGGGTGGGCTGGCTGATTATCGGCAGCGGCCTGCTGGCGCTCGGATTCGTCTTCGCCTACAACGTCTTCGGCCATGTCCGGGTGCGCGTGGAAACCTGGCTGAACCCGTTCGACGACTACAACAACACCGGCTACCAGATTTCCCAGTCGCTGTTCGGACTCGCCACCGGCGGGCTCGCGGGCACCGGGCTGGGTAGCGGGCGACCCTCCCAGGTGCCGTTCGCCAAGACCGACTTCATCATCACCACCATCGGCGAGGAGCTGGGCCTGATCGGTCTGGCCGCGGTGCTGATGCTGTTCACCATGTTCGTGGTGCGCGGATTGCGCACCGCGCTGGCGGTGCGCGACAGCTTCGGCAAACTGCTGGCCGCCGGACTGTCGTTCACCATCGCGGTGCAGGTGTTCGTCGTGGTCGGCGGTGTCACGAAACTGATTCCGCTGACCGGTCTCACGACACCGTTCGTCTCCTACGGCGGTTCCTCACTGCTGGCCAACTACGCACTGGTGGCGCTGCTGATCAAGATTTCCGATGCCGCGCGGGCACCCGCTCCGATCCGCAAGAAAGTCCCCGAACCGATTGCCGACGCTCCCACCCAGATGGTGCAGCGTCCGGCGAAGGGCAGTGCCTGATGGGAGGATTCGCGTGAACACTCCCCTGCGCCGGGTCGCCATGGCCGTCATGGTCATGGTGGTGGCACTACTTGCCAACGCCACCTACGTCCAGGTCTTCAAGGCCGACAAGTTGCGTAGCGATTCCCGCAATGTGCGCGTGCTGATGGATGAATACGCCCGCCAGCGCGGCCAGATCTCGGCGCAGGGCGCGGTTTTGGCGAGTTCGGTGGCAACCGACGACCGCTACAAGTACCTGCGCACCTACCCGACCGACCCAATGGCCTACGCCCCGATCACCGGGTTCTACTCGATGCAGTACGGCAGCACCGGTCTGGAGCACGCCGAGGATTCGGTGCTCAACGGCTCCGATAATCAGCTGTTCGGCCGTCGCCTCATCGACCTGGTCTCCGGACGCGATCCGCGCGGCGGCAATGTGGTCACCACCATCGACCCGGTCATGCAGAAGGTCGCCTACGAGCAGCTCACCGCCAAGGGCTACACCGGTTCGGTGGTGGCCATCGAGCCGAGCACCGGGCGCATTCTCACCATGGTGTCCACCCCCAGTTACGATCCGAATCAGCTGTCCAGCCATGATGGCGCGGCAGTCACTCGCACCTGGAACGAACAGTTGCAGGACCCGCGGCAGCCGATGCTCAATCGCGCTGTCTCGCAGACCTATCCGCCCGGTTCCACCTTCAAGGTGGTGGTCACGGCGGCCGCGCTGTCGGCGGGTATCGCGAGCCCGAATGACCAGTTCACCGCCCAGTCGAGGATCACCCTGCCCGATACCGCCACCACGCTGGAGAATTACAACGGCAGCCACTGCGGTTCCAGCGACAGTCAAACCGTCACGCTGACAGAAGCATTCAAGTACTCGTGTAACACCGCCTTCGTGGAGCTCGGTATCAAGGTAGGTGCGGCGAACCTCAAGGACGAGGCCGCCGCGTTCGGTATCGGCCAGCACGACGGTATTCCGATTCCGGTACAGGACAGCACCGTCGGCACCATCCCCGACGGCGCGGCGCTCGGCCAGAGCAGCATCGGCCAGCGCGACGTATCGGTGACGCCGCTGGATAATGCGGTCATCGCGGCAACCATCGCCAACGGTGGAGTCCGGATGCGGCCTTATCTGGTCGACCAGCTGCAAGGCCCCGATCTGAGCGTTCTCAGCACGACCAAACCGATGTCGGTGGGTCAGGCGGTCAACGCCCAGGTGGCATCCCAACTGACCAACCTGATGATCGAATCGGAGAAGAACACCCAGGGTGGGGGTCAGCGCCCCTACTCGATCGCCTCCAAGACCGGCACCGCCGAACACGGCACCGACCCGCGCAATACCCCGCCGCACGCCTGGTACATCGCCTTCGCCCCGGCGCAGAACCCGAAGATCGCGATCGCCGTGGTCGTGGAGAACGGCGGTGACCGCGCCCTGGCCGCGACCGGCGGATCCGTCGCAGCGCCCGTCGCGCGCGCGGTGCTCGACGCCGGATTGCAGGGGGGCTGAAGAATATGAACGTGCTAGCTAGACGGGGGCTGGAATGCTGACCAACGGTGCATTGATCGCCGACCGGTACCGGCTGCACCGACTGATCGCCACCGGCGGTATGGGCCAGGTCTGGGAGGCACTGGACACCCGGCTCGATCGCCGGGTCGCGGTGAAGGTGCTCAAGGCGGAATTCTCGGCGGATCCGACCTTCCGCCACCGGTTCCGCACCGAGGCCAAGACGACCGCTCAGCTGAACCATCCCGGTATCGCCGGAATCTACGACTACGGCGAGACCATGGACCCGGCCGGCGGCGAAACCGCCTACCTGGTCATGGAATTGGTTTCGGGCGAACCGCTCAACGCGGTCCTCAACCGGATGACCCGACTGTCGGTGGTCCAGGGTCTCGACATGCTCGAGCAGACCGCGCGCGCCCTCCAGGTCGCACATGCCGCGGGCGTGGTGCACCGCGATGTGAAACCCGGCAATATCCTGGTCACCCCGACCGGACAGGTGAAAATCACCGACTTCGGCATCGCCAAGGCCGTGGACGCCTCACCGGTCACCAAGACCGGCATGGTGATGGGCACCGCCCAGTACATCGCGCCCGAACAGGCCACCGGCGAGGACGCCACCGCCGCCTCCGATGTGTATTCGCTCGCCGTGGTCGGCTACGAGGCCTTCGCCGGAACACGGCCGTTCACCGGTGACGGCGCGCTCACCGTCGCCATGAAGCATGTGCGGGAGACCCCGCCGCCGCTGCCCGCCGACCTGCCGCCGAACGTGCGGGAACTCATCGAGATCACGCTGGCCAAGGAGCCGACGCAGCGCTACACCAATGGCGGCGAATTCGCCGACGCGGTGGCCGCCGTACGCGCCGGAAGGCGTCCGCCGCCACCCAACGGACTCGCCACCACCGCAATGACATCCGGGGCCGGACGCATCATGCCGCCGCCCGGGCCGACCATGGTCATCCCCACCCCGCTCGCCGATCAGGCGACGGTGCGCTACCCGTCGAATCCGGCACGGCCGCAACAGCCGCCGCCCACTTCCGCCACCGCCATCATGGCGGGTCCGGCCACACCGCCCCCGGGTCTACCGCCGACGGGTGCCCATACCGCGAACTCCGGCGGCAGCCGCTTCACCAATGGCCAGAAGGCCCTCGCCGGTCTCGGCGTCGGCGCGCTGATCCTGGGTAGCGCGGCGGCTTTCGCGCTGCTGGGCGGCGATCCGCCGGAACCCCCGGTGCCGACCAAGACCAGCGCGGTCGTGGTACCGCCGCCGGTTCCGTCGACCAGCGACACCACCACGGAAGCGCCGACGACCACGCAGTACGTACCGCCGCCGCCGACGGTCGCGCCCACCATCGAGCCGGAACCGACCACCACCGAGCCGGAACCGACGACGACCACACCGCCACCGACCACCACCTCGCAGAAGCCGACGGTGACGGCGACGACCAAGCCGGAACAACCGACCACCACGGCACAGAAGCCGACCAAAACCACGCCGGGACTGCCAGGGATTCCAGGGGTGGAAATACCATCGACATGGACGCCGGGACAGCTTCCCGGAGTCCGCGGGAATACGACCAGCAACGCCTCAGCAGCCATCCCCCAGCAAGGACTGCCATGACGACCCCGAAGAACCTGTCCTCTCGTTACGAGTTGGGCGAGATCATCGGGTTCGGCGGCATGTCCGAAGTCCACAAGGCACGGGACGCCCGGCTGGGCCGCGATGTGGCGATCAAGGTGTTGCGCGCCGACCTGGCCCGCGACCCCACCTTCTACCTGCGGTTCAAGCGCGAGGCGCAGAATGCCGCCGCACTGAACCATCCCGCTATCGTGGCCGTCTACGACACCGGTGAGGCCGAGGTGGACGGCGGTCCGCTGCCGTACATCGTCATGGAGTACGTCGAGGGCGACACGCTGCGCGATATCGTGCGCGGCAAGGGCCCGCTGCCGCCCAGGCGCGCCATGGAGGTCATTGCCGACGTCTGCGCGGCACTGGATTTCAGCCATCGCAATGGCATCGTGCACCGCGATATGAAGCCCGCCAACATCATGATCAATACCGCGGGTGCGGTGAAGGTGATGGACTTCGGCATCGCGCGCGCTATCGCCGATAGCGCCAACCCGATGACCCAGACCGCGGCGGTTATCGGTACCGCCCAGTACCTGTCCCCCGAACAGGCCCGCGGCGAACAGGTGGACGCCCGCTCCGACGTGTACTCGGTCGGCTGTGTGCTCTACGAAATCCTCACCGGGGAGCCGCCTTTCACCGGCGATTCGCCGGTCGCGGTGGCCTATCAGCATGTGCGGGAGGATCCGCGGCTGCCCTCGCACGTCCATTCGGGCGTACCGCGCGAACTCGACTCCGTCATTCTCAAGGCCATGAGCAAGAACCCGGCCAACCGGTATCAGAGCGCCGCCGAGATGCGGGCCGACCTGATCCGGGTGCTGGGCGGGCAGAAGCCGACCGCGCCCATGGTCATGACCGAGGAGGAGAGCACCAACTTCCTCGACGACGAACCCACCCCGCGCTACCGCACGGTGGAACGTCGCGACGACACCACCGAACAGGAGATCGTCGAACCCGGCGGTTCGCGGCGCACCGTCTATGTCGCGCTCGCCACGGCGGCCGCGGTCGCGGTGGCCTTCGCGCTCTTCTGGGTACTGGTCGGTCCCGGCGCCCGCCCCGATCAGGTGGCGGTGCCGGATCTGTCCAATAAGTCGGCGCAGCTCGCCCAGCGGGAGCTGGAGCGGCTCGATTTCTCGGTGGGTATTCAGGAGAAGCCGGACAGCAAGGTGGCGGCGGGCAATGTCATCGCCACCCAGCCGCTCGGCGGCTCCCGCGTCGACAAGGGCAGCACCGTCACCCTGCAGGTATCCACCGGACCGGCGCAGGTATCGGTACCGCGACTGGCCGGACTCACCCAGCAGCAGGCCGAACAAAAGCTCAATGCCATAGGGCTGCGGCTGAATTCGGATGTCAACCACGATGCGTCCAGCGTCGAGGAGAAGGACAAGGTCATCGCGCATAGCCCGGTCGAAGGTGCGAAGGTCGACGCGAACGGCACCGTCACCATCACCCTCGGCAAAGGACCGGAGCAGGTGCGCGTCCCCAACGTGGTGGGGCAACCGCTGGATGTCGCCGAACCGAACCTGGTCGAGAGCGCCGGATTCAAGATCACCATCCAGGAAGTGGAGAACTCACAGCCCAAGAACACCGTAATCGGCACCAATCCGGCGGGCGGCAGTATGGCCGACAAGGGCTCCACGGTCATTGTGCAGGTCTCCACCGGCGACGCCATCGCCATGCCCGACCTGCGCGGTATGACATCCGCGCAGGCGGCGGATATGTTGCGACAGCGCGGCTGGAACGGGCAGATCAGCCAGAACACGCAGGCCACCCTGGACGCCGGCAGCGTCGGACGCGTCATCGCGCAGCAACCGGCGGTGGGATCGTCGCTGGGGAAATCCGCCACCGTGACGATTACGACCGGAGTGCTGTCGCTCGGGCCGCCATGATCGGTCGTCTCCCTCGTCTTCCGACGTGGACCGGATAATTAGCCCTAAGCGGTAAGTGGACCGGTCGATCACGGGATCGAGCAGTGAACGCCACCTACGAATCCGGTCTGCACTATCTCGGTCCCCCAAAGCTCGATGGCACGCTGATCGAACCGCTCGTGGCGTATACGAAGCCATTGTTCACCGTATTGCCCCGAAGCGCTGGGGGATGTGTCTGTTAGCGTGTTCTGAAGTTTGGGTTTGATGGCCCCGCGTAACAGGGGGCGAGGGGGTAGTCGTGTTAGTAGATCCGGCCATTCTGCGTTCGTTCGCCACTTCAATCGGTACGGCGTCACAGAGCATCGGCGATGTCAATCTTGCGGGGAAGATCGCCGCAGTCTTCGACGGACTACCCGGTTCCCAAGCTCAATGGGCGGCCCGTCGGGCCGGAAACGTGGTGAGAACCCCACTCGACACCTTCGCGAGCGATATCTCGGCCATCGGTGATGTGGTTCGGGGCGCCGCGGGGACCTACGAGGTGACCGACGCCGATATCGCGGAGGACTTCCGAAAGCTGCAGACCGAAGACCCCCGCGCGCAAGGGCGGGGGGCGGACAAATGAGCCAAATGCAGTACATCCCAACACGATCGGTATTCGCCACCTGGGATATCAGCAGTCTGCCCGACAAGGCCAAGGAAGTCTTGCAGGCGGGACAGGATATCGAGATGGCAGTGCACACCTTGCGTGACAACTGCACGAACATGCCGGAGATGCGGGCCTGGGAGGGTGAGGGGCACACGGCGGCAGTGGACATGCTGACGCGCACCGCGAACCACGCTGGCGAGTTCGCCGATATCGCCTACGACAGAAACACTTTCGGTCATCAAGGCGTGGGGAACATCGTCGACCTGGCGTTTCATTCGCTGTCGTCGGTGAAGACCCGGTTGGACTCTATGGTCGAGACTATCGAGAAGGGACCGCTCGAGGTCGATGACCTCTGGGTTGTGGTCCTCAAGTCCGCATCGATGGATGATGCCCGCTTTCAGGTACTGAAACAGGCCCAGACGGCGATGCAAAACCAACTCAATCCTTTGGTTACCGAGCTTGGGGCGGCCGACTCCAAGGTGCGAAGCATGCTGGCATACCTTGTCGGGCAGATCAACAAAGATGTTGAGATGGATCCTACGAGGGTCACCTTTGGCCCTGACTTCCTGCAGCCCAGCGGTGTACCGGACCCGAGCACGGAGCAGGGGCGTGCTGACCAAGAGCTACTTCAACAGCAAGCGGCAGCGACTACGGTCAGTGATACCCAGGTCAGCGGACCTGATGAGAACTACATGACCACTACGAAGCTGACCATGCAGGACGGCAGTGTGATGGTTGTAGAGCACACGCCGTCATATTGGGATACCACTGTTGTCCGCCAATACGATCCGACTGGAAAGCTCGTGTCAACGTCGACCACGAGCAGGGAGACTACTGGCAGCGGAATCGTGCGGACTACAAACGAGATTCCAGGTGAGATGAAGGTCGAAGTCTGGCAACGTGGCGATCAGACGGGCGGCACAGTTACTGACCTGGCTACAGGAAAGACATATCCAATACCGGATAGCAAAGCGATCTTCGATCCGAGTAGCGGTAATAGTGAATTCTTCACGCACCCATATCTGACGTCACTTGGCGGCGGGATGAGTGCGCTTGAAACCTACTCCGGCGAGGCCCTCAAGAACGGTCGTGGTGTCCCAATGTTGGATGCTTCACAAACCGGTAAGCTTCACATCGGAGCGAAGGCAGTAGGGCCGGGATTGAGTCTAGCTGTGACCGGATGGGATGTGATCAACGCCGGAACTGCGCATGAGAAGTGTGTCGCTGGAACGTCTGGGCTCGCTGGCACTGCAGGCGGTTCACTGGGCGGTTTCGTGGGCGGAAAGTATGCTGCATGGCCGGGTGCGCTTATTGGTGCCGCGTTTGGCACGTGGACATTCGGCGCTGCCGGGACATATCTTGGAGAGAATGTGGTATGCAAATGAGCGATAGTAAGAGTTCGGAATATCCGATACCTTACCAGTGGCAATCGTCCCGCTGGGTCTTCTACCTGGGCGGATTTGCCTTCGGCGGCTTCGGGTCCTTTCTCTGGCTCCAGCTCCCGAATTCCATTGCCAACAATGAATGGTTACGATCCTCCTTCTTTTTGTTCGCCGGGTTGTCCGCATGGTTCCTGGGCCTACTGGGCGCTGCTTCTATATTCCAAGCCAAGCAGACGCAGGTTCATTCTTCCAGTATGAAAAACGCTGACGGAAGGACAGTCATCAACGCCGCGCTAGGGATGAGACTGTCCCAGTATATTTTCACGATATCGACTGTAATTGGCGGATCAATTTTCTGCCTCGGATTATGGTCCAATACACTCGATCTTCCACTCAGTGGCGGCCAGCGCGTTTTCTTTCCGCTGGTGATATTGATCGCCGTAATTTTCTCATTGGTCGACACTGTGCGGATTGTCGTCCAAGCTCCCATCGGAAACCTGGTCCTTGCTCCGGATAGCCTGTCATTCAAGCAGACCTTCAAAGGGAAATCGACGGTGGCCTGGCGAGACATCGTTGACGTCGCTATCGCCTCTCACAAATCAAGTAAAGACCGGTGCGACGTACTTGTGACGTTCCGAACCGATGAGTCCGTTACGCGAACAGTCAGTCTCGATGCCCATTGGCCGTCGATTGGTGGCGCCGCAACTTACTGGCTGGTCCGATTCTATTTCACGCACCCGGAGTTGCGCGAAGAGCTGTCCGACCATCGGGCGATCGACCGCATACGCTCTTATCGCGTGCTGGACCCGAACGAGCCGATTGTGCGCAGGATGGGAGGTGATCGAGCATGAGCGATCCGTATGCTGACCTTCCACCGGAGTATCTCGAGGCGATGGGCCTCCCGTCGCCGGGAGGCGACGTGGACAGCACGGCCCAGCAGGACCAGTCGGAGTTCAGCGGTTCCGAGAGCTACGAGGACTGGCAGCGGGAGGCATCAGGCCCGACCATTACCTTCACGCTCTACGGCGATAGCTGACTCGCTCGACGAGCTTAGCTCCTCAAACGCCACCTCGCGTAACTGTTCCGGGCACGGATTTGCTCTTGGAACCATTCCCGGCGTAGTGGTTTCGCTGTCGGTCCGCGTAGTTGGTCCGGTCGGCTGCTTGTTCCGTGTGAGCGCGCGTCGTTTCCTTCTGCTGGGGAGCGCGTTCTCGCTGGTGTGTGGTGGACCCCGTGAGAAGTCCATGAAATTCTCCTGACAATCGGTCTTGTCGCCGCAGTGGTTTTCGGAGTCAGCAAACTGCGCCAGCGCAGTGACACGGACCTCTGGCACGATGACTGTGGGGTGATGAATGGGCAACGTGCCGGGGACCTTCCCGTGCTCCCGTCGGATCTGAGTGTCCAGTACATCGAACTTCCGCAGCAATGCAACGCCGTCCAGTGCGGTCTGGCGGTGGTCCTCAAGGCCACTTGGTACTACACGACGGTGAGCCCTGTGCGACGGCGGCGCTTGAGCGCGAAGCCGATGCGTTCGCCTCGGAGTTCCTCATACCGACCGCGAGCCTGGTCGAGTATCTGTCACCGACCCCGTCGTCCCGGCTGACAAAGCAGTTCGTTCACGCAGTTGCCGGACGGTCAGCCCTTCGGTAGGTGTCAATCCGGCGAGCGCGCCGAGCACCTTGGCTTCGGATTCGGTGAATGCCATCTGATCCCCGTTCGCCGTCGTCGCCGTTGCTGAGAGGTTTGGGCGTTGTCGGCTGCACCGGCTTCGAACGCCTGGACTTGACGCTAGGGAAGCCGCAGCCCAGTCCACAGCCTGATTGCAGGAGATTGCGCGCGGATCTCTAACGTCGAGAGGGCGATTGCAGCAATAATTGCAATACTCACGTTTCTCTCAAAGCAATAGGAGAGCTCCATGACGATCTTGCGATTGCTCGGGTCAGGTTCGGAGAACGGCGGATGTCCAGCCCTCTATGTCACAGAAGCGAATGGGCTTATTGCCCAGGGGGATTCGCTCCGTAACGGTACTGCGGTGCTCGTTCCTCACGAGCTGCTGAACTGGGCTGAGCCTGGTATGCAGCTGATGGTGGAGACCACCGAAGTTCCTGGAATGGTGGTGATCACGGGTGAGCCTGTTTCGGACGAGGTTCGAATGCAACTCACCTTGGATCCAACCGAAACCGCGGTGGAGGTGCCCGCGTGCGTGCGTTGAGTGGCCCCGGCATCTTTGATGACTTCTTCCGTACTGCGAAGAAGTCGGCGTTCCACGTCGAAACGAAGGACTCCTACTCGGTGTCGAGCGAGGATGATGCATTGCGCCGATTTGCAGCCGGTGAACCACCACCGACTGAGCGGCCAGCGGCCTTTCATGCCTGGAATGGGTTGATCCAGGAAACGACCGGCCGGGGCGTATCCGTAGCGCGCGTGCGCGTGGTGTCGGTTCCGCACACCACCTACGTTCGCTGGCTGATGTCCGTGACGGATCGGACGATCGCCAACGGTGAGCAGGTGCGCTGGTTACCTCGGAACCTCGCCGCTGACAGCGGACACGTGCCGATGGATGATTACTGGGTGTTCGATCGCGAGATGGTGGTCTTCAACACCACCGACCCCGCCGGGGGTACCACAGGAGTGGCCGTTACCACTGACCCCGAAATAGTTGCGCTGTGCGCTGGGTCGTGGGATCGGTTGTGGGGACTGGGTATCGACCATTCCGAGTACATCGAGTCGGAGTTCGCTGCCAGGTGAGTAGCAGCGCTGGACAGGCAAGGGCAGCTCTCGGAGTTCGGTTGCGTGAACTCCGCAGGGACGCCCACCTGTCCGGTAAGGAACTCGCTGCCGTCTGCGGATGGCATCCATCAAAGGTCTCGCGGATCGAATGGGCCAAGCAGCAGCCCACCGAAGACGACCTGCTTGCCTGGTGCCGTGCGGTCGGCAAGCAAGCGGCCTATGACGACCTGGTCGCGGCGTTGCGCAATCTCCGGTCGATGTACCTCGAATGGCGGCGGATCACCGCAGGAGGACACGCGCCGAGGCAACGACGGTCCATCGAGATCGAATCTGTCGTGAAGGGCCTGCGCTGGCATGAGGTCAATGTCATTCCAGGTCTGTTGCAAACCGCTGACTACGCCCGAGGCATCCTGCGCGCCTGTATCGACATGACCGGAGGCCGCAACGATCTGGACGATGCCGTCGCTGTCCGCATGGCGCGCAAGAAGGTGCTGCACAGCGGTGCCAGACGCTTCACGTTCCTGATCGAGGCAGCAGCGCTGTACCGCACCGTCGCCTCTCCCGAGGTGATGGTTACCCAGATGGACACCTTGCTGGACGCGAGCCATAACCCTCGCGTGAGCCTGGGCATAATTCCGCTGACGGCGCTGTATCGGTGCCCAGCGCGAGGGTTCATAGTGTTTGACGACGCGATGGTGATGGTCGAGACACCGAGCGCTGAGCTGACAGTTACCAGTCCGTCTGAAATACGCACGTACGAACGGACTTTTGAACTGCTGGCCAAGTCGGCGGTGTTCGGCGACTCTGCCAGGGACTTGATTGCTGAAGCGCGGTCGGTTCACGCCGGTTCGCTAGATATGGGGGATGGGACCATCTAGCCGTGCTGTGCCCTACGGTCAGGCACAGCGGCCAGTATCCATCCGAATCGACCCCGGCCTGTTGACCACCGATGATTGGTGGTTGATGGACGATGAAACCCGCGTTCACCGTGTTCGAGCCGACCGGCCGATTCGTCGGTGGCGCTGTCGCCACCGTTGCCTCAGAGCTTCAGGTGCCGATTCATCGACATGGCCTCATCGGCCAAATCGGGTAGTTCGACCACCTCGATGCCGCGTTCGCGCAGCTTCTCCACTCCTACACAGTTCTCCACAAAGGTGCCGGGTTCGCGCCAGGCAATGACCACCTGCCGAATTCCGGACCGCAGAATGCGATCGGTGCAGGGCGCCCGGTCCACGCTGGCGCGTTGGGAACACGGCTCCAGCGTGCTGTAGAGGGTGGCGTGCGGCAGCCGCGGATCGTCCGGGTCGAGTTTGTTCAGCGCCGATTCCTCGGCGTGCACCTTCTCATCGGTCTCCCGCGACCAGCCGTGCGTGATCTCCACGCCGTCCGCGCCGACAATGACCGCGCCCACCGAGAACGCGGTGGGACTGATCGGGCACAACCGGGCCAGACCGATGGCATGGCGCATCCATTGACGGTGCAGGCGGTGCTCATCCATCTTCGTCGACCTCCTCCTGTGGCAGGTAGCGCAGGAGCGCCATATCACCGACCCGGCCGACCTCGGCCAATCGCATCCGACGTTGCGGGCCACCGGGATACGCGGCGGGCCCGAGGAAGCTGGGTGCGGCCGGATCGCCGATCAGGATGGGCGCGACGGCCATCAGGATCTCGTCGGCCAGGCCCCCGGACAGGAAGGCGGTGTGGATGGTGCCGCCGCCCTCCACCATCAGGTGCTCGATACCGCGCGCGCCGAGCTCGCCCAGCAGCGTCGCGAAATCGACCGCACCGCCGAGAGATACGACGTCGGCCAGACCGGTCAACGAATTCCCGATACGTTCCGCTCCGGCATCGGTCGTATAGACGAGCCGATCGCCGCCGTGGTGCCAGAACCGCAGGGCGGGATCGAGCTCACCCTTGGCGGAAACGATTGCCCGAACCGGATTTTCGGGTTTCCCGGCGGCCACCCGGGCCGCCCGGCGTGCGGCGTTGTTGACCAGCAGCCGCGGATTGTCCCGCCGCAGGGTCTCGGCACCGATGAGAATGGCATCGGAATCGGCGCGCAGCTGATCCACTCGATCGAAATCGGCGTCATTGGACAGCAGCAGCCGATTCGGCCCCGCATCATCCAGGTAGCCGTCGATGCTCACCGCCACCGACAGCACTACCCGCGGTCGGCGGTTCGGCGCACCGTCGGCGTGGCTCACACCAGCGCCGCGACTTCCGCTTCGAGCGTCCGCACCAGGCCCTCCGCGGGACGTGCACCGCATACCCCGAGCCAGTTGGCCAACATGCGGTGCCCACCCTCGGTGAGTACCGATTCGGGATGGAACTGCACCCCGTGGATGGGCAGCGTGCGATGCCGCATCGCCATCACGATTCCGGTTTCGGTGCGGCCGAGCACCTCCAGCTCTGGCGGGATGGTCTCTTCGAGCACGGTCAGCGAGTGGTAGCGCGTCGCGATGAACGGATCCGGCAGACCCGCCAACACGCCCGCGCCGATATGGAAAACCTCCGAAGTCTTACCGTGCAGCAGCTCCGGCGCGCGCGTCACGGTCGCGCCGAACGCCGACCCGATAGCCTGATGCCCCAGGCACACCCCGAGCAGCGGCACCTCGTGTCGCGCACAGGCGTGCACCAGATCGATACTGGCTCCGGCCCGCTCCGGCGTCCCCGGACCGGGGCTGATCAGCAGTCCGTCGAATTCGGTGACCACGGCGTCGACGTCGGCGAGCTGCGGATCGTCATTGCGCCAGACGGTCGCGTCCACACCGAGTTGCCCGAGATACTGCACCAGGTTGAATACGAAGCTGTCGTAATTGTCGACGACCAGAACACGCATGCATCGAGAGTACGTGCCCGCTGGTCAGCCTGTCGCACGCAATACCCTGCCCCTGACTCACCTGGGCTAACCTTTACCCAGACCTGCACGCCGAAATCGAGGACGTCATGCCCAAGTCGAAGGTCCGGAAAAAGTCCGATTACACGATCAATCCAACCAATCGCACCCCGGTGCGGGTGAAGTCGGCTGGTCCGTCGCCGGTCTGGTACGTCTCCGTCATGCTCGGTTTCATGCTGGCCGGTCTGGTGTGGCTGCTGGTGTACTACCTGGCGGCTGAGGAGATCAGCTGGATGAGCGAGCTGGGTCCGTGGAACTTCTTGATCGGGTTCGGCCTCATGGTCGTGGGCCTGATCATGACCATGCGCTGGAGGTAGTCGGGCCGGGGCACCTGCCCCGCCCCGGAGGAGATCATCTCCCGCTTGGCAAGCTCTGCGAAGTTCATCCCCAGCCCACACAAGATGAGCGGGGTTCGGACCGGGGCTACCGCTACATATTGCGGCCGACAGTGAGCTTGATCGCCTTACAAACGTGTTATTCATACACACCTGTGGATGAGCCTGTGGACAACTCGAGGAGGGTTTGGGGAATGACACCGACCGACTCCCGCGCACTGACGTGGTCCACCCCGCCGGCGGCCCTGGCCGTCTGTGCCGCGGGCGGCATTGTGCTCGCGGTCGCGGCGGTGCTGTCGAAGGATTCCGCTGGGCGGCTGCTCATCGGGTTGGCCGCACTCGCACTGCTGGTCATGGCCGGTGTGGGGCTGCGACAGCGTCCCCGGCTGGCCATCGAACCGGGAACCGCGGACCCCATCGTGGTACGCGGTGTGTCCGGTCCCAAGCGGTACACACCGCAGCAGGTGATTCGAGCCCGCGTGGTGAATTACCGGCGTCTCGGACGCAAGATGCCCATGCTCGAGTTGGACGTGAACGACGACGGCGATGAGCGCCTTTTGATCTTCGGGCGCTGGGATCTGGGCGCACATCCCGAGGATGTGCTCGAGTCTTTGCGTACCCATCTCGCCCGATAGCGCGATTCTGCTAACAGCCCTGTGGAATGTGGATAAGCGGCGGTTGAACCGCCGCCATCCGGCTCAGTACATGATCGTCGGCGCGGCTACCACGGTGATGGCGAGCGCGGCCAGGGCGACCACGGCCACCGAACCCCAACCGATCGCCGAGGCGGCGGATTGGTTCTTCGCACGCAGCCAGCGGGGCAGGTACAGAATGCCCGCAGCGGCGATGGTTCCGGCCGTCAGACCACCGAGGTGTCCCCAGACCGAGATTCCCGGCACCGACACACTGATGAACAGGTTGATCGCCAGCAGTACGGCGATCTGGGTCATGTTCTGCCGGGTACGCAGCATGATCACCGCGACCGCGCCGAACAGGCCGTAGATCGCGCCGGAGGCACCGACGGTGGCGGTCAGGGGATCGACCATTGCCATGACCGCGGCGGAACCGCCCAGCAGTGCGGCGGCGTACACGGCCAGATACCGGGCGCGCCCCAGGGCCGCCTCGCAGTAGGGGCCGAGCAGGTACAGCGCGAGCATATTGACGGCCAGGTGGATCAGGCCGAAGTGCAGGAATCCGGAGCCGATCACCCGGAACCATTCGCCGTCGCCGACGAACGCGGGCACCAAACGCCATTCCCGGAACAGATTCGAGGCGCGGTTATCCATCACATTGCCCGCTTCGAACGCGGTAATGGCGTAGATGATCACATTGATCGCGATCAGCGCGTAGGTGACGAACGGTCGCGGGTTCTGCGATATCGCGGCCCCGCCCACCGTGCGGGCCTGGCGAATATCCTTCTGGCCCTGATTCACACAGTCCACGCAATGCTGGCCGACCGCGGCCGAGCGCAGACATTCCGGACATGCGGACCGCCCGCACCGCGTGCAGGCCAGACCGGTAGGTCGGTCGGGGTGGCGGTAACACGACAGTGCGGGTGGCTGCGGATTCATCTCGACTGCTTTCCGGTTCAGCTGATGGTGATGCTGTCGATCACGATCGGGTCCTTGGGACGATCGTTGCGATCGGTCGCGGTGGTGGCGATGGCATCGACGACCTTGCGGGAATCCGGGTCCACCACCTCCCCGAAAATGGTGTGCTTGCGGTTCAGGTGCGACTGTGGACCGACGGTAATGAAGAATTGCGAACCATTGGTGCCCGGACCGGCATTGGCCATGGCCAGCAGGTAGCCGCGGTCGAAGCGCAGCTCCGGATGGAATTCGTCCTTGAACTCGTAGCCCGGTCCACCACGGCCGGTGCCGGTGGGGTCACCACCCTGGATCATGAAGCCATCGATAATGCGGTGGAAGACCGAGCCGTTGTAGAACGGGCCGGACGTGCCATCGGAGGCGTTCTTCGTGGTGTACGGGGCCGAACCGTCGGCCAATGCGATGAAGTTCCGCACTGTCACGGGGGCGTGGTTACCGAAAAGCGCGATCTTGATATCGCCGAGGTTGGTATGCAGCGTCGCCACGGCGGTCTGATTCGGTGAGGTCACGCGCCCATGTTATGCGGTCGCCCCGGTGTACCGGCTCAGTGACCTACCGTCGGACCCGCGACGACCTGCGGTCATGACCCCTTGCTGCGCGAAATCCCCTGCTGTGCCACAGTGGTCGCATGGAGCTGGGGAGTTTTCGCAACCGAATGATCGCGGCGGCACTACTCGGAGTGGCCGGCAGCATTGTGGCCGCCATTCTGAACCGGCGCCCCCAACCACCCGCCCCGGCGGCCGAACCGCCGCGCCTGGGCTATTCCCGCAACGGTTCCGCACCCACCCCGCTCGCCGAGGCGGGCACGGAAACCGCGCGCTGAGAAAATAATTCGTACCTAGCGGCTCACCGAACGCTTGTACTGACGTACGGCCAGGGGTACGGCGATCACCAGGATGATGACCACCCAGACCAGGGTGGTGATCACCGGGTGCCGCATCGACCAGGTGTCCGGCGGCGGCATCGCAGCATTGGTGTTGCCGAACAGATCGCGGCACGCCTGCGTCAGCGCCGATACCGGATTCCATTCCGCGAACAGCTTCAGCGGAGCGGGCAGCTTATCCATTGGTACGAAGGTGTTGGCCAAGAAGGTGAGTGGGAAGATCACCATGAAGACCGCATTGTTGAACACCTCGGGCGCACGCACGATCAAGCCGATGATGGCCATAATCCACGAGATCGAGTAGGCGAACAGCAGTAGGAGCAGAAACGCCAGCACCGCGTCGACGAACGATCCGCGGATCCGCCAGCCGACCAGCAGACCAGCGAGCGACATGACCACCAGGCTCACCACATTGATCACGACATCGGCGCTGGTGCGTCCGATGAGCACGGCCGCGGGCTCCATGGGTAGCGAGCGGAACCGGTCGATAATCCCCTTCTGAATATCCTCGGCCAGGCTCAAACCCGTGAAGGTGCCGCCGAAGATGACCGTCTGGGCGAAAATGCCCGGGATCAGGAATTCGCGGTAACCGCCCTCCATCCCGGGAACCTGAATGGCTGTGCCGAATACGTACGCGAACAGCAGTACGAACATGATCGGCGACAGCGTGGTGAAGATCAGTACGTCCGGAACACGCTTGATCTTGATGGCATTGCGCTTGGTAATGGTCAGACTGTCGCTGGCCAACATCACCGCCCGCTGTGCCAGCGTCGGATTCTCGACGGTCGTCAGGGTCGCGCTCATCGGGACTGTCCTTCCGTCGCCAGTTCCGCCGCCTGCGAGCCGTTCACCAATTCCTCGGCCTCGTGCCCGGTCAGCGATAGGAAGACGTCATCGAGCGACGGACGCCGCAAACCGACGTCATGGATCGCCACCTCATGTTTGACCAGCTGCCCGATCGCATCGACCAGGGCCTGTGAGCCATTGTCGACCGGGACGATGATGCGCCGCAGGCCCGGCTCCAGCCGAATCTCACCGCACGCCAGCCCGGCCAGGGCCTGCTGGGCGATACCCAGGTTGTCCACGTGGTCCACGGTGAGTTCGATGCGGTCACCGCCGACCATGGACTTCAATTCATCGGAGGTGCCCTCGGCGATCACCTTGCCGTGGTCGATAACCGCGATGGAATCGGCCAGCCGGTCGGCCTCCTCCAGGTACTGGGTGGTCAGCAGCAGTGTGGTGCCGCCCGCCACCAGTTCTTCCATGACATCCCAAAGGTCCAGTCGCGCACGGGGATCGAGACCGGTGGTCGGCTCGTCGAGGAAGAGCACCGGGGGATTGGCGACCAGCGCACCCGCCAGGTCGAGCCGCCGTCGCATACCGCCCGAGTAGCCCTTCACCGGACGGTCGGCGGCATCGGAGAGCCGGAACCGCTCCAAGAGTTCGCGCGCTCGCTGCTTACTGCGCTGTGTCCCCATGTGGTAGAGCCGACCGACCATTTCGAGGTTTTCGAAACCGGTGAGGTATTCGTCAACGGCCGCGTACTGACCCGAAGTACCGATTTTCGATCGCAGCAACCGTGGATCTTTCAGTACGTCGACGCCCGCGACGATGGCGCGACCGGTATCGGGGATGAGCAAGGTGGTCAGGACGCGGACCGCGGTGGTCTTGCCCGCACCATTGGGGCCGAGTAGGGCCGTGACCGTTCCTTCGGGCACCGTTAGATCGAGTCCGTCCAGTGCGACCACTTGGCCGTACCGTTTGACCAGACCCTCGGCGACGATTGCGTCGGGCATGATTCTCCTGGTGTCTCGTGGTTCCGAGCTGCTGTCTCGTGGGTTCTGAGCTGCGCAGATACTGTCGACCATGACCAGTTGCCTATTGCCCCAGTATTGCCCAGGGCCTGGGTGATTTCATCCTAATTAGGTGGATCTGAAATACCCGTGAGGCAAGACCGCGGCGACAGCTCGTGCGCGAACACATGTTCGCACCGGGGTACGACAGGTTCCGGCGGAAAATTCTTGGAAACCGATCGCCGCCGTGCACACGCAAATACGAATCGTCGCGTAGGATCGTTCCCGTCGGCCCCCTCCCCCCCGGGGCCGACCTACTGCGGGCCTCGGCTAACTCCCCCCCTTCGCCGAGGCCCGCCCCTATTTCCAGGGGACGCCGTCGGCCGGTGGCGAATTCGCGGCGCAGTGCCGAAATTCTCAGATCAGTGGACGAATCTCATTGCGGCGCAGCACATGCCCGCGCAATCGGGTAATTCCCCGCACCCGCACACTGCGCAGATGACGCAGGACGAATTCCGGATCGCCGTCCAGCTGTGCCGCCGCGCCGTCGTCGATCAGTACGGTTCCCGGACGCGCTACACCGGTGAGCCGCGCGGCCACATTCACCACCGATCCGTACAGGTCGCCGAACCGTTGCAGCACCTCGCCGTACGCCACTCCGATCCGCAATTCCGTGGTGATCCCCGACGAGGCCTCGGCGGCCTCCTGGATGGCGAGCGAAATGCGCGCACCCTGCCTGGCCGTATTCGCCGCGTACATGACCTCGTCGCCGACATTCTTGATGACCCAGCCGCCATTGGCGGTAATGGCATTGCTGGTGACCGTCTCGAAGGATTCCAGCAGCGCCGACAGCTCCTCCGGATCCAAATGCCGGGTCAGGCGGGTGTAGCTCACCATATCGGCGAATCCGACTGCCAGCTGGCGCATCTGGTCCCCCGCCACCGCACCGCCGTCGAGCGAACGTGCCAGCGAGGAGGCCAACTGCCGCCGCCACGCGTACGACAGCAGCTGTTCGAGTTCGGAGACGACCTCCTCGGTCGCGGCCCGCGCCACCGTCTCCGGATCGGCGGCCGGATTGGCGGTGGTGATGGCGGCGATCCGGTCGAGGATCTCCTCGGTCACCAGATCCACCTGCCACTCCGCCAGCCGCGCCATGGACTGTCCGAGCTGTCGCGCGGCGGCCGTCTGTCGTGGGACATCCGCCCGCGCAAGCACATTCAACTGGGTGAAGGTCCGAACGGCCTGCACATCGGCATCGGTGAATTCGACGGCGCTGTCATCGGGATCGGCGGGAAAGCCCAACGAAACCCACAGCCGCCGCGACAGTGTCGACGGCACCCCGGTCAGGTCGGCCACCTGCCGCCGGTTGTACTTACGCGTTCCGCTCAGCAGATACGGCTCCACCACCGACTGGACCAGCTTGGATATCTCGGTGGAAGCCATGCCCGCCACCTTACGACGCAAGCTCCCGACACCCACACGCACGCGCCGTGCCTGTGCACCCTCACATACCCCGCACGTCCAAGCCCTGGACTTCTCACGGTGGACAACGCTCAGCGGCGGTTGCCGGCACGAACAGAGGACAGCGAACGGAGACGAAACGACAACGCGGGGTGAGGGTCCGGGGCGAAGCCCGCCGGGAGGGGTTCGGGCGAAACAAACCCCTGACCTTGCGAATCACGCAGGCCGGAAACTGGTCCGCGCCAGCCGCAACGGGCTGGCGCGGACCGGTGCCGTTTCGCACCCGCGCGCTCAGACGGTCTCGACCGAGGCCGCCGCGCCGGTCTCGACCCGGCGACGCCGGCTCGGCGCCAACAGGGTCGGGTGCCGCACGCACCAGGCCGCGATCGAGCAGATCAACTCCTTCATGCGGGCGGCCTTGCGGCCCACGTCGACCTTCGAGGTCGGCTGATCCTCCTTGGTCACCTTCTGCAGGATGGCATCGCGGCGGCCGAGGCTGATGCATTGGCTGTTGTAGCCGATCGGGGCATTGGGGACTTCACGTCCGGCCAACCGGGCGGCAATGGCGTCGGCACCCAGCCAGGCCATCGGGGAGGCGGTGGCGCAGCCCATGCGCAACGTCTTGCCGCCCACTCCCGCAGCGTGCGCGGCATCGCCGATGGCGTACACATCCGGGTGCGAGACCGAGCGCTGGGTGGCGTCGACGACGATCCGCCCGGTCGCGGAGACGGTGAGCGTGCTGGCGGCCGCGATCGGGTGCACGTCGAATCCCGCTGTCCAGACGGTCATCTGCGCGAGGATCTTCGCGCCCGACCGGGTGGCAACGCCATCTTCGGCGACCCGGGTGACGTCGGCCTGCTCGTGGACGGTGATACCGAAGCGTTCGAACGCGCCGCGCAGGTGGCTCTGCGCCTTCTCGTCGAGCCAGTCGCCGACACCGCCGCGCGCGGCCACGGCGACCTTCAGATCCGGGCGCGCCTCGGCGATCTCGGTGGCGATCTCGATGCTGGTCAGGCCGCCTCCCACGATCAGCACGGTCTCGTCCGCCCGCAGCTGGTTCAGACGTTCCCGTAGCCGTAGCGCGGCCTGCTTGCTTGCCACCTGGTGGGCGTGCTCGACGACGCCGGGCGCACCGAAATCGGCGACCGTACTGCCCAGGGCGTAGACGAGTGTGTCGTAGGCGAGGGTCTCGGCTCCCTGCTCGCCGATCAGTTCGACGGTCTTGCGGTCCGCGTCGACCGAATCCACCCACGCGATGCGCACCTCGACGCCGGTGCCCGCGAACATCTTCCGCAGTGAGCGGACCGGCAGGTCCTGCCCGGCGGCGAGCTGGTGCAGGCGCACCCGTTCGACGAAGTCGGGATCGGCGTTGACCAGCGTGATCTCGACGTCGTCGCGGTGCAGTCGCTTGGCCAGGCGGCCGGCGGCTGTGGCTCCGGCGTACCCGGCTCCGAGGATGACGATGCGGTGCTTCATGGTGTTGCTCCTGTCTCGGTGGGTTCGGAACTTGAACCGGACAGCCGCACGAATGCTGACAGGAATCGACTGTGATGCGCGTCACCACAAATCGGGCAGGGGTGCTCCCGGCGCGTACGTGGCCCACTGGCGATTGGCGTACGCCAGCTTGTCGGGGTTGGCGTGGGCGTGCACGGCGGCGATGCCGTCGACGGTCGCCTCCAGCACCACGACGCCGACGATGCGATCCTCGGCCACCACGACCAGCGCCGGCCTGCCATTGACGATCGCGGCGAACGCCGTGGGCTTGCCGCCGAACCTGTCCCGCTTGGCATCGGAAGGTTTGAAGGCGAGCCGCAGGAACTGCGCGATGCGCTCGGCGCCGACGAGCGGCCGGTTCAAGGTGGCGTAGAAGGCGCCGCCGTCGCCGATGATGGTGGCGTCATCGGTGAGCAACCGCACCAGCTTGTCGGTTCGGCCGCTGATCGCCGCGGTGAGGAATTCCGCTACAATCACGCGGGCGGCGGCCTCGTCCACCTCGATGCGCGCCCGTTCCACGGCCAAGTGCTGTTTGGCGCGGCGATAGACTTGCTGGCAATTCGATTCGGTGATGTCGAGCAGGTCGGCTATCTCGTGGTGCGGGTAGCCGAAGGCTTCGCGCAGCACGTACACCACGCGCTCCTTTGCGGTGAGCCGCTCCATGAGCGTGAGCATGGCGATCGACACCGATTCACGCTGTTCGACGGTGTCGGCCGGGCCCAACATCGGGTCGCCGGCCAGCACCGGCTCCGGAAGCCATTGCCCCACATAGGTTTCCCGGCGCGCGGGCCGAGGTGAGCTGGTTGAGGCAGAGATTGGTGAGCACCTTGGTCAGCCACGCATCGGGCGTCTCCACGTATTCACGGTCGGCTGCCTGCCAGCGCAGATACGTCTCCTGCACGGCGTCCTCGGCATCGCCGGCCGAGCCGAGTAGGCGGTAGGCGATCGCCTCCAGGCGCCCCCTGGAGCTTTCGAACAGATCAGCCTCGCGCGTGAGCAACATGTCAGCCATAGTCGGCCATGCACATCGGTCGCGTCCAGCCGTACCGGGCTTCGCATCCACGCGGATCGGTTCCAAAAGAAAATGACCAGCGTTTCCGCTGGTCATCTGTGGAGCCTAGGGGAATCGAACCCCTAACCCCTGCTTAGCGGACGGGAACCGGTGAGGATTTTCACTGGTTCCCGTTTCTGCGTTCTACCTGCCCCGACACTGCTATCAAGCTTCCCATTGGTTCCCGGAAAATTCGGTCGATCTTCACTGAAAACGTGTCGTTAGCGTGTCAGCGTCAAGTCACTCCGCACATCGCGAGTCACCGTGCACCGCAAACCCTGGCCGCCCCACCCCTCCCCTCCCGTCTGGTCTCGCACCGCAACGCTCCGTCGCTCGGGATGTATACGGATTCCCAGGGGTATTTTCTCCGGCGGTGACACGACGAGTGGGCTTGAGGATGCGCTGCCAAACCGTCACATCGAGGAACGTCTGATCCGGTTCTCCGGAAAGAATGCGTTGGGATACGTGCCGGGGACCTTCCCGCGCTCCTGTCGGATCTGGGTGTCCAGTTCATCGAACTTCCGCAGCAGTGCGACGCCGTCCAGTGCGGTCTGACGGTGTTCCTCGAGGATGTCAAGGAACGCAACCCTTGGATCGCCGTTGCGGAGGATTTTCGCCGCCTGGTGCATCGCCCTATTGCGGGTCCTAGCCCATTCCCAGATTTCGTCGATGACAACACGGAAACGTGGATCGCTCTCCACCTGAGGGGCTGCGAGCTTCGGGTCACCGTTAAGGAGCCGCTTGCAAACTTCTCCAACTGCGACGGGCACGATCGACTCTGCCCGCAGGATGTGGGTGTACCGGCTGGAGAGACGATCACCGAGCAAGGAGTCCAGAACGGCAATGGCTTCCAGGTAGTGGCAGGTGTCGATGCATTTCACAGCCCAGTCGTATGCGGCCGTGTACCGGTCAAGGCGCTGATGCCCCAGCTCGGGACCACGGGCCTTTTCTCGTACCGGTTTGGCCACGACTCCCCCAATTCGATTGTGGTGCTTGATCATCGCCATGGTACTGAGCGGAACCACGCGGCGACCCTGGAACCCGTACAGGCTGGGTTCTGCTATGCGAGACGCTGTTGCTGCACGGGGGTAAGGGGTACCTCCCTACCTACGCTTCTCCACTTCGGCCTGGATCAATACGCGGGCCGCTTCGCCGTAGACCGCCTGCGCGGCAAGCTGGGTGAACAATTTGCCGTACAAGGCGATCTCACGCGGCTGGCTGATCGACAACTCGGCGGTTACCGTCTCCGCCTGCACCAGCCGGTTGTCATAGATCACGAAGCCGTTAGGTGCCAGCGCCTCAATCACGTTGCGGCGCGGCACAATCCCAATGCTCACCCGTGGCAGCGCCATCACCGATAGCAGACGATCCAGCTGCCCAAGCATCACCGAGTCGTTGCCCAACGTGGTCTGTAAGACCTGCTCGGCAATCACGAACGAGAACCGACGCGTGCCGTGGTACAGCACTTGTTGCCGCTCAATTCGCGCGGTCAGTCCCTGTTCAAGGTCGTCAGGTATGGCATTGAACCTGATGACGCAGGTTAAGACTTCCTTGATGTACGCGGGGGTCTGGAGCAGTCCCGGCACCAATGATGGCTCGTACCAGCGCATCGCGCGGGCTTCAGCCTCTAGCTTCACTTGTACTTTCTGACGGCGCTTCGTACCGGTGCCGAGAATGCGCCGCCACTCCATGTACGCAGCCTGAAGGTTCCGCAGCGTCGCGATCAGATCCGGCAAGTGGTCACGACTGTCGGTGTGCTCGCACCAGGCGCGAAGGTCTGCCTCAGAGGGGGTTTGCTTGCCGTACTCGATGCGGCTCGTCTTCGATTCGTGCCAGCCCGCGAGTTCAGCGAGCCGCCGACCGGTCAGCCCGGCATCGCGACGAAGCTCCCGGAGCCGAATACCGAGAGCTTCGCGTGCCTCATGAGCTGCGCTTGTCACTTAGAGTTCTGGCTCCCGTAGTCAGCGAGCGGAATAGCCCGCTCCCACACCCGGTCTCGCACCTCCCTGATATAGCTTGCGATCCGTGGATCGGTGGTGACCGCACCCCCGACGAACTGTCCAGTCGGCTCGAACACTGTGAATGCCACGGTTTTGTCGTCCATCAACCACCAATCATCGGTGGTCAGGAGATCAGCGTCGATCAAGTGCCGAGGCAGGTACTTGATTTCTTCTCCTGCAACAGCATTGCAGTCGATAGCAACCTTCAGCGCGAAGCGGGTGTAGTCGGTGTGCGGAACGGTGATCACGCGGGCTCTGCGAACCTGCACCCCTCGCACGGTCATCGACCGCACCAGATCCAGCCAATCCTGCATCCATGAGTAGTCGTCGGGCTGCCCAGCGAGGTACCGCTGAAACGGCTCGGACTCCTCCGGTGTCTCGTAGGTATCGAGCACCTCGAGATGGAACGCCTCCCGCTGGCAAGGATCGAAGAACGGCTCCATGAATTCCTTACCTTGCAGCAGCAACACCGTAGAACGTCCTCTCGCGCAGCGGCACCTCGATGGCAGTCTCATCTTCGTACAGGTCGAGCTGCGCCAGCGTCTCAGGTTCGGTCACCGCGCGCCCGGTCAGTCGGAAGGTCCCGCGTCCGGTGTCTGCCAGATGGACACCGATGAAGGTGTCCGGCTCGACGAAACCTATTAGTAGATGGGGAATTTCAACAGTCTCCGGTTGATCAGTGACCCACCCTTGTATGAGAAATGTGCCGTGGTCGGTGACGTAGACGGATGGGCACCCGTTGCCAGTCGTACCGCCTTTGCCTAGAAACCGAATTGCGTTGGCCTGTTCAGGATTCATGGCCATTCCTCCTGTTGGTATGCAGCACCTTGCGGATAGCACCTCCAATGGTCCGCTGCCATTGTCGGTCTTGCAGTAGTTCGGAAGAACATGTGCAAGTTGCCGCAAGCTTCTGGAATTGCCGCGATGTGGCCGTTTAGCGTCAGGTCAGGCGCTCGGGGCCGATGCGGTCGGCCCGGTCCCGATCACCCAACAACGGCTCAACCGCGAACGGGGATCAGATGGCGCTCACCGCATCCGAAGCCAAGGTGCTCGGCGCGCTTGCCGGATTGACACCTACCGAAGGTCTTACCGTCCGGCAGCTGCGTGAACGAACTGCGTTGTCAGCCGGGACGATCCGCGCTGGGTTACACCGGATGACCTACAACGGATTCACAGTCAGCACCCGCCAAAGCCCGGTGGTGTGGAGAGCATCCGATCTCGGCCGATCCCTCGTTGCCAGTTACCCGGCGCTGCGGGAATTCATGCCACCGAAGGTCATGCGATGAGACCGCGACCGACCGCTGTCGGCTACATCTGTCGTGAGGTGTCCGGTGTCCGCCAGGAATGGGATGAATTCAGGGTCCGCAGTCTCGCAGCCAGATTCGGCTACGACTACGCCAAAACCATCGTGCTCGGCTCAGGTACCGCTGACCGTATCGACCAGTTGATCGTCAGTGTCCGGCGTGTCGATGCCGAGGCCGTATTCGTGCCCAGCGAAGCGCATTTCATCGCTGGTCGTGTCCCGACCGAGCTGATTCGGATAGCTGATGTGAACACCGTCGACAGCGAGAACACCTACGCCCGCTGGATCGACACCGACGAGGCCAATGCCGCGACGTGTGGCAACGCGGTCCATCTCGAAGTGGGAACCGAGCAACGGAGGGAGGTGCAGAGTGGATGAACTGACCGAGCCCGGCCCGCAGGGACAGGCTCACGACAACTGGAACGTCGCGGTGAACGGCGATGACGACGGCCAGGACGACAAGCCGCGCGGCACACGGCGGCGCTAGCAGCTCGGATCGACCCGGGCGACAAACCTCAGTTCCAGTGCGTGGGCCAATCGCTCCAACATGCCGATAGTGGGTGTGCCGCCGCCGGATTCCAACCGGGACACCTCGGGCTGACGCAGCCCGGCACGCTGGGCCAGCTGCGTCTGGGTGAGTCCGAGTTCGAGGCGGCGTTCGCGGATGGCGTTGGCGAATTGAATTCGATTGCCAGCCGTGCTTCCGCACGCCCGGCGTTGTACTCGTCGGCGTCGAAGTCCGCTCGGTTGACCCTCGAGCTCCGTAGCTCGTCCATGGACGTGTGCTCAGCCATCTCCGTCTACCTTCTTTCTATCGAAGCTGACTCGGGCATGCTCATGCTCGACTTCGCACACCTTCTGCAGCACCTTCGCCCGGCTCACCTCCGCGGTCTCTCGGATGCAGGTGGAGCCCGGAGTTCCCGCACCCCGTCGCCAAGACTGGGGGACCACGGCTCGCCCAACGTTTCCGCGTTCTCCGCAAGCATCCCCACATACGTGTCGACGCGACAGCGCCAGACATTCACGGGGGCGGTCGCCTTTACAGAATAGGTCCGAAATGGGACATTATCTGTCATGACCGAGAGTGACTTCGTCAGCCTGGAAGCTGCGGCAACAGCGCTTGGGATTTCCATTCGGCACGTTCGTCGCCTCGTGAATTCTGGAAACTTGACCCAGGTCGCCCGTGGAGTGCTAGAACGCGACTCGGTGGATCGCTACCTGATGTCGCAGCGCCAGGGTCGAACTCGCTCGTGGGCCGAGCATACGGCGTGGGGAGCAATCGCAGTCCTGTCCGGCGGAGAGGCCGACTGGCTCGGCCCGACCCAGATCTCGCGGGTCCGACGTACGCTCCGGGAACTGGTAGACCCGAGTGAACTGGTTTCACGGGTCCGCGACCGCGCGCACGTGCGAACATTCACGGCCCACCGCGCCGCGCTGCCTCGGCTTCGCGCAATTGTCCTGCGCCCCAATATGAACGCTCTCGGCATCGTAGACAGCGGAGAAGACCAAATCGACGGCTACATCGCCGCACAAGAACTCGACAATGTGATTCGGACTCTTGGGCTCCGAGCCGAGCCCTCCGGTGACATCACCCTGCGTGTTACCGAATTCGACTTCGACCAGGTCCGCAAGCTCGTTTCCGCCAGCGCCGTCGTCGCGGCGCTCGACGCCGCGACCGCACTCGATCCGCGTATCCAGGGAGTCGGACAACGCGCTCTCACCGAGATGCTGGAGGCATACCGATGAGCGATCAACCACAGCGACCAACAATCGACATCGCTTCCCTGCCCGGCGGCTGGCCACCACCGTGGCCCAATGTCGCCGAACTGGCCGACACGCTCCCTCGTGACAACTGGACTCTGGTCGGCGGGCTCATGACCCAGCTGCACACAATCCATCACGGTATCGGCATCGTCCGCCCGACCAATGACGTCGACATTGTGCTGCATATCGAGACCCGGCGTGGCATTCCGTCTGCTTCGGCGACCGCACTCGAAAGCCTCGGCTATCGACTGCAGCCATCGATCGACCCACGCAATAACACCGCGCACCGGTTCGTTCGCGGAACGACAACCGTCGATCTCGTCGCGGGTGCCCCGACAGAGGAACACGTCGACGTCCTAATCTCCGACCATCCGGCACCCAGGGTTGTCGAACGACTCCGCGGCCGCGAAATGGTTCGCATCGAAGGTGGTACCCAAGCGCTGCGCCGAACCATCAACGCACGCATCGAGATAGCAGCAGGCGTAGTCGCCAACATCTCCGTGCCGCGCCCATACGGTGCCGTCATTCTCAAAGCAGCGGCTTATACGACGGATTCCCGAGATCGGGACCGGCACCTTTACGACGCCGCCGCGCTGCTGGCATGCATCGAGGATCCGTTCGCGGAACGTGCAGACTTCGCCGGCTCTGACCGACGCCGAATCGCCATGCTGGCCACCCACCTCGTACCCGAACACTCCGCGTGGCGCGCACTGCCACGCCAGCATCGAACTCAGGGCGAGACCGCCTTGGCCATCTTGGCCAACCAGGACCCAGCAATGGGGCTTTGATCGAAAGCAGAACCGACTACACGCACCAGCAGCGGACCGGCAGCGAAACCACCACACCGAGAGGGGTCCGGGGGCGAAGCCCGCCGGGTGGGGCTTGGGGGCTCCGCCCCCAAAAAACACGCGAAACGAGAAAGAGGCCCACGCCCTCCGTGGGCATGGACCTCCATCGAGTGGAGCCTAGGGGAATCGAACCCCTAACCCCTGCCTTGCAAAGGCAGTGCTCTGCCAATTGAGCTAAGGCCCCGAGTGGGGACAGAATCCCCGTGGGGAATGAATCCCCGAAACTTGTTCAGCGGGTGGTGACCTCGTGCCAGAGATCCGCATCACTGCGCTGGCGCAGTTTGCTGATTCCGAAAACCACTGCGGCGACAAGACCGATTGTCAGAAGAATTTTCATGAATCCCACCCTACAGAGATGTTCGGGAGTGGGCCTAGGAGGACTTGAACCTCCGACCTCTTCGTTATCAGCGAAGCGCTCTAACCGCCTGAGCTATAGGCCCTCATCTCGGTCCCGAGTGTGTAACTCGAACCGAGGCAGAAGGTTACCGTACCACTGCTGGGATAAGCAAAACGGCCGGTCACGGGCTCGGGAGAGCTCGCGGGACCGGCCGTTTCCACAGCTGTGGAAAATGCTGATCTAGTCCGGATCGGCCAGGGTCACCTGGACGCCACCGACCAGATCGGTGCAGTTGTTGTAGACGAACACACCGACCGTGGACAGTGCGGTGAAAAGCACCACATTGATCAGGCCGATCACGCCCGCGTAGCCGAACACCGTGCCCGCGTCCACGATCGCCGAGGACGAACCGCCGTCGGACACAATGTCGGTGAAGGTGGAATTCATTCGCTCCCAGACGCCCATGCCCTGCAGCACCAGATAGAGCAGACCCACGGCGAGCATCCACACGAAGAACAGCGCGACGCTGATTACCAGCGACACCTTCAGGGTGGACCACGGGTCGATATGGCGCAGCTGCACGGTCGCCCGCAGCGGCTCGCCATTGGAGACGGCCTGCTGCACCGCTGCCGGAGCCGACGGTGAGACCGGACCCGGTACCGCCATGGCCGGAGCCTCGATATGAGGCGGCAGTGGGTGCCGCAGATCCGAGAGGTCCGGCATGTCCTTGACCAGTTCCGGCCGGGCGATGCTGCGGGTCGGTCCGTCGATACCGACGGACTTCACCATGGCGGCCTCTTTACGGGCCGCCTTTGCCGCCAGGTCGGTGGTGGTGCGGGCATTGGACATCCCGGAATTGAGGCCGCCGCCACCTGAGGTGTTCGGCCGCCCCGCCACCGGCGCCTGTCCCGGGCGATACAGGTTGGACTGCGGTTCCCGCTGCGGTAGCTGGGACCAGCCCCCCTCGTCGTAGCGGGAGTTGTCCCCGGTGGCCTGGTCGGCCGCCTGCTGCTGCTCGGGTGCGGTCACATCGTTCGGATCGTTCAGCCGTCCGGAAGTCTGGCCGTCCGGCGTGAAATCGCCCGACTGACCCGACATTTCGGGCGTTTGCGGCTGCCCTTCCGCCGATCCCGGCCGCGGAATGGGGCGCGGCGGAATCGGGGACGGTGCGATCCTCTCGGTCACACCGTTGGCATGCTGCCGCTGGTCATTCGGCTGATTCGGAGTGGTCAATGGTGAATCCTTCGATCCGTTGTGCCGCCGCTGCTGTCGAGAAAACTACTGCTTCGTCGAATCACTGGCATCGTCTTCGCCGGAAAGCTGGTCTGGCTCATCGGCGTTGCGCGCGATAGCAAGCAACGTATCGCCCTCGCCGAGGTTCATCAATCGCACGCCCTTGGTTTGGCGTCCGGCTTTGCGAACCTGGTTCGAGATGGTCCGGATGACACCGCCGCCCGACGTGATGGCGTACAGCTCGTCATCGTCATTGACGATGAGTGCTCCCACCAGACTGCCACGTTTCGGGTCGTACTGGATGGTCAATACGCCCTTTCCACCACGACCCTGCGCCGTGTACTCCTCGAGCGCGGTGCGCTTGGAGTAGCCGCCGGACGTCGCGACCAACAGGTACCCCTCCTCACCCTCGTGAACCACGTTGAGCGACAACAGTTCATCGTCGGTATTGAAGCGCATGCCCTGCACGCCGGAGGTGGCGCGGCCCATTGGACGCAATATCTCGTCATTGGCGGCGAAACGGATGGACTGGCCGTGCGCGGAAACGAGGAGCAGGTCATCGTCTGCGGCGCAGAGTGCCGCACCGACCAGTTCGTCGTCTTCGCGCAGGTTCACGGCCACGATGCCGCCGCTGCGGTTGGAGTCGAAATCGGTCAGCTTGGACTTCTTCACCAGGCCCTTGCGGGTGGCCAGCACCAGATAGGGAGCGTCCTCGTAGGTCGTGATCTGAATGACCTGAGCAATCTTCTCATCCGGCTGGAACGCCAGCAGGTTAGCCACGTGCTGTCCGCGCGCCGTGCGCATGGCCTCCGGCAGCTCGTACGCCTTCACCCGGTACACCCGGCCCTTGTTCGTGAAGAACAGCAGCCAGTCGTGGGTGGAGGTGATGAAGAAGTGCTTGACGATGTCGTCCTGCTTGAGACCCGCGCCCTGCACGCCCTTACCGCCGCGCTTCTGCGAGCGGTAGAGGTCGGTCTTGGTGCGCTTGGCGTAGCCGGTCTCGGTAATGGTGACGACCACGTCCTCGCGGGCGATCAGATCCTCGTCGGCCACATCGCCATCCGCCGAGATGATCTTGGTGCGGCGATCGTCACCGTACTTGTCGACAATCTCCTGCAGCTCGTCGCGCACGATGGCGCGCTGCCGCTCCGGCTTGGCCAGAATGTCCTTGTAATCGGCGATCTCGGCCTCGATCTTGGCCAATTCGTCGAGGATCTTCTGCCGTTCCAGGGCGGACAGGCGACGCAGCTGCATATCGAGAATGGCTGTCGCCTGGATCTCGTCGATATCGAGCAGCTGCATCAGGCCGGTGCGAGCGGTATCGGTATTGGCCGAGCGGCGGATCAGGGCGATCACCGCGTCCAGCTGATCGAGCGCCTTCACCAGACCACGCAGGATATGAGCGCGTTCCTCGGCCTTGCGCAGCAGGTACGTGGTCCGTCGGATAATGACTTCCAACTGGTGGTTCACGTAGTACCGGATCATCTGATCCAGGCGCAGCGTGCGGGGCACCCCGTCCACGATGGACAGCATGTTCGCGCCGAAGCTGGTTTGCAGCTGGGTGTGCTTGTAGAGGTTGTTCAGCACCACCTTGGCGACCGCGTCACGCTTGACCGTGATGACGATGCGCATACCCACGCGGTCGGAGGACTCGTCGTGGATATCGGAGACGCCGGCGATCTTGGCGTCCTTCACCTGCTCGGCGATCGAGTTGATGAAGTTATCGGTATTGACCTGGTACGGCAGTTCGGTGATGACGATGGTGGTGCGCCCGCGGGCGTCCTCCTCGATCTCCACCACACCGCGCATCTTCACCGAGCCGCGGCCGGTGGTGTACGCGTCGTGAATGCCCTGCGTGCCCACGATCAGACCCGAGGTCGGGAAGTCCGGACCCTTCACGCGCTCCATGCACGCTTCCAGGGTGGCTTCCTCGTCGGCGGTGTGATTATCGAGGGCCCAGTAGATGGCGTCGGCCAGCTCCCGCAGATTGTGCGGCGGGATATTGGTGGCCATACCGACCGCGATGCCATTGCTGCCGTTCATCAGCAGCACCGGAATGCGAGCGGGCAGGACCACCGGTTCCTGGGTCTTACCGTCGTAGTTGGGGACGAAATCGACCGTCTCGTGGTCGATTTCGCGCAGCAACTCCATGGCCAGCGGTGTCAGGCGGCACTCGGTATAACGCATGGCGGCCGCGCCGTCATTACCGCGCGAACCGAAGTTGCCCTGGCCGTCCACCAGCGGGTAGCGCAGCGACCACGGCTGGGCCATGCGCACCAGGGTGTCGTAGATGGCCGTATCGCCGTGCGGGTGATAGTTACCCATGGTGTCGGCGACCGGGCGGGCCGACTTCACATAGCTGCGGTCGGGGCGGTACCCGTTGTCGTACATCGCGTACATGATGCGGCGGTGCACCGGCTTGAGGCCGTCGCGCACCTCGGGCAGCGCGCGGCCCACGATCACGCTCATGGCGTAATCGATGTAGGAGTTCTGCATCTCCTGCTGGATGTCGACCGGCTCGATGCGGTCGCCACCATGCGGAGGCAGCGAAGTCTCAGTCATGAATTGGTCTCCATGGGAAGTCTGTCGAGTTGGACCTCGGGCACGTGCCTCGCTTACACGTCGAGGAAACGAACATCCTTGGCGTTGCGGGTGATGAAGCTGCGGCGCGCCTCGACGTCCTCGCCCATGAGGATCGAGAACAGTTCGTCGGCCGCGGCGGCGTCATCGAGGGTGACCAGGCGCAGGACCCGAACGGTCGGGTCCATGGTGGTCTCCCACAGCTCCTTCGGGTTCATCTCACCGAGACCCTTGTAGCGCTGGATACCGTCGTCCTTGTTGATCTTCTTGCCCGCGGCCAGACCGGCCTCCACCAGGCCGTCCTTCTCCCGATCGGAGTAGGCGAATTCCGGTTCGCTGCGCTGCCACTTGAGCTTGTACAGCGGCGGCTGCGCCAGGTACACGTGCCCCTGCTCGACCAGCGGGCGCATGAAGCGGAACAGCAGGGTCAGCAGCAGGGTCGAGATGTGCTGACCGTCCACGTCGGCGTCGGCCATCAGCACGATCTTGTGGTACCGCAGCTTGGCGAGGTCGAACTCGTCGTGGATGCCGGTGCCGAACGCGGTGATGATCGCCTGGACTTCGTTGTTCTTGAGCACCTTGTCGATACGGGACTTCTCGACATTGATGATCTTGCCGCGCAGCGGCAGAATCGCCTGGTACATGGAGTCCCGGCCGGATTTGGCCGAACCACCGGCGGAGTCGCCCTCCACGATGTAGATCTCGGACTTGCTCGGATCCTTGGAGCGGCAGTCGGCCAGCTTGCCCGGCAGACCACCCAGATCGGTCGCGCTCTTGCGGCGCACCAGCTCTCGGGCCTTGCGGGCCGCCATCCGCGCCTGCGCCGACGAAACAGCCTTGGTGACAATGGTCTTGGCGTCGGCCGGATTGGCCTCGAACCAGTGCCCCAGGTGCTCGTTGCAGGCACGCTGTACGAACGACTTCACCTCGGTATTGCCGAGCTTGGTCTTGGTCTGACCTTCGAACTGCGGCTCGGAGACCTTGACGCTCACAATGGCGGCCAGGCCCTCGCGGATGTCGTCGCCGGTGAGGTTGCCGTCCTTCTCCTTGAGGAGCTTCTTATCCTTCGCGTACTTGTTCACCACCGTGGTGAGCGCCGCGCGGAAGCCCTCCTCGTGCGTGCCACCCTCGTGGGTGTTGATGGTGTTGGCGAAGGTGTGCACCGACTCGGAGTAGCCCGAGTTCCACTGCATGGCCACCTCGAGCTCGTGCCCGGTGCCCTTACCGGTGAACGCCACGATCGAATTGTGGATCGGGGTCTTCGTCCGGTTGATGTGCTTGACGTAGTCCTCGAGCCCACCCGGGTAGTGGTAGGTGCGGGTCTTCACCTTCGGCGTGGCGGCGGCCGCGGCGGTCTCGTCGGCGTGCTTGGGCGCCTCGGCGGTATCGCTGACCACCTCGTCGGTGACATCGCCCTCGGAGACCCGCTCATCGGTGAGGGTGATGGTGAGTCCCTTGTTCAGGAACGCCATCTCCTGCAGGCGGCGGGCCACCGTCTCGAAGTTGTAGGTGGTGGTCTCGAAGATATTCGGATCCGCCCAGAAGCGGATGGTGGTGCCCTTGCGCTTGGTCGTGTCGCCCTGGACCAGCTTGCCCGGCTTGGAGTCCTTGTACTCCTGGCTCCAGTGGTAGCCGTCGCGGTCGATCTCCGCCTGCAGGCGGGTCGACAGCGCGTTCACCACGGAGATACCGACACCGTGCAGACCGCCGGACACCGCGTAGGAATCGGAGTCGAACTTGCCACCGGCGTGCAGCTGCGTCATGACGACCTCGATGGTCGGCACACCCTGGGCGTGCATTGCCACCGGAATACCGCGGCCGTCGTCGACCACCTCGACGCCGCCGTCGGCCAACAGCGTGACATCGACGCGGCTGGCGTATCCGGCCATCGCCTCGTCGACGGAGTTGTCGACAACTTCCCAGATCAGGTGGTGCAGGCCGCGCTCACCGGTGGAACCGATGTACATACCGGGGCGCTTACGGACGGCCTCGAGGCCCTCCAGCACGGTGATATTGGAGGCATCGTAATCCCCCTGGTTCCCTGCCTTGGCCGGGGTCGAGCCACTTGCGTTGGAGTCGTTGGCAGCCACTGCTCGGTAGCTCTCCTTACTTGCTGATCCTCCGGTGCAGCGCGAGCAGCACGCGTGCGGCACCAACTCGGGTCTGCTCGAGAATTACGGGTGCACGCGCGGGCTCTGCGGAACGCGCCGGAGGTATCGCCGCTAGTTACCCCACCATCCTACTGGTAGACCCGACACAGAATGCACCTATGACACCCCTGAATGGAACGCAGGTGCGTGAAATCGACCATCAATATGTCGGGAGATAGGCGGCAGCGCTCGAGTGAGCCTCAGCGGGCGCGTGCCATATCGCCACAGAAGACGCCACAAAGTTCACCAGCAACTCGCTGGAACGTCGGGGGTTCGCTGGCACGCACGACGGTGGCGATCTACCCCGAGCCTAGTCGCACCCACCGACAGGTTCCACGTGAAACCGCCGCCTGAACAGCAGGTTTCGATCTTCGGACGCTCGCGCCCACTGCTGAGGGCGGTGGCCTACCCGTAGGTGTCGCGGGGACCGCGGCCCTTGATGTGGCGGTCACCCTTGCGCCAACTGGGGGCGGCCGGGCCATTGATGCGCAGAGAGGTCACCACGCCGTGGCCGACCGCGCGATTGATCTTGGCGAGAATGTCGGACTGCAGCATCCGCAGCTGTGTAGCCCAGGCGGTCGACTCGGCCTGGATATTGAGGATGCCGTCCTTCAGCGTGACCGGCTCGGCATGGGCGGCGATATCCTCACCGACCACCGCGGCCCAGCGGCCGAAGACCATCCCCTCGGCGACCTTGCCCGACCAGCCTCGACTCTTGGCGAGTGCTCCGGTCAGCGCGGCGAAGGTCTGGGGATCACGGTCGTCCGGACCCGCTCCCGACCACCCCGAGCGACGACGACGGAGAGCTCGAACCCCGCCCTTACGCGGCGAGGCCCGCCCCTGGCCGACCGACTTTCCGGCCGCCCGTGCGGCGGCGCGAGCTTCTTCCAAGGCCCGACGCGCGAGATCGACGCCACGCAATTCACCGTCCGGCCCCGCACCGCCCGACTGTCCGGCAGACTGCTCCGGCTGTTCGGCCATGCTTGTCCGCCTCTCCGCGACTTCAGCGCGCGGCTCCGAGCCGCTGACCGTCGTGCACGCGCGCCGCCTGTTGGGTGCCAAATCTACTTCAGGGGTACCCGACGAGTTACCCCGATCCTTACGAGATCAGATGTCGCGTCCCGAGCGTCCAGACTAGAGCCGCCGACCGACAAGTACACGCCAGTGGTTGAGGCTGGCCGACTGATTTCGTGAGGTTCGGGGTAACTCGCCGGGTACGCCCAAAATCGGCTCGGCTCCCAACCGGCGGCACGCGTGCATGCCGGGCAGCGGCTCGGAGCCATGCGCTAAAGACTCGGGGAGGCGGACAAGCGGGAGGCGCGGTGGTCGGCCTCGCCCGTGGTTTCCACGCGCAGTGGATTGGCTTCGAGTTCGGCGGGCACATCCTCGGCGACGGCCGCGGTGATGAATACCTGTTCGGCGGTGGCGGCGACGGTGGCCAGGGCGGTGCGGCGGCGGCGATCGAGTTCGGCGAAGACGTCGTCGAGGATGAGCACCGGATCGCTGCCCTCGGCGCGCAGCAATTCGAAGGCGCCCAGGCGCAAAGCCAGTGCGAAGGACCAGGATTCGCCGTGACTGGCGAAACCCTTGGCCGGTGCCGAACCGAGCATGAGATCCAGATCGTCGCGGTGCGGGCCGACCAGGCAGACCCCGCGATCGAGTTCCTTGGGACGGGCTGTGGACAACTCGCGCAACAGGATTGCCTCGAGAACGTCCACATCGTCGCTCTGTGGCACGCGGGCGGGGTCCAGGAATTCCGGCGGCAGGCTGGAACTGCGGTAACCGATTGTGGCGGGCCGAGATTCGGGCGCGATGGCCGAATACGCCTGTGCAAGGTGTGGATAAAGTTCGTGGACCAGTCGCAGCCGCTGCGCGAGCAGCACACTCCCGTGCGTCGCCAGGTGACCGTCCCACACGTCGAGGGTGCTCAACTCCGCGCCCGAACCACCGCGACCACTCGAACGCCCGTGGCGACCGGCGGTCTTCAACAGTGCGGAGCGCTGCCGCAATACCTTGTCGTAGTCCGCGCGCACCCCGGCCAGGCGCGGCAGGCGCGCGGTGGCCAACTCATCCAGGAAGCGCCGACGCTCGGAAGGATCACCACGTACCAGCGACAGATCCTCCGGCGCGAACAGCACGGTCTGCAGAATCCCCAGGATCTCCCGCGTCCGCCGCACCGGGGACCGGTTGATCTGCGCGCGATTGGCGGTGCCCTGATTCAGCTCCACATCGATGCGCAGCTCGCGGCCGGTATTGACCACCGTGGCCCCGATCCGGGCGCGCTGGGTGCCGATCCGGATCAGCGGCGTGTCCGCCGATACCCGGTGTGAACCGAGTGTGGACAGGTAGCCGACCGCTTCGACCAAGTTGGTCTTGCCATTGCCATTGGAGCCGAGGAAAACCGTTCGACCCGGGGGCAATTCGAGTTCAGCCTGCTCCCAGGAGCGGAAATCGAGCAGCGACAGCGCCCGAATGTACATCTACTCCACCGCGTCCGTCGCGCCAGAAATATCGCTGTCCGAGATATCTCTGTGGAAAACCCGTGTGGCACGGGGGAATCCGCTGAAAGATGACGAACTCCCCGCTCGCACCGACTTTTTCACAGAGTTGTCAACACTGTGCACAGACTCTCAGCCCGGAAGCCGGACCGGCATCAGCAGGTAGATGTAGTTACCGACCAGTGCCGGGAAAGCGCCCGAATCGAGCGGCTCGGGATCGGCCTCCGGCGCCGGCAGCAGCACCGCGGGACGGCTGGGCGTGGTGAATCCGAAGATCACCCGATCCGAACGCAGCGCGGACAGACCGTCCACCAGGTAGCCCGGATTGAACGCGATGGTCAGCGCCTCACCACGGAAGTCGGCCTCGATCCACTCCTCGGCGCGACCGGCATCGTCACCGCCCGCCGACAACAGCAGGCCCTGATCGGAGAACTCCATTCGCACCTGTGCGCCACGCTCTGCCACCAGCGCCACACGCTTGATGGCCTCGGTGAGCGCGCTGACCGCCAGGGTGGCGATGGAGGTGTGCTCCTTGGGGAGCAATTGGCGGAACTTGGGGAACTCCGCGTCCAGCAGCCGGGTCGTGGTGCGGCGCCCGCCGTTCACGATGCCGAGCAGGCCGTCGGAGCCGGTCCCGAACGCCAACTGCACCGGCTGATCGGAGGCACCGAGCGTCTTACCCGACTCGGACAGGGTGCGAGCCGGGACCAGCACCGCGGTCTCCACATCCGCGCGGCCCGGATTCCACTCCAGTTCGCGCACAGCGAGCCGGAAGCGGTCGGTGGCCGCGAGAACTACCTTGGGGCCTTCGATTTCGACCCTGATGCCGGTGAGCATGGGCAGCGTGTCATCGCGTCCCGCGGCCACGGCTACCTGGCCGACCGCCTCGGAGAACACATCGACCGCGAGCTCACCGGTCTGGGGAGGAAGTTCGGGAAGTTGGGGATAGTCCTCGACCGGCATGGTGGGCAGCGAGAACTTCGCACTGCCGCACTGGATCAGTACGCGAGTGCCGTCCACCGAGACATCCACCGGCTTGTTGGAGAGCGCCTTGGTGATATCCGCCAGCAGGCGACCCGATACGAGAACCTGTCCGCCGCCCGCGACTTCGGCCGCCACCCGCATCTGCGCGGAGACCTCATAGTCGAACCCGGAGACCGTCAGGCCGTCTTCATCCGCCACGAGGAGCACGCCGCCGAGTACAGGCACTGGAGGTCGCGAGGGCAGGCTGCGAGCCACCCACGCAACGGATTCGGCGAAATCCTCGCGAGCGACCCGAAACTTCATGCTTGCCAGTTCCATCGCCCGGTGTGTCCTCTCCCAATCTCGGTCGTGATCTGCATCGGCTCGTCCAGCGCGGCTAGTGCACAGGGCTGCTGGTGAATCGGTGCCTACAAAAGTCTGGCACAGGCAACCGACACCAAACCGTACCCGCGCAAGGGCTAGTCGCCAACGTCGACCCTCCGAGCGGTTTTCCGGTGTCGAGCATCCGAGGACCGAGCGGGACGTGGCACGAGGCACTGCGACCGATGCGCGATGGCTATGGGTTGCAACGCATGGGGCTCCGTGAGCGATGTGCCTGTGCACGAGAGACCACTTCGTCTTGTCCAGGCCGCTGTTCGAGTGTGGAGTGCGCTGGGTCGAACCGTGCGCTCCCAAACCGAGTTTCCACACACCCTGTTTTAAAGAAGAGTTCTCTAGGAGAGAAATCTAAGTAGTAATAGGTCGTGTGGAATCTGTGGACTTCGCCCATTTCCGCAGGTGAGAGCGCGCGGTGGCGTGTGGATGTCCGTGGAGTGACTCGAGGATGAATGCGGAGCGACTGTGGAGATCCGAAGTTGTCCCACATTCATCCTCGAGTCGTCCTCGAGTTGTTCCACCGTTCTGGCCCAGTCTGCCCACATGGGAGCGAATCCGGGGACAACTCGAGGATTCCTCGAGGACCTGACAGGGAGTCCTCGAGGAATCCACAGGGCATAACTCGAATCCTGGCCGGTCAGGCCCCGTGCATGAATCTGCCTGTGGGAACTGTGCACTACCGGCCGTGCACAGCTGTTAGCGGAGGCCTGGTAGCAAACCGGTGGACAACAGTGGGATTCCTCGAGGAATCCACAGAGTTTCCTCGAGGAATCCTCGAGGAATCCACAACCCCGAAAACACAAGACCCCCACGTCAGAAGACGTGGGGGCCTGTGGACTGTGGATCAGCGCGAACGCTGTTTAATTCGGGCTGTTAGTTCTTGAACCTGGTCGTAGACTCGGCGCCGTTCGGTCATCTCCTTGCGCACCTTCTTCTCGGCGTACATGACCGTCGTGTGGTCACGACCGAAGGCCTGACCGATCTTGGGCAGCGATAGGTCGGTGAGCTCTCGGGACAGGTACATGGCGATCTGCCGGGCCTGCGCCAGCGGCCGCGCCTTACCCGGACCGGTCAGCTCCTCGAGGGTGGTATTGAAGTACTCCGCCGTCACGGCCATGATCGTGGCCGCGGTGATCTCCATGGTGGCGGTATCGGGCATGAGATCGCGCAACACCATCTCGGCCAGGGGCAGATCCAGCGGCTGACCATTGAGCGAGGCGAATGCCGTCACCCGGATCAGCGCACCCTCCAGCTCCCGGATATTGCGCTCCACCCGGCTGGCAATGAGCTCCAGCACGTCGTGCGGTGCGTCGAGGCGGTCCATCCGGGCCTTCTTGCGCAGGATCGCGATTCGCGTCTCCAGCTCCGGCGGCTGCACATCGGTGATGAGGCCCCATTCGAAGCGGGTGCGCAGCCGCTCCTCCAGGGTGGCCAGCTGCTTGGGCGGGCGGTCCGAGGACACCACGATCTGCTTATTGGCGTTGTGCAGCGTATTGAAGGTGTGGAAGAACTCCTCCTGGATGCCTTCCTTACCCTCGATGAACTGGATGTCGTCCACCAGCAGAATGTCGGTCTCCCGGTAGCGGCGTTTGAACGCCACCTTCCGGTCGTCGCGCAGACTGTTGATGAAGTCGTTGGTGAACTCCTCGGTGGATACGTACTTGACCCGCATCCCGGGGAACAACCGCTGGGCGTAGTGACCGGCCGCGTGTAGCAGGTGCGTCTTCCCCAAACCCGAAGCGCCCCAAACGAACAGCGGATTGTAGGCCCGCGCCGGAGCCTCCGCGATGGCCACCGCGGCCGCATGTGCGAACCGGTTCGAGGCACCGATGACGAAGGTTTCGAAGGTGTACTTGGCGTTCAGGCTGGCCGAGGACGACGAGGGCGTGTCGCGCTCGGGGGACTTATTGAAGTAGGTCGGCCACGAGTTGCGGGCATTGACGACCGGCTCGTCGTCATCGGTCTCCACCGGCCGCCGCGCGGCGGGCATCGGATCGGGTTCGGATTCCGGCTCTGCCGGGAACAGTGATTCCTGGCCCGGCGGCAGCTGCTGGGAGCGATGCGGGGCTTCCCGTCGCCGCTGCTGGGGCTGCTGCTGCGGCGACATCTGCTGCGGCATCGGCTCGGGCATGCGCTGCATGGGTTCGTTCATCGGCTCCGACATGCGCTCGGGCATGCGCTCCGGCATCGGCTCCGGCAATTCCTCGGCCATCTGCGGCTGACCGTAATCCACAGGTGCATAGCTATCCCGGTCCGAATACTCCGGAGGATCCAGGTAGCGCGGCGATTCGGCGTACTCCTGCTGGGCCTGGAAGCGCGGAGCGGGACGTTCGGCCATCCGGGGTTCCGGTGCCGACGAATACTGCGGCGGTGCCTGATGCGGCTCGCGCGGGCGCTCCGGACGGGAGGTCATCCGGGCGTGGCGAGGGTTCGGCGCGCGATCGGCGGGCGGGTGCTGCGGTGCGGCGATCCGCACCCCGAGGCCCTCCACCTGGGGGCCGAGCCGACGCGCCAGAGAACGCAGAATCGGCTCTCTCAGATCGCGTTCCACGACCTGCTGCGCCAAGGGTCCGGATACCGAGAGCAGGGCGAACCCCTGCGCGAAGGTGATCGGCGTAATGAGCCCCAGCCAGGCTTTGAGCGCCTTGGAGACGGGCTGGATCTCACCGTCGGTGGAACCCGCGGTGAGTTCGGCCACGACATCGGGCCATACGGCGGTCAACTCGTTCTGCTCGGCGTCCACGAACGTCGTCCTCCCCGGAGTAGTCGATAGGAGCAGACGGTCGGCGCTGCTCGGATCCCCCACAGTCCGAGCGTCGGCAAAGCACCGTCGGCCCTACGAATATGCCACTCCAGGGGTCTTTCCACACAATTATCCACAGATGTGGACAACCTGGGGATATGCGGGGCGACGCGGCGGTTCCCCCGAATCGGGCGTATACCTGCGGTTCTTCAGCAACCGTCGAGCAACCGACGGGTGATTCGCTGGGCAAGCCGTGTGAAGGACCGTACACGAGGACCCGCCGCGAGACGAATGCCCTGGAAAGACGTGTCGCGCAGTGGCGCTGGGCCGAATAGGCTGAGGTGGCGGTAGCGGTGGGCTGTCGATCTGGACCGCTGACCAGCAGCGCGACGGTCATCACCCCACCCCGAGTTTGACCCTCGATCACGTGATCAGTACCCTCGTACAGTCACCCTATGGTGCGGTGGCGGCTGTCTGCTGCCCGTGCCTGACAAGGGTCTTGCGCGCGAGTCCATCGCGAACATGTTTCACCGAATAAGCTTCGGGCGTCATCAGACGTCCACCACCTAGAGGAGTGTTGACCGTGGCCAAGGGCAAGCGGACGTTCCAGCCGAACAACCGTCGTCGGGCGCGCGTCCACGGCTTCCGTCTCCGGATGCGGACCCGTGCGGGCCGCGCCATCGTTTCCGCGCGGCGCGGCAAGGGCCGCGCGAAGCTCACGGCCTGATCCGATAACACCCGGATTCGGCGTCGCATGACCGGCTCGCCGTACGGATCGTTCTTCCGGACTCCCGCCTACTCCTTCCCGCTCGGACGCTCAGGTGTTGCCTGAGTCCTATCGGCTGCATCGTCGTACCGACTTTTCCCGGACGGTGCGCCGTGGCCGGCGGATCGGGAGGCGGGATCTTGTCGTGCACGTGCTACTAGATGGCGGCGGGCGCGACAGTGAGCAGGACGTGGCGAACCAGCAGCTGCCGACCGTTCGGGTAGGCGGGCCGCGATTCGGATTGATCGTCAGCAAGGCGGTGGGAAACGCGGTGGTACGCCACCGGGTGGCCCGCCGCCTGCGTCATATCTGCTCGAGCCTGGCCGCGGAGCTACCCGACGGCGCCGACGTGGTGCTTCGTGCACTGCCCGGCGCCGCGGACGCATCGTCCGACGAACTGCGACGGCAGCTACACGCCGGACTACGTAAACTCGGCGTTCTCACCGGCAGCGACGCATGACCGCCCTGCGTGCCGCGGCGCGCCTGCCGGCCCGGGCCTTGATCTTTCTCATCGAGCTGTATCGGACCTACATCTCCCCCACTCGTATGCCGGTGTGTCGTTTCACCCCCACCTGTAGCGAGTACGCGGTGACAGCGTTGCGCACCCGAGGACTTTTCATCGGACTCGGATTGGCGGCCGTGCGACTGGCCAAATGTGCGCCCTGGCACCCTGGTGGGTGGGACCCCGTTCCGGAGCGCAAGCCCAGGCAAGCCTGGGCATCTCCGCCGGCTGGCGATGATCTGTCGTCTCCGACGGCTGAACACGACTTGTCGTCTCCGCCGAGCGAGGCATCGACTTGTAAAGGGTCACCGCCCGCGGTGACCGGCGATACGACCGACGGGAGTGCATAGCGCCGTGCTCGACATTATCTATTACCCGGTGTCTTGGATCTTGTGGTTCTGGCACCGCGCCTTCGGGTTCGTGCTGGGCTACGACAATGGTTGGGCCTGGACCCTGGCTGTGGTGTTCCTCGTCTTCACGCTGCGAGCGGTGCTCTACAAGCCCTTCGTGAAGCAGATCCGCACCACCAAGCAGATGCAGGAATTCCAGCCGCAGATCAAGGCGCTGCAGGCCAAGTACAAGAACGATCGCCAGAAGATGGCGCTCGAGATGCAGAAGTTGCAGAAGGACAACGGCTTCAACCCACTCATGGGTTGTCTGCCGGTGCTGCTGCAGGTTCCGGTATTCCTCGGTCTGTTCCATGTGCTGCGGTCGTTCAACCGCACCGGCCACGGGTTCGGCCAGCTCGGCATGTCCGTCGAGGAAAATGCCAATACGGCGAACTACGTCTTCAGTGCCGCGGACGTGCAATCCTTCCTGGGCGCCCGTATTTTCGGTGCCCCGCTCTCGGCATTCATGACCATGCCGGAAAGCGTGATGCAGGCCTACACCGTCTCCGGTGGTTTGCCGTCGAAGATCGCCATCGGCGCCGTCGCTATCCCGCTCATGATCATCGCCGGTGTGGCGACGCACTTCAATGCCCGCGCCTCGGTGGCCCGGCAGAGCCCGGAAGCGCTCGCCAACCCACAGGCCGCCATGATGAACAAGCTGGCGCTGTACGTGTTCCCGCTCGGTGTGATGGTCGGTGGTCCGTTCCTGCCCGTCGCCATCCTCATCTACTGGGTCGCCAACAACATCTGGACCTACGTGCAGCAGCACTACGTATTCGGTCGGATGGAGAAGGAAGAAGAGGAGAAGAAGGCCGCCGCCGCCGAGCGTCGCGCGCAGAACGCTCCGAAGCCGGGTGCCAAGCCGGTCGAAATGCGGAAGAAGTCGGGTGCCGCCGATGACTCCGCGGATGCGTCCGAAGCCACTCCCCCGGCGGCGCAGAACGGCGCCAAGCCCGTTGCCAAGTCGACCGCCAAATCGACCGGCAATAAGAAGCGCTCCGGCAACCGCGGTCGCCCCAATCAGAAGAAGCGGCGCTGAATCCCGCGTGCGCCTGCGCCGGACAATTGCAGAAGAAGGAAATGACCATGACTGTTGAGACCGATGGAGGGGACCCCACTGTGACGGCAGCTGCGGCGGACACGGATGTCGTGCAGGACGCCGAGGAAGCGCTCATCGAAGAGGGTGAGATCGCCGGTGACTACCTCGAGCAACTGCTGGATGTGCTCGACTTCGATGGCGATATCGATCTCGATGTCGAGGGTGACCGCGCGGTGGTGAGCATCGATGGCGGCAAGGACCTCACCAAGCTGGTGGGCCGGGGCGGTGAGGTGCTCGACGCCCTGCAGGAGCTGACTCGTCTGGCCGTGCAGCAGGCGACGGGTGTCCGTAGCCGGCTCATGCTCGATGTCGCGGGCTGGCGCGCCAAGCGCCGCTCGGAGCTGAGCGCACTGGGTAAGGAAGCGGCCGAGCGGGTGCTGAAGTCCGGCGAGCGGGAATCGCTGACCCCCATGACTCCGTTCGAGCGCAAGATCGTGCACGACGCCGTGGCGGCCGTCGATGGCGTCGAGAGCGAGAGCGAAGGCGTGGAGCCCAACCGCCGCGTTGTGGTGCTTCCGGCCTGACACGCGTACGGCAACAGCCATAGGGCCCCCGGTTCGCAAACCGGGGGCCCTACGCTTATCCGTAAGTCCCCTCTCCCGTCACGCATGTGCTCTTGCCCGCCGCCTCGAGGCGGATCTCCCAAGTCCCGCAGGTGGGTTCCGGTCGAATTCCCCGGGACCGTCGATGAGTTCGAATAGTTCGGAAGGATGTTTCACGTGGAACCAGGTGCCGATCTGACCGCTCCCGATCTCGAGCCGCCCGCTGAGGCCGCGGTGATCTTCGGTGATCGATTGGTCCTCGCCGAGCGCTACTGCGACGCCCTCGCGAGTGCGGGCGTGGAGCGCGGGCTCATCGGGCCGCGCGAGGTGCCTCGGCTGTGGGACCGCCACATCCTCAACTGCGCCGTGATCGGTGAGCTGATCGGTGAGGGGGCCACCGTGGTCGATGTCGGCAGCGGTGCGGGGCTCCCGGGCATCCCGCTCGCCATCGCCCGACCGGACCTCCGAATCACCTTGGTGGAGCCGCTGCTTCGCCGCACCGTCTTCCTGGCCGAGTTCATCGAGTCCGCCGGACTGAATGTCACCGTGGTGCGGGGCCGGGCCGAGCAGTCCGGTGTGAAGAAGGAAGCCGGCGGAGCCGATGTGGTGACCTCCCGTGCGGTGGCTCCGCTGGCGAAGCTGGCGGGCTGGTCCATGCCGCTGGTCCACGAGCACGGGCGGATGCTCGCCCTCAAGGGTGTCAGCGCGGCCGAGGAGTTGGAGCGCGACCGCGATGAACTGACCCGGGCCGGAGCCGGTAGGGCCGAAGTCCTGGAATGTGGTGTGGGCATACTGGCGACCCCCACGGTGGTGATCAGTGCTGAGCGACTCCCCCGCTCCGAGCGCCGGAAGTCGCGCGGCCGCTGAAATCGGCTTGCTTTTCGTGTTTCACGTGGAACAAGCTCGGGCAGTGAATTTTCTGAATGTTGATGTGGAGGTCCGCGATAGCGCGGGCCTGACGGATCTCCGCGAGGCGCTCGAAGCCGTCGCCGAGAACCTCTCCCCGCTCTATTGCGGTGCGGTCGGCGACGGCAGCTGGCTGCTCTCCTTCGAGGTGTCCGTCGATCCCGCGGACGATCCGGATGCGGTGGCCGCCGCCTGCTGCGCGGTGCTCGAGCGCTTGCCCGCCGAGGCGCGAGCCCGATGGGATGCCGTCGAGGATCGAGTGTTCGACTTCGGCTACGACGCGGTCGCTGAGAGCCGGACCGCGCAGCCGATGCTCTCGGTCTCGACGCTGGGCCGGCTCGCTGATCTCGGTGCGCGGCTGGCAGTCTCGGTCTACGCGCACGACATTGTTTCCCGTGAAACAGGTTCCCCGGCCTCGCTGCCCATACCGGCGGAGCCACCCGTGCCGTCACAGTGACGACAGGGCGTGGTGCCTCGGTCTGGTTCCGGGGTCGCATGTTTCATGTGAAACATTGTGAAAACGGCGCGGGAAAGCGAAGTTCGAGACCGGAACTGCGTGTCGTAGCGTGATCGACCCCGTTCAGCTTCCGTATTGTTCTCGGTGCTGGCAAGCTAGGAGCGTCGAGCGTGAGCGCAGACCCGCGATCCCCGGCACCCGGCTGGAAGCGGCTTCGGAATGGGTATCGAACTCACATCACGCACCTCGGTGACAACGCAGCGTTGCGTGGGCAGCGGTTGCGATCGCCGAGGTCGTTGGCGGATACACAAGGGTGCGCCTCATCAGCTCGACCACGTGTCTTGAAGTTCTCGGGGTTAGGAGCCTGTATGTCGAACGGTCCAGCGAAAGCGAATGTTTCACGGGAAACAACGTCGCGGGTGCCGGGGTTGCTGGATACCGAAATCCTGGGGGCTGAGGAGTTCGGCCGCACCTCGTTCGGAAATATCTCCCCCGCCGACACCCCCATCGCGGCGGAAGCTCAGCGTGCCAGCCAGATTCTGCACCCGGGCACGGCCGACATTCCCCGCCCGCGCGAACAGCGCGTCATCACCATCGCGAATCAGAAGGGTGGCGTCGGTAAGACCACCACCACGGTGAACCTCGCCGCCGCCCTCGCCATCCAGGGCATGCGGGTATTGGTGATCGATCTCGACCCGCAGGGCAATGCCAGCACCGCGCTTGGCGTCGAGCACCACTCCGGGGTGCCCTCCAGCTACGAACTGCTCATCGGCGAGGTCAAGGTCGGCGACGCCATTCAGCAGAGCCCGCACAGTGAACGGCTCATGTGCATTCCGGCCACCATTGACCTCGCGGGCGCGGAGATCGAACTCGTTTCGATGGTGGCGCGCGAGAGTCGATTGAAGACCGCCATCCAGGAGGCCAACCTCGCCGGGTACGACATCGACTACGTGATGATCGACTGCCCGCCGTCGCTGGGTTTGCTCACCGTCAATGCGATGGTCGCCGCCAAGGAGGTGCTGATTCCCATTCAGTGTGAGTACTACGCGCTGGAGGGTGTGGGTCAGCTGCTCCGCAATATCAGCCTGGTGCAGTCGCATCTCAATCCTGAATTGCATGTCTCCACCGTCGTTCTCACCATGTACGACGGCCGCACCAAACTGGCCGACCAGGTGGCCGATGAAGTACGTACCCACTTCGGTGACGCGGTACTGAAGTCGGTCATCCCCCGCAGCGTCAAGGTCTCCGAAGCTCCCGGCTACGGCATGACGGTGCTCAATTACGATCCTGGTTCCCGAGGTGCGATGAGCTACCTCGACGCCGGGCGCGAGCTCGCCGCGCGGGCCGTCCTCGAGGGGTCGGCAGCCGCAGGCGAAACCACTGAGGAGAGGGGTCGATAGGCCGATGAGTCAGGCGAAGAAAGGTGGATTGGGACGCGGTCTCGCCGCGCTGATCCCGACCGGACCCGCGGCCACCGAGGGACTCGGCGCTACCCAGGGACTCGGCAGCGCCGCCGCCAATGTCGTCATCGGCCTGGATCCGGTTGGGCCGCAGCCCGCTACGGCGTACCTGCATCGCGTCCCCGATCCGGCCGATGGAGACGGACCGGGAGCGACGTACAAGGAGATCCCGCCGGATCAGATCGAGCCCAACCCGAAGCAGCCGCGCTCGGTTTTCGAGGAAGAGGCGCTCGCCGAACTGGTGCACTCCATCAAGGAGTTCGGCCTCATGCAGCCGATCGTGGTGCGTCAGGTGGAGACCCTGCCGACACCGCGGTATCAGCTCATTATGGGCGAGCGGCGGTGGCGGGCCAGCCAGGAGGCGGGACTCACCGCTATCCCCGCCATTGTTCGTGAGACCGCCGATGAGTCATTGCTCCGGGACGCGCTCCTGGAGAATATCCATCGCGTTCAGCTGAACCCGCTCGAAGAGGCGGCCGCCTATCAGCAACTGCTGGAGGAATTCGGCGTCACCCACGAAGAATTGGCAGCGCGAATCGGCCGCTCCCGTCCGGTCGTGACGAATATGATTCGCCTGCTGAAGTTGCCCATTCCGGTGCAGCGTCGGGTCGCGGCCGGAGTGCTATCCGCCGGACATGCCCGCGCCTTGCTCGCACTGGAGGCCGGCGCCGAAGCGCAGGAGGCGCTCGCGGCACGGATCGTGGCCGAGGGTCTGTCGGTTCGGGCTACCGAGGAAGCCGTCACCCTGGCCAATCGGAACCCGGATGTCGCCGCCACTCCCCCGGCGCCGAAGCGGAAGCCGATCCAGATGCCAGGTCTACAGGACGTGGCGGAACGGCTATCGGAATCCTTCGACACCCGGGTCACAGTGGCACTCGGTAAGCGCAAGGGCAAGATCACCGTCGAGTTCGGTTCCATCGACGATCTGGAGCGAATTGTCAGTCTGATGGAGCAAACAAAGCTCTAACCCTGGGCCTCGAGGAGAAACGTCACTGTGACGGCATGATTGAGCGGTGGGTTCCGGCGAGCTGTCTCACCCCATGGATCAGAATGGACGCGAGGCGATGTTCGCCGATGACCCAGCGGAAAGGTTCGGTAGGTGACAGCTGATTTCGTAAGGGTCGGGGTAACTCGTCGGGTACGCCCAGAATCGGTTCGGCACTCAACCGCCGGCACGCGTGCGGGACCGGCAACGACTGTCGGCCGGGCGCTGAGTTCACGGAGAGGCGGGCGAGCCGGGGTAACTCGTCGGGTACGCCCAAAATCGGTTCGGCACTCAACCGCCGGCACGCGTGCGGGACCGGCAACGGCTCTCGGCCGGGCGCTGAAGTCTCGGGGAGGCGGGGGAGTTCGGCACTCAACCGCCGGCACGCGTGTGGGACTGGCAACGGCTATCGGCCGGGCGCTGAAGTCACGGAGAGGCGGATGAGCGCGGTGTCGACCAGCGTTACCGCACTTACCCTTGGCGGACTCGACAAACTTCCGGGCCACGCCCGGCGGTGTGTGTTCTGGGAGATCGATCCGGCGGTCGCGGCGGATTCCTACTCGTTCAGCGATCCGGTCTTCGAGAAGGAGGCCTGGCTGTCGACGGTCCTGCTCGAATGGGGTTCGTGTGGGCAGGTGGCTCTGGTGGACGGCCAGTCCGCCGGATGCGCGCTGTATTCGCCGCCGAGCGCTTCGCCGCGGGCCGGACTGTTCCCCACCTCACCGGTGAGCCCGGATGCTGTCCTGCTGACCACGCTGCGGGCCGAATCCCCCTATCAGGACGCCGATATAGCCCAACAGCTGATTCAGGCCGTGGTGGGCGATCTGATGCGTCGTGGGGTACGGGCCATCGAGGCCTTCGGGATTCGGAAGGAACCACCGAGCAATTCGATGGCCGATCGGGCCCTCGGATCCATGCGGTTGATGGAGCGCATCTCCACTCCCCCACGCGGTACGGACGGATGTACACCGGACGCCTGCATGATCGAGGCCGACTTCCTGGAGGATGTCGGATTCAAAGTCGTTGCCGCCCATAACCGATTCCCGCGCTTGCGCCTGGAACTCGATAGCGACCACCTGTGGAAGGAAGATGTCGAGCGTGCCCTCGACCAGCTGCTGGCGGAGGCGGCGATGACCCAGCCGAACCGCGTCCTCTGCTTCTGACCCCTGATAAGAAGTCGAGCCCCCCAGGTTTCCCTGGGGGGCTCGTTTTTCGCTACCGGCCTACATACGGTCGGCGGCGGCCAATTCCTCGGCCAGCAGTTCCGCGAAGGTGTACGTGCCGGTGGGTTGGTCGTCCTGGCCGAGCAGGTAGAGCCGCTTCACCGAGATGAGAATGGCTTCGGCGATCACGTCGCGCATCCGCGGGTTGGTGAGTACCGAGGAATCGTAATCGTTTGTGAGATAACCGATATCGACCTGGACGGTTGGCATCTTGGTGAGCCGCAACAGGTCCCAGGTACGGGCGTGAGTGCGACAGTCCTGCAATGACGTTCGCGCCACGATCTCGCGCTGGATGAACCCCGCCAGCACCTGGCCGATCATCGAGGTGGAACCGTGCGAATTGCCGAAGTGGAAGCTCGCCACCCCACTCGCCGATGAACTCGGATTGCTGGCACAGCGCAGCGAGATCATCAGATCCGCATCGAAGGTATTGGAGGTTTCGGCGCGCTCGGCATCGGAGGGATTGGCGCCCCACGGCCGCGACAGGAAGGTCTCCATACCGGTGGCCGCCATTCGGCCTTCGAGCCGAGATGCCAAGTCCCACAGTATTTCCGACTCGTACACATCACCGAATTCGGTCGGCGCTCGAAAGCCCTTATCGGGTCCGCCGAGGCCGGGATCGATGACGATGCGCTTACCGGTCAGCTGCGGCCCGGCCCGGTGCACCACCTCTTCCTCGGCAATGCGGTGCGGGTTGCCTCCGGTGACACGTGCTCCCAATAGATCCAGGGAGCGCAGCGTATCCGGTCCGCAGATGCCGTCGGAGGCCAAGCCGATCTCACGCTGGAACGAGGTGAGCGCGTCATGGGTGTGCGGTCCGAAGAAGCCGTCCACCCGATGCACATAGAAGCCCAGATCCTGTAGCCGCCGCTGCAGGGTGGCGACATCGTCCCCATACAGCGGTGCCGACAGCTGGTAGATGAGAGTTCGGGCGCCCAAGCGGTAGGACGCTTCTTTCAGCGACCGATAGGTTGCCGGACCGACGACTCCGTCGACCAGGAGACCGCGGTACTGCTGAAAAGCACGTATCGCGGAATCCAGATCGTGATCGAAGACAGCGTCCGAATCCTTCCAGTACTCACCTTGCATATCGCCCGAAACGACACCGCTTGCGACTGCTCGCAGGTCGTTCGAAACAACACCGCTTGCGACTGCTCGCAGGTCGTTCGAAACGACACCGCTTGCGACTACTCGCAGGTCGCTCGAAACAACACCGCGACCGAGCGGTTCGCCATTGGGGTGAGTATGTAGGAACCCGAGACTTGCGAGGGTGCTCCGAACCTCTGCTACGGCTGGTCCAGTATCGCCGTGACGAAGTCGGTGCATGCGTGAGAGCCCTTTCCTTCCGCCAACCCGGGTACCCACTCATGCGAGATCTCAACCTTCGCACGACCGGAGCGTCGGCTGATTGTCTCAGACCCGGACCGAATTTCGGCAATTCCGAGGGGTCCAGGCATCCTACGGCGCGTCGTCAGATGACACCGTCGAGTTCACGCAGAAGGGCCGCTTTGCCCTTTGCGCCGACGATCCGCTTGACCTCTTTGCCGCCTTGGAACAGCACCATCGTAGGCAACGACAAAATGCCGTAGTGCTTCGAGGTCTCCGGATTGGCGTCGGCATCGACCTTGGCAATGGTCAGCTTGTCGCCGTGGGTGGCGGCGATCTCCTCCAGCACCGGGGCCACCATCTTGCAGGGACCGCACCAGGCTGCCCAGAAGTCCACCAGTACCGGCTTCTCATTGATGAGCACCTGGTCGGCGAACGTCTGGTCGGTGACCGTGATGGTCGCGGTGGTCTTGGCGTCGGACATCATTTCTCCTAGTTGCTGACTTCAACCGGCTGACCGGCGTGTTCGAGAGTGTTGCTGGTGATATCGCCCTGGTCGGCGAGCCAACGTTCGGCGTCGATGGCCGCGCGGCAGCCGGTGCCGGCGGCGGTAATGGCCTGCCGGTAGGTGTGGTCGACGAGGTCGCCGGCGGCGAACACACCCGGCAGCGAGGTGTAGGTGCTCTGGCCCTGGACCCGCACGTAACCCTCGCCGTCGAGGTCGACCTGGCCGCGCACCAGTTCGCTGCGCGGATCGTGGCCGATGGCGACGAACAGGCCGGTGGCGGCCAGTTCTGAGGTCTCGCCGGTCCTGGTATCGCGCACGGTCAGGCTGCTGACGCTGTTTTCGCCGTTGACCTGGGTGATCTCGGAATTGAGCAGGAAGCGGATCTTGTCGTTGGCCTTGGCGCGCTCCAGCATGATGCGGGAGGCCCGGAACTCCTCGCGGCGGTGCACGATGGTGACGCTGGAGGCGAACTTGGTGAGGAAGGTCGCCTCCTCCATGGCGGAGTCGCCGCCGCCGACCACCACGATGTCCTGGCCCTTGAAGAAGAAGCCGTCGCAGGTGGCGCAGGCGCTGACGCCGCGGCCCAGCAGCTGCTGCTCACCCGGGACGCCCAGGTAGCGGGCCGCTGAACCCATGGCGAGAATGACGGCGTAGGCCTCGAAGGTCTCGCCGCCGACCACGACCTTCTTGATGCGGCCGGTCAGGTCCAGCTCGTCGACATCCTCGGTACGGATATCGGCGCCGAAACGCTTGGCCTGCTCACGCATCTCCTCCATGAGGTCGGGGCCCATGATGCCGTCGCGGAAGCCAGGGAAGTTCTCGACCTCGGTGGTGGTCATGAGCGCGCCGCCGAACTGGGTGCCCTCGAAGAGGATGGGTTCGAGTTCGGCGCGCGCCGCGTAGACGGCGGCGGTGTATCCGGCAGGCCCGGAACCGACGATGATCAGGTCGCGAACTGACGTGCTCAATGGGCCCTCCGAGGCAGTGTGAAACTCAGCGTGTCGGTCAACAACAGGGTAAACGCTGTTGTTCCCGCCCCCTCGGAGCGGGCGTGACGGGGTGTGCCGGATCTCAGTCGTGATCAGCCGAGATATCGCCCTCAGCCGATATCCGCACGCGCGAGCAGACGGGGATCGCTTGGACCGCAAGCGGTATCGACCACGACGGCGGTGATCTGGGGGGCCTGCGGTCCGGTGAGGAGAACCAGGACGGCCGCCTGGCCGGCGAAGGTGACATTGCGGGAGCCGAGGATGGCGCGGTCCAGACCGGCGGCCGTCAGGCAGCCGCTGAGGGCCTCGCGGGTGGCGAGGGGGCCGGTGACGTCATTGCGGCCCATGGCGGTGAGGACGTCGGTGGGCGGGAGCTCGGTGGACAGTTCTATGGGGGCCGGGGCGGCGACGGGGGTGGCTTCCCGGCTGCGAACGGCGTCGACGGCCACCAGGGTGCCCGCGATCACCGCTATGGCGGCGGCCGCGGCGGTGATCCAGCGCAGCGGGCCGGACCAGGTCGCCGGTTCACGGACGGTGTCGTCGAACTCCGAACCAGCGTCGAACTCCGAGCTGTCGGTATCGAATTCGTGGTTGTCGAATCCGCTGCCCTCGATATCGGCGGCCGAGAGTTGGCCGGTATCGAAGGCGGAGAGTGCGGGCATGGGCGCGGTGGCCGCGGGTGCGCGGTCGGGATGAATGCGGTGCACGGTGGCTGTTCGTTCGTTCTGATCGGAGGCGGTGGCGGCGGCGAGGTCATCGATCAGGTGATCGAGCCGGGCGGTTACCTCGAGGGGCATGGGGTGGATGATGCGCTCGTCACGGCCGAGCGCGTGCAGATCGGTATTGACCCGGTCGAGTGCGTGCAGATAGCGCATGGCGTCGGGATCGCGACGCACCTGCGGCCACAGCCGTCGGGAGAGGTGGTCGGGCATATTGCCGGCGTGCAGGTCGGCGAGCAGTTCGGTCGAGTATGGAGGCTGCGGCACGGTGTCGGTAGCCATCACTCCCCCCGTCCTCTCGGGGATCTCGCTCCCCCATTCGTCGGCCCGTGTCGGCCGTCGACGTGCTGCTGGCCTGCCTTGCTCGTCCATAGCCCCTCCGGGTCGGGCCTGCCACGGGAATTCGCGGACCCGTATCGGTGGGTCTGCGGGAATATCGACATTCACTTCGCTTCTATTAGTGACGCATATGCGCTACTGACGGTTCCCGCCATCGCGCAACGATTTCAGTTGTTCTTCGAGTCGCCGCCGTCCACGGGAGCACCGGCTCTTGATGGTGCCCTCCGGGACGCCCAGCAGCTTTGCGGCATCCGCGACCGAATAGCCTTCCAGCTCGACGGCGACCAGGGCGGTGCGCTGATCAGCGGGTAGTACGAATAATGCCGCGTCTACGATCAGGGTCATTTCCACGGCTGCGAAATCGTCTCGGGCATAACGGGGTTCGGGCAGCGTCTCGTCCGATAACGGTACCGTGCGACGCAGCTTGTTGCGGCGTATCCGGTCGAGACACGCGTTGACAACTATGGTGTGCAGCCAACTGCGCACTTCGGCGTCGCCGCGGAAACCAGCGGCCTTGCGGTGTGCGGAGAGCAGCGCTTCCTGGAGTGAGTCGGCGGCATCCTCGGGGGTGTACGACGCGCGTACGGCGGTCTGCCACAGATGGTCTCGGTGGCGGCGCAATAGTTCGGCGAACGCGTGCCGGTCGCCCCCGGCGTGGGCGGTGAGCAGAGCGTGATCGGAGGTTTCCCCGAGGTGATTATTCGGTTGAGAGGACAATATGAACCCCTAGTACCGGCGCTCCCGACAGCGGCGAGAATAGGCATGATCATATCCAAGATAACGATTCGGTAGCAACGATCCCGGCAATAAATTCGCAGCTAGGGGCCGGTTCGGGCGAATCGGGCGGGCCGGTGCGGTCACGGCCGGAGGTGGATCTGAGCGAGACTCCGCTCTTTCCATGAACACTGTCTACGCGAACCTGTGGGCGGAGCTGCGCGAGCCTGGTGGCCGCTGTCCGGCGCGACTAGGGCGCGGCTTCGAAGTACACGTCGGCAATGGCCGACTGGAACTGTCCCCCTGAATTACCCAGTGCTGTGATCCAGATCAGAACGTAGCGAGCCGGTTGGTCACCCTGAACCGGAATTTCGGTGACGCCCTGGCCGAGCGCCGCCGACCCGATCAGCTGAGTCTGATCGATGGTCGGCGCCGCGGTCGGTGAGGTGCGGATCTCCACCTGCGTGCCGGGGGTCGGTGAGTCGATGACCACCTTGGTGAGCTTGCTGGGGCTGCCCAGGGTGGCCAGCACCCCGACCCCCTTCTTGAGGGCCGGGAACTGCTGGAAGTACTGGTCGGTGCGCCAGACGGTGGCCGGATCATTGTCCAGCACACCGGAGACGCTGCCGATACCGTCCGGCGTGCCCTCCGGTGAGAACACCGACATCCCGGTGACCGGCACCGGCACTCCGCCCGCCACCGCGGGGGCGTCGGACGTCGGGGCCGCGCCCGGGACGGCAGGTGCCGAACTGGGCGTGGTGAGACCGATATTGCGCTGTTCATTGAGCGGTTGATCGGAGGCGCCGGGCGCGAAAATGCTCAGCAGCCACCAGATTACGACGCCGACCACCAGCGAGGCGAGTACGCCGAGACCGACCAGAATCCACATCATCCGCTGCGAGCGTTCCTTCTCGGCGGCGAGCAGTTCCGGATCTGCCAGGGTCTCGTCGGGCACGGAGGGTGGCCGTTGCCCGAGTCTGAGTACCGGGATGAAGTCGGTCTTCTGATCGACCACCGACGCCTGTTCCAGCACGTGCTGGACGGTCGCGGCGGTGCGCACACCCTTATTGGATTCCAACGACCGCACCGCGACCGCGGAGATCTCGAAGGGCACCTCGGGCCGAATCTGCCGGGGCTCCACGGGAGTTCCGTCCGGCCCGAAATCGGCCAGCCGGAGCCCGCCGACGGTAGCCGCGCTACCCGTCACGCCACCGGTCCGAATGGGCCAGCGGGCGACGGTGAGGGCGTAGAGCATGGCGCCGAGGCCACGCACGTCGGACTGGGCGTCCGAATCGCCGAGGGTGCCGGGGAACGCGAGTACCGCGTCACCGGAGGCACTGATCCGAATTCGGTCCGGATGGTCGATCGATAGCGATCCGCCGCCGCGATGCGCCATTTCGGCCGCCGCGGCCAGCGCCCGGATGGCGCGTGCGGCTCCTATCGGTGAGGGTTGGGTCTCGGCCATTTCGCGTAGCGATCGGCCCGGGGTCCATTCGGCCACCACTATGCCGCCGGACGAACCACGCACCACGTCGAGGACGCGGGCCAGGCCCGGTGAGTTGATCCGGCCGAGTCGCAGCGTGCGCGACAGAATCGCCTGCGGCCCATCGTGTCCGGAGTTCTCGGCGGCCTGTTGGTCGGCGTCCACGAAGGTGAGCGCGACCTCGCGGTCGAGCTTCACATCCAGGGCCTGCCAGAACCGCAGTCCGCGAGCGCCGCCACAACCGGCCAGCAGTCGGTACCGCCCGCCCGCCACGGAGGCGCCCGGAAGCAGCTTGGGGCCGCGCTGAATTCGCTTGGATGGCGCCTCCACCCGTAGGGGTGGCATGGGCATCACACCGGTCTGGGTTGGATCGGCCGGAGCCTCGGAACTCGAATCCGGTTGCCGCTCTTGCTGGTCCGGGCCGGACTCGGCGTATTGCTCCGAGTCTCTCTCCGATGCGTCTCCGGCCGAATCCTGCGCCGGGGGAACATCGGTCGAGAGTCCGCCTCCGGACGCTGAAGAGTCGGCGGCCGGTACGCCCGCCGCGTCGTCGCTCACCCTCGTTCCTCCTTCGCCGTAATAAGTCGAAGTCCGATGTGTCGGCGCCGGACTCACCTCGCCGGGGACGCGATCATCGGCCTCCGACATTGCGCGAGTACCCGAACCGACCTCGCCGCGAACGCCGGATCCGGCGGTTGCGTTTCTCTGCGCAACAGGGTACGGGAACTGTCCAGTCCCGGTGATGTCAACCGCATCGGACCGAATCGCGGGCAGCACCATGGTCTGCGCGTCGAGGTAGGGGTCGTACCGGTAGTAGTACGGCGAGGCTCGCAGATCCGCCCTCGGCAGCATGGTGGTCGGGTCGATGTCGTCGCCCGGACCTTCGAGATCGAGGTCGGGTGCGGGCGGGGTGAAGCCCAGACGGCGCGAGATGGCGACGGTAATGGCCACGACCTCCGGAATGCCCGCCAGTCGCATGAGTCCGAGTGCGACACCGAACATGATGATGGCGGTGAAGCCGACCCGGACCAGCGAGCCGGTGCCGCCGAACGAGTCCGAAAGCCGGTGCAGCCCCAGCACTTTGTCCACGATCAACATGACCGCGCCGCCCGCCAGCGAGGCCAGCACGACGCGCGATACGGTGCGCCCGACATTGGTCATGCGCAGGTCACCGAGGCTGCGGTGCAGCAGCCAGCCGCCGATTACCGCGCCCGTGATGAAGCCGATGCCATTGGCCAGGCCGAGCCCCGCGACCACCTTGTCGGCACCCAGGACCATGGGCACCAGCGCCGAACAGATGACCTTCACGGTGGTGATGCCGAGGATGATCCAGGTCGGCGTCCACGCCTGTTCGCGGGCGTAGAAGACCCGCAGGTGAATCAGCACCAGGGCGTAGGGGATCAGGGTGAAGGCCGACCAGGACACCGCTTCGCCGAGGCGTTGCGCGTCGCCGCTGAAATTGCCGTAGCCGAAGAGGGCCTCGCCGATCTGTGATCCGGCCAGGGTCAGGAAGGTGACGACCGGAACCAGAGCGATCATGGTGAGGCGGGTCGCCGCACCCAGGTCGTCGACCACGGCGGGGGTGTCGTCGTCGGCGGCATTGCGGCTGAGCCGGGGCATGATCGCGGTCAGCACGGTCACGCCGAGCACGCCGTACGGCAGTTGCAGCAGCATCCACGCGTTCTGGTAGATCGCCGGACCCGCGATGTCGTAGTGCGAGGAGATGCGGGTGGCGATGGTCCAGCCGATCTGGCTGATTCCGACGTACAGGATGATGGCCGCGCCCATTCCGGCGAACATCTTGAGCCGGGCGTCGATCCCCCACAGCGGTCGCAGATCGATGCCCTGGCGACGGATGGCGGGCAGCAGACTCGCCGCCTGCACGATCACACCGAATGTCACACCGAGGCCGAGCAGCAGCAGTTTCGGCTCGCCCATCCGCACCGGATCGAGGCTGATCTCACCGGGTGTCACCACGTACAGGATGAGGACGACCAGCACCACGACGTTGTTGAGTACCGGTGCCCAGGCACCGGGTTTGAACACCTGATGGGTATTGAGAATCGCGGTGAGCAGTGCCGTAATGCCGTAGAAGACGATGGCGGGCAACAGCATGAAGGTCAGCGCCGTGGTCAGCGCGGTATTCACCCGGCCGTCGTCGGACAGGAAGACATGGCTGGCCAGCAGTGGTGCCGAGATCGTGGCCAGGGTGGCGCCGATGATCAGGACCGTGAGGGCGGCCGTGAACAACCGCCGGACGAAGGCGGCACCGCCGTCGGAATCCTCCTTTTCGGCGCGGACCAGGGTGGGCACCACGATGGCGGTGAGGACCGCGCCGACCAGCAGTTCGGAAATCATGGTCGGCATGGTGGCCGCGACCGTGTACGCACTGGCGATGGCCGGGCCGAGCACGGTGAGCAGCAGGAGCTGTTTACCGAAGCCGGTTATCCGGCTGATCAGGGTCGCGAATGCGATGGACCCGGATTCCTTCACCAGGCGGGAGTTCGAATTATCGTTCTTCGTCGCCGTTCGGACGGCTGCGGCGGTGGGCGGCACCCGCGGTGGCGGTGGCTGGCCGACCGGGCGCTGCCGATCCGACGCCGGGGTCGGGTAGCGCTGTGGCCCCGGTCCCGGCGGTCGTTGTCCCGACTGATTCTGATGTCCCCAGTGGAAGCGCTCCTCGGGCGGCACACCGGCCGGTGGTGCGGGCCGTGGTCGCGGTGGGGGCTGCTGCGGGGGTTGGGATCGCGGTCGTGGTTGCGGTTGTGGAGGTGGTCCGGCGGGCCGCCGGATAATCGGCCCGTCCTCGGGCGGTCGCGGCCGCCCCGGCGGCGGACCGGACGGTTGACCCGGTTGCGGCTGAGGTGGACCCGGTTGCGGTCGACCGGGCCGGGGCTGGCGGCCCGGCGGAACTCCGGGCCCACCGGGTTGTCGTCCCACGCCGCGCTCCCAGGGTGCTGACGGGGCGCGCCGCTGTGGCGTCCCCTCGGGTTCTCGGCCCGATGAGCGTGGCGGTCCACCATGCTCGCTCATCGGTCCTCCTGTCTGTGCATCTCCCGCTTACGCGCCCGCCGGAACCTGTTCACCCGGCGTCGCGTCTCGGGGTCGAACCCCTCGTCCGCCGGGTCCGCCTCCCCGCGGAACCGGTGCCAGAGACGACGACCGGCCAGCAGGAGCAGCAGTGCACCAGCGCACGCGGTAATTATTGCCAACGCCTGACCGTAAGCGTTGGAACGCACCGATACCGTCACCGCATTGCCCAGCGGCACGCCGTCGGGTGTGGTAAGCGCGATGGGAATCACCAGGTTTCGGCTGTCGCTCACCTCCGTCGGGATCTGGAAGGAGCGAGTTCCCTTGGCGGGTAGCACCTGTTCGCCGATTTCGGTGATCTTCGTCTCGGCGGGCGCGTCGATGCGGAATTCGACGCGAATGGCGACGGGCAGGTCGTTGCGGGCCACCAGCAGCAGCGGGCTTTGTTCGGAGGCGAGGGTGTACACACCGCCGGGAGGCAGCACACTGACCGATTGATACAGCTCGTCGACGGTGTGGGTGGTCTGTTCCAGGCGGCGCTGCGCCATGGTGTCGGGTTGGCCGCCGCTGCGCCGGTCGGAAAGCGTGAGCGTCCGGATCAGGTCGTCGCGCAGCGGCGTCAGGAAGGCACGCGGGCTGAGTTCCTGCTGCGGTACCTCCGCGAGCGCGGTCATCAGTTCGGTGATCCGATGCGCCTGTGCCCGAACCGGATCGACGAACTCGCGCGGCACCGCCTCATCGGCGGCCTTGGTGAGGTAGTTCAGTTCGTACGACTGCGCCTCGGCGGGCTGGGCGATCAGGTCCGCGAAGGTGCGCGGGGTGGCGAGATTATTGCGAAACAGCAGCTTCAATTGGCCGAGCAGCGCGGTGGCCTCGTCGCGATTGGCGCCCCACTGCTGCGGCGGCATGAACAGTGCCGATCGTGGCCGGTCGGCTTGCGGGTTCAGCGCGGTCCAGGTGATGGCCCCCAGCGCATCCTGCAGGCGGGCGGCGCGGGAGTCATTGGTGACGTCGTAGCGCACCTGCTCCGGGGTGAACGACGGTGTCGGCGGATGCGAGCCGACGGCGGCCAGCGCGGTGGCCGACCAGATATCGAAGGTCGCGACCCGCAGGCCCGGATCGGTGAGCGGCGGGCTGTCCGCGGCGGTGGCGAGCGTGACATCGGGCAGTCGCACCACATCGGGGTTGGCCGATTCGGGGGTGTCATCGACCGGGCGGGCGCCGATGGCCGTGGACATCCCGTCGAGGGGTGTCACGGCATTATCGGCGAGCACCGTGGTGGTGAAACCATGACCGGCAAGCAGATTGGCGGTGTCGGTATCGATGGTGCCCGCATCGGGCAGGCTCACCCCGCGCAGTGTTTTCACCGACAGCAGTGAGTCGACGATATCGGCGGGGCCGTTCAGGGCCCGGTCGGTGAGGGTCAGATCATTGACGGCTGCCAGCGCGGTCTCGTCGACCTGCGCGAAGGGCAGGGCCACCGTGCACATGGACGGCGCTAGGGTGCGCAGCCGGTCCAGCCAGTTCTCGGCCGATTGCGTGCCGATACCCGCGCGGGTGGGTCCATCGGGATCCGACGGGCTGGCGAGCACCCGGTACCCGGAGATCATGGCGGATACGGTGAGCAGCAGATCCGGATCGATGGCCAGGCAGAGCGCACCGGCGAGGTCGCGGCCGCCATCGGATTTCACCGCGGATTCCACGGCCGACAGCAGTTGGTCGAGGCGTCCGCCCACGGTGAGTGAGGAGGCCAGCTCGTCATCGGTGAGCAGCGCGTAGCTGTCCACCGAGCCCGGGATCCCCGCTACCAGGCGCGGCCGGTCGGCCAGCGGCCAGATCATGGTGGTGGCCACCGGCGGAACGTCAGGGGAGATCGGAACCGCCGGCGACGCGGGCGGTTCGGTCGCGGTCGCGGTCGCGGTCGGCATTCCGAGTACCGGCAGCAGGAAACGGGCGTCGTCGAGGCGGGCCTGATTGCCGTAGGCGGGTTCACCATTGACATTCAGCAGCAGCGGGTAGATCCCGGGCGTGGTGATATCGAGGGCGGAGACATCCGCGGGCAGATCCGGATCCGCGCTCAGGGCGACGGTGAGGCTGAACTGTTTGCGCTGGCCCGACTCGAGCCGGTCGGCCACATCCCGGAACTCACCGGCGACGTCGTAGTTGATCTGGTCCAGCCGCAGCGAGGTGCGCAGTCCGCTCGCGGTGGAGATCGGGGCGGCGCGTTGCAGGCGAACGCTGACATCGTCGACCACACGGTCGCCGATATTGGTGACGGTGCCGGACACCACGAAGTAGGGGTCGCTGGATTCGGTGATCGCCGTCGGCGTCACCGAATCCAGGGACAGTTTCAGGAATTTCGGTCCTGCTGCCCCCGTGCCGTTGCCAGTGGGTTGGGCGGCGGCGGGCAGCGCGCACACACCGGTCGTAAGGACGGCCAGGATCAGCGCGACGAGCGACAGAATCCAGCGGTGCGTCCTTCGAGTCGGGTGAGCCGCCGCCATATTCTGTGGACGCCCAGACCCCGCACGCGTCATTGTCTGCCGTTCTCCATCCGATCGATCAGCCGGTTCGCCACCTCCGCCAGCCTCCGCTCGTCGGCGTATGCGAGGCGAGAATCCAGTTCGCTCAACGGAACCCAGGCCACCTTGGTGACCTCGACATCGGCATCGGAGAGTTCTCCGCCGATGCACCGCATGAGGTAGTGATGCACAGTCTTGTGTACCCGCCGACCCTCGGTGACGAACCAGTAGTCGATACTGCCGAGTTCGGCGACGACGGTGCCATGGATACCCGTTTCCTCGGCAACCTCGCGAATGGCGGTCTGCTCGGAGGTCTCGCCCTCTTCGATATGTCCCTTGGGCAGCGACCAGAGCAGTCGACCGCGACGGTCGGTGCGCCCGATGAGGGCGGCCGAGGCCTTGTCACGGGGACCGTCGAGTCCGTCCACCACCAGTCCCCCCGCGGAGGTTTCCCGCACGGTGCGCATGCGTGGTTTCGCCGCACTACCGGCCGAACCACCGCGGCGCCGGGGCTGGCGGCGTCGACTGTTCGCGCGATCGGCCGGAGACACTGCGTCAGTCTAGCGGTGCGAGTCCGATGAGCCGTCCCACTGCGTCGAGCTGCTGTGACGTCGCTGGATGAGGGTGCCGCGCGGGGTGTCGTCGGCGCTTTCCCGGGTGCGCGGACGATGGGCCCGTAATTGATTTGCCCGACTCCATTAAGCTGCGTCTTCGTGGTTTCGCCGAAGTCTGAGGACGCTAACGAGGATCGCCGTACCCGATTGCTCGCGGCGGCGGCGATCACGCTCGGACGGCTGTCCGATGTACTGATCCCGCTGGGGGAATTGTTCGCCGCGCACGGCCATCAGCTGTACCTGGTGGGTGGCAGTGTGCGCGATGCCGTGCTGGGTCGATTGGGTACGGATCTGGATTTCACCACCGATGCGCGCCCCGAGCAGGTGCAGGAGATGCTGCGCGGCTGGGCGGACAATCTCTGGGATACCGGTGGGTTGGCCTTCGGCACGGTGACCGCGTCCAAGGACGGGCAGCAGCTGGAGATCACCACCTTCCGCGCCGACAGCTACGACCGGGTTTCCCGCAATCCGGAGGTCACCTTCGGCGACACCCTCGAGGGTGATCTGGTGCGCCGTGATTTCACGGTGAACGCCATGGCGGTGCGGATCGGCGCACTCGGCGAGCTGGAGTTCGTGGATCCGCTGGGCGGTATCGAAGCGCTGCTGGCCGGAGTGCTGGATACCCCTGCCGCGCCGGAGGATTCGTTCCGGGACGATCCGCTGCGCATGCTTCGGGGTGCGCGGTTCGTGTCGCAGCTCGGCTTCCACCTGGCGCCGCGGGTGCGCGAGGCCATTGTCGCGATGGCTCCGGAGCTCGACCGGATTACCGCGGAGCGGGTGCACACCGAACTCGACAAGCTCATCGGTGGCCAGTACCCGATCGAGGGTATCGACATCATGTGCGAGACCGGCCTGGCCGACCGGGTGCTGCCGGAGGTCCCGGCCATGAAGCTGGAGATCGACGAGCACCACCAGCACAAGGACGTCTACCAGCATTCGCTGACCGTGCTGCGCCAGGCCATCGACCAGGAGCAGGGCGATCCGGATCTGGTATTGCGCTGGGCAGCGCTACTGCACGACATCGGTAAGCCACCGACCAAGAAGAACGAGCCGGGCGGCGGCGTGAGCTTCCACCATCACGAGGTGGTGGGCGCGAAGATGGTGCGAAAGCGCATGCGCGCCTTGAAGTATCCGAAGCAGTTCACCGAGGATGTGGCACGGCTGGTGTATCTGCACCTGCGCTTCCACGGCTATGGCAAGGGCCAGTGGACGGATTCGGCGGTGCGCCGCTACGTCACCGACGGTGGTGACCTGCTGCCGCGCCTGCACAAGCTGGTGCGCGCCGACTGCACCACCCGCAATAGGAAGCGCGCGGCCAGCCTGCAAGCCACCTACGACGATCTGGAGACCCGGATCGAGCGCCTGCGCGAACAGGAGGACCTGGAGCGCGTACGCCCGGACCTGGACGGCAACGCCATTATGGAACTCCTCGACATCAAGCCGGGCCCCGACGTCGGCAAGGCCTGGAAGTTCCTGAAGGAACTACGGCTGGACCGCGGACCCCTCCCTCGCGACGAAGCCGAAGCCGAGCTACTCGCCTGGTGGAAGCAGTCCCCGCGAGTAGATACGGAACGGGACAACTGATTTCGTAAGGATCGGGGTAACTCGTGGGGTACGCCCAGAATCGGTTCGGCTCTTAACCGCCGGCACGCGTGCACGACTGTCAACGGCTCTCAGCCGCGCGCTGAAGTCTCGGGGAGGCGGGGGAGATCGGGGTAACTCGTGGGGTACGCCCAGAATCGGTTCGGCTCCCAACCGCCGGCACGCGTGCACGAATATCAACGGCTCTCAGCCGCGCGCTGAAGACGCGGAGAGGCGGGGGAGCTTAGAAGACGATCAGGGTTGTGCCCGCGACGATGGCGTCGCGGATCTGTGCCAGTTCGAACGATCCGGTGAGTCCCGGCAGGTCGGCTTCGAAATGTACGTAGTCGCCGACTCTTTGGGCGCGGGTGATGCGCGCGTAGTTCGGTAGGTCGGTCAGGGGGATCGGCTGTAGCCGCACCGCCCGTCGCGGCATTCGGATGCCCCACCAGTTGGCGCGGTGCAGGGTGATGGTGAGGACATTGTCGATCACCTCCGCCGTGGCGAGTGCGCGTAACCGTCGTCTTCGGTGCTGCGCCAACACCATTCCGCCGGGCGCGGGTGTCAGCTGCCAGTCCGGCTGCCAGGTATTGATCCAGTGCGTGAGTGCGTCGATACCGATGACGCCGCGCAGATCCAGCTGGGCGGAGCGGATTTTGGTCGGTGCGCCGGGGATGAGGCGCACGCCGTGCGCGATCACGGTGAGCTCCTCGATCGGATGCTCGTTCCAATGCAGTCCGGTCACCACGATTTTCGATTGGAAGTGCGCGCCGCGTCGCCGCACCTTGAGCGTGTGCAGGGTGGCGCGCATGTCATGGCCGAGGAAGGTGGCGTTCACCTCCTGCCCGCCGAACTGGCTGAGGATGCCCTCCGACAGCAGGGTCATCAGGACATCGGGCATGAGGGCGGTGACGGTGCCCGCGCCGAAGTCGACGACCGGATCCAGCCAGGCGGTGGTGAAAGCGGTCCACTGATCCAGCCAACTCTGGTCGAACAGGCGTTTTCCCAGGTCCATGCCCAGGTCTACCGCGCGCAGGGGTGACCAGGCCTTCGGATCGAAATACGTGGCCATGATTGCCCCGAGAGTACCGGCTCCCCCGCCTCCCCGAATTGTCAGCGCCCGGCGCGGAGACCGTGGACTGTCGTGCACGCGTGCCGGCGGCTGGGTGCCGAACCGACTTTGGGCGTACCCCATGGGTTACCCCGAATCTTGCGAAACCAGTCGTCGAGTACTGCATCCAGCGCGAGGCGCACGCTGACGTCTGGTGCCCGCATTTGCGGGTTCATTTGGTTGATAAATCCGCATCTGCGGCTATATTCTCCTCGCATGCCCAGTCTCCGTATTCGCGACGCCGCTCAGCTACTCGGCGTCAGCGACGACACCGTGCGCCGCTGGATCGACGCCGGATCGCTGTCGGCGCATAAGGACGAGGCGGGCCGCCTGGTGGTGGACGGCGCGGAACTGGCGGCCCTGGCCGTCGAACAGGCCCGCACACCCCGGACACAGCTGGGCAGTGCCAGCTCGGCACGCAATCGGTTTCCCGGACTGGTCACCCGCGTGGTGGCCGATACGGTGATGGCGCAGGTGGAGATGCAATGCGGGCCGTTCACGGTGGTGTCGTTGATGAGCAGCGAAGCGGTGCGGGAGCTGGGGTTGCGTCCCGGCAGCGTGGCGGTGGCGAGCGTGAAGGCGACCACCGTGGTGGTCGAGACCGCCGGCGAATCCGGCGGGGGCGCACAGGCTTCCGCTCCGGTGCGGCGCTGACCGCATTCGCGCTGCTCGGCGTCGCGGCGCTCTCGGGTTGCGGCTCTTCGGATTCCGACGCCACCACGGTCACGGTCTTCGCGGCCGCCTCGCTGAGGCAGGTGTTCACCGAGCTGGGCGCGGAGTACGAGGACACCCATCCCGGCACGAAAGTGGTGTTCTCCTTTGCTGGTTCGTCCGATTTGGCGGCCCAGTTGAATCAGGGCGCTCCGGCCGATGTGCTGGCCACCGCGGATGCGGTGAATATGGACAAGGTGGTCACCGGCGGCCGTATTACCGAGCAGCCGCAGATCTTCGCGACCAATGCGCTGACCATCGTGACCCCGCCCGGTAATCCGGAACATATCGCGTCACTGGCGGATCTGTCCCGACCCGGCCTGAGCCTGGTGGTGTGCGCGCCGCAGGTGCCATGTGGTTCGGCGACCGAGCAGGTGACCAGCGCCGCCGGGGTAACCATCGCACCGGTGAGCGAGGAGTCCTCGGTCAGCGATGTCCTGGCGAAGGTCACCACGGGTCAGGCGGATGCCGGAGTCGTATACGTCACCGATGCGAAGCAGGCCGGTGACAAGGTGGTGACGGTGCCGTTCGCCGAATCCGCGTCGGTGGTGAACGCCTATCCCATTGCGGTGCTGTCGGATACGACCAGCACATCGGACGCACGCGGCTTCGTAGCGCTGGTGACCGGCGCCGATGGCCGTCGGGCTCTGACGGCGGCGGGGTTCGGTTCCCCGTGAAACAATTCCGACCGATATCGCTGGGCCCCGGTGTTCCGGTGTGGCTGCTGCTACCCGGATTGCTGGGTTTCGCCCTGGTCATAGGCCCACTGCTGGCCTTGACCGGAGCGGTGGACCGGTCGAACTTCTTCGGGCTCATTACGACGCCCGCCTCGCGGGACGCCCTGCTACTGAGCCTGAAGACGGCGCTCGCCGCGACGGTGCTGTGCGTACTCCTCGGTGTCCCGATGGCGATCCTGCTGGCGCGACTGCGCTGGCGAATACTGCCGATACTGCGGTCAATGGTGTTGCTACCACTGGTTCTACCGCCCGTGGTGGGCGGTCTCGCGCTGCTGTACCTCTTCGGTCGCCAGGGTCTGCTGGGGCAGGAGCTGGAGGCGGCCGGAATCCGTATCGCCTTCAGCACCACCGCGGTCGTGCTGGCACAGGCCTTCGTGGCACTGCCATTCCTGGTGATCACCCTGGAGGGCGCCATGCGTACCGCGGGCGACCGCTACGAGCGCATAGCCGCCACGCTGGGCGCGCGCCCGACCACGGTGTGGTGGCGCGTAACGCTGCCGCTGCTGCGTCCGGCCTTGATCTCGGGCGGTGTGCTCGCTTTCGCGCGTGCCCTGGGTGAATTCGGCGCGACCCTGACCTTCGCGGGCAGCCTGCAGGGCCGCACGCGCACGCTGCCCCTGGAGATCTACCTGGCGCGGGAGACCGATCCCGATGCGGCGGTGGCCCTATCGCTGCTGCTGGTACTCGTCGCGGTGGCGATCGTGCTGATCGCGTACCGCCGAATGGGTGCGTTGGCCAATGGGAGGCCGTCGTGACCGAGCGGGGCCTGCGGGTAACGGCCGCGGTGGCGGCCAGAGACTTTCGGATCGATCTCGAGGTGGCCGCCGGCGAGGTACTGGCGGTGCTGGGACCCAATGGCGCCGGCAAATCCACGCTGCTCGATGTTATCGCCGGTCTGTTGATCCCGGATACTGGTTCCGTCCGGCTCGACGGTCGGAGTCTGACCGATACCGCGAATGGCGTTGCGGTGCCGCCGCATCGGCGTGAGGTCGGGCTATTGGCGCAGGAGCCGCTGCTGTTTCCGCATCTATCGGTCGCGGCGAATGTGGCATTCGGTCCGCGCGGTCAGGGCCTACGCGGCCGAGCCGCCGATGAGATCGCCCGAGAGTGGTTGCGAGCGGTCGATGCGCAGGAGTGGGCGCGCCGATCCCCGGATACGCTGTCCGGCGGTCAAGCCCAGCGGGTGGCCCTGGCTCGCGCGCTGGCGGTGCGTCCCCGGGTACTGCTGCTCGATGAACCGATGGCCGCGCTGGATGTGACCGCCGCCCCCGCCATGCGCACCCTGCTGCGTCGCGTACTGCGTACCTCCCCCACCGCTCCCACCTGCACCATCCTGGTCACCCACGACATAATCGACGCCCTCACCCTGGCCGACCGCCTGCTGGTGCTGGAATCCGGCCGGGTGGTCGAGTCCGGTCCGGTCGCCGAGGTGCTGGCTCGCCCCCGCAGCACCTTCGCCGCCCAGATCGCGGGAATGAACCTGATTGTGGGTACGGCCGCCAATGGTGCCGCCGGTGCGGCGATCGAGCCGAATCACGCGGTCGCGGTCGGGGATGTGCTGGTGCACGGTCGCGCGGAGGCGGAGTGGTTGCCGGGCGGTTCCGCCGCGGCGGTGTTCTCGCCCACCGCCGTCGCGGTGTACCGGGAGCGTCCGGAAGGCAGTCCGCGCAATGTCTTTCATGTCCGGGTCACGGAGTTGAGTGATCGCGGTGGCACGGTCCGGGTCGGGGCCGATGGCCCGGTCGGTGGCCTGGTCGCCGATCTCACGCCCGGAGCCGTGGCCGATCTCGGGCTGGCTCCGGGTGCGCAGGTGTACTTCTCGGTGAAAGCCGCTGAGGTCCAGGTCTATTCGCGGTGACGGTCACGAGACGAGGGCGCGCAGTCCATCGGTGACGGTCGGATACTGCGGCTTCCACCCCAGTTCCGCCTTGGCCCTGGCATTGGAAACGCGCATATTCGCCTTCGTCATCCGGTGCGCGTAGGACATCGGCTTCATCATCCACGCCGGGACGGTGAAAGGTGTGGGCGTGCCGAATGTTTCGGCGACCAGCCGCACATGCGACCCGAAACCCGAGGGCGCGTCGTCGACAATGTTGTAGGCGCTACCGGGCCGCCCGCCTTCGACGGCCAGCGCTACGGCGGCCCCGGCATCGGCCAGATTCACCCACGGCAGCACCCGTCCGTGATCATTGACGGCGGGCAGTTGCCGCTTGCGCAGCATGTCGACCAGGTTCTCGGTGCCGCCCGCGCCGTAGAAGAGGCCGTACCGCAATGAGATTCCCTCGATACCGGGGGCGCCGAGCATCAACTCCTCCTTGACGCGCATCCCTTCCAGGTGCGGGGCCACGGCCTTGTCGCCGGGAGTCCCGAACGGATCGCCCTCGGTGACCACGTGATCACCGAAATCGCGGTAGCCGTAGCCGAACACCATGGATTCGGCGATGACGCGCCGCGCGCCGACTGCCCGGGCGGCGGCCATGAGGTTCTCGGTTCCGGCAATGCGCAGGTCATTGGTGGCGTACATATCCCGGTGCCGCATGGGGGCTTTACGCAGGGCGGTGGCGGCGTGCACCACCGTATCGATCTCGAGTCCCTCGACGGCGCGGAGCAGTTGATCGCGATTCATCAGGTCGGCTCGGACGGCGGCGTCCGAGCCACGGGAGAGTGTCAGCACGGTGTACCCGGACGCTCGCAGCGCATGGGCGATGTGGCGGCCGAGGACGCCGGTCGCACCGGCGAGCAGGATGTTCTTATCGGTGTTGTTCATGACTATCGGACAATCCGGCTGGGGTATTCGTGACACCTGGGACAGTGAACTGTGTCACAAACCGTTCGGGTGCGATGCTTGAGTTATGGCGTTCGATCTCAATAGCGATCTCGGTGAAGGCTTCGGCGCGTGGTCCATGGGTGACGACGCGGCCATGTTGGACATTGTGACCAGTGCGAATATCGCCTGCGGATTCCATGCCGGGGATCCGTCGATCATGCGCCGCACCTGTGCGCTGGCGGTCGCCAAGGGGGTGCGGATCGGCGCGCATATCGGGTATCGGGATCTGATCGGATTCGGTCGCCGCGCCCTGGCGATCTCACCGGAGGAGCTGCGTGACGAGACGCTGTATCAAATCGGCGGTCTCGATGCCTTCGCCCGCGCGGCCGGTGATCGGGTGCGCTATGTGAAACCGCACGGCGCGCTGTATCACGCCGCCGCCGCGGATCGGGCGCTGGCGGAGGCCGTGGTGGGACCTATGCGCGAATTCGATTCCGGGCTGGTGCTACTCGGTCCGGCCGGTACCGAATTGGAGGGGGCGGCACGCGACGCGGGGATCGCCTTCGTGGGTGAGGGTTTCGCCGACCGTGCCTACCTGGAATCCGGCGCCCTCGCCGCCCGCGGCCTGCCGGGCGCGGTGCTCTGGCCCGACGATGCAGTTATGCAGGCGCTTTCGATTGCCCGCGACGGTAAGGCGAATACCGTGGACGGTGGCTCGGTGACCGTGCGGGCGGCGAGTATCTGCGTACACGGCGATTCTCCGGCCGCGGTGGAAATGGCTCGCCGCATTCGCGCCACCCTGGACGATGCCGGTGTTACCGTCACCGCATTCACCTGATCGGAGCCAGCGGTGAGTGAGGGCGAGCGGGATACGACAGCCGGGGAGATCCGGTCGGCGGGCGACCGTGCGCTGCTCGTCATCCCGCCGGTGCCCGCCATGGTGGCGGATCTGGTTGCGGCGCTGCGCAATCGACCGGCCGGTGTGGTGGATGTCCTGCCCGCCGCCGAAACCGTACTGGTCACCCTGACTTCCCCGGCTGTCGTCGAATCGGTGCGCGGACGTCTCACGCGTCTGCTGGAGCGGATGGATGCCGAGGCACGGGTGGCGGCCGGTGCGCGCCGGTTACCCGACCGTGCGGATGCTCCCGGCAATGCCGTGGGCGGCGACGGTTTCGGCTCCGAACCCCTCGTCGTCCCGGTCCGCTACGACGGCGCCGATCTCCCCGCGGTCGCGCACCTGCTCGGTCTGACCACCGACGAGGTGATCGCCCAGCACACCGGGACCGTATGGCGTTGCGCCTTCGTAGGATTCGCCCCCGGATTCGGCTATCTGGAATCCCCGGACGGTCGGCTGTCGGTCCCCCGCCGTACCCAGTCCCGCACCGCCATCCCGCCGGGTGCGGTCGCCCTGGCGGGTGGCTACTCGGCGGTCTACCCGCGCCGCAGCCCCGGTGGCTGGCAGCTGATCGGCACCACCGAGCTGCCCGTGTGGGATGTGCACCGCGACCCGCCCGCCCTTGTTCGCGCCGGTACCCGGGTGCGTTTCACGATTGCCGAGCAGGAAACGTGATCCGCGTCGAGCGGGTGGGACCGCTGGCCACCATTCAGGATCTCGGTCGTCCCGGCTGGTTCGATTCGGGCGTGGGTATCTCCGGTGCGGCGGATCGCGCGGCGCTGCGCTTGGCGAATCGGCTGGTCGGAAATCCGGAGGGCGCGGCCGGAATCGAGGTCCTGCTGGGTGGATTGGAGTTATCCGCCCAGCGGCACCTGACGTTGGCGGTGACCGGCGCACCCGCACCCGCCTTCGTCGACGATCGGCCGGTCGGCCCGGCCAGCGTCCTGGAACTGGAAGAGGGACAACACCTTCGGCTCGGGTTGGCCGGTACCGGTCTGCGCAGTTATGTGGCGGTGCGCGGTGGTATCGATATCGCACCCGTACTGGGTTCCCGCAGCCGAGACACCATGTCCGGGATCGGCCCGGACCCACTGCGTCCCGGTGATGTGCTCCCGGTCGGTTCGCCGCCGCGTACCTACCCGATCGTGGATGTCGCGCCGGTGCCCCCGCCGGGCGGTGCGCCACTGACCATTCGCGCCCTGCTCGGGCCCCGGGACGACTGGTTCACCGATCCCGGCGCCCTTTTCGCGGGTGAGTGGATGGTGTCCTCGGATACCGACCGGGTCGGCGCGCGTCTCGACCGTCGTATCGGACCACCGCTGGAGCGGCGCATTCAGGATGAATTACCCACGGAGGGAGTCGCTTTGGGTTCCATCCAGGTGCCGCCGAGCGGGCAGCCGGTGGTTTTCCTCGCGGATCATCCGATTACCGGCGGTTATCCGGTGGTCGCCGTGGTCATCGATGCCGATGTGGACGCGATGGCCCAGGCGCGCCCCGGACAGACAGTGCGGTTCCGCCGCTACTAGCGGTTCAGTGTGGCGTGCATGAGGTACACGTTGTAACTCCCCCAGGCCGATAACGCGAAGTACAGGTCGCGATCGGTCGACCACGGATGGATGAAGCCGCCGTAGGCCGCCGGATAGTCATTGGTGCTCACCAGGGGAATCGGCTCACTCCAGGTGCCCTGCGGTTCCGCCGCGGTCCGCAGCACGATCTGATGCGCGGGGGCATCCAGATACACCATCTGCCATTCCGCGCTGGTCTGGTCGTATCGGATCGACAGTTCGCTGGCGGTGCCGAGAACCAGTGGCGTGGCGAGCAATTCGTTCGGTGTGGACGCCGGGACCCAGTTGCCCGCGACCCAATACTGGTAGGCGGTCTTATTGAGTACCTCGGTGGCGGGCACCCGGGCCAATCCGATAACACCCATGCGCCCGTTGGGAGTTCCGAACATGTACACCCAGTCGCCGTGCGGCACCATGGTCGCCACCTGGAAGCGTCCGATGCCGAAGAGGTTGTCCCACATCGCATGCTGGGATTTGGTCCAGGTGCGGCCGTTGTCGTCGGACCAGGCGATACCGCCGTGATTGGTCCACCACATTCCGGGGATGCGGCTCCACCGGTTGATCGACATATAGGTCATGTACTGCCGGTCGCCCACCGCGAAACCCGATGTCGGGATGGTGGTCACCTCGAAATTCTTGATCTTGCGGCTATTGAGAAGTTCCGCGGCATGGCAGCGGCTGTCCTGTACGAAGGTATCGAGGGTGAGTCCGTCCGACAGGTCCCGGTCGCTACTGAAGCCCAGGACATTGCTGCGCCAATCCGCATCCGCGCCGCCCGCGCCACCGGGTTCCCACCCTTTGCCGAAGGTATCGCCGAAGAGCACGGCCACCTCGCCGGGCCGGTTCTCCCACATCACCCCCAGATCGGTGCCATCCACCTGCCAGCGCATATCGGTGCGATTACCGGAGCCGGGCCCGGTGATCTGGTCGACGAGCCGAACATTTTCCACCCGCGGCGGCGCGACGGGCGCGGCCAGCGGTGCGGGGGCAGGTGGGACGTACACCGGTTCGGGTACGGGCTGTGGTTCGGGCGCTTCACCACCGGGCACCGGGACCGGAATCGGCTCGGGGTCCGGATGGAATTCGATACTGGGCAGCGCGATTCCGCCGGGCGGGGCGGGTGCGCTCGGGGTAGCGCTCTGCGGTTGAGCGTCATTCGGCTCGCCGGTGGTCGGTGGCGTGGATTCCGAACGCTGTGAGCCCTCCGGCACGGTGGTCGTAGTCGGCGGTGGCGTAGTCGGTTTCGGAGCGTCGCGAATATCCGGGCACGGGTTGGCGCAAGGGTCCGCGGGCAATGCCTCGGGCTCGATGCGGGTGTTGTCCGGACCCGGACCCGGAATCGGCACGGGTACGAATTCGGGGACGGGAACCGGGATCTGAATGGTCGGCGGTCGCGGATCAGGCGTGCTGCCGGGCTCGGGTTCGCGGGCCAGTGGATCGAATCCCACTTCGCCGCAACTGTTCACCGGTGCCGGTGCCCACGGATGCGGTGCGGCGGCCGTCGGCTTCACGCAGACCAGTCCGAGGAGAGCGGCGCCGGCGAGGATCGAGGTGGTGCGGAGGTGCGATCTGGGGATCGGCGCGGACCGCAGTAGTCCCATGGCGCTGTGCGTCTCCTGTCCAGTCGCGGCGAACCGCGCATTTCGACATCGAACCGGCACACCGTATCCCGGTCCTCGCGCACCATACGACGATTGTCCGCGGTGTCCACCGATCGCGACCGAAACGATATGGATGTCCGTTATCCCGCAATCCCGATGCGCCGTCGCGCATTCACCGCGACGGCCACGAGTCCGCATCCGTAGATGCCGGCCGCCGCGACCACCACCGCCGGTGCGCGACCGTCCGCCGGAATGGCCAGCGAGGTGACGGCCAGCGCCAGTACGAAGCCGATATTGAAAATGGTGTCCTGCAGGGCGAATACCTGGCCACGATGGGAATCGTCAATGTCGATCTGCATGGCAACATCACCGGTCAGTTTGATGATCTGTCCGGCCAGCCCGAGCAGGAAGGCGGCGGCGAGCAGCAGCAGATGCGCGCGACCCGTATCCGCGCCGGTGGCGACGGTAATGGGGGTGACCAGCGTCAATTGCACCACCATGGCGGTCAGCAGCCCGACGACCACGGTGCGGGGGCGCCCGAGCCGTGGAATCAGCGCCGGTGCGAGTACGGCGGCGACCAGCATGCCCGCCCCGGCACAGGTAATGGCCACGCCGAAGTTGGCCAGCTGCGTCCCGACTCCCGACCCGTCGGTCCCGCGTCGCAGCACCAGCACCATGAGCAGGGTGTCGGCGCCGAACACCATGCGGTGCGCGCAGATTCCGATCATGGCGGTGGTGACCTCCCGCGAATGCCAGGCCGCCACCGCGCCATTGCGCAGACCGGCGGCAATCGCCCGGACCGAGCTGCGGGCATCGCGTTCGGCCCGATCGGGTCCGAGCGCGTGCCGCCGAAACCCCCAGGCGGCAACCATGCCGACCACCGAGCCGACCGCACTGCCCGCCACCGCGACCGCCGAACCCGTGTCCCCGGCCCCGGCGAGTCCGACAATGCCGAATCCGAGGCTCGCGCCCACAATGGCGGATCCGGCTGCCGCGCTCGCCAGTATCGAATTCATGGGCACCAGCCACCGCTGCGCCAGGACCCGCGGTAGTGCCGCCGAGCAGCCCGCGCCGATGAATCGTCCGATGCCCACCACGGCCAGCGCCAGCAGCAGCAGCGGTGTCGCCTCGACCCCGGTCGCCAGCAGTGCGGCCGTCACGCCGATCAGCGCCGCTCGCGCCACATTGGCCAGCAGGAGGACGGTCCGCCGATCCCACCGGTCCAGTAGCGCGCCCGCGTAGGGCCCGACCAGGGAGTACGGCAGTAGCAGGGCCGCGAACCCGGCCGCGATATCGAGGGGATCGGTCTGGCGTTCCGGATTGAACAGAATGGCCCCCGACAGTGCCGCCTGGAACATGCCGTCCCCGAACGGCCCCGCCAGTCGAATCACCGCCAGCCGCAGTACCCCCGGACTGTCGCGCAGTGCCGCGCGGATGGTGCGCAATACCGCTGTCGGGGAGCGCCGCGACGGGCGGGAAGCCCGCTCCGCGGGCACGTTCACCGGGCCGGGTGCGTTGTCACGAGGGCGTACGCGGCGGCACGCATATCGGGAGCCATGGGCAGACTGTCGAGGCCGTCGGCGTCGACCCATTGGTACTGATCGTGTTCGCTCGGGTCGAGCGAGATCTCACCGATTTCGGCTTCCACCACGAAGCTGTATTTGCGCACGCGGGATTTGGTGCGGGTGGCGTAGTCGAAACCGCCGATTACATCGGTGATACGCACGACACGCAGCCCGGTTTCCTCGTACAGTTCCCGGACCACACATTCGGCGAAGCTTTCCCCGGATTCCACTCCGCCACCGGGCAGTTCGTACATTCCGCCGTGCCAGTCATCGGCGACACGCCGTACGACCAGCAGTTTTCCATCGAGAAAGACGGCGACGCCGACCACGAAATGGGTAATTCCCTCACTATGGGCCTGTTGTCGCAGTTCACGTTCGATACCTGCGAGCACCTCTGGTCGCATCCGTCCCCTCCCTCCGGTACCTCTTGCGGCCCATCATGTTACGGTCGCCGTCCTGGTCCGGCGCAGTGGCCGTCATTTCGCCGTTACTTCGCGGGCCCGGCGGCATAGTCGATGCCGAAAATTTGCCTATCGCACTCCCATACCTGAAATGCCTGGTCGGGGGCGTGTGAGCGATTGCTGCTCCCACGATAGAATTTACCGGGAATTCAGGCAGGTGTTCCGATTGTGCTTCTACCCTGGAAGCCGATCGGTCTCGCCGGTGAGAGGAGACGGGCGGTGTCCACGCTCACGACACCACACATCGATGTCCACAGGGGCAGCGATCGCATGAAAACCCGTGTGCCATGGCTGGATTCACGGCACTCCTTTTCCTTCGGTGAACATTACGATCCCGACAACACTCATCACGGTCTGTTGCTGGTCAACAACGAGGATGTCGTCCTCCCCGGCGAGGGTTTCGAAACCCACCCGCACCGGGATATGGAGATCGTGACCTGGGTATTGAGTGGCAGCCTGGTACATCAGGATTCGCTGGGGCACGCCGGTGTCATCTATCCCGGGCTGGCGCAGCGGATGAGTGCGGGCAGCGGCATTCTGCATTCGGAGAAGAACGATTCGTGGCGGCTCAGCGCCGGCACCGCACACGATGAGCCGGTGCACTTCGTCCAGATGTGGGTGGTTCCCGACGAGCCCGGTATCGAACCCGGCTATCAACAGTTGGAAGTCGACGACGAGTTGGCGGGTGGCGGCCTGGTGACAGTGGCGTCCGGCCTGCCGCAGTACCGCGATCGCACCGCCATCGCCATTGCCAGCAGCCATTCCGCCATGCATGTGGCGCGCATGCTCGACCAGCAGACCACCGAGGTGCGACTACCCGAAGCGCCGTATCTGCACGTCTTCGTGGCGCGCGGTGAGGTGGAGATGGAGGGCGTCGGCACCCTGTACGAGGGGGATGCGGTGCGGTTGGCGCGCAGCGGCGGTCAACGCATTACGGCGCATATGCCCGCGGAGATTCTGGTGTGGGAGATGCACGCGCGCCTCGGTGGGCAATAGCATTTCACGGGCAATAGCATTTCAGATGACGGCCGCAGCCGTGTGTGACCGCGTGCGTTAACGGCCCCACCGCGGGCCTGCGATACCGGGAGCAGCACTGACGGAAGGACGCCACATGTCGTACCCACCCCCTGGGCAGTACCCGCCACCCGGTGGCTATCCGGAACAGCCGGGCGGCTATCCCCAGCAGCCGGGTCAGCAGTACTGGCAGGAACCGCAGAAGGGTAAGGGCCTGGCCATTACGGCACTGGTCCTCGGCATTATCGCGTTGCTGTTCTGCTGGACCGTTATCGGCGGCATCCTGTTCGGCGTCCTCGCCGCCATATTCGGCCTGATCGCCCTGCTCAGCAAGAAGGCGGGCGGTACCGGCCTCGCGATCACCGGCCTCATCCTCGGCATTATCGGCCTGATCATCGCGGTGATTATCGGCGTCGTCGCCTGGGGTTTCCTCGAGGAGACCGGCTTCACCGACTTCACGGACTGCGTGAACAAGGCGAACGGTGATCAGACCAAGATCGAGCAGTGCGAAAGCGACTTCCAGCGGCGCGTGGAGGACAAGTTCAGCATTACGCTGACGCCGGAGCCGACGCCCTAGCGGCGGCAGGCCCGGGTCGCGGACACCACTTCCGCGAGCTCGGGCCGAAAGTCCTTATCCGGCAGACATACCCAGCTCCGATACCCGCCGTACTCATCGGCCGGTGACGGCAGCACGATATGGCTGCCCGGCAATGCCACACCCGCGCAGTCGCGGAAGAGGTCCGCGAACAGCGCCATATCGAGGTACGAATTGTCGTTGGGCCCGGTGAGAAAGGTCCAGCGCCCCGATCGAGGGTGCGCGATGACCGGTCCGCAGCGACTGTGTAGGTGGTCGCGCACCCGGGTGCCGAGGTCGGTCGGCATGGTGACCGCGCCGACCGCGCCGACTTCCAGAATGATGCGGCCGACGGCCTGGTCGACGACGCCGTAGAGGCCGTGTTCCGTGCGGTAGCGGCGGCAGCGGACCAGGGCTTCCCGGGTGGTCGCGTAGGCGTTCGGGTCGAGCGTGTTCATGGCGAACCTCATCTCGGTTCGAACCGGCTCGTGGAGCTGTTGCACCGACGGTAGCCCTGCGCAATCGGAATGACAATAGTCACACACCATTGAGGTGCAGGCGTAGCATCAGCAGTCATGGCACCCGTCTCGCCCACTGTCGCACGCTGGGAATTGGTGCTGCGCCTGCGGGAACTACGTGAGCAGCACGGCTTCGATTCGGCGACCTTCGCCAAGCGGGTCGGGTTCACCCCGGCCAATTGGTCGCATGTGGAGAAGGGCCGCCGCGTCCTCACCGTCAATACCATCGGCCCGGTCCTGGAACTCCTGGACGTGGACGGGGAAGAACGCGAGGAACTGCTCGCCCTGCTGGCCGCCAGTAAGGAGCGCGGCTGGTGGGCCAAGTCCTCCGCGCTCATCGGCACCGAACTGCAGCGCTACTACGGCATGGAGTACGGCGCGGAGGCCATTCGCAGCTACGACAGCCTGGTGGTTCCGGGTCTGTTGCAGACCGAGGAGTACGCCCGCGCCCTCATCAGCGCCGACGTCATGATTCGCCCGGTGCAGGTGGAGCAGCTGGTGGCGGTACGCATTCGACGGCAGCAGCGGTTGTACGGTGACGATCGCCCCGAACTGACCGCGGTGGTGAGCGAGGCGACGCTGCGGCAGCAGATCGGCGGGCCGAAGGTGCTGCGCGGCCAGCTCGAGCATCTCGCCCGGCTGCTGGAGGAACTCGATACCGTGGCGGTGCGGGTTATTCCGTTCACCGCCACCGCGGGCGCGATTCTGGGCGGTTCGAGTTTTCATTTGCTCGATTTCGCGTCGCCATCACTGCCGACTTTCGGCTGGGCGGAGAGTGCGGTATTCGGTGGTCCGGTCGATGATGCGGATCAGGTCCGTGACCTGGCCTTTGCATATGTACGTGCACTCGACCAATCACTCAGTCGTTCGGACTCTTTGGACATGATCCGAACCTATATAAAAGGGGAATGATCGCATTTCGTACCGTAAAATGCCGCATATGTCTACCACCGCAAGGCACCATCCGGAATACACCGGCTGGTTCACGTCGTCCCGTACCAATAACGGCAATCAGTGTGTCGAGGTCCGGTTCGACGGTGATGCGGTGCTCATCCGTGACAGCAAGTACCGCCGCGATCCGGCGCACCGCCCGGACGAAGAGCCCATCATCACCGTCAGCACGCACGAATGGACCCACTTCATCGACTTCGTGACCGGCCGGGCAACGACGCCCCCGACCCTCACCTGCCACACCACCCGCGACGGATCCACCACCCTCCGCCACCGCGAGATCACCCTCGTCTACACCCCCGGCGAATGGAAAGCCTTCGTCGCGGGAGCACGTGACGGCGAATTCGACCGCATCGCCCTGCCCGCCTGAATCGCTGACATGACAACTGATTTCGTAAGAATCGGGGTAACTCACCGGGTACGCCCAGAATCGGGTCGGCTCCCAACCGGCGGCACGCGTGCACGACAGCCGACGGCTCTCAGCCGGGCGCTGAAGATTCGGGGAGGCGGGGAGTGCGCTGAAGATTCGGGGAGGCGGACAAGCATACTGGTTGGCGTGACTTCGCAGCAGCAAGCTCCCTCCGGAATTGACCTCTCCCATGTCGACGCGAGCGTGCGGGTGCAAGACGACCTGTTCGCCCACGTCAATGGCAAATGGCTGGACAGCTACGAGATACCGGCCGATCGCGCGGTCGACGGTGCTTTCCGGACGCTGTACGACCAGGCGGAACTGGATGTGAAGGCGATCATTCAGGACGCTGCGGATACCAATGCCGAACCGGGTAGCGATGAGCGCAAGATCGGCGATCTGTACTCCAGCTTCATGAATACCGAAGCTGTGGCGGCGGCGGGGTTGTCGCCGATTACCGAGGAACTGGCCGCCGTCCGTGCCGTGACCGATCGCGGTGAGCTCGCGGCCCTGCTCGGCGGCCTGGAGCGCACCGGCGTCGGCGGTGCGCTCGTCATGTACGTCGATACCGACGATAAGAACTCCGACCGCTACCTGGTGCACACCAGCCAGTCCGGTATCGGCCTGCCGGACGAGTCCTACTACCGCCAGGACGAATACGCCGAAATCCGCGAGAAGTACATCGCCCATATCCGCCGGATGTCGGATCTGGCGGGCCTCGATCTCGACCCGCAGCGCATCTTCGAGCTGGAGCGGAAGCTGGCCGCCGGACACTGGGATGTGGTGCGCCGTCGCGATGCCGAATTGTCCTACAACCTGACCACCTTCGATGCCCTCGTCGCCGAGAATCCGGAATTCGACTGGAATGCCTGGACTTCCGCGCTGGCGAAGAACCTGGACCGCACGGGTCCGGAGCTTTTCGCCGAACTGGTGGTGCGCCAACCGGATTACGTGCGCACCTTCGCGCAGCTCTGGGCCTCGGAGTCGCTGCAGGACTGGCAGGGCTGGGCGACCTGGCGGGTACTGCGTTCCCGCGCCGCCTATCTCACCGATGACCTGGTTGAGGAGAATTTCGACTTCTACGGCCGCACCCTCACCGGTGCGCAGGAGAATCGGGAGCGCTGGAAGCGCGGCGTCAACCTGGTGCAGGATCTGCTCGGCGAGGTGGTCGGGAAACTGTATGTGGCCCGGCACTTCCCGCCGGAGGCCAAGGCCCGCATGGTGGAGTTGGTCGACAACCTCCAGGAGGCCTACCGCCGCAATATCTCCCAGCTGGAGTGGATGAGCCCGGAGACCCGCCAGGCGGCGCTGGCCAAGCTGGAGAAGTTCACCCCCAAGATCGGCTACCCGGATACCTGGCGCGACTACTCCGGTGTCGAGATCGACCCGTCCGATCTGGTCGGCAACTACCGCCGCGGCTACGCCGCCGAGCACGATCGCGACCTGAACAAGCTCGGCGGTCCCGTCGACCGCGACGAATGGTTCATGACTCCGCAGACGGTCAATGCCTACTACAACCCCGGTATGAACGAAATCGTCTTCCCCGCAGCGATTCTGCAGCCGCCCTTCTTCGATATGAACGCCGACGACGCCGCCAACTACGGTGGTATCGGCGCGGTCATCGGCCACGAGATCGGCCACGGCTTCGACGATCAGGGTTCGAAGTACGACGGCGACGGCAATATGATCGACTGGTGGACCGAATCCGATCGCACCGAATTCGGTAAGCGCACCAAGGCTCTCATCGCCCAGTACAACCAGTTCTCCCCCAAGGATCTCTCCGACGACCACACCGTGAACGGCGAATTCACCATCGGCGAGAACATCGGCGACCTCGGTGGTCTCTCCATTGCCCTGGAGGCCTACAAGATCTCCCTCGAGGACCAGGACTCCCCCGTCCTCGAAGACCTCACCGGCCTACAGCGCGTCTTCTTCGGCTGGGCCCAGGTCTGGCGCACCAAGGCCCGCCAGGAGGAAGCCGTCCGCCGCCTCGCCGTCGACCCGCACTCCCCACCGGAATTCCGCTGCAATGGTGTGGTCCGCAACCTCGACGGTTTCCACGAGGCCTTCGATGTAAAGCCGGGCGATGCCCTCTACCTGGAACCCGCTGAGCGCGTAAAGATCTGGTAGTTGCTCCCCCGCCTCCCCGAGACTTCAGCGCGCAGCTGAGAGCCGTTGACCGCCGTGCACGCGTGCCGACGGTTGGGTGCCGAACCGATTCTGGGCGTCCCCGGCGGGCTACCCCGCCCTCGCGAAATCAGCTGTCGAGTTGGCATGAGGACGTAAAGCTGCCTCCCGAACAATTCGAGCCCCTGCCCGTCCGGGCAGGGGCTCGAGAGCTAGGAGAGAAACCTCAGTTCCAGTCGCCGTATCCGTCAATACCCTCAGCGCAAACGCTGTTCGGTTTCCGCGTCGAAGAAATAGATCTCGTTCGTCTTGGGCGTCAGCCGCAACCGATCACCCAGCGCCACCTCGAAGTGCCGGTCGACGCGGGCGACGACCTTGCCCGAGCGGCTGGACCATTCGTCGTTCACGCCGTGCGAGTACAGGAAGGATTCCGCACCGAGTTCCTCCAACAGTTCCACCTCGACGGCCAGGGAATTGGCCGGATCGGTGGTGACCTCCCAGGATTCGGGCCGGATGCCGACCACGATCCGCTTGCCGGTGATCGCATCGCGCGGTACCGGGATTCGGAGATCGTTCAGTACCGCGTGGCCGTCGTGGATGTTCGCGGCCAACAGGTTCATACCCGGTGAGCCGATGAATCCGGCCACGAAGGTATTGACCGGATTGTCGTAGAGTTCGCGCGGGGCGGCGACCTGTTGGAGCTGGCCGTCGCGCAGCACCGCCACCCGATGCCCCATGGTCATGGCTTCGACCTGGTCGTGGGTGACGTATACGGTGGTGGTGCCGAGTCGCTTCTGCAGCGCCGCGATCTGGGAGCGGGTACTCACCCGGAGTTTGGCGTCCAGGTTGGACAGTGGTTCGTCCATACAGAACACCTGCGGCCGCCGGACAATGGCGCGGCCCATGGCCACGCGCTGACGTTGTCCGCCGGAGAGCTTGGCCGGTTTCCGGTCGAGCAGCGCTTCCAGCTCCAGCATGGCCGCCGCCTCCTCGACCCGAACCAGGGTGTCGGCCTTACTCATTCCCGCATTGCGCAGTGCGAAGCCCATATTCTCGGCCACGGTCATATTCGGGTAGAGCGCGTAGGACTGGAAGACCATGGCCACGTCCCGGGCCCGCGGCGGCAGACCGGTCACATCCTTGTCGCCGATGAGAATGCGTCCGCTCTCCACGGATTCGAGTCCGGCCAGCATACGCAGACTGGTGGATTTACCGCAGCCGGACGGCCCCACCAGGACCAGGAATTCGCCATCGGCGATGTCGAACTCCAAACTCTCGACCGCCGGGGTGGGGGTTCCCGGATACCGGTGGGTGACACCGTCGAACCGCACAGTCGCCATGCTTTCCGCCTCTCCGGGACTTCAGCGCACGGCTTGGAGCCGTTGTCCGTCTCGCACGCGTGCCGCCGGTCGTGTGCCGAACCAATTCTGGGCGTCCCCGGTGAGTTACCCGGATCTCGCGAAATCGGTTGTCACGTTGGTGAATAACCGCCCCGATGCTCTCGACCGGGGCGAGTGGACAAAGTTCTACTTGGGCAGTTTCGGCAGGATCTGCCGGTCGATAATGGTCTGGAGCTGGTTGGTGACATCCGCGAAGGCGGCCGCCGCGTCCCGGTTCTGCAGGCCGATCTGTTCGAGTCCGGTGCCGATGATCTGATCCGCGCCCGGGATGAATACCCGGGCGTAGTCCTGCGATCGGGTCAACGCCAGCTGGTCGATGGCCGTCTTCGAGTTCGGGTTCTCGGCCAGGAACTGCTGCTCGGACGGATCCTGTAGCGCCGACTTGCGTACCGGCATATACCCGGTGCCCTGGGAGAAGTACGCCGTATTCGCGGCATTGGTAATGAACCCGATGAACTTCAGCGCATTCTCCTTGCGAGTATCGGAGATGCGCGCCGGAATGGCCAGGCCCGCACCGCCGGTGGTCGCGCCCGGTCCGTTGGGATGCGGCAGGAAGGCGGTGCCGAGGTCGAACTTTCCGGCGGCACTGCTCGTAATGGACTTCAGGTCACCGGTGGAGGCGATGCCGGAGGCGACGAGCCCATTACCGATATCCACGGGGAGGGTCGGCCGGACGCTCGCGTACTTCTTGGCATTGATGCTGTCGCGCAGGTAGTTTCCGGCCTCGATCGACTTGGCGTCGTTGAAGGTCAGCTGCCACTCCTTGGAGTACCGGCCACCGAAGGTCCACATCGGGCCCTGGAAGGTCCATGCCAGGTAGTCTTTGGCGTTACCCCAGCCGTGCGCCCACTTGTCGGCTCCCACGATCGACTGAATCTTCGGGCCCCACTCGTCGAATTCGGTCCAGCTCTCCGGACCACGTTCGGGCAGACCGGCCTTCGCCCAGACATCCTTGTTGTAGTAGAAGAGCGGTGTCGACCGCGCGTAGGGCAACGCGTAGTGCTGACCGTTGAATTCGTAGTCGGCGGCCAGCGAGTCGACGTAGTCGGCGAGATCCACTCCGGCCGAGGAGAAGTGGCTGTCCATCGGCTCGATGGAGCCGTTCAGCGCGTAGTTGAACCACCAGACATCGGACAGCACAACCACATCCGGGAGGTCGCCACCGGAGAGTGCCGCATTGAACCGCTGCGACACCTCCTCGTAGTTCTTGCCCGCGGAGACCAGATTCACCTTCAGATCCGGGTACTCGGTCTGGAAGCGGCTGATCAGCTCGTTCTCCAGCTCCTTGGAGGTACCGGGGTGATTGGACCAGAAGGTAATGGCGTTGGCGTCGCCCTCCTGCTCATCGCCGCCCCCGGTACCCGCACAGGCGGTCAGCGCGAGACCGGCGGTGGCGGCACCGGCCAGGCCGAGGAACCCGCGCCGCGACAGGCCGGGGAATTGTTGATCTGACACGGGAATCTCCTTGTAGAGCAGTGGAACTCAGCGGAACGGAACAACTCAGCCTTTGACCGCACCGGAGGTGAGGCCCTTGATCATGTGGCGTTGCAGGGCGAGGAAGACGATGAGAATCGGCAGCATGGTCAGCAACGTCCCCGCCATGACCGGCCCCCAGTTGGTGACGCTCGGGTTCTCCGTGTTCTGCAACAGGGTGAGACCGACCGGCAGGGTGGCGACCCGGGTGTCATCGGCCATGAGGAACGGCCAGAGGTACTCGTTCCACTCGTTCACCAGTGTGACCACCGCGAAGGCGACCATGGTCGGTCCGGACATGGGCAGCACCACCCGCGTCAGCAGCCGCCACCACCCGGCACCGTCCATCCGGGCGGCCTCGATGATCTCCGCGGGCAGTGACAGAAAGTGGTTGCGCATCAGGAAGGTTCCGAAGGCCACCCCGCACAGCGGCACGATGATGCCGGCGAAGGTATTGCGCCACCCCAGCTGTGAGATGAGTGCGTAGTTGGAGATGACGGTGATCTGATTGGGCACCATGAGTGCCGCGATAATCACCAGGAATACCGCGGTCTTACCCGGAAACCGCAGGAAGACAAGCCCGTACGCACTGAGTACGCCGAGTACGAACTTCACCACCGAGATGATCAGGGTGATGATCACCGAGTTCCGCAGGAAGGTCCAGAACGGTAGCAGCGTGGTGGCTTCGCGATAGTTCTCCGGATGCCAGCTGCGCGGCCAGTACACGGCGGGCTGGGTGTAGATATCGGGCCGTGCCTTGAACGAGGTGATCACAATCCAGAACAGCGGGACCCCGACAATGATCAGTACACACACCATCGCCCCGTAACCGAGCCAGGTGGCGGCGCGTTGCCGATCGCGGAATGCCTTGGCATAGCTCATCGCTCGCTCCGATCCATAATGCGTACCTGCACGAGCGTCACGATGAGCAGCACCAGGAACATGATGGTGGCCACGGTCGCGCCGTACCCGGCTCGGAAGTTGACGAAGGATTCGCGATAGACCTGGAAGACCATGGTGGTGGTGCCGGTGCCGAGCGGCCCGCCGCGTGTCATCACATTGATGATGTCGAATACCTGTAGGGAGTTGAGCAGCACGGTGATGGACAGGAAGAAGGTGGTGGGCCGCAGCTGTGGTAGCAGTACCCGGGTGAAGGTTGTCCACCGGTTCGCGCCGTCGATCTCGGCCGCCTCCATGAGATCGGTCCGAATCCCCTGTAGCGCCGCCAGATAGATGACGAAGGCGTAGCCGAGGTTCTTCCAGATATAGGTGACGGTCACCATGAACAGCGCCCAGTGCGGATCCTGGTAGAAGTCCGGCACCTGCCGCACGCCGAGCCGGTGCAGAACATCCTGTACCAGTCCGAATCCGGGATCGAAGATGAACTGGAAGGCCACGCCGATGGCCGCGCCCGAGATAACGAACGGCGCGAAGACCGCGGAGCGGACCACATTGCGCCCGAAGAGCTTCCGATCCAACAGCAGTGCCAGGGCCAACCCGAGCACCATGCTCCCGACCACCGCGGCGAGCGTGAAGATCACCGTATTGGTGACGACCTCCCAGGAGTCGGCCCGACCCCACCACTCCCGGTAGTTGTCGAAGCCGATGAAGGTAGCGGCGGTATCGGAGATATTCCAGTCGAAGAACGACAGCCGAATATTGTCCAGCAGCGGCCGGTACACGAACATCGATAGCAGGATCAGATTCGGCCCGACCAGCACCAGGAACAGCGCGTAGTCCTGCCACGGCCGTCCACGCCAGCCGCGTGACTTCGGTTGCGGCAGTACTCGCTCGGGCCTCGATCGCACTGGCGCAGCCTGCCCGCCCCGAGCTAACGACCGGCTACTTGAAGATGGCCAGATCTTGAACTGTCGGCGCGAACTATCGCCGGAACGACTTCGGTCCAGTTCGTCCCGCACCGCGCGCATGGCGGAATAGTAGGGCCGCCCAGTCCGTTTCGGAGGCGGATTCGATCAAGACAGCAAACCGCCCGAAAAAAGCTGGAGCCCTTGCCCCGTCGGGGCAAGGGCTCCAGTCCTACGGACGGAAACCTCAGTTCCAGTCGCCGTATCCGTCACCCTTGCTGAGGGTTCCGCCGGTGGTGTTCTGTACAACCACCGGGTCACCCTTCTTCACGTTCTCGAAGTACCACTGCGCGTCCGCCGGGCTGATATTCAGGCAGCCGTGCGACGCGTTGGAAACACCCTGCTGTCCAACCGACCACGGGGCCGAGTGGATGAAGATGCCGCTGTTGGACATGCGCACCGCGTATTCGACATCGAGTTTGTAGCCCTCGGGGTCGGTCGTCGGCACGCCGTAGGTGGACGAGTCCATGATCATCTTGCGATTGCGTTCGCTGACGATGTAGGTGCCGTTCGGGGTTTCGTGCTTCGGCTTGCCCATCGACGTCGGCATCACCCGGACGACCTCGCCATTGCGGGTCACGGTGATCTCATGGGTGGTGTCATCGGCGGTGGCGATGAATTCGTCGCCGATCTCGTAGGCGGTGTGGGTGCCGCCCGCCTCGACGGTGATCTGGGATCCGGCGGGCCAGAACGACTCGGGCCGCCACCGCACCTGCTTATCGCCGTGCCAGTAGAAGTGGCCGTCCACCTTATTGGTGGAGGTGATGCGGATGGCCTTCTCGGCGGTCTCGTGGTCGGTGACCGGTTCCTTGAAGTTGATGATGATCGGCTGGGCGACGCCCACCACCTCGCCGTCGCCGGGGTTGATATTCGGCGCGGTGAAGTTGGCCGGCGGCACCGGCGCCTTCGCATTGGGCGAGTCCGGGGTGTCACCGGGCGTGGGCTGCGGCATGACGGCCGACGGCAATCCGATATCGGGTCCGCCCGGCCACAGCGGTGCGGCCTGTGCGGGGGCGGCCAGCACCAGTCCGGCGGCCGCGCTGGCGGCAAGGGCAAGGAGTCCCGTTCTCCGGTACGTGGTCGTGCGCAAGGCTCAGTCCTCTCCGGTACTTCGGTTCACGCGCGCATCTTTCAGGCGCGCGTAGAGCGCGAGTAGATCTCGCGGCAGGTCCCAACCCCGCGTTCATTCCTACCGTGCGATCACCGGCATGCCAATTGCCTTCTGGCAGTTATATATACAAACCAGTCGATGTGCGACGTGTCACACTGACGTGGGTGGGCGACTTACCGGGTGTGAACATGCCGTTCGCCCCGGCGATTCGCCCCACGGTCCACGGGGCAGGTCGCGAACCCGGTTGTCACGGTCTCAAACATGGCTGTGACAGAAATCACTCTATTCGCTACCGGATTCGAGGACATCGAAGGTAATGGCCACACGCGGACCGGTCGCGATGTTGTGTGGCACCGATATCGGTATCCGCCCCTGTGCGAACCGCGGCGACAGACGCAGTCGCGCCCGGCCCAGCACGGTGGCGAGCACGATCCGCAACTCGTAGTCCGCCAGCGCCGCACCGACGCACCGCCGGTGCCCACCGCCGAAGGGTGCGAATTCGAAAGGCCCGTAATGCCGTTCGAGAAACCGTTCGGGACGGAACTGCCGTGGTCGCGCCCACACCGCCGGGTCGGAGTGCAGTAGCGGCACCGCCACCCCCATGGTGTCCCCCGCCACCAACCGCTGTCCGCGCAGGGTGAACTCACCGGTGAGCCGCCGCAGCACAATCGGCACCGGTGGATGCAACCGCAAGGTTTCCTGGCATACCGCGTCCAGATAGGGCAGCCGCGCGATGTCCGCGGGTTCCGCGCCGGCATGCGCCGCCAGCTCCGCCCGCAGTCGCCGCAGCGCCGCCGGCTCGCGGTGCAGTCGATACAGCGCCCACACGAGTACGGTCGCCGTGGTCTCGTGCCCCGCCACCAATAGGGTCCGCACCTGATCCCGCAATTCGGCATCGGTAATCACACTGCCGTCGTCATAACGGGTGTCGAGCAGCGATCCGAGAATGTCCGTACCCGGTACACTGGTTCTGCGACAAGCGATTTCGCGATCGATCAGGGCGTCGAGCCGATCCCGCGCCGCGATGAAACGATTCCAGGGCGCACGCCCGAATACTTCCCGGCGCAGCGCCGGAATCAACATCAGCGCTCCTCCGTAAGTGTTCAGGAATTCCGTTGTAGCGGCGCAATATTCGTCGCGGCGGCGTTCATCGTCCACTCCGAGCACCACCGCGAGTACCACCCGCAGAGTTATGGCCCGTGCCGCCGCCCGCGCATCGATCCGCGTTCCGCTCCGCCAGGGCGTCCCGGTCCGTTCACCATCCAGCTCGGCTGCTGCCGCATCTCGAATAATGCTGCCGTAGGTGCGAATTCGGCCGCCGTGGAATGCGGGCGCGAGCAAAGTCCGATCCCGCCGATGCTGCGCGCCGCGGGTCAGTATCAATGAGGAAGGCCCGACCATCGGCTCGATCGGATTCGGCAGCGGCGGCCGCACCGAATCCGCCGGTGCTCGGAACACTTCCCGGGCCCCGGCCGCACTGCCGGTGAACAATGCCGACCCGAACCCGGGAAACCGCACCAGGAACGGATCCCCGTCCCGTGTTCGCCGCCACCGGAAGTACCGGTCGAAATCGAGCCCGGCCAGCAGCGCGTGCAACAGCACCGGGCGCGGCGCGCGTGGCGCGGTCCCGACCGGTCCGGTCTCGGCACTCATATCCGGCACTACGTTCCTCGCCGTCGACGGGTTCGATTCCGTCGGGTTCGGTGCCTGATCCCGCCGGGCTTCGAGGTCGACGCGCCCCGCCGGGTCGTGTATGCATTTGCTGACGGAAAAGCTAGACAATCTAAGGATTTAGGACTCATCGTGTCGCGACAGTCGTTTTCCCTCCGGGTCGCCGTCTCGGCGTTCGCCGCTGCCGCCGCCCTGGTCGTCACGGGCTGTGGCGCCACCGTGACCGGCACCGCGCTGGCCGCCGACGGTGACGGGCCGACCAGCAGCAGCTCGACGACCACGAAGTCGGCTCCCACCACCACCAAGCCCGCGCCGACCACGGTGAACAAGGGCGGCTCCACCGACTTCCAGGCCAGTATCGGCGACTGCGTGAAGCTCGGCGGCACCACCGAGAACGCCACCATCGAGGCGGCGACCTGCGGTTCGGAATCCTCCAATTACAAGGTGGTCGGCAAGGCCCGCACGAACGACCAGTGCCCCACCGATGTCGACCAGGCGTACTACGAGACCTTGAACGATATCGAGACCGGTGCGCTGTGCCTGGATATCGACTGGGTCATCGGCGACTGCCTCGAGCTCGGCGGTGAGGATCCGGCACGTATCTCCTGCGATTCGACCGCCACCACCGAGGGGGTGAAGGTGCTGGCGATCGAGAAGAACACCACCAGCGTCGACTCCTGCAGCCTGGGTGACCAGGGCTATGTCTACGACGAACGCCGCTTCGTCGTCTGTGTAACCAGCCTGTAGCGGAATAGGACTCGACAGAACACGCGGCGGGGCGGTGATCCACTCGGATCACCGCCCCGCTGAGCTCCCGGGATGACGAGGTGCGCCGATCTAGATCGGGCGGTACCCGGCTCCCGTACCACCGCGCGCATTGATGTCGTCCATGATGGCGGTCATATTGGTGCCGACCTCGGGACCGAAGCAGGCGAGTGCCAGATACGCGTTCACCATGCCGACCAGCGTGCTGCCGACGACGACCGGCGCACCGGAATCACCTTCTACGACGCACATCTGGGTCCATGTCTCGTAATTGGTGCCGAAGACATCGCCCCAGGTGAGCCCGCAGGTATTGCCGGTGGTGCGGCCTTCCTTGCAGACGATCATCGGGAACTGCGGCGGAGCACCGAGATTGGTGATGGCGACATTGCCGATCCGGTTCACCGGAATGACACGGCCGGGCTGGAACTCGATGACGGCGTAGTCGAGTTCGTGGTTGGAATACACGAACTTGCCGATCACGCCGTAGTTACGGGCGACCTCGGCGTACACCTGGGCGCCGGGATCACCGCAGTGTCCGGCGGTGAGTCCGACCAGTCGGCCCGCGTTATCGTGGCCGATCGTGGTCAGCGTGCACTCGAATTCGTTGTCGATCACGATTCCGGAGCCCCCACCCAGCACCGGCGGTGCGGGATCTGCTTGCGCGGCCCCGGCTCCCGCCCCGAGCAGTGCCGCGCTCATCGCGACGGCAAAGGCGGCGTGTGCCACCCCGGCGAGTTTCCTGAACATGACCCTCCAGACGTCGGATGCTGCTATTCACACTGACTGTCGTCTCATCCTGTCAGTATTCGTCCCGGATCGACGCTTGTACTGCCCGATGTTGCCCAGCCGTGTCCTGACATCGCCAGAAGTTCCGTCGATGTTGCGAGAGAGTGCCCCGAGATCGTTCGCGCAATCGCCCGAACTAGCGCCGAACAATCCCGCGTCATGTCGATTTCGGATAAGTTTTATCCAATTTAATTATTCGGGGGGCTTTGTAATTGTCTCGAGATCGGCGCGAACGACTTGCTGAACTAGAACAAGTTCTAGATATCTGCCTGGTTCTTTGTGAACCCAACCAACCATGTTGCTGCTGGTCACATCAGTTCAGACAAAGTGATCCTGCTCTATGACGAGTAGCACAGGACTGTGATGTGTTTTTCCTAACTCCGTAGTAAGGTGCGTCAAGCAACAGTCGCCGGAGGCAGGTCACCGGCGTCGAGAGGGGTATCGAGTGGTGCAGTTGACCAAGAGTCCGGGAGGGGCCGGGTCATCAAGGGAATCGCGACTCAACGCAGCGACCGACTGGGCCAAAGGGTACTGGGAGGACCATCCGAAACGGTCCCTCGAAACCGGTGGTCGCATGATGGCGATGGGAGTCTCGGCAGTCGCCGAACTCTTCATAGCCATCTTTCGTAAGCGCTTCCCGTTCGGTGAGTTCATCCGGCAGTGCGCCTTCATGGCCAATGTCGCCGCCGCTCCGACGTTGCTCGTAGCAATTCCGATCGGCGTGATCGTGTCCATCCAGGTCGGCTCGGTCGCCGGCCAGGTCGGTGCCACCTCATTCATCGGTGCCGCGAACGGATTGGGCATCATCCAGCAGGGCGCGCCGCTGGTCACCTCGCTCATGATCGCGGGCGCGGTCGGCTCGGCCATCTGTGCCGATCTCGGCTCCCGCACCATTCGCGAGGAGATCGACGCCATGAAGGTGATGGGTGTCGATCCGATGCGCCGCCTGGTGGCTCCACGTCTCGGCGCGGCCATGCTGGTGTCGGTACTGCTGTGTGGCTTCGTGGTTTTCGTCGGCTTCCTGACCGGATACGTATTCAATATCTTCGCCCAGGGCGGCACACCGGGTTCCTATGTCGGAACCTTCGCCTCGTTCGCGGTGACCTTCGATCTGTTCGTCGCACTGCTGAAGTCGCTGATCTTCGGCTTGCTGGCGGCCATCATCGCGTGCGATACCGGCCTCAACGCCAAGGGCGGTCCGGGCGGTGTAGCGAACGCGGTGAATACCGCGGTGGTCATGTCCGCGGTGATGCTCTTCGGCGTGAACCTGATTCTCACGCAGGTCTACAACACCCTCTTCCCCCCACAGATGGTCTGAGTCGTGTCAGCAACGTATGTTCCGCCGCTGCTGCGGCCCCTCCAAAAGCTCAAGAGTTCCGGACGTGCTCCGCTCGACTTCGTCGCGCGCGTCGGCCACCAGGTCTTCTTCTTCCTGCGTTCCATCGGCTCCATGCCGCTGGCCTTCAAGCAGTACCCCAAGGAAGTCTGGCGACTGCTGTCCGACGTCACCTGGGGCAATGGCAATCTCGTCGTTGGTGGCGGCACCATCGGCGTGGTACTGATCCTGTCGGCGTTCGGCGGTATGACCGTCGGCATCCAGGGCCACACCTCGCTGAATCTGCTGGGCCTGAGCCCGATTACCGGTGCGATCTCCGCCTTCGCGACCACCCGTGAACTCGGTCCGCTGCTGGCGACACTGGCCTTCGCGGCGCAGGCGGGCTGTCGATTCACGGCACAGTTGGGCGCGATGCGCATCTCCGAGGAGATCGACGCGCTGGACGCGCAGGCCATCCGGCCGCTGCCGTATCTGGTCAGTACCCGCATGATCGCGGCGATGATCGCCATCATTCCGCTGTACTGCATCGCGCTGCCGGTCGCCTACATCTCCGCCGCGCTCACCGTGCAGATGATCGGTGGCACCGCCTCCGGCACGTTCCAGCACTACTTCTACCAATTCCTGATACCGGAAGACGTACTGTATTCGATGTTGAAAGCGATTCTCTTCGTCGCGATCACCACGTTCATCCAGTGCTACTACGGCTTTTTCGCGTCGGGTGGCCCGGAGGGCGTCGGCGTGGCAGCGGGTCGCGCGATCAAACTCAGCATTATCGCGGTGGTTTTCGCGGACCTGTTCATGACGTTGGCCATCTGGGGCGTCAACCCCGGCATCCGGATCTCGGGGTAGGGGCAACATGATCATCGATCCGAGTGGGCGTGGACCGACCATGCGCCAGCTGCTCCTCGCTGGCACCTGCGGTCTCCTTGTGTTCGCCGTGATTCTGGGCTTCCTGTACGCCCGCTACCAGGGCAAATTCGTCGAAAAGGTGAATGTCACCGCCAATCTCACCACCACCGGTGACGGCCTGCCGGATCAAGCGGACGTGAAATTCCGCGGGGTGCTGGTGGGCGCGGTCAAGGATGTCACGGTCGCGGCCAAGGGCGAGCTGCAGGAAGTCAATATCGAACTGCGGCCGGATTACGCCAAGGGCGTTCCGGCGAATGTGACCGCTCGCGTGGTGCCGAGCAACCTGTTCGCGGTGACATCGGTCGAGCTGGTCTACAACGGGCCGGATTCCGAGACCCTGAAAGAGGGCTCGCAGATCTCCGAGGACCGCTCCAAGGGCACTCTCGCGCTGCAGGACACCCTCACCACGGTGCGCGATATTCTCAGCCGGATCGACCCGATCCAGTTCGGCCGGGTGCTCGGCACCCTGTCCTACGCGCTGGACGGCAGCGGCCGCATGCCCGGCTCCACCATCGAACGGGTGGACAGGTGGCTGCTGGCGGTGGACGAGTCCATCCCGGATCTCGGTGTGATGCTGGACGATTTCTCCAATTCGTTCCGGGCGCTGAACGCGTCCGCCCCGGAGCTGATGGGGGTGCTGGCCGATTCGGTGCAGACCGCACAGACCATCTCCGATCGTCGCGGTGAACTGGTCTCGCTGATCACCGGCACGTCGGGCACCGTGGATAAGGTCAATGCCCTCTTCGCCCGCAATCCCGATGTGGGCAAGGAGGTTACGAGCGGTACCAGTGCGCTGTTCGGTGCGATGTCGGAGGATCCGTCCGCGATCCCGCAGGCCATCGCCAATCTGAATACCGCTGTGCGGGCGCTGTCGAGCACCTTCACCTGGGGGCCGCAGAAGCAGATGGTGTGGAACGCGGGCATTACGTTCACGCCGTACAAGCCATACACGCAGGCCGACTGCCCGCGCTACGGCGAACTGGCCGCGCCCAGCTGTGCCACCGCACCGCTGGAATCGAGTCCGGGCGTGCTGCCGGAATCGATGCGGCCCAAGGCCCTCGAATCGGCGGCCGGACTGCCGATCATCGAGACCCCGCCCGGCTTCCCGACCATTCCGGGTCTCACCGGTGACGTCACCCAGCCGAATAGCCCCGAAGCCGCGCAGCCGAACAACCCGTTCGCCGGTACGCCGCTGGAGGGTCTGTTCCCGAACCTGACCCTGCCCCCGCCCGCCGCTCCGGCGGAGCAGGAGCCGGAGCCGGGGACCGTTCCGGCCTCCGCCGGGCCCATCTCCTACTCCGGAGACGACGCCGTCGCGGCGCTGCTGGGTCGTAAGCCGACCATTGCCGAGTACCTGTTGTTGAGCTCGATCCTGAGGGGTGGAACGTTGCAAGTGACCGAAACCGGAGGCGGCCGATGAGTATTCGCAAACCGCTGATCGGATTCAGTCTCTTCGCGGTCGTGGCGATCCTGGTGACCGCCGTCATCTGGAATACCCTCGCGCGCACCGTGGAGGGCTCCACCAATACCTATAACGCCACCTTCACCGATGTCCTCGGACTGCGGGAGGGCGACGACGTCCGCATGGCGGGTGTGCGCGTCGGCAAGGTCTCCAAGATCGAGCTCGACGATAAGAACAACGCCAAGGTGACTTTTATCGTGCAGCGCGATCAGTCGTTGTTCAATAACACCAAGGCCCTGGTGCGGTACCAGAACCTGATCGGCCAGCGCTATGTAGCGCTGGCCCCGGGGCAGGGTGGCGACACTTCGCAGTTGCGTAACAAAGGCTCGATTCCGATCGACCGCACCGAGCCGTCCTTCGATATCTCGGGTCTGCTCAACGGGTTCCAGCCGCTGTTCCAGGTGCTGTCCCCGGAGCAGGTGAACAACCTGTCGGAGACCTTCATCCAGGCCCTCCAGGGTGATGGAGTGTCGCTGAGCGCCTTCATCACCCAGGCCGCGGGTTTGGCCACGGACTTCCAGCGTCGGGACGCCATCCTGTCCGATGTGATCACCAACCTGTCCGGTGTCATGTCCGGATTGGCCAAGCGCGGCGGCGAATTGGAGACCCTGGTGGCTCAGACCCGAGCGCTGATCGGCGGTCTGTACGACCAGGGTCAGTCGCTGCAGACGTCGACGGTGCAGATCGCCGATGCCACCACCGCACTGGTCGATATGATGAGCCGGATTCAGCCCAAACTGGCGCTGGCACAGAGTTCTACGCGTGACGCGCTGACACTGCTGCTGGCCAATGGCGAAAAGTTGGACCAGGCGGCCGTCGACCTGCCTGCCATTCTGGCCAATGTCGGCAAGTTCAGTCAGAACGGCACGTACGCCAACGCGTACATCTGTTCGCTGGATGTGTCCCTCTACGGTGTCCTCTTCCCGCGCGGTGTGTTGACTCAGATCGGCGGCAAATCCCACTCGGCGGTGTGCCGTCCATGATTGACAAACTCAAGTCCCGCTTCAATAGCAATCGCAACTTCTGGCTGGGCCTGCTCGGCGCGGCGGTGATCGTGGTGCTGCTGCTGTCCTCCAGTATCGTTCGCTTCCTCGGCGTCGGTGAGCAGGACATCAAGGCCGAATTCGCGCAGACCGCCGGTGTCAAGGTCGGCGATAAGGTGGATATCTCCGGTGTTCCGGTCGGCCGGGTATCGGGTATGAAACTCGAGGGCGATCACGTGCTGATCACCCTGCAGGTCAACAATGATGTGAAGCTCGGTCCCGATGCGCGGGCGGCCATCAAGATGGCCACCCTGCTGGGCGCGCGCTTCATCGATCTGGATCCGGGCGACGGTTCCGGACTGCCGGGTAAGCGAATCCCCAAGTCCAATACCGACGTTCCCTACAACCTGGCCGATGTGGTGCAGGAGGGCACGCCGAAGTTCGCGGCCCTGGAGACCGGGCAGCTGGCCGAATCACTGAATGTGATCAACCAGCAGATGGCTGACAGCCCGCAGCTGCTGGTGCAGGCGCTCGACTCGGTGGGCGCGCTGGCCAAGACCATGAACGACCGCAAGGACGATGTCGACCAGCTGCTCAAGGATCTGGACAAGGTCACCCAGATCCTCGGCGACAACCGCAACAGCATGCTGCTGGTGATCACCCAGGGCGAGGCCATTGCCAATCGGGTGATGGAGCGGCAGACCCTGCTGCGTTCGCTGCTGGACAATATCGCCACCCTGAGCGGCCAATTGCAGGCTATCGGCACCGAGAACGACAACCAGTTCGGTCCGACCCTCATCCAGCTCAACACCATGGCGGAGGGCCTGCAGAAGAACAAGGACAATCTGGATCGATTGCTGTCGATCATGCCGCCGTCGGTACGGCAGTTCAACAATGCGTTCGGCAATGGCAACTACGGCGAGGTCGGTGTGCCGTGGCTGTTCCCGGACAACTGGCTGTGCTTCGCGCACGTGAACGAGGGGTGCCAGGGATGACGTCGAAGTTCTCGCGAATCGTCAAGGCGGCCATGGTCGGCGCGGTCGCCCTCGCCGTGGGCAGTTGCTCGCTCATACCGGTGGGGGTGAAGGACGCGGTCGGCCAGACCCAGCACTTCACCGCCGACTTCCTCAATATCGCGGGCATGTTCGAGGGCAACCCGATCACCGTCCTCGGTCTCGAGGTCGGTGAGGTCGACAAGATCGTGCCGAAGGGTCGGTATGTCGAGGTCCATATGACGGTGGACAAGGGCATCAAAATCCCGAAGAACGTAATCGCGGCATTGATCTCGCCGTCCATCGTCACCGATCGACATATCGAACTCTCGCCGGTGTACACCGGCGGCGACACCCTCGCCGAGGACGCGCATCTGACCACCGAGCAGACCAGGACCCCGGTCGAGCTGGACCAGATGATCAAGACCATCGACGAGTTCGCGGAGGCACTGAGCCCGCAGGAGGGTTCGGAGGGTATCGGCCCACTGTCCGGTCGAGTGCTCTACCCGATGCTGAACGGCCAGGGCGAGCAGATGCGCGACACCCTCAACGCGCTCTCGGGTGCGCTGAAGGTCGGTGTCGACAATAAGGACGCCGTCTCCAGCATCATTATCAAGCTGAACGAGCTGACCACCATGCTGGCCGAAAACGACCAGTCCGTGCGCGATTTCAGCGACAGGATGACGCAGATGTCCGGTCTGCTGGCGGAGCAGGCCCCGGGTCTGCAGGCCACCCTGGATCAGCTCAACGGCTTCCTCACCAATACCAGTGGCGCGTTCGCGCAGTACCAGGATGAGCTCAACGGCACCCTTACCGGTCTCACCAATGTCACCCAGCAGCTGCGCGACAATGCCAACGGTGTCATCGAGGTCGTGGATACCGCGCCCCTGCTCATGCAGAACCTGGACCGCTCGGTCAACCGCGAGGGTCGGTTCATTCGTCTGCACGCCGTCATCGGCACCGTTCTCTCCGGCGAGATCATCAGCCTGTTCTGCGAACGTATTCAGATGAAGGCGGACGGTTGCCGCACCGGCAAGATGGAAGATTTCGGACCCGATTTCGGACTTACCGCGGCAATGTTGGGACTGACACGATGAGTAACCGCTTCACCCGTGACACCCACCGTGCCAAGCGAATTCGCCGGGCCGTGGTGGCATTGGCCGCCAGTGTGGCGACCCTGACGGTTTCCGGTTGCGGTTTGACCGTTGAGGATCTGCCGCTGCCGAAACCCGGTGCGGGTGATGACACCTACACCGTGCACGTGGTTTTCGACAACGCGCTGAATCTGCCCGACCAGGCCAAGGTCAAGATCGGCGGCTCCGACGTCGGTGTGGTCAGCAAGATCGAGACCAAGAATTTCGAAGCGTTCGTGGATCTGGATATCCGTACCGATATCGAGCTTCCGGCCGACAGCACCGCCGAACTGCGCCAGGCCACCCCGCTCGGCGACGTCTTCGTGGCGGTATCCAAGCCGATGTCCGAATCGGGCCAAAAGCTGCTGAAGGACGGCGATACGCTGCCGCGCGAGAACACCTCCGCCGGTGCCACCGTCGAGGAACTGCTGCTGTCGATTTCGCTGCTGTTCAATGGCGGCGGTATCGCCAGCCTGTCCAAGCTCACCTCCGAACTGGACTCGATTGTCGGTGGTCGCGGTCCGCAATTGGCGCACCTGATCACCGAAATGACGGGTGTGACACAGAGTCTCAATGACAACAGCGCCCGGGTCGACGAGGTGCTCGCCGGATTCGGCGCGCTGTCGTCCACCCTCGAGACCAATCGCGGCGAGCTGGGCCGGGTAGCCGACAGCCTGCCGAGCATGATCGGCGCGATTGCCGAGAACAACCAGGCCATCGGCGATCTGCTCACCAGGATCTCCACCACGAGTGCGGCACTGGGCGATTACGCCAACACCACCTCGGATGATCTGGCCAGTCTGCTCGACAATGTGCAGCAGCTGATGGACGCTCTGGCGGCAACCGAGCCGAATATGGGCCCGATGCTCGACGCCCTGCACGAGATCCGTCCGAAGGTGGACGCCTCGTTCAAGGGCAATACGCTGGCGGTGGCGGCCACACTCACGATGCTCGATATCGGTCTGCTCACCGATCCGGCCAATAGTAAATTCCCGGATCTGCGCGATTTCAACGACTTCGGGGGCAGCCTGATCCAGGTGCTGCAGATCGTCTACGGTCGCATTACGGGGGGCCAGCGATGAGTTGGGTCAAACAGCATAAGAATTTGGTGTCGAATACGGCGCTGGTGCTCATCCTGCTGCTGGGCGCTTCCTATCTCGCCATCACCGTGATGCGGTTCAACCCGCTGCGCAATACCTACACGGTGACGGTCAGTCTCGACCGTTCCGGCGGTCTGCAACCCGGCAATGATGTGACGCTGCGCGGCTTCCGGGTCGGCAAGGTCACCGATATCGTGCTCGTCGACAGTGGCGCGGCGCTGGCCGCCACCGCGGAAATCGATACGAAGTACAAGATCTCCGAAGATGTCGAGATCGCCGTGCAGGCGCTGTCCGGTGCGGGTGAGCAGTACATCGACTTCCGTCCGAATACCGATCAGGGTCCATTCCTGCGCGATGGTTCGGTGGTGGCGTTCGATCCGGAGACGGTACGCACCCCCACCCCGGTGTGGTCGGTGCTGGATAATTCCAGCGCGCTGATCGCTCAGATCGATCCGGAGCAGTTCAGCGTTATCCTGTCCGAACTCGATACCGCCCTGTCCGGCGGCCCGGATCAGTTGCGCGCCATGATCAATGGCATCAGCCTGGCCACCGCCGGTCTGGACGGGCTACTGCCGCAGACCACGAATCTCATCGCGAATCTGCAGACCATCACCGCGACCACCTCGCTGGCCCAACCGGACCTGGGTACGCTGACCAGTAATTCGAGTGTGTTGTTCAATCAGTTCAACGACGCGAATGCCGAACTCCAGCGGATCCTGGATGAGGCGCCCGGTCAGATGGCGACCCTCGGTGCGGTGCTCGACAAGACCGCCGACCCGATGAGTACCCTGGCCCAGAACTTCGCGGCCATCACCAAGGCGGCGCAGCTGCGCGTTCCCGCGCTGCGGGCGCTGTTCCCGTCACTGGTGGTGGGTACTTCGGCCATGGGTGTACCCGCCCATGACAACGAGTTCTACACCATTGTCGATATCTGGCCGCGGCCGTTCTGCGCTTACGACACGAAGAGCGTGCGGCCGGATGTCGCCACCGAGAGCACCTTCCCGAAGTGGAATACCTGCGTCAACCCCTCGGCGGATCAGCAGATTCGCGGTTCCGCCAACGCCCCGCGTCCGGATGTGCCGAACAATGGTGCCAACCCGCCCGCGGACGCCGATCCGAACGACCGCACCCTGCCGCCGATCAAGTGAGAGGTGCCCGGCCGGGTGGGAGGCAATCGCCGGGCCGGGCATACTCGCTGAGAGAACCTAGACGGTGCGTCCGCAGCGCACCGGGAAATGTGAGACCTATTCATGTCGGATGACGCTGCCCAGGACAAGACAACCGAAAACGATTCGACCGCCAAGGCCGAAACCGGGGGCAGCGCCGACACCACGGCGAAGCCGGAGACCGAGGCGACGACCGAGGTGAAGGCCGCCGCTGAGCCGAAGTCCGATACGGCCGCCGAGCCGAAGGCGGACACGACCGCTGAGCCGGAGGCCGCGGCCACGCCGAGCCTCGACAAGAAGTCCGACGCTCCGGCCGCGGTGCCCGCCGCCAAGGTCAGGGAGCCGAAGGCAGCCACCCCCGCACCCGCTCCGGCTGCCGCCGGTGCCGGTGTGCCCGCCTCACTGCCGCTTATCGGCGCGTTCGCCGCGGGCGTCCTCTTGGTCGCGTCGATTGCCACCGGCACCTGGTTCTTCATGCAGAACCGCACCCATGTCAATGAGCTCGCGGCTCGCGATGACGCCAAGGCGGCCGCCTGCGAATTCGGCAAGGCGGTCTCCAATTACGACGCCAAGAACCTCGACGAATACTTCGATAGCGTCAACTCCAAGTCGACCGGGCAGTGGGGCCAGTTCTTCGGCGGTGCCACCGACGCCCTCAAAGAGGCCATGCAGAGCGTGAACGCTCGCTCCACGCTGGACGAGATCCACTGCGCCTACGAATCCGGTGACGAGAACAAGGCCCAGGTGGTCCTGATCATCACCCAGGTGCGTTCCAACTCGGTGGTGCAGGCGCCCGACATGCTGACCGTCTCCGGTGTGGCGGATATGGAGAAGAAGGACGGCAAGTGGCTGGTCGCCAACTTCGACTCGCCCGCGCTCAAGGGCCTGGCCCCGACGGGCAACGGTCAGCAGACCGAGCAGCCCGCTCCGACTACCGAGCCGGCCCCGGCACCGGGCAACTGACGCGGTAGCCGCAGCACCACGGACAGACCCCGGGCGACAGTGAATCGCCCGGGGTCTTTGCCGTCGTTGCGGAGAGTCTGCTCGCCATACCGGCAAGTCCTCGGCCGGAATCCACGTCGCGACACATCGACCGAGGGTGGTAAAAGCACGCCGGAATGACGCGTGACGGTCAGCGACGGGTCACAGTCAGTGACGGGTGACGGTGGGTGATGGTCAGTGACGGATGAGGGCCGGAACAGGGTGAAGGTCAGAACAGGGTGAGCGCGTCCGGGTCCGGTGCCTTCGCTGTGGGGCGACGGCGCAGCGTTCCGGAAGCTGCGATGGTGGTCGCGAGTGCGCCGGGTTCGGCTGCGGCCGATTGGCCCGAGGCGGTGACCGAATTGGCCTGGGCACTGGTTTCAGCCGAGGCGGACATCGATTCGGCCGGGGCGGTAACCGAGCTGGTCTTCGCCGAGCTGGTCTTCGCGCTGACCGGCTTCCGAGTGGCGACCGGCTTCGTTGTGCGAGCGGCGGTCGCGCGAGGCACAACAGGGATCGGTGTGGTGGGCGCCGAATCGACTTCGGGGCCGGTATCGGTCGGTTCGAACTCGGCCAGATCCGGGTCGGGCAGGGCGCTCGCGGCGACCGCGCGCGCGGCCTCACCGCACAGTTTGTCGGCCATCTCATTGAAGTAATTGCCGACGTGCCCGCGTACCCAGCGGAATCGCACGGGTCCGGGTCGGCTGGCGATGGCTTCGTCGATCAGCCTGATGAGCTCGACGTTCTTCACCGCCGCGCCGGTGGAGGTGCGCCAGCCATTGCGTCGCCAGCCATTGATCCACTCCGAGGCGCATTTGATGGCGTAGAGGGAATCGCTTTCGATGAGCAGAGGTTCGGAACCGGTATGTGCGCGAACGGCCTCCAATAGCGCACGTAGCTCGGCGATTTGATTGGTGCCCGAGGGAGCTCCGCCGCTGGCCGATCCGCCCGCGTGATTCACCCAGGCCCAGCCGATGGCGCCACCTGGATTACGCAGGCACGATCCGTCGGTGCTCACGATGATCATGCTTGGCACCCTACGCAATCCGACCGACAAGATCCGTTCCGTGGAATTCCTCTATCTCCCTTCGCAATTGCGATTCGGTGCGTCGCACCGCCGATTGTACGGCGGGATGGAGCATTCGCGAGCACAGGCGACCCATAAGACCGGGCGGTTCGAAGTACTCCGCCTCGGAGGTGATCACGGATCGACCGTAGCCCAAAGGATCGAAGCGCAGGCAGATGGCCACCAGTGGGGAGTCCGCAGGCGCCGCCTTCCCCGGTCGGCGCCTGCGGAGTGTGAACTCGATGACGGCGTTGCGCCGGTACTCGGTGATCTCACACTCGACCGTTGGATGCCACGGGCCGACCCGCAGCCTGCATGCGAAGGTAGCTCCCGAACCGTGGTCGGTATCACCGACGGGTTCGAAGGCTGCGACGAGGAAGGCCCAGTCAGGCACGAACGTATGGTTGTCCGTGTACCTGAACGCGACCTCCACGGGCGCTCCGACGTCGCTCGCGACTTTGATGTGGCCCATAGGTGCTCCCTGTCCCACGGCTTCGCTAAAAGTACTACATCCATCCTCTTTATTGTCAGGGTTACCGGTGGATAACTTGCGATGGCACAGCGGAATCGCTGAATCGTTGCCGGAATGGCAATAAGTGGTCAGGCGTCCAATTCATTGACGATGTGATCGGCGATGGGCAGCGCCGAGGTGGCCGCCGGTGAGGGCGCATTGAGGACGTGCACCGATCGTGCGGTTCGCTCGATCAGGAAGTCGTGGACGAGCGTGCCGTCGCGCAATACCGCCTGCGCCCGGATGCCCGCCTCGCGCGGCCGCAGATCCTCGATGGTGAGTTCCGGGCAGTAGCGCCGACATTCGGCCAGGTAACCCCGCTTGAACAGCGAATTGCGCAGTTCGCGCAGGCCCGTTCGCACATTGGCCGCGGCCACCCGGTGGAAACCAGGGAATCCCAGCACCTCTCGCGCGTCCCGCGGATCGATGCTGCCCTTGCGGTAGCCCTCCCGTGACAGTCCCAGCACCGCATTCGGCCCCACCGTCAGGTCGCCGTCGATGGTCGGGCTCAAATGCACGCCCAGAAACGGTAACTCGGGATCGGGAATCGGGTAGATGAGTGTTCGGACCAGACCCTGACGGGCGGGCGGTAGCTGGTAGTACTCACCCCGGAACGGCACGATCCGCAGCTCGATCCGCAGTCCGGCCATCCGGGCCATCCGATCGGCCTGTAGCCCGGCGCACGCCACCAGCCGACGTGCCCGCCACGATCCGGCGGGACCGGAAACGGTTACCGCGTCGCCGCTTTCATCGATGGCCGTCACCTCGGCCCCCACCACGATCTCGCCACCCGCGGTCCGCACCCGGGTCGCCAGCGCCTCGGTCACCCGCCGATAGTCGATGATCCCGGTGTCGGGAACGAACAGTGCGCCGACTCCGGTCACATGGGGTTCGCGTCGCACCAGCTCGGCCGCATCGAGCAGCTCCACCTCGACACCATTGGTGATCGACCGCTCGTACAGGGCCAGCATGCGCGCGTGTTCGGCGGAATCCGTGGCCACCAGGAGCTTGCCGCAGACCTGGAAGGGAATGTCGTGGGCGATCGCGAATTCCTTGGTCCGCCGCGCACCCTCGCGGCACAGCCGCGCCTTCAAACTGCCGGGCTCGTAATAGATTCCCGAGTGGATGACACCGCTGTTGTGCCCGGTCTGATGCCCGGCCAGCGCATCCGCCTTCTCCAGCAGCAGCAGACTCGCGCCGGGATGCCGGGACAGGACTCGGTGCGCCGTGGCCACACCGACGATCCCGCCACCGATCACGCAGTAGTCGTACAGTATTCGAGACCTTGGAGATTCGTTCCTCGGCCGCGATTGACTCCGCCGGAGGCGAAGAAGCGGTACTGCGACCGCGTCGTGTGGGACGCTCCCGCACCCAGGTCGGGTCATACCGCCACCGAGTGGTGAATCCCCGATCCAACTGCGCAAGTACCCGATCCCTGGACCATGACAACCAGCCAACCCGATCCCCGGAACGTCCGAGGACATTGCGGGCGGCATCGACATCGGCCAGGAGTCCTCACAATAGCGTTAACTACCAAGTCAATACATCGAAATGCGATGGATCGAGGAACTAGTTGCGACATCTGAGGAAGTGTCACACAGCGGTGAGGTCCGCGGGTTCGGGCGCGCCGGGATGTTCTAGCTCCCGCGTATCGGATGGCACCGCACGATCGGTGCCCGCCGTATCGATCGCTTCCGGTGACGGCGTGCTCTCCACTCGCTCGGGAACCGGCTCCTCCGCGTTGGTGGCGGCCGGTGCTGGGTGGCGTGCCAGCTGTACACCGACCCTGCCGAGCGCTGAATCGGAGACGACCAGTGTCACCTCACCGCGCTTCATATCGAATTCGGTGTGCAGCCGGGTGGTTCCGGCCGGGCCGATGTCGAGCTGTTCAGCTACCCCGCTGGGTAGAACCATGTCGATGACCGTGCCGAACACATTGGTGTCCAGTGTGACTGCGACCGAATTGCGTAGTACCGGAACGACTTGCGCGCCCAGGTAGGTAGTGCCCAGCCGCAGATTTCCGGTGAATCCGGGCGAATTCGGCTGCTGCCGATCCGCTGCGCCGGCGGAAGGCTCGTCGACCAGCACCGTGGATTCGCGGGGCAAGGCGGCGAAGATCGATGCGAGCCCGATACTTTCGGCAATGGGCGCGATATCGACACGGTCGACGCTCCCGCCCGGCCCGGGATTCCAGGTGGGTTGGTTCGGTGCGGGTGGTGCGGCGATCGCGGCTTCGGGCCGCTGCGCCGCCGCCATCTCATTGGCGATATAGCTACCCGCGGCGACGGTGAGGCCGATACTGGTCATGCCCGCGGTGACAACTGCGGTGTGACGGAGAATCTGTGCGGCGCGCCGAGCTTTCCGGGCGGTCGCGCTCCGCGTCGCGACGTACTGCGACATTGGTGCGGTCCTTTCCCTACTCCCCTGCTCCCCTGCAGCGAACGACCCGCACCATTGAAAGTCGTACGCGCGTCCAGGTTACGGTGCCGCGCGGTTACACCAGTTCACGATGAGAGCAGGATCACAGCTCGGCAAACGGGGTATCGCGGGGGTTTCCGGAAGCCGGCGCGGGGGTAAATATTTCGATAGCTGGCGAGCGTCATTTTCGACTGCCATCGAAAACCTCCGGCCAACGGCGTCCGGTCGGCACCAGGCACGGCGCATCAACGGTGACGCTCGCCCGCTCCCGTTCCGGGGGTCGGAGGTTACGGCAGGTCAGGCGAACTGACCTGCCGTTCGGCCTTTTCCGGGGGGACCGGCGAAAGCCTGTGCGAGGGTGAGCCATTCGGTGGCATCCGGGCCGACGGCATGGAGCGCCAGGTCGTCGATATGGCGGCGCTGGGTGACGAGCTGACAGAAATCCAAGGCAGATCCGGTGATTCGCTGTGTCGCAGCCTCCGGCCCCCAGGTCCACACGCTGCCGTCGGGTGCGGCGAGTTCGACGCGGAAGTCCTCGGCCGGTGCGGTACGTCCGTGCACCAGGTAGGCGTAGTTGCGGGTGCGCACGCCGAGATGGGCGATATGGCGAATTCGCGCGGTCGGTGTGCGTTCGATGCCGAGTGCGTCGGCGACATCCTGTCCGTGCGCCCAGGTCTCCATGAGCCGCGCGGTGACCATGGAGGCCGGGCTCATGGGCGGGCCGAACCACGGAAGTTTGGTGCCGGCGGCAACATTGCGCAGCGCCTCGACCAAAGCCGTTCGCCGGGTGCGCCATTCGGCGAGCAGTTCCGGGGCAGGTGTGGTGGCCTTCGCCTCGGCGGCCTCGTCCACGAAGGTGAGCGCTTTTGGTGCGGCGGCTTCCACCAGTGCGGCGAACGTGGCGCTATCGGTGGCCGACAGCAGTGCGACCTCGTCGGTCCAGGCGAGGTGGGCGATCTGATGGGCAATGCTCCAGCCGGGCGCGGGCGTGGGCCGCTGCCATTCGGTGGGATCGAGGTCGGCGACCAATCGGTCCAGGTCTTCGCACTCGGCGGTGAAATCACCGAGCAGTGCCTCTATGTCCACAGTTCCGCCTCTCCGAATCTTCAGCGCGGGGCTGAGAGCCGTTGATATTTATGCACGCGTGCCGGCGGTTGGGTGCCGAACCGATTGTGGGCGTACCCGGGGAGTTACCCCTACCGTTGCGAAATCAGTTGTCGCGTTCGTGATCGCTAGCATCGCAGCGGGGTGCGGAAAATGCAAGCACGCGTGCTGGTTTTCGCTGTCGTCGTGCTACCAGCCGAAGAGGATTAGGTGCATGGCGCCGACGCCCAGGCCGAGTATCGCACCGTGCAGGTACAGCAGCCAGGCGTCCTGTTCCACGGAGGCGTAGAACATCTCCATGAATTCGCCAGGAGTGAGCTGCTGGAGCTTTCGGGCGGCGAATTCATTGATCTTCTCGGCCTGTTCGGCCGCGAAGGCCTCGTCCTCGACCAGGCTGGGGGCGAGTCCCACCGCCGCGCCGACCGCCCCGACCTTCAGATTGTCGAACTGCCGCCGACCGAACGCGGCGCGCACCATCGAGGTGGCCGGACCCAGCTGGCGGTGGATGGATTCGGAGATGAGCCGTTCCAGTAGCTGCCGGGTCTTATCGCCATTGGGTCCGTCGAGCAGTTCCTTGGCCAGATTCGGCAGGGTCAGCACCTGGTAGGCGAGGATATGTGCCAAATCCTCGGCCGCCTCGGGCTGCCGCTTGGCCAGCAGCGCCTGCTTCCACAGATACTTGTAGCGCGGCTGTGGATCACCGGGCTCGAACACCATCTTGACGGCAATGACATTGACGATTACACCGATGGCCGCCGACACCGCCAGCACAATGAACCAGCTGGGCAGCCAGCCGATTACCGCAATGTCGTGATGCACACTCAGATACAGCGCCAGCAGCACACCGAAGGGTGCGCCGAGCAAGCCGATGCGCACCATGAACTTCAGTTCGGGAGCGGCGATGGTGGTCGTCAGGTCCTTGAGGATGTACGGGTTGTCCCGCAGGTACCGGATGACGAAATCCTTGATGTCGATGAGCTGGTCGACATTATCGCCGAGGTGTTTGAAGGACAGCCGTGCCAGCGCGGGCAGTTCGCGCTCCACCCGCTGGTAGATGATCTGCCGCACCGCGCGCGGTGCGGTGGCCCACAGCTCCGGGTTCTCCCGGTTCATGATCTCGTCGACGATTGTCTCGACCTGTTTGCGCGCGATCTCGGCGATGTAGTCGGCAATACCCTCGAGGTCGAGTTCGTGGATGAAATCGCGGGGACTGCCGATCCGCATGAGCGCCTTGTCCACACAGATACTGGCCATCTTCTCGGCGCGGGCCGGAATGAAGCCCTGGAATCCGAGTTCTTTGCCATCCGGAGAGAAGGTCGGCAGCACCTGGACCCGGCGCGGGAAGTAGGGGTAGAGAATATCGAGGCCCGGAATGCGGAAGCCCTTGAAGTGGATCGGCCAGAAGAGCATGAGCACGCCGGTCCAGTTGGTGAGCCACCCGGCGACACCGGCGAAGAGCGCGAAACTCACCAGGTCGACGACGAGTTTCGGCTGGCCGGTGAGTTGCTCCCAATCAATGAAGAGCCCCGAGGCCAGTATCGTCATCGCAGCGTCCCCCTGCAGCCGTGCCGGTGGTGAGAAATAGTGTGGCTAACACTCTCACCGGCATCGGGTGCTGTCAAAAGGGTCGGCCGCTGTTTTCGGGCTAGTCGCGCGAGGTCTGCTCACGCGGTGAATACTTTGGTCGGTCGACCAAGACGACGAAGGGTGAGGGAAATTGAGTGTGGATCGCCGCGGCTTTCTTGCCGGAGCCACCGCAGTAGCGGGCGTCACCGGAGTCGCCTCGCTGACCGGGGTCGCGCCTGCCGCACCCGTCGAGGGCCTCGTCAAGTCGCCCCTTCCCACCGGCTCGTCGCTGCGCATTCTCGTTACCGGTGACGCGGGTACCGGCGCGCGCCCGCAGTGGCAGGTCGCCGACGCCATGCGCGCCCGGCACGCCAGCACACCCTTCTCGCTGGCGCTGGGACTGGGCGACAATGTCTACGAATCCGGCCCCTGGTCCGATGACGACGCCCAATTCGCCGCCAAATTCGAGGATCCCAACCACGGCCTGGATTTCCCGTGGCTCATGGTGCAGGGCAATCACGACAACAGTTCGGTCCTGCCGGGTGACGGCGGCTGGCTGCTGCGCGGTGACCATGAGGTGGCCTATCACGCGCGTTCGGCGCGGTGGTACATGCCGTCTCGCTATTACTCGGTGCGAATCCCGCAGGAGCAGCCGCTGGTCGAATTCTTCGTCCTGGACCTGAATCCCATCGCCGCCTATCTGCCGCCGGTATTCGCGCCCTACTGGGCGGCGGACGGTCAGTTCATGACCGAGCAGGCCGCCTGGCTCGATCGCGCGCTCGCGGATTCGACCGCCGAGTGGAAGATCGTCCTCACCCACCACCCGTACCTCAACAATGGCGGGCATGGGAACGCGGGCAATTACGAGGGCTTGAATATCGAGCCCATCAACGGGATTCACGTGAAACGCTTCTTCGAGAACCACGTGCTCGGCCGCTGTCAGTTCCTCTTCTCCGGCCACGACCACTCGCTTCAGGTGCTGGACCCGACCGTGGACACCAGGGGTACCCGCCAGCTCATCTCCGGTGCGGCCGCCAAATCCATTCACGGTGACCGCGCCAAGGGGCAAGCCCCGAATCCGGCCCTGTACGAGAACTACGAGGACCTCGGCTTCATGGTCTTGAACCTGGATGCGGGCGCGGCCGATCTCGAGGTGGTCACCGTGAACCTCGCCAGCGGCGAATCGACCACGGCCTTCCACCGCCGCCTCGCCTGATTCCCCCGCCATCCCGTCATTCCGGCGTGCTTTGGCCGGAATCCACACCCTCAGGGCCGGAGCACGATCCGGATCGGATTGCCCTCCTTGGCTTCCAGCGCGTGGACGGCCTTGGCGGCATCCGCCAGCGGCACCACCGCGCTGACCGAGCGCGCGAAGTCGATCCGACCCAGCCCCTGCAGCCGCACCAATTGCGTGACGTGCTCCGGCGCCGATCCGTAGTGCCCGCGCAGCTGCTGCTGGAAGAAGCTGAACGCCGTCCCGCCGGTAATGCTGATCGGCTTATCCGTGAGTCCGACGAGTACCAGACGTCCCTGCGGCGCCAGGCAGGTCACGGCCTGTTCACGGACCGCCGCGACCCCGGCGAAATCGAACGCGGCGGCGAGCCCGCTACCGCTCGCGGCCCAGATCTTCTGTCGCAGTGCGGGATCGGTGGGATCGAAGGCGAAGTCCGCACCGAGTTCCAGCGCCCGTTCCCGCGCGGCCGGAAGCGGATCGACGGCGATAATCGGTGCGGCGCCGATGACGCGCAGCAGCTGCACCCCGTGCGCCCCGAGGCCGCCGACCCCCCAAACACCCACCGGTTCCGCCGGTTTCACCTCGGCGGTAGCGGTAATCGCCGCCCATGGTGTGGAAACCGCGTCCGGAATGAAGCAGGCCTGCTCGAATGGCAGCTCATCCGGAATCGGCACCAGGGTATCGACGCGCGCGAGCGTGTACTCGGCCCACCCGCCGTCGTAATCGACGCCCCGGGTGAAGGTCGCGCCATTGCGAAGCTCCCCGGCCTGCAACAACACTCGATCCCCGACCCGCGCGGTCGTGACATTCGGTCCGAGGGTGTGCACCGTGCCCGCCACCTCGTGTCCGAGGGTCACCACATCACCCTTCAGGAACAGTGGCGTCAGGGTTCCGTCGATGAGGTGTACGTCCGACAGGCATACCCCGGCGGCTTCCACCTTGACCAGCACCTGGTCCGGGCCCGGTTCGGGGATCGGAACCTCTTCGAGTTCCAGTCGTCGCTGCGGTCCCAGATGCAGTCGCGCGGCCAGCATGGTCATCGGTTCCTCCAGATGATCGATAGTCCCCTCGGCGACATGGTAGGCCGGGCGGGCGGGCGGCACGCTGACGCTCTTTCGAATCTGGATCTGCCACTGCTCATTCGAGATGCCGCGCACGGGTCTCGGAGGGGTCGATCCGGAACTCCCCTACGAGCCCGCACAGCTGCGTGATCTGTTGGATCGGGCTCGTAGCCAAGGCGCATGGCTCCCGCTGTCAGCGAAACGATGCAAGAACGTTGCGCTTCGAACTCGAGTGGTTACAGTCGAGGGATGGGCATCGAGTGTTCGAGCACTGTCGAGGCACCGCTGGTCGAAGTCTTCGACTGGTTCGCACGGCCCGGCGCATTCAGTCGACTATCACCGCCTTGGCAGCCGATGTCGCTGGTGGAAGAGGCAAGCTCGCTGGCCGACGGGCAGGCCGTGCTGGCGTTACCCGGTGGGCTGCGCTGGGTCGCACAGCATGACCCGAGCGCCTACGACCCACCGCATCGATTCGTCGACCAGGTTGCGACCGACGGCCCCGCCTCGCTACCGATGGGGCTCGCGGTGCGATGGCGGCACACCCACGATTTCGAGGCGGTGGACGCCGAGCACACGCGCGTAGTCGACAAGGTCGACACCCCGGTCCCGGCCGCAGCGCTGCGCTCGACATTCGACTACCGGTACCGGCAGCTGGCCGGTGACCTCGCCGCGCACCGGCTCGCCGCCGCGCACGACTTCGCGCCGTCGACCGTCGCCGTCACCGGCGCATCCGGTCTGGTCGGTACGGCCCTGACCGCTTTCCTGAGTACCGGTGGCCACACCGTAATTCGCCTCGTTCGACACGCCCCGCGTAATTCCACTGAGCGGCAATGGAATCCGTCCGATCCCGCACCGGACCTGTTCGACGGTATCGACGCGGTGGTGCACCTGGCCGGCGCGTCGATCGCGGGCCGATTCACCGAGCAGCACAAGCGCGATATCGGCGACAGCCGCATCGGCCCCACCCGTGCGTTGGCCGAACTCGCCGCCCGCGCGGGTGTACCCACCGTGGTCAGCGCCTCGGCCATCGGCTACTACGGCTACGACCGCGGCGACGAGATACTCACCGAGGACACCGGTCGCGGCGACGGTTTCCTCGCCGATGTCGTCGAAGCGTGGGAGGCCGCGACCGCGCCGGCCGCCGAAGCCGGGGCACGGGTGGTGCGGATCCGCACCGGCATTGTGCAAACTCCACGGGGTGGCACCCTGCGTCTGCTCCGTCCACTGTTCGCCCTGGGCCTCGGCGGTCGGATCGGTGACGGTCACCAGTGGCTGTCCTGGATCGGAATCGACGATCTGATCGATGTGTATCACCGTGCGCTGTGGGACAACTCGTTGTCCGGCCCGGTGAATGCGGTGGCCCCGCACCCGGTGCGCAATAGCGAGTACACCAGCACACTGGCCTCGGTACTCCATCGACCGGCGCTGCTGCCGGTACCGAAGTTCGGACCGGCGCTACTGCTCGGCGCGCAGGGTGCGCGCGAGCTCGCGGCGGCCAGTCAGCGCGTGGACCCGTTACGACTCGCGGTTGCCGAACATCGTTTCCGCACAGCGGATCTCGATCGGACGCTGCGGCATCTGCTGGGAAACCGGCCGACGGCAGCGGACACGCCGCCGCCGGTTAGCAGTAGCTGAACATCGATTTCGCATCGGCGACCGCGATTTGGGTGTTCGGTGCGGCGGGGGTGTGGGCGAACCGGTGGATCAGAGCAGGCGGTCGACCGTCTCGCTCAGGCTCTCGACGCGCACGACGGCCTCCGGCAGGATAACGGCCTCCCAACCGGGGCCGCCGACATAGACGTCGGCAGCAGCGGCGGTACAGACGCGTATCGCCGAGGTTCGCGCGGTCGGCTCGGCCTGCGACCAGAGCACCACGCGGGCTCCGCTTTTCAGGCGGCGAAGCGCATCGGTCAGCGCCTCCGTCGGAACATCGGCCCCGAGCATATGCGCGCCCACCCCGTGTTCGGCCAGCGCCGCGCGCAAGACCTCGAGCGGTAGTGCGTGTGCCTCGCCGCTGGTGCAGGCCAGTACCACCGTGGCCGGATCCACGGTTTCCGGCGGCGGATTCGTGCGATGCAGCACCGAGGTGATGCACCACGACAGCAGATGTTCCACATCCACGCAGCCCTCACCGCTGCCCTGCCGCGCGACGATATCGGCGAATGCGGGGCGGCACAGGTCATTCCAGGTGTCGGCTACGCCGAACTCCCGCACATGGGCGGTGACCAGGCGGGACACCGTTCTCGTATCGAGGGCGAAAGCGGCGGCCAGTAGTGGCGAAATATCACCACGTGCCGGGCGCGGACCGCGTACCGTCTCGGCCGCTCCGCCTGGGCTGGCACCAGCCCGCACCCGGGCGATCATGCGTTCCAGAACGGCGATATCGGCCTCCGAGTAGAGCCGATGCCGCCCCGGTTCATGCCGATCCGGTCCGATCCCGTAGCGCTGGTTCCAGCTCCGAAGCGTGGCGGTCGGTATGCCGAGACGTTCGGCTACCGCGCGCACCGTATATCCGGCCGCGTCGTCACGGGGAGCGGGGCCGGCGGGCATTGCCCCATTGTGCCCCCGACTCGACGACGTCCGCGCGGCCCGGGGTTGCCACGCCCAGGAGGCGCGGTAGCCGCATATCCGTCATCGCCACTCCCGTCGGCCGAAGATATATGCATCGAGCAATGATCAGGTGCGCGGCCGCTCCAGAATCCGCGACATGACGATATTGCTGCGGGTGCGGCCGACCCGGCTGTTCTCCCGAATGCGCTCGACGGTCCGCTCGATCTCGGCCATATCGGTCGCCATCACATGTACCAGCGCGTCGGCCTCACCCGCGATGGTCCACACGCCCACCACCTGAGGAATCGGTTCCAGGCTGCGGCGCAATTCGGCCGGGGTGATGTTGTCGCGGTAGTAGACCTCGACGTAGGCCTCGGTCCGCCAGCCCAGCGCGGTCGGATTGACCATGGCCGTGAACCCGGTGATCTGCCCGCTGGCCACCAGTTTGTCCACGCGCCGCTTCACCGCCGGGGCCGACAGCCCGACCACCGCGCCGATTTCCTGGAACGATGCGCGCGCCTGCCGCAGCAGGTGGCCGAGAATTCGCCGGTCGATCTCGTCCATGGATGCGCCCTCTTCCGGGTAAACAACGATTCGCTGCTTTCGGGGAAATCTACGCAACGAATCGTGGTTCTCCACGCAACGCTACGCCCAATACGTTCGTGTCAACGTTGTGTCGTCGATTCGGAGGAGTCCCGTTGACATCGCTAGCCACCCTCCGAGCCCCCGAACCCTCCGGTGCCCGCCGTCCCACCCCGCGGCGCTACCTCATGTGTCGTCCCGACCACTTCGACGTCTATTACGCCATCAATCCGTGGATGGACGCTACCTCCCCCGTCGATCGTGACCTCGCGCTGGCGCAGTGGGACACCCTGCGCGCCACCTTCGAACGCCACGGCCACCGCGTCGAAACCATTGCCGGTGAGCCCGGCCTGCCCGATATGGTCTTCGCCGCCAATGGTGGCCTGGTTATCGGTGAACGTGCGCTCTCGGCCCGCTTCGCCAATGCCGAGCGCGCCGCCGAAGGTCCGGCCTACCACCGCTGGCTCACCGATCAGCGCCTGACGCGGGTGCACGCGGCCACCGAAACCAATGAGGGTGAAGGCGATTTCGCCGTGGTGGGCAATCGCATCCTGGCCGGGTCCGGCTTCCGCACCTCGCACGCCGCGCACCGTGAGGCCGAGAAATTCTTCGACCGCCCGGTCATCTCCCTGGACCTGGTGGACCCCCGCTTCTACCACCTCGACACCGCTCTCATGCCCCTCGGCGACACCATCGCCTTCTATCCCCCCGCCTTCACCCCGGACAGCATCCGCCTCCTCACCGCCCTCTACCCCGACGCCCTCATCGCCACCGACGCGGACGCGAATGTCCTGGGCCTCAACGGAGTCTGCGACGGCTACCACGTCTTCCTCACCGGCCGGGCCACCACCCTCCCCGCCCAACTCCGCGACCGCGGCTACCTCCCCATCGGCATAGACCTCGCCGAACTCCTCAAAGCGGGCGGCAGTGTGAAGTGCTGCACCATGGAGCTGCACCCCGCGCACTGACCGATTCCCACCCCGCGACGCGTTCACCGTCGGCGAACGGAAGATCGGAACAAGACCACGGGGCGCCAGGTTGAGTAGATAACGCTCAACCTTGGAAGGGGTCGAAGACGTGACTACACCTCAGAACCTGCCGGTCCTGTTCCTGACCGATCCGATCGTGCTGCCCGGCATGGTCGTGCCGATCGAGTTGGACGAATCCGCGCAGGCCGCCATTGATGCCGCGCGTGCCGGGAAGGTCAACCAGGTGTTGGTCGCTCCTCGGCTGGACGAGGGCTATGCCTCCTACGGCGTGGTGGCGACCATCGAACAGGTCGGCCGCATGCGGGGCGGTGCGCCCGCCGCGGTGTTGAAGGCCGAGCGGCGCGCGAAGATCGGGCACGGTGTGACCGGGCCCGGGGCGGCGCTGTGGGTGGAGGCCGAAGAGGTCGATACCCCCGCCGCCGATGGGCGCACCCGAGAACTCGCCGATGAATACAAGAAGCTGGTCGTGGCGGTGCTGCAGCGTCGGGAGGCGTGGCAGGTCATCGATGCGGTGAACCAGCTCGAAGATCCGTCCACCATTGCCGATGCGGCCGGGTGGGCGACCTACATCTCCGATGCGCAGAAGCGGGAGCTGCTCGAAACTCCGGATACCGCAGCGCGTTTGACCAAGCTGATCGAGTGGACCAAGGCGCATATCGCCGAGAGCGAGATCAGCGAGAAGATCAGTGAGGATGTGCGCGAGGGCGTCGAGAAGACGCAGCGCGAATTCCTACTGCGCCAGCAGCTCAACGCGATTCGCAAGGAGCTGGGCGAGGACGAGCCCGACGGCGCGGAGGACTACCGCACCCGGGTCGAGAATGCCGAGCTGCCGGACGATATTCGCGAGGCCGCACTGCGTGAGGTCGGTCGCCTGGAACGGTCCAGTGATCAGAGTCCGGAGACGGGATGGATCCGGACCTGGCTCGATACCGTTCTCGAACTGCCGTGGACGGTGAAAACCCAAGACAGCACCGATGTTTCGGCCGCCCGCGCCGTCCTCGACGCCGACCACCACGGTCTGGACGAGGTGAAGGACCGCATGGTCGAGTACCTGGCCGTGCGCGCCCGGCGGGCCTCGCGCGGATTGGAGGTCGTGGGCGGTCGCGGCTCGGGCGCGGTCATGGTGCTGGTCGGCCCGCCCGGTGTGGGTAAGACCTCGCTGGGTGAATCGGTGGCACGGGCGCTGGGCCGCAAGTTCGTTCGCGTCGCCCTCGGCGGCGTGCGCGACGAGGCTGAGATCCGCGGTCACCGGCGCACCTACGTCGGTGCGCTGCCCGGTCGGATCGTGCGCGCCATGAAGGAGGCGGGATCGATGAATCCCGTTGTCCTGCTGGACGAGATCGACAAGGTCGGCTCCGATTTCCGGGGTGATCCGGCAGCGGCGCTGCTCGAGGTCCTGGACCCGGCGCAGAACCACACCTTCCGCGACCACTACCTGGACCTGGATCTGGACCTGTCCGACGTGCTGTTCATCGCGACCGCGAATGTGCTGGACACGATTCCCGGCCCGCTGCTGGACCGCATGGAATTGATCACCGTGGACGGCTACACCGAGGACGACAAGGTGGCCATTGCCCGAGACTTTCTCATCCCCCGGCAGTTGGAGCGCAACGCGCTGACCGCCGAGGAGGTGTCGATCACGGACTCGGCACTGCGGGAGATCGCGGCCAACTACACCCGGGAAGCCGGTGTGCGACAGCTGGAGCGGTTGCTCGCGAAGGCGCTGCGCAAGGCGGCGACTCGACTGTCCTCGGACGATTTCGAGGAAATCGTCACCGCCGGACTGGGTTACGATATGTCACTGGGGTACGAGAAGGCGACTTCGCTGACCATCGACCTCGGGGATCTGAAGGAATACCTGGGCCGACCGCGCTTCACCCCGGATGGCGTGGAACGCACCGCGGTCCCCGGTGTGGCGACCGGACTCGCGGTGACCGGTATGGGTGGCGATGTCCTCTACATCGAGGCCAATGCCGCCGAGGGTGAGCGTTCGCTGGCGCTGACCGGTCAACTGGGTGATGTCATGAAGGAGTCGGCGCAGATCGCCCTCACCTACGTGCGCTCCCACCTGGAGGAGATCGGTATCGAACCGAAGGTCCTCGATCGCAATATCCACATCCACTTCCCGGCGGGTGCGGTGCCGAAGGACGGTCCTTCGGCGGGCGTCACCATGGTCACCGCCCTGGTGTCGCTGGCGCTGGGTCGGCAGGTGCGCTCGGATGTCGGTATGACCGGTGAGGTCACGCTGAACGGTCGGGTGCTGCCGATCGGTGGGGTCAAGCAGAAGTTGATGGCCGCACAGCGCAATGGCCTGAAGACCGTGTTCATCCCGGCCCGCAATGAGCCGGATCTGGACGAGGTCCCCGCCGAGGTGTTGGCCGCCCTGGATGTCCGCCCCGTCGCCGACGTGGCCGAAATCCTGGCCTACGCCATCGAGCCGGTTGCTGAACCGGCGCTGGATGGGCGGAAGCTGGCCGCCAGCGCCTGAGGTAGCTGCCTCGCGGAAAGCCTACGCGCCACACGTGTTTCACATGAAACATGTGTGGCGCGTAGGCATTTCATTGATAATCCCTGGTCAGCTGCGGCCACCGGTATCGAGTTCACGGTCCACCGACCGGGTGGTGCCCTGTGCGACGGCGCACAGCACCTGGTCGCCGTGCGCGTCAACGGCGTAGATTTCGCAGTGGCACACCGCTTGCCGACGGGTTGCTCCGGTCACGCTGGCGATCGCGCGCAGCCGCGCACCGCTGGCTGGACGCAGGTAGGTAATGGTGAATCCACCCGTAAGGACATTGGCCCCCAACACCGTTCCGGCCGCATAGGTGAGGGCATTGTCGGCCGCGTAGGACAGCACGCCGCCGTGTACATAGCCGAACTGCTGCCCGAGCTCCGGGCGAATGGGGATCTCCAGGGTGGCCGATCCGTCACCGAAGGCGGTGATCTCCGCGCCTACCAACTGGCTGAAGGGTTGGGCGGCAAGGACTTGGCGGGCCGAATCGAGGTCGAGCGTGACGGTCATGGGTGGTCTCCGTGGTCGTCGGTGCGTGGTGTACGCAGTGCCTGCCAGGCGGCATCGGCCAGTACCCCGGCCACTTCGGTTGGCGCGGTGACGATTTCCCCGCCCAGCCACATGCGGGAGTACTGCTGCGCGGGGCCGAGCCACAGTGCGTACAGCAGATCGAAGTCGAGGTCGCGCACGATGCCGTAGCCGGCATGGGTGCGCCACCAGCGCGCGGCATTGCGCAGGAACTCCCGATTGCTCTCGCTCTCCCGCACGCCCGGTGGTCGAGCGGAGGTGAGAACCTTTGCGCGGTACTGGTTCTCGGTGACCCACCGCAAATGCTCGAGCACCCCCGCCCGCACCCCCGATTCGGCATCGACGCTATCGCCGATCGCCTGCCAGAAGTGCTGCTGATAGTCGGCGAGCGCATTGCTCCACACCTGTCGATACAGGTCGGCCTTATCCGGAAAGTGGTGGTAGAGCGCGCCGACGCTGGCCCCCGCCGCATCCCGAATCTGATTCAGTGTGGCATCCAGCGCACCCTGCTCGGCGAACTGTCGCTCGGCTGCCAGCAGCAACCGATCTCGAATCTTCATATCCAGAATTTAGTTCTGTTTCGTGGGCGGCACAAGACCCCTGATCCCGATCGGAACCGGCTTTCGGAATTCAGCTCAGGCCCGGGCGCGGCCCTTCAGCACTGCCCACAGGTATCGGTACGGGTAGCGCGCCTTCACCACGCCCGACTCCACCTGACCGGACACCCGTATCACCCGCGCACCGGGAAAGGCCCGCTGCTTCACCCGATTCACTACCCGTCCACCGTCGGTTCGCACCTCGTCGAGGTGCACCCGCCACCCGCGCGGGACAATCAACAGCACGGTCCCCGCTCCGACGGCAACCCGCATATCGATCTCCCGATGCGGACAGAACGCCCGCGTGAAATCGACTGTGACAGAGCCGGATGGCATATCCGCGACAATCCGCGGCGGAACCGCCCACTGCCCATTGACTTTCCGCCGCCCCCCGCCCGAGCGCAGTTCCAACAGATCGGATTTCACAGCCGCCGTCCGCCGCTGCCCCTCGGAACCGCTCACCAATGCTCCTCCACGAAAAACTGGGCCCGAGCATACGACGCCCCACCCCTTCCGGACACGAACCGTTATGCCCCCGATACCCACTCCGAAACCGAGCCGCCGCTGCGATGGTTTGCCGAGGCAATACCACCCGGCTCAGGTTGTCGGGAGTTCAGGGCGAAGCCCCTGCCAGCCTCCAGAGTCGGATGCGCCGAGGACCGGTGCCGTCCGGTGGGTTGGGGATTCGGGCGTAGCCCTCGAGGGCACCGGGGAGTCGGATT
>NZ_BDCE01000005.1 GCF_001613345.1 Nocardia uniformis NBRC 13702 | reverse complement strand
AGTGGGGTTTGCCATGCTGGGTCCCGAGAGCGACGGAAGGTATTCCACTCATGAGCGAGTTCGAGACGATCCGGTTCGAGCGGACCGGCAGCATCGCGCGCATCACCCTGAACCGGCCCGAAGCCGCCAATGGCCTCAACCAGGTGGTCGGCCGGGAGTTGGCCACCGCCGCCGGGCTGTGCGCCGACGATCCCACCATCAAGGTCGTAACCCTGACCGGCGCGGGGCGTTTCTTTTCCGCCGGTGGCGATCTGAAGGCCATGGCCGCTGCCAAGGACGACGGTATGGGCGCGTATGTGAAGGCCCTCGCCGATGATCTGCACGAGGCGATGTCGCTATTCGCCCGGATGGACGCCCTGCTCATCGTGGGTGTGAACGGCACCGCCGCCGGTGCGGGCTTCAGTATGGCGGTCGCCGGTGATCTGGTGGTGGCGGCCGAATCCGCGTCCTTCACCATGGCCTACACCCGTGCGGGGCTGAGCCCGGACGGCGGTGCGTCCTACTACCTGCCCCGCCTGATCGGCGTGCGCCGCACTCAGCAGCTCATGCTCGAGAACCGCACGCTGTCGGCCGCCGAAGCGCTCGACTGGGGTCTGTTGCACCGCGTGGTCCCGGACGCGGAACTCGCCGCCACGGTGGATGAACTCGCCGAGCGTTTCGCCGCGGGCCCGAAATCCGCCAACGCCCACGTCAAGAAGCTGCTGCTGGTCACCTACGCGCACACCCTCGAGGAGCAGATGGGCACCGAGGCCACCTTCATCGCCGATTGCGCGGACGGTGCCGACGGCCAGGAGGGCATTGCCGCCTTCCTCGGCAAGCGTTCGCCGAACTTCTCCTGAGGGCCGCACCAACGGGATCCGGCTTCACCGTCTCCGGCGAAGCCGGATCCCGTTGGTGCGAAATAGTTTCGCCGGGCCGAGTGCTATCAGCCGCGGCGCCTCCTGAGGAGTACGAGGGCGATCGCGGCGAGCACGGCAACGCCCACGCCCCCGATCGCGGCGATCATGAGCACGTTGTTCGAGGGTTCGCCCTCGCGTTCGGCCATGGTGACCTCGGATTCACCGGGCGATTTCGAGGTCGGGGACTTGTCATCGCCGAGCACGCCATTGGCGGTCCCCTCCGCGTAGGTCGGCCCGGCCTCCTGATCGCCGGACACGGTGAGGTGCAACCGGATCGGCACCGGCGTATTGCCGCCCTCGGATGCGGTGGAACCCAGTTTGACCGCGATGTAGTACCACCCCGCCAACGCCTGCTTCCGTACCTCGGCTTTATCGGCTTGGCGGTTGTTGTAGCGGATCGGCACCGTCGCCATGGACGGGTCATGGGAGGGCAGCACACCGTCGCGACCGGTGTAAACGAAGGAATCCATATCGATTTCGTGGGCCAGCGGCGAATACAGCGTCGTGGTGATGTTCGAGGTGACATCGGTGCCGCGTTCGCCATTGGCCTCGAAGTGCACTCGATATGCCAGACCCTGACCCCAGTTCAGCCGGACCCGGTAGAAGACGTATTCGCCCGGCCGCAGAGTATCGGTGTAGCGGCCGGAATCATCGAGAGTGGTTGCGACATTGAAGGATCCGCCGCCGGTAACCGGTGTCGGGTCTCCGGTCGGTTCGACGAACTCGGTCGTCGGAAGTACCGCGACAGGACCGGGATCGGTTGTGGCGGACTCGATTCCGACGAGCAGCTCGAGCGGCAGCCGTTCGGGCACACCGTCGGAGATTTTGTCCCATGTCAGTGCGAAGTAATACCGGCCAGCGCCGGTGCAGTACTTGCTCGTACCGCCCTGACTCTTACTTACCTTGGTCGCACCGTCCCAGGTCTTACTGATTGTCAGCGTGACGCCGTCGCTGGACCGCGATGCCTGTTCGTGTTCCGCCGCGCGGCAGTCCTGACCGTCCTTGCCATAGACCCTCAAGTCGAACCGGTTGAAGTCGTCGACGGACGAGATATTCGCCAATCGCGGGAACGAGACAATGCCGGTGAAGTACGCCGTAGCGTCCAACGGGACGTCGACCGCGTAGTACCGGGTCTCCCGCTGTCCGATGCTGTCCAGGTACTGGCCCGGTGCCGCAACGGGTGCCTCGTGGTAATTCGCGGTTCCGGTGATCGGGCTGCCGGTCGCCTCGTACTTCCGCAGTGCGGCGGTACTGACCTTCGGCAGAATCCGTTCCAGCGCAGGACCGTCCACCGCATCGCTATAGGTGCCGCCTGTGGTTTTCGCGACACAGTCGAGTTGGGTGCGCGCCTTGTCGTCAACAGCGAAGCCGATGGTGTGTACCACCAGGTCGAGGCCCTGCTGCTTCAATTCCCGTGCCACATCACAGGGTTCGGGCGGCGAACAGGTGTCGTCACCATCGGAGACGAGCACGATGGAGCGCGCGCCGGAATCCGGCAGGGATTGTGCGACCTGGCGCAGCGCCGTACCCATGGGTGTCCAGCCTCTGGGCTGGATTCCGTCGACGGCGGTGTTCAGTGCGGTCCGGTCGATGGTCTCGGCCCGGCGCAGAATGCTCACATCCTGACAACCGGCGGCCTTCTCGGCCTCGGTATTGCCGGTACTGGTGCCGTACGTGGCCAGGCCCACCTGGGCCGCATCGGGCGCGGAGCCGACAAATGAGCGCACGGCGTTCTTGGCGGCGTCCATCATGGTGCCCGCCGGGTCCGGCCGCTGCATCGATCCGGAGGCGTCCAGTATGAGCATGGTGGGCGCGTACTGCGCATCGGGCTGTGCGGATGCGGATGATGTGGTCAGCCCCAGGGCTATCAGACCGATCGCGAATCCCGCGATGATCCTGGTGAAGTTCGGCATGGTCCTCCCCCGAAGGCTTCGGTAGTTCGTTTGCCGGGGCGAGGCTACCTGGGAGATCAGCATCGTGCGGGACGGGCGCTGCGGCTTATGCTCGATCGCATGGCTTTCTGGGCGATGGTGGCACGCGAATCCGATAGCGGTATCGAGCTGGTCCGGGAGGAGGTCGACCAGGATTTCCTGGCCCCGGGCACGGTGATGATCAAGGTGCACTACTCGGGTGCGAACTACAAGGACGCGCTGGCGATTACGCCGCGCGGCGGGGTGGTGCGGGAGTACCCGATCATTCCCGGTATCGACCTGACCGGTGAGGTGGCCGTATCCGAGGACCCGGCCTTCGCACCCGGCGATCTGGTGGTAGCGCACGGCTATGACATCGGCGTCGCGCATCACGGCGGGTTCGCGGAGTACGCCCGGGTTCCGGCGGAATGGGTGGTGAAACTGGAGGGGCTCACGCCGCGCGAGGCCGCCGCCCTCGGCACCGCCGGTTTCACCGCCGCCATGAGCGTGCAGGCCCTGCTGGACCGCGGCGTCACCCCGGATTCCGGCCCGGTACTGGTGACGGGTGCGACCGGCGGCGTCGGCAGTGTGGCGGTGGATATGCTCGCCGGACTCGGTTTCGAGGTGGTGGCGTCCACCGGTAAGCCCGACGCCGCCGAGCTGCTCGATACCCTCGGTGCGAATTCGGTCATCGGCCGCCTGCCCGAGGATCCGGACGCCAAGATCCGGCCGCTCGGCAAGGCGCTGTGGGCCGGTGCGGTCGACAGTGTCGGCGGCCGCTCGCTCGCCTACATCCTCAGCAGTATCAAATACGGTGGTGCGGTGGCGGTCAGCGGTCTCACCGGCGGCCCCGAACTTCCCACCACCGTCATGCCTTTCATTTTGCGCGGCGTCTCGCTGCTGGGTATCGACTCGGCGCACATGCCCATCGCGGCCCGGCGCGAACTCTGGGCACGCATGTCGAAAGACCTGAAGCCGCAACACCTTTCGATTATCGAGAACTACGCTCCGATTACGGACTCGCCTGCGGTCCTGGCGTCGATCCTGGAGGGCACCCACTCCGGTCGAACGGTCTTCGGGGTTGCCGCAGAGTTCTGAGCGCTGCACTAGTCCGAACGGCTCTTTGGGAGAGCCTCTTGGACTTCAGGGGTATCCGATCGGACCGTCATTGCATCCGATCGGATATCTAGAAGTTCTATTTGGACCTGTTCCTGAAATGTCTTGCTGTAGGGGCTAACTCAGGGCCGGCGGCCCAGATATACCGTCGCGGCACTGAGCAGGAAGATGTCGTCACGAGCGCCGACATAGGTGTCCGCCGCAGGATCGAGCAGTGCCCGCACCGCGTCACGGTCGGTTCCGGAGAGGTCCTCGTCCATACGTTCGCTCAGCGCTGTCAGCCATTCCACGACCGCTTCGCGCACCGCCGGTGCGGCGGGCGCCGGATGGTCGATGAGCGCACTGAATGCCGTCACGTCCGCGAGCCCCGCCTTCGACAGCGCGGCCCCCCAGCCGTACGGCATTCGCTGCGCGCCCGGCATTTCGGCCCGCATCCGCGCGAACCAGAGGTCACGGGCGGCAATGAGTCGATCCTGCAATCCGGGTTCCCCGACGCCGGTATCCCACGGCAGGTACCGCGTGGCCAGCCCACCCTCGGACAGTGCGAGCAGCCCACCGCTGTTTACCAAGCGGGCCAGCCGATCCACCCCGGCCTGCTCATCGGGCAGATGGTGCACCACCCGGGAGGCCCACACCAGATCCGCCTCCGGCACCTGCTTCAGCAGCTCATCGGAAGCCGCGTCGACACACACCTTCTCGACAATGACCGACTCCCCCGTGACCCCGCCTCCGAGCGCCTCGGCCACGGCCTCCCCCGCCGCATCCAATAGCTCCGGCACCGCATCGACCAGGACGATCCGCCCACCCCCACGTCCCGCCAGGGTTCGCGCGAACGCCGCCGCCTGCCCACCCGCGCCGGATCCGATATCCACAATCGTCGCCCCACCGGCCAATCCCCCGCCCAGCCGTTCCGCGATCCCGGCATTGGCCTCGGCCGCCACGGCATCCTCCCGCCGCAGATACCCGATCCGCGTCGACCAGTCGATCCCGTCATGCGTATGCCCATGCTCACCATGGGAATGTCCGTGTCCGCCGTGTCGGTGTTCATGCGTGTGTGAGCCCATACCCACGACGCTAGCCACTGCTCCCCCCACGGCAACTTTCTTTGCCGTTTCCGCAACATCGCGTCGTTCTTCACCTGCGCGCTTCTTCGGGTTGCAGGTGGGCGAGCAGGAGCTTGATCAGCAGGATCGGGGGCATCCAGACCAGGGCGGTGGGGGTATCCAATGGGAACAGCAGGGCGAGGGTTACCCAGGCGAAGGCGATGGGACGGCGTAGTGCGGCTGGGGTGCTGAGGATGGTGACCGCGCCCGCGAGGGCCAGCAGGTACACGGCTGCCGCGCTGCACCAAGGGAATTCGGGGACGACGAGCGCGAGTATGAACGGTTGCACGTGGATCGCGACGAAACCCAGGTGGTGCCAATGGGTGCGGCCCGCCCGGTGGAAGTGGCGTTTGGCGGAGGCGGTGGAATTGACGACCGCGCCGCCACACAGATCGAAGGCGATAACCGCGATCACGATGACGGCCAGCAGGGAGAGATCCGCGTGGACCGCGAGGGCGGTGCTCCCGGCGGCCCCGAGCGCGGCGGTGGTGTAGCAGATGAGCTGTTCGCCGCGGCTGGCTCCGGGGGCGATGAGAAGGTCGCCGATGCTTCGGGTGGTCATGCTCGCTCCCGCAGGCCGTCGATGCAGATATCCAGGATTGGTTGTGCCAGTTCGGCTATCGGGACCTCGGGATCGACCAGCCATTGCAGGAGCACGCCCTCGATGACACCGACGATTACTGTCGCGTGCGCTTCACTCAGATCGGGGCGGATCTCCTCGAGCAGGCGGGAGATGGTGCCGCGGTGCTCGCGGTACACATCCTTCATGAAATCGGTGGCCCAGAGGTCGAGCAGGATGCGGGCGTGGTCGGGGGCCGACGCCAGTACCGCCAGGGTCCCGCGCACCAGGTCGGCGAATCGGTCCAGTGGTGGGGCATCGCCTGCGAGGGCCTGCCGAACCACCGCCTGTGAGTCGGCGCTGTACTGCTCGAACGCCGCGCCCAGCAAGGCATCTCGACTGTCGAAGTACAGATAGACGCTGCCCTTGGCGATACCGGCTTCGGCGGCGACATCGTCGATTCGTGAGCTGGCGAAGCCCTTTCGCGCGAAAACCCGCACCGCCGCGTCGAGGATTTCCTGTCGCCGCGCGATCTTGTCGACCCGTTTGGGAGACATCTGCACTCCTATTATGACTGACTGTTCAGTCATAATAACCACGGCAGGTGACGGCTCGAGGCCCAATTGATGAAGGCGTCGAAAAGTGCAGGGGCGCGGTGCCGTATCGGCACCGCGCCCCCTGGTGATCGGATGGTTCAGGCGGCAGCCGGTTCGGTGTCGTCGGCGAACTGCGTGCGGTACAGCTCCGAGTAGCGCCCACCGACCGCGAGCAATTGGGTGTGGGTTCCGCGTTCCACTATGCGGCCGTGTTCGAGCACCACGATCTGATCGGCATTGCGGATGGTCGAAAGCCGGTGTGCGATAACCAGGGCCGTCCGTCCTTCGAGGGCTTCGGCCAGGGCCTCCTGTACCGCTGCCTCGGAGGTGGAGTCGAGGGAAGCGGTGGCCTCGTCCAGGATTACCACCCGCGGCTGCTTGAGCAGCAGGCGGGCAATGGTCAGGCGCTGACGTTCACCGCCGGACAACCGGTAGCCACGCTCACCGACCACCGTGTCGAGGCCATCGGAGAGTGAGTTCACCAGATCGCGTAACCGGGCACGGTCCAACGCATCCCACAGTTCGGCTTCGGTCGCCTCCGGTCGAGCCAGCAGTAGATTCGCGCGGATCGTGGTGTGGAAGAGGTGACCGTCCTGGGTGACCAGACCGACCGTATCCCGAATCGAGGTGGTGGTCAGCTCGCGCACATCGGCCCCGTTCAACCGCACCGCACCGCCGTCCACGTCGTAGAGCCGCGAAACGAGTTGGGCGATAGTGGATTTACCCGCGCCGGAGGATCCGACCAGGGCGATCAATTGACCGGGCTCGGCGCGCAGTGACACCTTGTGCAGGACCTCGACCCCGCCCCGGGTATCCAGCGTCGCGACATCTTCGAGCGAGGCCAGCGACACCTTATCGGCGGACGGGTACCCGAAGGTGACCTCGTCCAACTCCACCGCGACCGGGCCGTCGGGCACCGCGACCGCGCCTGGCGCGTCCTCGATCAGTGGCTTCAGATCGAGTACCTCGAATACCCGCTCGAAGCTCACCAGCGCGGACATGATCTCCATCCGAGCGCTCGCCAGCGCCGTCAGCGGTGAGTACAGCCGCGCCAGCAGCAGTGAAAGTGCCACCACCGCACCGGCATCCAGCTGTCCACGCAGCGCGTACCAACCGCCCAGGCCGTAGACCAGCGCCAACGCCAGCGCCGACACCAGGGTCAGCGAGGTGACGAATACCGTCTGCAACATGGCGGTGCGCACGCCGATATCGCGCACCCGCCGCGCCCGCAGCTCGAATTCGCTGGACTCCTGCTGCGGCCGGCCGAACAGCTTCACCAATGTCGCGCCCGGTGCCGAGAACCGTTCGGTCATCTGAGTGCTCATGGCCGCATTGAGCCCGGCCGCCTCACGCTGCAGATCGGCCAGCCGGTCCCCCATGCGTCGTGCCGGAATCACGAAGACCGGCAACAGCACCAGCGCGAGCAAGGTGATCTGCCACGAAATCCCGATCATCACCGCGAGGGTGAGAGCCAGGGTGACCAGATTGGTCACCACCCCGGACAGGGTATCGCTGAAGGCGCGCTGTGCCCCGATCACATCGCTGTTCAATCGGCTGACCAGCGCACCGGTCCGCGTCCGGGTGAAGAAGGCCACCGGCATCTTCTGCACATGATCGAACACCGAGGTTCGCAGGTCGAGGATCAACCCCTCGCCGATCCGCGACGACAACCAGCGGATAATCACACCGAGCGCGGCATCGACAATGGCGAGCAGGCCGATGGCCAGCGCGAGCAGGATGACGACGCGGGGCGCGGAGCCACCGACAATGTCATTGACCACCCGGCCCGCGAGCACCGGTGTGGCGACACCCAGCACCGCGGCCACCACGCTGAGTAGCAGGAACGCGGTAATCCGTCGCCGGTGCGGTGCGGCGAACCGCAGAATCCGCTTGGCTGTGGCCAGCCGGAACGGACGCTCCTCCTCGGGCGCGTTCATCCGCCGGTACATCTGGCTGTAGGCCACCGATTCGATACTCACGTCATTACTCCCTGTCACTCCCCGCCCATGAAACTCCGTGCCACCGACACTAGAACCTCAATAAAGGTTGAGGGCAAACCCATCCGGCTACGCTACGGGCGAAATGTGATCAGCCCCCTGGCAAATCCCGCTATCGATCATGACCGTCGGTAGGATTCTCGGTGTGACCGAGAAGCTCAGCATCACCATGCCCGACCGGGTGGCAGCGGCAGCTCGGGCCGCCGCCGCGGCAGCCGGGAAACCACTGTCCACCTGGATCGCCGAAACCATCGACCGGGTGACCTACGCCGATGCCCGGCGCAATGATGTGGCACTGATCGAGCAACAGAAAATATTGGGTGAGGACTGGGCCGTGGGGCAGGCCGCGGCCTTCAAGGCCGCCCGTCCCGGAGTGTGTGGGTGACCGCTCAGCGGGGGCAGATCATCCTCACGCAGGCGGCCACCGTAATGCCCGGCGGCACCATGTTCCTGGTCGTCTCCGGCGAAAACTACAACCACGACCAACCCGGTCTGCGCCTCGTCGTCCAGGTGGTCGGTCCGCAATTACGCCCTGCCGCAGGCGCTTACCTCTACGACCTCGGCACCATCGGCACCGCCGTGCTGGTCGCACCGACCACGCTGCCGAGCGACTGGCTCACCGGTGAACCGATGGGCGAAGTCGATTCGGACACCATGGACGACATCGCCACCCGCATCGCGCGTTTGTACCTGTGAGGTCGGACCGCCCCCTGCGACCCGGCTGTTGCGCCCGCCACCTCGGTAGGTCCTCCTCGTTCTCCCGGCATGTCCTCGCCTCGTCATCCCGGCATGTTTTTGGCCGGGATCCACACCCAGCCGAGGTGGATTCCGGCCAAAAGCGCGCCGGAATGACGGGGAGTGACGGGCAGGGATGGCGAATGACGGGCTGGTGAGATTGCTCGGGGCGCGATTCCTGCCGGACAGGGACGCCGGTGGTCAATAGGCTGACGGCGTGACCGATTCGCTGGAGCGGGCCTTACGCGGCCGGATAGCAGGTGAGGTCGACGCCGCACCGCGGCGGCTCGCGGAGTACTCCTCGGACGCGTCCAACTACCGGGTGCCGCCCACGGCCGTCGTATTCCCGCGCACCGACGCCGATGTGGCCGCCACCCTCGCTTTCGCACGTGCCGAGGGTCTGCCGCTGACCGCGCGCGGCGGCGGAACCTCGGTGGCGGGCAATGCGATCGGATCCGGCCTGGTACTGGACTTCAGCAGGCATATGAACGCGATCCTCGAAGTCGATCCGACGCGGCACGTGGCGCGCGTACAGCCCGGGGTGGTGCTGGCCGGATTGCAGCGGCGGGCGGGGGCGCACGGGTTGCGATTCGGCCCGGATCCATCCACCCAGAACCGCTGCACCCTGGGCGGCATGATTGGCAACAATGCCTGCGGTCCGCATGCGGTGGCGTGGGGCCGCACCGCCGATACGGTGCGTGAACTGCGAATGCTCGATGGCACCGGCGCGGAGCGGAGGTTAGCGGACAGTCTGTCCGTCGTGCCCGGATTGGCCGAATTCACGCGTGCCAATCTCGCGCTGATTCGCACCGAACTCGGTCGTTTCGACCGACAGGCGTCCGGCTACAGCCTGGAACACCTTGTTCCGGAACGCGGTTCGTCCATCGCGAAGGCACTCGTCGGCACCGAAGGCACCTGCGGACTGCTACTCGAGGCGACCGTCGAGCTGGTGCCCGTACCCACGGCCACCGTTCTGGTGATCCTCGGCTACCCGGATATGCCCACTGCCGCAGACGATATCGCCGCCGTCATGGCGGGCGGGCCGATCGCAGTGGAGGGCATGGATGCCCGCCTGGTCGATGTGGTGCGCGCGCATCGCGGCGCGGTGCCCGAACTACCGCGCGGCGGGGGTTGGCTGTTCGTGGAGTTCGGCGGCGACAGTCCCGGACAGGTGCTGGAGTCGGCGCAGGCGCTGTGCTGTACGGCCGGAGCGCTGGATTCCAGAATTGTCACGAATACCTCCGAGGCGCAGGCACTCTGGCGTATTCGCGCGGATGGCGCGGGCTTGTCTGGCCGCACGCCGGACGGCAATCCGGCCTGGCCGGGATGGGAGGACGCCGCCGTTCCCCCGGAGCACCTCGGTGCCTACCTGCGCGATTTCCAATCCCTCATGCGCGAACACAACCTCGACGGCCTGCTGTACGGCCATATCGGTGACGGCTGTATCCACGTTCGCCTCGACCTACCGATAGCCGATGCACCGCAACGGTTCCGGTCCTTCCTCGAGGATGCCGCCGACCAGGTGGTGCGCTACGGCGGCTCCCTGTCCGGCGAACACGGTGACGGTCGCGCCCGCTCGGAACTGTTGTCGCGCATGTACTCCCCCGAGGCACTGGCGGCCTTTGCCGACTTCAAGGCCCTGTTCGACCCCGAGGAGGTGCTCAACCCGGGTGTCCTGGTCCGTCCCCAACCGGTCGATACCGACCTGCGTGTCGCGGGCCTGCGTCCGATCCCCGCCGCGGACGGCTTCGCCTTCCCCGCCGACGGCGATATCGGTACCGCCGTACATCGTTGCGTGGGCGTCGGAAAGTGCCGTGCCGACAGTAGTGCCGCCGGCGGATTCATGTGCCCGTCCTACCTCGCCACCGCCGATGAGAAGGACAGCACCCGCGGTCGTGCCCGCGTCCTACAGGAGGTGGTGCGCGGAGCCCTCGATTGGCGCTCGGATGCCGTCGCCGAATCCCTGGATCTGTGCCTGTCCTGCAAGGCATGTCATTCGGACTGCCCGGCGGGCGTGGATATGGCCACCTACAAGGCCGAGGCGCTGCACCGTCGCTACCGGGGCCGACTTCGCCCGCTGGACCATTACGTCCTCGGCCGCCTGCCACAGTGGCTCGCCGCCGCGACTCGTCTCCCCCGCGCCGCCAACGCCATCGCCGGTCTCGGACCGCTCCGACGAATAGGGCTGCGTGCCAGCGGAAGTGACCCGCGCCGCCCAATCCCGACCCTCGCGGACAGGAGCTTCCGACGTGGCTGGTCGCAGCGCAGCACGCCGACAACGGCCGATCCCGGTGTGCTGCTGTGGATAGATACCTTCACCGATGCGTTCGACCCCGAAATCGCCACGGCGGCGGTCGAGTTGATCGAATCACTCGGACACCGGGTGCGAATTCCGGACCGCCGGGTGTGCTGCGGCCTGACCTGGATCAGCACCGGCCAGCTAGATGGAGCCCGAAAGCGCTTGCGCGCCACCGTGGAAGCACTCGCGGACCATGTGCGCGCCGGGGGAGTGGTGGTCGGACTCGAGCCCTCCTGTACGGCGGCCCTGCGTGACGATCTACCCCGCCTCCTGCCCGAGGACGACCGGTCCACCCGGGTGGCCGGTGCCGTGCGGACACTCGCGGAATTCCTGACCGAGCAACCGGATTGGCAACCACCGGACCGCAGCGGATGGACGGTACTGGTGCAGCCGCACTGCCATCAGCACGCCGTCATGGGATTCGCCGCGGACCGGAGAATTCTGGAGAAAACCGGCGCGACGGTTACCGAGATTGCTGGTTGCTGTGGACTTGCTGGAAACTTCGGCATGCAGCGCGGGCATTACGACATATCGGTGGCAGTCGCCGAGAACGGCCTACTGCCCGCGCTGCGGGCGGCAGGCCCGGACACGGTATTCCTGGCGGACGGTTTCTCCTGCCGCACCCAGGCCGACCAGCTGGCCGGTTACACCGGCCGCCACCTCGCCCAGTTCCTACTGGGCCCGTAGGGCTCAGCTGCCGGACGGCAGGGTGCCCGGGGGGATCTGGTAGCCCGAGCTACCGGCGAATACGCTGCCCCACGCCCCGAGCAGCACATTGATCAGATCGGTGATCATTCGAATCCCCATTCTCGTCGGATGCCATTCGATTGCCCATCAGGACAGAAGCATCGGACGGGATATCGAGGAATTCGATATCGGTGTTAGCCGAGGGGCCTGTGGCCCGGCTCACTTGCCGCTGGGATACCGGACGCGAGGCGGGCAACCATGGCGCACAATGGCCCGGTGACATCAGCGACGACGGCGACCGCCCAGGCGCGCACCGTGCGGTCCGCCCGTCCGCTCGATCTCGCCGCCACCGTCAGTCCGCTGCGTCGTGGTTCCGGTGACCCCTGCCATCGCATTACCCGCGACGGTGCGCACTGGCACGCCTCCCGCATGCCGAGCGGTCCGGTCACCTACCGCCTCACCCAGGCCGACCGCCACGCGGTAGCGGCGCAGGCGTGGGGGAGTGGCGCGGCGGAATTCCTCGACCGCCTCCCCGTCATGCTGTGCCTGGATGAGGACCTCACCGATTTCGCCCCGGAGCACCCCAAAATCGCCGAGGCCCATCGGCTCAATCCCGGTCTGCGCATGCTGCGCACCGGCCTGGTCTTCGAGGCCGTGGTCCCGGCCATCCTGGAGCAGAAGGTGCACACCGTCACCGCCCAGGCTTCCTGGCGGAAACTGGTGTGGCGCTATGGAACTCCCGCACCCGGTCCGGCTCCCGATGGCCTGCGCCTGCCTCCGGACGCCGAAACCTGGCGCTATATCCCGTCGTGGGTCTACCACCGCGCCAATGTCGGCCCGCAGCGCTCGAAAACCATTGTGCTGGCGGCCCGAATGGCAGCGAAGCTGGAGGAGGCCGCACACCTGGACCATGCCACGGCCGCGAAACGCCTGTGCGCGGTCCCCGGTATCGGCGTGTGGACAGCCGCCGAAATCGCCCAGCGCGCCCTCGGCGACCCGGATGCCCTGTCCGTGGGCGACTTCCACCTCGCCGCCACCGTCGGCTGGACCCTGCTGGGCCGCCCCATCGACGACGACGCCATGGTCGAGTACCTGGAACCCCTGCGCCCGCACCGCTATCGAGCCGTCCGGCTGCTCGGCCTCGCGGGATTCGCGCGTAAACCGAAGTTCGGCCCCCGCACCCCGTACACCGACCACAGCCGCATCTGAGCCATTCGATCCGCCGACCGACGAGTGCGTTCAACGCGCCGCCGGTGGGACAGCACCACCACGATCGGCAGCAGCAGAAGACAGCCCACGCCGCCGTACTCGGCCACTGTCCAATCCGGCCCGTGCAGCTCGAAGAGCTGTCGCAGCACGAAATACGGATAGGCCAGGTGCGCGAACTGCTCCACCTCGATGGCCCCGATGGCCGCCAGATCATCGACCGAGGCGGTCCGGAGGGTTTGTAGCGGTCCGGACGGGTCCACAACGCCCCCTTACCGAGCTCGAATACGTAGTGTCGCCCACCCTCTCGTCATCCCGACATACTTTTGGCCGGAATCCACCGCTGATGCGTAGTGGATCCCGGACAAAAGCACGCCGGGATGACAGGGGTCGGCGACACCGACCAGTGAGAAACGCGACCATTGAGAAACGCGACAACTGATCTCGTAACCATTGGGGTAACTCGTCGGGTACGCCCAGAATCGGCTCGGCTCCCAACCGCCGGCACGCGTGCATAACGGTCAACGGCTCCCGGCCGCGCGCTGAAGTCTCGGGGAGGCGGGGGAGCGGGACAGTGGATCCGGTTCGGCTCGCCCTTTCGGCGGTCGGGGCGAGCCGAACCGGCACCGCCCTTCAGTGTCCTGAAAGCCGGTGAGTCTGTGGGTTATTCGTGTGGGTACTGGTGGACTGGCGGAGAAGGAACCACACCAGTCGGTACATGAACCGGTCGTAGCGGTCCGGTCCGGGTGGGCATTTACGATTACGGCAGGGCGCGCTCATCGAGTACACACCGCCCCTCTTCGACCAGGGTGGCGCGGGCCCGCCGCCGCACCCGGCAGGTGTCGACCGTACAGTCCAGATGCAGCTGCATGGCGGCATGCGCCTGCTCGGTGCTCAGGATGCCCGGTTCGACCCGGCAGCGCATTAGTCCGGCCACATGCATATTCAAGGAAGTCAGCTGCATTACGCCACTCCCGCCGCACGTCCCCTCCGATAGTGCGGCGGTTGATGACCGTCTCGGGTTTCCCAACCATTAGCGGGAAGAGCGGTGTGGACGCGATATTGAGTGATGCCTTCAGCCATGACTCCTCGTTCCTGCGCGTGAATCCTGTCCCTGCGTGCGAGTTTTGAAGCGTGCCCGGAGGTTTCAGTCAAGGAAGGGGCCGAGGTGCTGTCCGCTCCGGGCACATTTTCAGCACACCATGAGCAGCCGATCGGCGTAGCGGTTTCCGAGATTCATTCGGAAAAACGCGCGAATTCCCAGCACCGAATCCGGTTGGGGGAGCAGGATTGTCCAAAGTGGACGAATCCCCGTGGGCGATTGATTTGTGCGTACGGGCGGGAGCCGGTGTGCTGCAAGATCTCCAGCGTTTAGGTAACCCCCCGCGCCCACACTGTGAACGGAGCGCGCTGTGCCTGTCGTTTCCGCCAATTCCTCGAGCGCCGCCTCGACCCTGCCACGCCGCCAATTGGGCCGCTATCTGCGGGACTGGCGCTCCCAGGCAGGTTTGACCATCGCGGAGGCCGCCAAACTCATGGAGTGGGGCGCCAGCACCCTGCAGCGCCTCGAGAAGGGCAATGCCGACCGCATACGCACCATCGATGTCCACGAACTGTGCCGCATCTACGGCATACCCGATGACATTGCCGAGGGACTGAAGGGTTTGGCCCAGCAGGCCGCCGTCAAGAGCTGGTGGCATTCCTACGGCGATCTCATTCCGGAGAATTTCGATGTGTACGTGGGATTGGAGGCATCCGCCCAGCAGCTTTCCTGCTACCAGTCCGAACTGGTACCCGGACTGCTGCAAACCGCCGACTACGCCCGTGCCCTCAATCTGCTCGGCTACCCGGACGATACCGAGGCCGAGTTGGCCCGCCGGGTGCAGTTGCGGATGCAGCGCCAGGCGATGATCACCCGGCGTCACCATCCCGCCAGCGTCGCAATGGTGTTGCACGAATCGGTATTGCACCGGTCGGTGGGAGGTGCCAAGGTGATGGCGGCGCAGGTGCGGCACCTGGCGGAGCTGAGCACGCGCGAAAATGTCGCTTTGCGCATTCTGCCCTTCACAGCCGGTGTCCCCCTGGGGCTTTCGACCGGTCCGTTCGTGATTCTCGAGTTCGGGACCGACGGCAGGGGGCAGCCGGTGGAGCCGCCGGTCGTCTACGTGGAGGGCTTCACCGGAGATCTGTATCTCGAGAGGCAAGCCGACGTACAGCGCTATCGCCGGGCACAGGAGTGTCTCGAGGGCTGCGCGTTGGACATTCAATCCAGCAGAAACCTGCTGCGACAGGTGGCGAAGGAGTATTCGGCATGAGTATGGAGGATCTGTCCCGGGCGCACTGGTTCAAGAGCAGTCGCAGTGGCGCGGGTAAGGAGTGTGTAGAGGTCGCGTTCCTACCGAGCGGCGGAGTCGGCGTGCGGGACAGCAAGAACCCTGGTGGCCCGGCGCTGATCTTCGCCGACCAGGACTGGGCGAACTTCACCGCGGGTATCGGTGCCGGCACGTTCGAGGACTGAGCGCGTGGCGGCGGGCGGGCAACCCGTCGCCATCGCGAGATCACCCGGCGTACACGAGATCACGCGAGTATCACAAGATCACAAAATGGCACCCGTTCGGCAACGAAAGTATGTTTGCCAGCGCTAAGTACGGGTAACCAAGAATGCGTGGACCGAGGGCTCAGAAATTCCCATCCCCGGTACCGCAAATTGCTTCCCGACGATTGGGTGGAACGCCTGATCGTTGTAATGCTCTTCGCGGTATCGACTGTAGGCGTATTTGTATTGACCGGGGCATTCGTGCCCGCACTGGCTGTCGGACTGCTGGTGGGGGCCGTGGCCATCGGCGTGGTCGAAGTGCTGTGACCAGGTTCGTCGAACAGCCCGCAGCGCCGACCTGGTTTCGGCCGGAATCCCCTGGGATTCCGGCCGAAAGCGCGCCGGATGTGGTCCGCTACCTGCGGAAGAGCTTGTTGCCCAACCAGACCAGCGGATCGTAGCTGCGATCCACCACCCGCTCCTTGAGCGGGATCAGCGCATTGTCGGTGATCTTGATGTGCTCGGGGCACACCTCGGTGCAGCACTTGGTGATATTGCAGAGACCGAGTCCGGCCTCCTCCTGTGCGAGTTCGCGTCGATCCCCCACATCCAGCGGATGCATTTCCAATTCGGCTATACGCATCAGGTATCGCGGGCCGGAGAAGGACACCTTGTTCTCTTCGTGATCGCGCACCACATGACAGGTGTCCTGACAGAGGAAGCACTCGATGCACTTGCGGAATTCCTGCGACCGTTCGATATCGGCCTGTTGCATCCGATACTGCCCCGGTTTGAGATCAACGGGCGGTGTGAAGGACGGGATTTCGCGCGCCTTCTCGTAGTTGAACGACACATCGCAGACCAGGTCCCGAATCACCGGGAAGGTGCGCATGGGCGTCACCGTCACCACGTCTTCCTCGGTGAAGGTCGACATGCGGGTCATACACAGCAGTCGCGGCCGCCCGTTCACCTCCGCCGAGCACGAACCGCACTTGCCCGCCTTGCAGTTCCAGCGCACCGCCAGATCCGGAGCCTGGGTGGCCTGGAGACGGTGGATGATGTCGAGCACCACCTCGCCCTCGTTCACCTGCACGGTGTAGTCCCGCAGTTCACCGCTCTCCGGGTCGCCGCGCCAGACCTTGAACTTCGCCTCGTAACCCATGGCTATTCGGCCTTCCCTTCCGCCGTCTGCGCGGCCTCGCCCGGTGTCGACGCGAGTTCGCTGGAGCTGTAGTACTTTTCGAGCTCGGCCGGATCGAACAGGCTCATGAGCTCGCTCGGCATGGGCTGTTGTTCCTCCGGAGTCACCGTCACCGACGGCACCGTGAATCCGACCTCATCCGCGTCGACCCGGCACACCAGCAGTTTGTTCCGCCAGGTCGGATCCATTCCGGGATGATCGTCGCGGGTATGGCCGCCCCGGCTCTCGGTGCGCAGCATGGCCGCCTGCGCCACACATTCACTGATCAGCAACATATTTCGCAGATCGATGGCCAGATGCCAGCCCGGGTTGAACTGTCGATGACCCTCCACGGTGACGTCGTCGTAGCGGTCGCGCAATTCCGAGAGGCGCTCGATGGCCTGCTTCAGCTCGTGTTCCTTGCGGATGATGCCGACCAGGTCGTGCATGAGATTCTGCAGATCGGTATGCAGCGAGTACGGGTTCTCGCCGGGTCCGGTGACCGGTGGATCGAACGGCACCAGAGCGGCTTTCGTGGCCGCCGCGATATCGGCGTCGGCGATCTCGGGACGCTGCGCCAGCCCCTCGACATAGGTGGCCGCGCCCATGCCGGCCCGACGGCCGAAGACCAGCAGATCCGACAGCGAATTGCCGCCGAGGCGGTTCGAGCCGTGCATACCGCCGGAACACTCACCCGCCGCGAACAATCCGGGCACGGTGGCCGCACCGGTGTCGGGCTCCACCTCGATACCACCCATGACGTAATGGCAGGTGGGCCCAACTTCCATGGGCTCCTTGGTGATATCCACATCGGCCAGTTCCTTGAACTGGTGGTGCATGGACGGCAGCCGCTTCACGATCTCGGCGGCGGGCATCCGGGAGGCGATATCGAGATACACGCCGCCATTCGGAGTTCCGCGACCCGCCTTGACCTCTTCATTGATGGCGCGCGCCACCTCGTCACGGGGGAGTAGGTCCGGGGTGCGGCGCGCGGAGTCGTTGTCCTTCAACCACTGGTCCGCCTCCTCGATGCTCTCGGCGTACTGGCCCTTGAACACCGCGGGGATGTAGTCGAACATGAACCGCTTGCCCTCGGAGTTCTTGAGCACGCCGCCGTCACCGCGCACGCCCTCGGTGACCAGAATGCCCTTCACACTGGGCGGCCAGACCATGCCGGTCGGATGGAACTGCAGGAACTCCATATTGATGAGCGAGGCCCCCGCGCGCAGGGCGAGCGCATGCCCGTCACCGGTGTACTCCCAGGAGTTCGAGGTCACCTTGTAGGACTTGCCGATACCGCCGGTGGCCAGTACGACCGCGGGGGTTTCGAAGAGGATGAAGTTGCCCGATTCGCGCCAGTAGCCGAACGCGCCCGAGATGCGATCCCCGTCCTTGAGCAGTTCGGTAATGGCGCATTCGGCGAACACCTTGATGCGCGCCTCGTAGTTACCGGTCTCCGCGAAATCCTCCTGCTGTAGCGAGACGATCTTCTGCTGCATGGTGCGGATGAGTTCGAGCCCGGTGCGGTCGCCGACATGCGCGAGGCGCGGGTAGGTATGGCCGCCGAAGTTGCGCTGGCTGATGCGACCGTCTTTGGTGCGGTCGAACAGCGCACCGTAGGTTTCCAGCTCCCACACCCGGTCCGGGGCCTCTTGCGCATGGAGTTCGGCCATACGCCAGTTATTGAGGAACTTGCCGCCACGCATGGTGTCTTTGAAATGGGTTTGCCAGTTGTCCTTTTCATTGGCATTACCCATGGCGGCGGCGCATCCGCCCTCGGCCATGACGGTGTGCGCCTTGCCGAACAGCGATTTGCACACCACCGCCACCGAGTGCCCGTGCTCGCGCGCTTCGATGACGGCGCGCAGGCCCGCGCCGCCCGCACCGATCACGACGACGTCGTACTTGTGCCGTTCGACTTCAGGCATAGGACCGAATACTCCTGGGAAGCTGGGGGATTGGATGTCAGCCGATGAAGCGCAGATCGGAGATGGTCCCGCTCGCGACCAGCATGACGTAGAAGTCGGTCAGCATGAGTGTTCCGAGCGTGATCCACGCCAGCTGCATATGCCGGGTGTTCAGCTTGGACACCAGGGTCCACAACCGATACCGCACCGGGTTCGCGGAGAAGTGCTTGAGCCGCCCACCCGCGATATGACGGCAGGAGTGGCACGAGAGTGTGTACCCCCACAGCATGACCACGTTGGCCGTGATGATCACGGTGCCCAGGCCGATGCCGAAACCGCTGGGGGATTGGTACGTGAGGATCGCATCGTAGGTATTGATGAGCGTCACGATGACCGCCGCGTAGAAGAAGTAGCGGTGCGCGTTCTGGATAATCAGCGGAAGTCGGGTCTCGCCGGTGTATTTGGTGTGTGGTTCGGCGACGGCGCAGGCCGGGGGCGAGAACCACACCGACCGGTAGTAGGCCTTGCGGTAGTAGTAGCAGGTGAGCCGGAACAACAGCAGGACCGGCAGCACCAGGAAGCCGAGCGGAATCCACATCGGCAGTTCGCCCACCGGGGTGCCGAAGTGTGCGGAACCGGGTACGCACACCGTGCTCAGGCAGGGTGAATAGAACGGCGTCAGATAGTTGTAGTCGTCGACCCAATACGCGGTCCGCACAAAGGCTCTGACGGTCGCGTAAATAATGAAAACGCTGAAGCCGAGCACTGTTATCAGTGGTGGCAACCACCAGCGATCGGTGCGCAGCGTACGGGCGGCAATGGCCGCGCGGCCCTTGCTGAAGACTCCGGTCGTCCCTTTGTCAGGGGCGCTGGTCGGTGCGGCGCTCACTGCTGGATGCCTCGCTGATCTACCCCGTGGAACGTCATCGTTACCTCCGGCATCGGATGTGATGCCCAGCACCTTACGACAGGAGCGCTATCACTCGAGCGTGGTCCAGTGAATAAAGACCCGCCCCCTGACCCGTGATTTGCGCCACATTTCCAAGATCGATCCCGGGTTGGTCGCGGTGGTGAACAGACCGCAACCCTCACGAACATGGCTCGAGCTCAGTGCGATTCATTGGACGCCGGTCGGAAACGAGATGTGCTCCCCGGTATTCGGCACTCCCGTCGTCACACGGCAGCAACACTTCTGTGATGCCCTTTCCTCGAGATCGACATTCCACTGCTTCGAGCAGGCAGGGGGAGGAGCGGGGATATGAGGAGAGCCGCGATCGTCATGCCGATGCGCACACCGGTCGGCTTACCCGAAGGCGCATTGGCGGCGGTAGCGCCCCACCGTCTACTGGCCACGGCCCTAACCGCCGTCATCGGCCGCTCCGGCATCGACCCGCACCGGATTGAACACCTGGTCACCGCAGTCCCGACCCCGCACACCGCGCGCGCCGCCGCCGAGATTGCCGGATTGCTGCCCGCCGTCGGTGAATTCCCCGTCGACAGCGGCCCCGGCAGCGGTATGCGTGCCCTGATCACCGCCGCCATGATGGTGCAGACCGGTCAGGCCGACGTGGTGGTCGCGATTGGTGCCGAATATCCCTGGGGCACAGCGGAATCGCCTAGATCGGACAATGCGGACCTCGGGGCGCAGTGTCCCAGCGGTCTACGCCTGGCCGGGGCCGGTGCCGCCGCGGCGGTGCGTTCTCCCGGGCCGGTGCGTGCGGCGCTCGAGCGCATCGAAGATCTTGCGGTACGGCACGAGATCACCCGGGCGGAAGCCGATGAGTTCGCGGCGGTCAGTCATCGCCGCGCGGCCCGCGCGCGCCGACAGGGTGTTTTCGGAGCCGAGGTAGCGCCCGTGGTGGTTTGCGCGGACCCCGACGATATGAATTCGGGCGTAGTGCAGTTGGTGGACCGGGACGAGGGCTTGCGTGACGATGTCTCACCACGCGCCTTCGCCACCCTCGTGCCGCTACTTCCCGGCGGCGTGATCACCGCCGCCAATAGCAGCTCGCGCACCTTCGCCGCCTCCGCCTGCCTCGTGGTAGCCGAGGAACGATTGGCCGACCTCGGGCTCGAATCCATGGGCTACCTGGTCGGCTGGGCCACCGCCGATGCCGCCGAACCCGATGGCGCACAACCCACCTCCACCGCGGCGGCCGCGAAAGTACTGGCCCGCACTGAACTCGACATTCACGACCTGGATCTGGTGGAGGTGGACGAAACCGACGCCGTGGAAGTCCTGGCGCTGCACCGCTGGTGGGGTGACTGGGATCCGGAAGGTGATCGCCTCAATGTGCACGGAGGCGCGATAGCCCTGGGCGACCCGGGCGGTGCGGCGGCCCTGCGCATGGTCACCACCCTGCTGCACGAACTGACCCGCCGTGAAGGCGGTCGCGGCCTCGCTGTCACCTCTTCCGGCCCCTCGCAATCCCTGGCCGCGGTCTTCGAATCCGCGAACGGCCGTCCGGTGGCACCAACTCCCAGGGGAGCGCGCTTCCACGGCGCGCGCACCCGCCGCTCCGGCCGCCATCGCGCCTGAGATGGGGTGGTGCGGTATGTCTCAGCGTGCGCCCCGCAGCACCCGGCAACTCGCATCGACGACACGGCGAGTCAGATCCGGGTCCAAGCCGTCGAACCGTTCACCCACATGGGTGCGTGGTAACCAGAGCAGCCGGTCGGCGAGGGCTACGCCGAATGGCGTCTCAACAGCAGTACCGAAAGGTGTTGCGCGATATCGGGTTCCGGTTTCGATCTCGACGACTACCACCGTCGGGCCACCCGCGTCGTTGTACGCGTCGCTGGACACGATCAGGTACAACTCGCGCTCATCGGTCAGTGGGGAGGGGTCGGAGATATAGATATCGCCCTGTCTCACGCGGCCCCGCTGGAACGTGTCCGCTTCCAGTGGGCGAGGCCCTTGCGAATGGCGACCGACTTCTCTGCGAGGCGACCGGCATCGTTGGACTCGGCCGCTGTCACCATGGCTGCGTGATCCGTGAACTCCTGGCGTAGCAGCTCGGCTTCGATCGCCCTGGTGACGAAGGCGGTGACCGTAATGCCCTCACGCTGCGCGATCTGCTTGGCCGCGTCGACGAGATCGTCGGGCAGGCGCATGTTCACGGGCTTCGTCATGTACCCCACGATACGGCCGAGCTTTACGCCTGTATAGCGAATGTGCTTTACGCGTCCGCCGCGGCGGACGCGTAAAGGAAATCCGGCGCTACGTGGTGCGGGGGCGGGAGTGGAAGCCGAGGCCCTCGTCCTGCGCGCCCATCCAGGCGGCCTCGTCGGACTTGGAGTCCGGGACGTAGATAACCTCGCGCCCGCCCCGGGTGGCGACCTCCGGGGGTGGGGCCTGCTCGAACTCGTCGGCATCGATGGCGAGGCGTTCGAGGTCGTTCTCCAGGCGACGCACCGAGCCGGCGTCCCCGTAGTGGGAACGCAGAGCGTTGACGCACTGCCGGAGCTGGCCGACCGCGTAGCTGAGTTCCGCAATTTCGCTGCGTGTCATCGAAACCTCCTCGAGCCGTGTGACAGACCACACATCGTGATCTACAACACAGTACGGCAAGGTTGGCGATCTGGCTCGTCGCGGAGGGAAAAGGGCAGCTCAGCGGGAGATGCTCCGGGAGCGTCGCCCCCGTTTCACCCCGCGACCGCGTACTCCGGCCCGAATTCCGGACCACGCCCGTGCACCGCCGCCGCCGACCGGCCGACCAGGCCGACAATGGCCGCCGCGACCTCCTCGGCGCGCTCCAGAATCACGCTGTGTCCCGCGCCGTCGAGCCGGACCAGTTCGGCATTCTCGAGCTGGGAGGCCAGCACGACCGAGTGCGCGAACGGGACCACGATGTCGGCGGAGCCCGCCAGTACCAAGGTGGGGATTGCGCCGAGGCGATGCAGCGTGGCGGTTTCGTCGAAGCGAATGAGCGAATCCAGGAAGCTGGACATGGTCAGCAGTGGGGTCTCGTTGAGGATGGTGGTGGCTACCGCCAGCACCCGCGGGCTGACCTTGCGGGTGCCGAGTGCGGCATCGCGCATCATGGGCTCGAAAATGCGGCGGCTCAGGTGTTTCGACGCCTGCATGACGCGGGGGGCGCGGCGCACGGCGACCTGGAGCGAGGTGACCGCGGGTCCGCTCAGGAAACGGCCCAGCCCGACCCGGGTGACACCGTTGGCGGCACCGGCGATGAGGCCGACACCGACAATGCGGGTTCCGATGGTCTCGGGGAACAGCCGCGCGTAGGCGAGCATCACCATGGCGCCCATCGAATGTCCGACCAGCACAATGGGTCCCACGGGTGCGATGGTGCGCAGGACGGCATCGAGATCATGCGCCAGCTGGTCGATGGTGTAGGTGCGCGGATGGGCCACGCCCGAATCCCCGTGTCCCCGATGGTCATAGAAGACCAGGTGGTTCTCGTCGCCCCAATATCGCATCAGATGTTCGCGCAGCAATACCCAGGATTCGGTACGCAGGCAGTGGCCGTGGACGAACACGATGGTGACCGGTGCGTCGGCCGCGCCGAACTCGCGGACCGCGATGGGGGTGCCATCGTCGGCGGAAACCGTGGTGTGGTGGCCGTCGTAGTCGGCGGCGGGGCGAGGGAGAAAGGACATGACGGCTCCTTGGGAGAGTTCGCCTTTTGCCCGGTTGTCGATAGATATAGCCGCCGCGTTAACTACCTACACCAGGCGTTATGCACAAGTTGTCCAACTGACGCACATGATCGATACGACGCGAACTCCCCCGCCTCCCCGAGACTTCAGCGCGGACCCGAGAGCCGTCGACCGTTTCGCACGCGTGCCGCCGGTTGGGAGCCAATCCAATTCTGGGCGTACCCGGCGAGTTACCCCGATCCTTACGAAATCAGTTGTCTGCGAACGACCACGAGCGGCGAATCTCGCCTAATCTAGATAAATCTAGGAGAATCGCTAGATAGGCTGAGATTCTTGTGACCCCCTCGGTTACGACAAAAATCTGCCCCTATCTAGGGTCAGAGCTAGATAGGGGCAGATTGGCCTGAACGCGAGCGCTCAGGCCCTTTCCGGTTCGGCGTCCGGAGTCTCTACTTGGCCGCGGAAGCCCTGGTGGAGGGCAGGAACGGCCGCAGCAGGTTCTGCTCTGTCGACGGCCCCAGCTGCCATTCGGAGATCCACGGCCCGGTGCCCTCACTGGGATCCAGCGCGCCGTCCTCCAGCCAGCGATAGCGCCCGTCGAGCAGCCCGCGGGTGATATCGGTATCGGCGTCATCGGTGTTGTCCCACAGCGCGTCGAACAGGCGCTGAATCCGCAGCCGGGACTGGCGGCAGAAGACATCGGCCAGTTCCTGTGCGGCCTCGCCCTCCGGTCCGCCCTTCAGCACCTCCGACTGCGCCCGCACACAGGCCGCCGACATGGCGAACAGTTCCGCCCCGATATCGACAATCCGACCCAGGAACCCCTGCTTGTATTCGAGTTTCGCCTGCCAGCGCGCCATGCCGTACATGAGCGCGCGCGCCTGCTTGCGGGCCATCCGCTCCACGTAGCGCATATGCCTCGCCAGCGGACCGAATTCGCCGAAGGTAGCGGGTACGGTGCCCGCGCCCACCGTCAGCTGCGGGAACCACTTGGCATAGAACCCACTCGCACCGACCGCGGCCTTCGCCTTCGCCTTCATCTCGGCATTGCGATCGACCAGCGCTCCGGCCGCCGACATATGCGCATCGGCCATCTCCCGGGCGACGAGCAGTCGCATGATCTCGCTGGAGCCTTCGAAGATGCGGTTGATGCGCAGATCGCGCACCAATTGCTCCGCGCCGACCGCACGTTCACCGCGCGCCCGTAGCGACGCCGCGGTCTCGTATCCGCGACCGCCGCGAATCTGCACCAGTTCATCGGCAATGGTGCAGCTCATCTCCGACGCCCACAGTTTCGCCAGCGCCGCCTCTATCCGAATGTCATTGCGGTCCTCGTCGCACATGGTGGCGGAGAGATCCAGTACCGCCTCCAGCGCGAAAGTCGTCGCGGCGATGAAGGACAGTTTGGCCCCGACCGCCGCGTGCTCACCGACCGGCCGCCCCCACTGCACGCGGGTGCCGGACCATTCGCGACCGATCTTCAACGCCCACTTGGCCGCCGCCGTACACATGGCCGGAATGGCGAGTCGGCCCGCGTTCAGGGTGGTGAGCGCGATCTTCAACCCATCGCCCTCCCGCCCGACCAGATTCTCCTTGGGTACCCGCACATTGTGCAGTCGGGTGACACCGTTCTCGATTCCGCGCAGACCCATGAACGAATTGCGCCGCTCCACGGTGATTCCCGGGCTGTCGGCCTCCACGATGAAGGCCGAGATCCCGCCGCGATGGCCCGCGCTCCTGGGCACCCGCGCCATGACCACCAGCAGTTCGGCGACCACGCCATTGGTGGTCCACAGCTTCACGCCATTGACCTCGTAGGCTTCGCCGTCGGGTGTCGGGACGGCGGTGGAGGCCATCCGCGCCGGATCGGAACCGACATCGGGTTCGGTGAGCAGGAAGGCGCTCACGGCCCCGGCGGCGCAGCGCGGCAAGAACTCTCGCTTCTGCTCGGGTGTACCCGCGAGCTTCAACGGTTCCGGCACGCCGATGGACTGATGCGCCGACAGCAGTACGCCGAGGCTGGGATGCGCGGAGCCGACCAGCATGAGCGCCCTGTTGTACCCGACCTGCGTGAGACCCTGCCCGCCGTGGGATTCGGGGATCTTCAGGCCGAAGCAGCCGAGCTCCGCCAGCCCCCGGACATATTCGTCGGGTATGCGGCCCTCGGCCTCGATTCGGTTGCCGTCGATGGTTTCGCAGAAGGCGCGCAGTCGTGTCAGATACGCGTCCATTTTCGCCGTGTCCTCGACGCTGGGCCGGGGGAACGGGTGGATCAGGTCAAGCCGGAAGCGGCCGAGAAACATCTCCTTCGCGAACGAGGGCTTGGCCCAGGTGGTTTCGCGGGATTCTTCGACGAGTTGTCGGGCTTGTTCCTCGGTGGCGTCGACTTTGGCGGTAGTCGCCATGATGTCCTCCTCGACCGTGATCGGAATCACATTCGAGTGTAGGAGCGTTTGTTACCCACCGGTAGATCTGTTGCCGGTCTGAAATGCGTTATTGTGCAATGATCTTGAATAAGCGGCAATTTCGTAGCTAATTGGTCAAGTCGTATTTCATGTACACATCCGCCCGGTCGTAGGGGCTCGGTGGCAGCTCCTCCGGCGGCACATGGACGAATCCCACCGACTCGTACAGGTGCACGGCATTGGTCAATTTCGTACTGCTGGCCAAGATCAGGGATGTCGCGCCCAGGGTGCGGGCATGGTCGATGGCCGCCGCCAGTACGAGGCGGCCGATGCCGCGACCGCGATAGCGCGGCGACACAGCCATTTTCGAGATCTCGTAGACCCCGTGCCCCTCGGGAACTACCGCGCCGCAACCGATGAACTCATGACCGTCGCGGGCGATCAGTACCTGCCCGCCCTTGGCGATGATCTCGCGCTCCGGATTGTCGAGCAGTACGGAGTCGGCGGGTTCGAGGGTGAAGATGGCGCGGATCCACTCCTCGTTGAGCTCCTTGAAGGCTCGCGCGTGCGCGGCGGTGGTCATCGGTTCGATGACGATGGAGTCGATGGATTGCGTTTGCTGAGGCACCGGACCAGCATGGCCGGAGCAGAACCATAACGTCCAATACTTGATAGCTGCGATTGATACGCTCAACTTATGGATAGTGGGGTGGAGTTGCGGCACCTGCGGTACTTTCTCGCCGTCGCCGAGGAATTGCACTTCGGCCGGGCCGCCGCCCGCCTGCATATCGCCCAACCCGCCCTCACCCAGCAGATTCAGCGACTCGAAACCCTGCTCGGATCACGACTGTTCGACCGCACCTCCCGCAGTGTCGCGCTCACCGAGGCCGGTACGGTGCTGCGCGAACGCGCCAGCACGATTCTCGGCCACGCCGCCCGCGACCTCGAGGAGGTCACCCGCATCGGCCAGGGCAGCCAGGGGCGGTTGCACCTCGGCTTCGTCCCCTCGGTGCTGCCCCTGGAACCACTGCGCGGCGTGCGGCGGTTCCGCGAGCGCTACCCGCTGGTCCGGGTGGAACTGGTGGAGGGCTACTCCTCCCGAATGATGGAGCAGCTCAGCCATGGTGGGCTGGATACGGCCATTGTGCGAGACCCCGACGAATTACCCGGGATCCATATCGAACCCCTGATTACCGAACCCTTCGTGGCGGTACTCCCCGCCGACCACCCCGACGCCGATCACGCCACCATCACCGGAGCCGAACTCGCCGACAACCCCCTGGTCTTCTTCCCCAGGGCCGCAGGCGGACTCGCGCACGACAAGAATCTCGCTCCGCTGCTGCGCGCCGGGCGCAGTCCGCGGATCGTGCAGGAGGGCAATACCTGGACCACCATTCTCTACCTGGTGGCCGAGGGCCTCGGTGTCACCATCGCGCCGCGCAGCGCGACCTTCACCGCACCCGCGTCCGTACGCATCCTGCCGCTCACCGAGACCGACGCCGAGACAACCGTTTACGTTGCCAACCGGATCGACGATGACCGACCGATCATCCGCAATTTCCTCGCCCTGCTGCCGAGAGCCGGTGCTACTGAACCCCGCGCAGATACCGGCCGAAATGCGGCACCGTGAATCCGATGGTTCCGCGTTCGGCCGAGTAGATGAGGCCCTTCTTGATCAGGCCGTCTCTGGCGGGGGACAGGGATGCGGGCTTGCGCTCCAAATGTTTCGCGACCGATGCCGTGGGGACCGGTCCCTCGTCGCCCGCCAGCTCCGCCATAGCGCGCATGTACTCCCGCTCCGCCGGAGTCGCGCGCTCATAGCGAGAACCGAAGAAGCCCACGGCCAGTTCCTCCTCGGCGGCCGGGGCGGCCACGGCCACATCCTCGGCGGTGACGGGGCTCTGGGCGGCGACATCCCAGGTGGCCTTGCCGTACGCCTGCACGAAATATGGGTAGCCGTCCGCCTTTTGGTAGAGCGCGTCCAGGGCGGCCTCGGCGTATTTGACATCCTCCCGCTCGGCGGGAGCAATGAGAGCCTGGTCGGCGGAGTCGCGATCGAGGCGGTCTATGCGGTGGTAGGAGAACAGTCGCTCGGAATAGGATTTGGACGCCGACAGCACCGCGGGCAAATGCGGTAGTCCGGCCCCCACCACGATCAAAGGCGCTGCGTCCTGGCTCAATTCGTGGCACGCGCCGCACATGGCCGAAATGTCGGCGGGCCCCAGATCCTGCAATTCATCAATGAACAGGGCGATCCCGACACCGCAGTCGCGCGCCAGCTGCGCCGCCTCCAGCAGCAGCTCCACCAGATCGATCTCGATATCGCCGGAATCGGCGCGACCGGTCACCGCGGGCACATCGATACCCGGATTCCAGCGCTCCCGCATACCCTTATCCGCGGTGGAGCGCAGCGCGAAAGCCTTGAGAATGCCGAGGAAGTCGTCCACCTGCTCCGGATTGCGATGCGATACCGCAATGGACCGCACCGCCATATGCAGCGCCGACGACAGTGGCCGCCGCAATTCCTGATCCGGCCGCGCCTCCAACTTGCCGGTACCCCACCCGCGCGAACGAGCCGCGGAGCGAAGCTGATTCAGCAGGACGGTCTTCCCGACCCCACGCAATCCGGTCAACATGACACTGCGTTCCGGCCGCCCCCGCGCCACCCGTTCGAGCACCACATCGAAGGCGGCGAGTTGCCGGTCTCGGCCCGCGAGTTCGGGCGGTCGTTGACCCGCCCCGGGGGCGTACGGGTTGCGTACGGGATCCATGCCGCCCAACCGTAGCGGGAAATCGGGGAAATATCGGGGTGTCTACGAAAGGCCGTAGAGACAGCTATTTACCGGCATACCAGCCGGATTCGGGAACAGGTCGAAGCGGCCGCGCGAACGGGAAGTTCAGACCGCGCCGTAGCCGAGCACTGCTCTCTACTCTTGTGTCTGATTCGGACGATCCAGCGCAGGAGGGTTCATGTCGGAAGAAGCCGTGCCCGTGCCCACCGTCGCGGAGGTGGTCGGATCCTGGAACGTGCCGGACGAGGCGGTCGTGGCGACGCGCATCCGCAAGAACATTCTGGTGGCCATCCAGCGTGGCTTCGACGATCCGCAGTTGGTCGCCGATCTGGCGGTGGGGCCATTGGTGATGGCGTTGGGCAAGCTCGAGGTCGAGTTGGCCGATGCGCGGCGGCGGATCGAGCAGTTGGAGCGGAGCGTCGATCCGGGCAACTGAGTCGACCGGGTGCTCGAGACGAAGGTGCGCGGGTGAGATTTCGTGACCGCGGGTGGCCGCGGCGCAAATGCGTCGTTATATTCCGTCGATGCCGACCGCGGGGGCCCGGATCGGGATGGTTTGCCGCGCATCGGATGCCGCCGGACGTGCTGGTTTGTGACCTTGATGCCTGGTCACCAGGTTTTCGTTCCGATAACGGGGGTACGTCCGTCGAGACCAGGTTGTGATCGGGCGCGAAGTGCGCGAATCGTCCGCTCAGCGGGACATTTCGCGACTCGCCGCGACACACCCTGCTGTGGGGTGGACAACACAGCGGCCTGGCCGTAATCTTCTCGTGACTTAGCGGAGTCTGTCGCTTCATCGGAGAGGCGGCCCGCGACGTTACCGCCTAATCGACTATCGGGTCAGTTACCGATGTCGAGCCGGGGACCCAGAGTTCATGGGGTGAATCCTCGTCGGCCACAGGGTCGATGGGGTAGGGCCGATCTTGCCGGCCCGAACCCGTCAGCTAACTCGGTCGGTGGTCAGAGCAAGGAAGATCGGAGATGCGGCTCAGTGGGTAAGCACAGCTTGCAACAGGAATCTCGGTTGCCGAATTCCGTGAAGGGCGCCCTCATTATGGGTGCGGTTGTCACGGGTACGTTCCCGGCGATCAGCGCCAATGCCGCGCCGATCGAGATCCCCGGCATCGGCACTTTCGACACTCCGCTGTCGGATCAGGATGCCTCAGCAGTCAATTCGCAGGTGCAGGCCTTTACCAAGGGCGTCACCAACCCCGAGTCCAACCAGTTCGGTGGCGGCCTGGGTGTCGGCGGCGGAGCTCAGCTCCCCGGCATCGGTGTGCCGCAGTTCGAAATGCCCGGCTTCATGCAGCAGGACAACGCTCCCGCCAATATCGCGCTGGAAGCCGCCAAGACCAAGGTCGGCGCCCAGTACTCGTGGGGCGCGTCCGGCCCGTACAACTTCGACTGCTCCGGCCTCGTGCAGTGGGCCTACAAGCAGGCCGGTGTCGAGTTGCCGCGCACCAGCTTCGAGCAGTCCCACGTGGGCGCTCCGGTCGCCTTCGAGAACCTCGCCCCCGGCGATATCGTCATTACCAACGGCGGCGGCCACGTCGGCATCTACGCCGGTGACGGCAAGCTGCTCAATGCGGTCCAGTCCGGCACCCCGGTCTCCTACACCAACCTCCGCTCCGACCAGATCGTCACCGCACGCCGTATCGTGTAGTGCGTGGCTCCTGCTCCAGCGAGTGAATCGGCCCAGGCCCGCGTTGACGCGTGGATCTGGGCCGTTCGCCTGTTCAAAACCCGCTCCGCGGCCGCGACAGCCTGTCGCGCCGGGCATGTGCGCGTCAACGGCACACAGGTAAAGCCCGCCCACCAGGTCAAGCCAGGCGACGAAATCCGGGTTCGGGTAGCCGGTCTGGAGCGCATCGTCATTGTCGAGCGCGTAATCACCAAACGGGTCGGCCCGCCGGTTGCCGCCCAGTGTCTGATCGACCGCAGCCCGCCGCCGCCCGACCCCCTCATCGTCGCCACCCTTCCGCGCCGCGACCGCGGGACCGGCCGCCCCACCAAACGTGAACGCCGCGAAACGGATCGGCTATTGGGGCGTACCGAGGACTGAGCGGGTGGTCAGAAGTACCGCGCGTTTCGTGACCGAAGTGCCCGGTCATCGCCGACGATGGGTCCCATCATCCCAATCCACCCGCACAACCTGCCGATACCCGTGCGCCCCAGCCAATTTGTCCAGCGCCGTGGCGTCCCTGGAATCGGTCGCGACCAGCACGGTGAAGTCGGTGGCGTCGGCTGCGGTGAGTTCGAGAACATTGGCCGCCAGTTCGACGGCAGGTATTCCATACCGATCGATGACGCCGTCGGCGGCCGACTCCGCATGCACCACTCCGCATATCGGCGGCCCGCACTCCCGCAAATCGTGCAGCACCTGTGCCAGATCCTCGCGATCGGCGATATCGCAGCGCACCAGGACGATCCGGTCCTCCATCCCGTGCAACGCCGGTGGCAGCGCTCGCGGGGCGGGAGTCAGCAGCACCACATCGTACGCACCGGCCTCGAGCAACCAGCACACCGCCGCCACCCCGGCCGCGCCGAGTCCGCCGGTGACCACATAGGTGCGCTCCGGGACGATATCCATGACCGGGAACAGCTCGCGCACCGGAATCGGCGGTGCCTCCGAGGCCGATTGCTCGTCCAGCGCCGCGACCGTTTGAGGTGAATTCCGCAGTGTTTGACCGTCATTGGTGCTCGGACCCGCTGGCCCCGATGGCTTCTCCTGCTCATGCTGCCGCATCGGAGCGGTGGCGGCCTCTCGTCGCCAACTCCGTTTCGGCGGAGACGCGGTGAACGGGCCGAGCGCTATCCAGTCGATGGCGCGGCCCTCGAGGTGCAGGTGCGCCAGCGCGCGCATGAGGGCGGGAGCTTCGTCGCTGCGGGTTGCCACGGTATAGGTGGAGTCGCGGAAGGCGAGGTGTTCGCGGACAACGGTGTGCAGCGAGGACTGTGGCGCGAGCTCCAGTATCGACGAAACCCCATGGGTGGCAGCCTGATCCAGGGCGGCGGCGAGATTCACCGGGCCGGCAATGTTCTCGCCCCAGTATTCGGCATCCATCTCCGCACCGCGGATTGCCGCGCCGTTCCGGGTGGTCGAATAGATGGTCGCCCCGGGGTGATTCGGTGTGATCTCGCGCAGGCGTGCGACCAATTCAGGTGCCAGGTCGCGGGCGCGTGGACCGGGCATGGCCGGGTGCCAGGAACCATTGGTGAGGGTGCGCTGGGCGAAGATCGTCCGCCGGTGCGCGCGGCGCACCAGCGCGTCGATATAGCGCGGCTCGCCGGAAATGGTGACCGAGCGCGGACTGTCGATTGCGGCCACCGCGACGGCGGCGCGCATCGGCTCCACCAGACGCATGGCTTCTACCGCGGTCGCCTCCAGCACGGCCGACACATCCATATCGCCCAGCCGGGACAGTATTCGACTGCGCGCCACCACGACCCGTGCCGCATCGGTGACCGACAACGCCCCGCTCACAGCGGCCGCCGCGACCTCACCCGAACCATATCCGGCCACCGCGTCGGGGCGCACACCCCACCAGCGCAGTAGTCCCGCCATGGCCACCTGGTAGGCGAAGGTCGCCGCCTGCGCGAATTCGCCTCTGTCGCCGTACTCCCCGCCAGCACCACCATTCCCGCCCGCCCGGCCATGTCCGCCGGCACCACCGCTCCCGAACCCGAACCGCGGCGTCCACACCCGTGGACCGTCCGCCGCGACAATCGCATCCGTGGCATCCATCAGCCCCCGCGCGAAAACCGGATACCGGGCCGCCAAACTGCGCGCCATCCCCGGATACGGCTCACTCGCCCCGGAGAACAAGAACAGCAGCCCACCACTGCCAGGCAGCGATTCAGCACCGCGCTCGGCGGCGGGTGCCCCGCCCGTGGGACCGAACACGTCGGCGGTGACGGCGCGGCCCGGCACGGCGGTATCGTTCGCACCGGACCGACGTTCGGCGGCGGAGACCGGCTGGTTCGTGGCGGCCACCCGTCTGGCGAGTTCCCGCAGCTGTACCGCGGCGTCATCGCGATCGCGGGCCAGAATCGCCGCACGAGTATCGCTCGGGAGCAATCGTCCGGCGGCCGCCGCGAATTCACGCAGCGAACGGCAGGTACCGATACTCGCGGCCCACCGCATCGCGGTGTCGTGGACCTCCCTGACGTCCCGGCCACCGATCGGGATCAATACCGGTGGTTCGTCACCGCGATCCAGCCGAGCCACCTGGTCGTTGAGTGCGGCGGTCCGATCCTCGCGAAGCGGAATATGTGTTCCGGCGCTGTGGAATCCAGTGGTGCCGGCGATCTCCGCGTAGATCCGACTGCCTGCGAGCCGGGCGTCGGTTGTCCGTCGCAGCACCACCACCGTGCAGGTGCCAGGTTCGGCGCCAGCCGCGACGAGCCCCCGTTGATTGTCCGAAAGGCCCGGCCGCAGTGCCAGATCCACCCCACCCGCGAGAACGAACGGCACCGTCCCATCGGCGAGCAACCGCACCGCCATATCCACCGCGACCACCGACGACGATCCACCGCTGTCCAAAACCAGGCTGGGCCCGCGCAGTTCGAGAACCCGCGACAGTCGATGCGCGACATTGACCGCCGCGCGCCGCGCACCATCCCCTGCCATCCGCGCGCTCACATTCCGCGCGGCATCATCCCCACACGACCCGTACCGGCAGGGCATCACGCCCCCGCACCCACATGCCCCGAACACCACGGCCGCATTCGATCCCCGCGCGGAATACCCCACACCGGCGTCATCCAGTGCCTCCACCGCCACCTCGAGACCGACCCGCTGCCACGAGTCCAGCTCCGCCGCTTCCTGATCCGTCATCCCGAACCAGCAACTGTCGAAACCATCGAATCCCGACCGGTCATGTTCGTTCGGCCCACTGCTCGAGCTGCCGCTCTTGCCGGACGGCGCGTCCGACTGGCGACCATGGGCAGGTACGGTGCCCGAGCGGCGGCCATCGGCAGGTGCCGTGCCCGACCGGCCGCCGCCCGCTGACCTTGCGTCCGACCGTTCGTCGATGGTTGGTGCTGTGCCCGACCGCCCACCGACGGGTGGTGCTGCGCCTGACCGGCCACTGATGATTGGTGCATCGAGCCGCCGATCCTCGCCTCCTGGTGCAGTGCTACTCAGCGCGCCGTTTGTCGGTGTCGTCGTCCGATCTCGGTCGGGCCCTGCGATTCCCGTCGGTCTGCGCTGTCCGATTCCGACGATAGCTACCGGCGGAAGGGACGGGGCGGGCATTGGGTGGCTGGGGGCGGTTCCGCTCATGACGTGCCGCGCACGAGTCGAGGGGGTCCGGTTCTGGTTGGGGTGGGCATGGCGATACCGCGCGCGTGCCGGTGGCGCGGGGTGGATCCGGCCGATGCCGTCGAACTCTGCCGCACAGGAATTCCCTCCCGCGTCCGGCGGTCCCGGCCGCCGAGGTACCCCCCGCGATTATGCCGAGAATCCACCCTGCCCCGAAAGGGTTTCGCGGAGCCGATGCGCCTGTATCCGCGCACGTATCGACGTGCGGTGCGATCGCCCGTTGCTGGCGGCGGCGGTGGTGGCCGCCGAGTTGGCCTGTCGGACTGGTCTTTTCACGAGGAATGTCGGGTTACCACATGGGGGACGTGCGGATGATCCGCGGGTGTCGCCCTCGACCCGCGGACCTTCCCAGCCGTGGCCGATCGCCTAGCGTGAAGCGGGTGAGCCATGACTCCGTCACCGACGGTCGCCCATCCACTCTCGGCACTATCGCCCGCTGCTGCGTCGCGCTGGCCGCGACACCCGCGCGGCTGCTACGGCCTCGACAGCCGGATCGGATATTTCTCGCCGGGCTGGAGCTGGTCGACCCACCGCCCGCGCGCACCACGGTGCGGCTCACCGCGCTGATTCAAGGACGCATGACAGCGCCCGAGACCATCATCGCCGAGGGTGTGCGGAGCCTGCGCGAGCTGCCGATGGCCATGGGCGCGTTCCTGATCGAGCATCCACAGGCCCGGTTCCTGGTCGACCCCGCCCTGTGTACGAATGTGCATGAACGCGTGCTACCGGGTCTGCCCTTCCCGGTGCCGATGCTGGTGGCGCCCGATAAACCGGTGTCGGGGATTGTGGACGCACTGGCCGCACGCGATCTCGCGGGTACCGACATCGACTTCACGCTCGCCACCCACCTGCACTGGGATCACGTGTCCGGTCTGCTGGATCTTCCCGAATCGGTCGAACTACGCCTTCCGGCAGTCGAATACGAGTGGGCCATGTCCGGTGCGCGCGCCCCGATGAGCGTGGTCCGCAAGACCGTGCGCGACCGCAAGATCGGCAGCCTTGAACTGGACGGTCCGCCGGTACTGACCTTCCCGCGCAGCCACGACCTCTTCGGTGACGGCTCGGTAATCCTGGTCGACCTCAACGGCCATACGCCCGGCAGTATCGGCGTCCTCCTCGCCGTGGACGACGGCACCCGCGTACTGCTGGCGGGCGACGCCGTCTGGAACAACCTGCAGGTCAGTCTGATTCGCGAGAAGGCGCCCATGCCGGGCCTGCTCTTCGATACCGACCGCGACGCGGCCTTCCGAACGATCCAGCGGTTACACGCGCTCCCGGACGGCATCGAGCTCATCGCGTCCCACGACTTCGAGGCCTGCGCCGGACGCGCCTGACACCTGTCCGCTGAAACGACAAGGGCCCCGGGCGGATTCGCCGAGGGCCCTACGTCTCAATCCTCCGGCACCCGGCCGTCAGAACATCAGGCGATCATGCCCGCGAGACGCGAATTGATGAGCGCCTCGGCCTCGGTCACCATGCGCGAGATGAGATCCGCGCAGGTGGGAATGTCATTGATGAGTCCCTGTACCTGACCGGCCGACCAGATGCCCGCATCCAGATCGCCCTCTTCGAACACCCGGCGACCACGCGCTCCGGCGACGAGGTCACGCACATCCTCGAACTTGCCGCCCGCCTTCTCGATTTCGACCACCTTGCGGCTGATCTCGTTATCGGCCACGCGCGCGGTGTTCTTCATGGTGCGGAAGATGAGCTGGGTATTGCGCTCGGTATGAGCGACAATCTGCTCCTTCACCGACTGGTGAATGGCCGACTCCTGTGTGCACATGAAGCGGGTGCCCATATTCACGCCGTCCGCGCCCAGCGCCAGCGCGGCCACCAGGCCACGGGCGTCGGCGAGACCGCCGGAGGCGATCACCGGAATATCGAGCACCTGGGTGGCGGCCGGAATCAGAATGAGGCCGGGGACATCGTCCTCACCCGGATGGCCCGCGCATTCGAAACCGTCGATGCTGACGCCGTCGACGCCGATCTTCTGCGCCTTGAGGGCGTGCCGCACACTGGTGCACTTGTGCAGCACCTTGATTCCGGCTTCCTTGTAATACGGCAGGAAGGGTTCCGGGTTGCTCCCCGCGGTCTCGACGATCTTCACACCGGACTCGATGATGGCCTGCACGTACTCCTGGTACGGCGGCGGATTGATCGACGGCAGGATGGTGACGTTCACGCCGAAGGGCTTATCGGTGAGCGAACGCGCCTTCTCGATCTCCTTCAGCAGATCTTCCGGCGTGGGCTGGGTGAGAGCGGTGATGATGCCGAGGCCACCGGCCTCCGATACCGCGGCGGCGAGTTCGGCGCGGCCGACCCACATCATGCCGCCCTGCACGATCGGGTGTTCGACCCCGAAAGTCTCGGTGAACTTGGTACGCAGCATCGCGCTCTCCTTCTCGCCTCTGGCGGCCCCGCGCGGCGCGGCGACCCTCCGGGTCGTGCACACGCCCGAACTGACGTCGATCGTCGCACGTACGCGCCCGGGTGTTCAACCTTGATGTGAGTGGGAGTTTGCACAGCTGGCTACCCACTTGCGCCGCTTCTGGGGATAACTTCGGTAGCTGCCGACCTCGGCGAGATCGAATTTTACTGCTCTGAACTGGTTAATGAAGGAATGATAATTTTTCCCTGAAACCTTCTCTGTAACCCTTGTCACGCCAAAAAGTTAGTTGCTATTCTCGCCTGAGTTCAGCCGTCGACGCCGCCGGGCCAACCCGGTGCAGGTCAGCGACGACGGTCCGAGAGGAGCACCTGGGCGTGAGCGGTCAAGGTCCGGAGGTGACAGCTCGCGTAACCCCGGAGGGCCTCCGCTCACGCCCGAGAGGAATCAGAATGACCGTTGGTTTCCAGCCGCTCGACGAGCCCATCCGGTCGCGGCGCAATCACTGGGTCAATCAGATCGCGACCCACGCCGCCATGCGTCCGAACGATGTCGCGTTCCGTTTCAAGGGTGTGGACACCACCTGGTCACAGCTGCACGAGCGGTCGGAGAAATTCGCCGACGCGCTCGCCCGTCGCGGGGTCGGGTTCGGCGATCGCGTGCTCCTGCTCGCATTGAACTACACCGAGTACATCGAGGCCGTGATGGGCATCAATGCGGTGGGTGCCATCGCGGTGCCGGTGAACTTCCGGCTCACTCCACCCGAGGTCGCCTTTATCGTGGGCGATTCGGGTGCCAAGGCCATCGTCACGGACTCCCTGCTCCAGCCGCTGGCCACCGCCATGGTCGCGCAGGCGCCAGCACTGGAAACCTGCGTGGTCATCAACGGTGAGACCGGCGAGGGTGTCATCGGCTACGACGACTTCATTGCCGAAGCGGGGGAACCGCATGCGCCGCTGGATATCTCGGAGGACACCCCCTGCCTGATCATGTACACCTCGGGCACCACCGGTAGTCCGAAGGGCGCGGTGCTCTCGCACGCGAATATGAACGCCCAGGCGCTGACCTGTATTCGGGCCATGGAGATCACCCCGGATTCCATCGGCTTCTGCACCTCCCCGCTCTTCCACATCGCGGGTCTGGGCAGCCTCACCCCGTACTTCATGCTCGGCGGCAAGACCGTGCTGCATCCCCTCGGTGCGTTCAATGCCACCGAATACCTCGATGCCGTGGAGACCGAACAGGCGACCACCGCGTTCTGTGTGCCCGCGCAGTGGCAGATGATCTGCGAGGAGCCGACCGTCAAGGACCGCAAGCTGGCGTTGCAGGCGCTGTGCTGGGGCGCGGCTCCGGCCTCCGATACGGTGCTGCGGGCCATGGCCGACTGCTTCCCGAATTCGTTCAGTGTGGCGGTCTTCGGCCAGACCGAGATGTCGCCGATTACCTGCGTGCTCGAGGGTAAGGACGCGCTGAGCAAGCTCGGCTCGGTCGGCAAGCCCATCCCGACCATTCAGGCGCGCGTGGTCGACGATGAGATGAATGATGTCGCCCCCGGCGAGATCGGCGAAATCGTCTATCGCGGACCGACTCTCATGCAGGGCTACTGGAACCGGCCCGAGGCCACCGCGGAAGCGTTCGCGGGCGGCTGGTTCCACTCCGGCGACCTGGTGAAGCAGGATGCGGAGGGTTTCGTCTGGGTGGTGGACCGCAAGAAGGACATGATCATCTCCGGCGGTGAGAACATCTACTGTGCCGAGGTGGAGAACGTGCTCTTCGCCCATCCCAAGATCCACGAGGCCGCGGTGATCGGTCGCCCGCACGAGAAGTGGGGCGAGGTACCCGTTGCCGTGGTGGCGCTGCTGCCCGATACCGACCTGACCCTCGAGGAACTGACGCCGTTCCTCAATGAGAATCTGGCGCGGTACAAGCACCCCAAGGATCTGGTGATCGTGGCGGAGCTGCCGCGCAATGCCAGCGGCAAGGTCGTGAAGGTGGACCTGCGCAAGCAGTTCGCCGACGCCTGATCATCGGCGCGCCGGACCTCCTGTCCGGCGCGCCACCCGCTCTCGTCGATCCGGCGTGGCCCTCTCGTCATTCCGGCGTGCTTTTGGCCGGAATCCACCGATAACTGTTGGGGCACAGCAAGTGTGGATCCCGGCCAAAGGCTCGCCCAGATGGCGGGGCGGGCGCACCATTGATTGATGATGCTCGAGCCCGCCCACACCGCTGTGCTCGCCGTGCACTGGCAGGTGAATATCATTCGGCCCGAAGGGTTTTTCGGGCCCATGCTCGCCGAGCCGGTCGCTATCAGCGGGGTGGTGGACCGCGCGACGGCGCTACACGAGGCGATGCTGTCGGCCGGACTACCGTTGGTATTCGCCCGATTCAGCATTCCGGTCGGTGGCGGCGGGCTGGTGCGCAATACCGGGTTCATGCGCTCGGTTGCGGCGGCGCAGACCGAGTTCCGGCCGGATTCCCCAGGCTCGCAAATTGTTCCGGAAATGGTGGAGCAGGCCGCGGCGGCCGCGGTCTTCGACAATCAGAAGCTCTCCGCACTGGCGGGCAGTGCCCTGCCGCACTGGTTGACCGCCCGCGGTATCGACACCCTGCTCATTACCGGTGTCGCCACCAATATGGCCGTCGAGCAAACCGCCCGGCACGGAACGGATTTCGGATTCTTCGTCCACCCGATCGCCGATTGCGTCGCCGCCGCGACCCCCGAATCGCACGCCACCTCGCTGGCCAACCTCGAATTGGTCACCGCCGGTTGCCTGTCCTCCGGTCAGGTCTTCGAGCAGCTGCACGTCACCCGGCACTGACTGCGCACCACACCCTGTGAGCGGGGTCACTATGCGTCGGCTTGACCTCAACAATTGTTCAGGTATGAGGATGAATCCAGAACAAGCGCAGAGCATTTGATGAGGAGCCCGAAATGAGCACCACCGCCACCGCCACAACTGCCACCGCCACCGCCGGGATCGGCGACCGTATCCCCGCACTCAACCGCCCGACGGCCGTACTCGGCGCAGTTATCGCCGCCGTGGCGGCCAATATCGTCGTATGGCTGATCGGCGCCGCGGCGGGCGGCTCCTTCGAGGTCCCCAACGGCACCGAAATGCAGAGCGTCGCACCCGGTGGCGTAATCATCCTGTCGGCCGTGCCGCTGCTGATCGGCCTGACCGCGGCCGCCCTGCTGTCCTACCGCTGGGTCGGTGTGCTGCGGCTCGCCGCGATCACCGGTTCGGTGCTCACGGTCGCCACCATCGCCATGACGGTCGCCGCCGAATTCGACACCGCCTCCACCATTGCCCTCTCGGTGATGCACCTCGTCCTGGTGCCCGCCCTCGTGATCGCCACGGAGGGGCTGCGCCGCAATCTCATCGCGAAGTGACCCGCCGTGCACATCTCAGCCGACGTAGGGCCCGTATCCACTCGGATACGGGCCCTACGTCGTCGGGTATGGCAGGGCACTGTCAGATCATGTCGTTCCTGGTGAGCCACCGCATGATCGGCCAGCCGATGAATACCGGCAGCCAGCAGGTGAGTACGCGGTAGAGCAGTACCGACGGCACCGCGATACTGGCGGGCACCCCGAAGGCGGCCAGACCGCCGATGAGCGCCGCCTCCACCGCGCCCACACCACCGGGTGTCGGTGCGGCCGCGGCCAGCGTGCCACCGATCATGGTGACCACGGTGACCGTCACGAAAGTCGTACTGCCGCCGAAGGCTTCGATACTCGTCCACAGCGCCAATGCCGCACCCAGGGTGGTGGCCGCACAGCCGCCGATAATCATGACCAGCCGAAGGGGGCTGCGCCCCAACTCCTTCAGCTGGGTGAGTACCTCCGCCAGCTGTGGCCGCACCTCGGTGCGCAGCCACCGTCGCACCGTCGGCAGGAAAATGGAGACCCCGAGCAGGCCCAGCAGCACGCCGCCGACCAGATACAGCACCGTGGCATCGGGGAACATATGCGATAGATCCGCCGAAATACCCGCTGCCACACTGAAGAAGATCAGCAGCACGACGTGTGTGCCGACCTGCACCGACTGCTGCATGGCGACCGCCGCCGTCGCTCGGACGGCGCCCAATCCGCTCTTCTGCAGGAACCGCACACTCAGTGCGAGGCCGCCGACACCGGCCGGGGTCGTGGTGGCGGCGAAGGTATTGGCCACCTGCATGAGCATGAGATTGCGCAGGTTCACCGCCGCGCCCGCACACGCCCACAGCGCCATGGCCGCACCGATGTACTTCAGTACCGACACCACCAGTCCGAGCAGTGCCCACCACCAGTTGGCATTGCTCAACTCCGACGTAAACGTCGGCACCGCACTGATATACGGGTAGGCCACGTACACCAGGCCGATCAACAGCACCAGCTGGATGATCTGATTGCGCGAGTACCGGGTGATCTGCGCGGCCTCGATCCGGTCCTGCCCGGTCTGCCGCACCACCTCGTCGCGGATGGACTTCATGACCTCTTTGACGCCCGGTACGGAACCGCGCACCTGCACCGGAATAGCGATCTTGGTCAGTCGCCTGGAGGCCGTCAGCACCCGTTGCTTGCCCAGGACCTCGATGGCGGTTCGAACGGCCGTCTCCGCGCCGTACAGGGCCGCGCTGGTGAGCAGCAACTGCGCCACATCGGATTCGAACCGCGCGTCGTAGGCGCCGAACTCCGATTGCGTGAAACCGCCGAACAGCACGCCGCCGTCGGTGATTCGAATATCGTCGGCACGCAATTCGCCGTGTGAGACCTGCGCCTGGTGCATGGTGTCCAGCGCTCGCCACACCTCGGCCAGCCGACCCCGATGGACTTCGCTGAGCGGGGTGCCGGCGGGCACGGTGTGCGCGTACAGCATCCAACCGCGATCCAGCGCCGCCACCGTCAGCGGCTTATTGCTGCCCAGCCCCAGATCGCCGATCGCGATACCCATGAGCGCGCGATGCTCCACCGCCCGACGCATGGACGTGAAGAGCGCCGGATACTCGCCACTGCGAATGGTGAGCCATCGCCGCAGGGCCTGCAGCGCACCTCGACTGCGCTGATTCGCGCCGTAGAGTTCCACGACGAGCTCGTCCTCGAGCGGGGTGTTCGGCGTCGAGTCGACTGTGGCGGTAGCGGTCTCGGCGGTGTGGTCCACCGCGACGATCGTGGTGCCCGCGACACGCTCGGTAGCAGCGGCACCATGTCCGGAAGGATTTCCGTGCGACCCCCCCTCGTCATACCTGCCGGTCCCGCTCTCCTCGTTCCGGCGTGCTTTTGGCCGGAATCCACCACCCTCAGTAGCAGTCTCAGCGGTGTGGATCCCGGTCAAAACCACGCCGGAATGACCGGTTTCGTTTGCGGCGAACCTGCCTGCCTGCGGGGTTTCGCTCGCGGCGAGGCTGTCGGGATCCCGGGTCTCGGTTTCAGCGGGGCCACCGGGATCCCGGATTTCGCTATCGCCCGGTCTGTCGGCACGGCGGGTTTCCGCCCCCGGCACCACGTCCGCCGCGCCGAACCCCGGCTCCGGCGTCGTGCTGGCCGCCAACGTCAGCGGCCCCCGCCCGGCCGGCCGCAGTACGCGGAAGGCGGTCACCCGGTACCCACGCTGGGCCAGCACTCGCACCGCCGCGTCGAGCGGCACCTCGAGTGCGGGCGTCCCCACCAGCAGCACGATCACCGCACCCACGAACCAGCCGACCGTCAGGCCGAGCAAGGCCCGCGCGGGCACCACGAGACTGACCACCAGGTGGATCGGTACGAAGGCGAGCAGCAGCGTCCACCACCAGCGGCGGGCGCGCGGCGGCAGCCAGGGGCTGGCCACCGTCAGCGTCGCGGCCAGCATGGCGATCCAGCGCGGATCGTCGAGGAATTGCGAGAGGAAGGTATTGACCTGCTCCGGTTCTGCCAGATGCCAGCGCGGTGCGTTGAGTCCGCCCCCGGTGATGGAGAACGCCAGCACCGCGATCAGGCCCGCGGACAGGTAGCCGCCGAGCAGCTTCCATTGTCGCCCGAGGATCAGTCGTACGAACACCGCGAACGGCAGGGCCAGAATCGCGAGGCCGTAGACGATATAGACGGCGTTGGACTGCTCCGGCGTCAGGAATCCGATGATGTCGGACAGGGACTTTTCCAGGGCCTCCCACTGCGGCCGGGTGATCAGCGAACCCGCGATGACGACGGCGACCAGCAGCGCCGACAGCACTACCCGCAAGATGTCGCTGGTCCGCCGGACCCGCGGCTGCAGCAGGCTGCCGGCGACGGGAATTTCCCGTCCGTCGACTCGCATGTCCTATAGGCGCTTTCGGATCGTGGGAACTGCCTCGGTCCCATGGTCGGCTCGGTTGGGGGCGGTCGGTTACCGGGCGGACCCGATTACCTACTCGTCGGTTACGGTAACCCGTCGCACCCACGCGAGGGGACGAGCCCATCGCCGAGGACGGCCCGGCGTGTCTGGTTCGCCGTCTTCGTAATCACCTGGCAACCCTCCGGCCCACATGCGAGTGTGGCTGGCCGAACCGGACCCAGGACTGCCGGTCCTCGGCTGAACCCTCCTGCCCCTGGTCAGCGAACTCTTCGCAACAAAGCACCCTGGTCGTCGGCTGAATTCATCCCGTGGCGCACCGATGAATATTTCCCGCTGGTTCGGTCTGCATGTTCGAAACCGCACGGCCATGCTGAAGCGGAAGTACCGAGAGAGTGAGGAAACCATGGGCAAGATCGTTGTCGCCGAATTCGTTTCGCTGGACGGAATCATCGAGAATCCGGCCTGGACCGCCCCGTTCTGGAACGACGCCATCGCCGACTACAAGAGCGATGAGATGCGGCAGGTCGACGCGTTGCTGCTCGGCCGCACCACCTACGAGGGATTCGCCTCCGCGTGGCCGACCCATCCGGAAGAGGGTTGGTACAAGGACAAGATGAACAGCATGCCCAAGCACGTCGCCAGCTCCCAGTCCGAATTGGAATGGAATGCCAGCCGCATCGAGGGCGACCTGGCCGATTCCATCGCCAAACTGAAGGCCGAGCAGAACCTGCTGGTCTTCGGCAGCGGCAAGCTGGTCCACTTCCTCAACGCCCATGGACTCATCGACGAATACCGCCTGGTCGTCTACCCCGTCCTGCTCGGCAAGGGCGACCGCCTCTGGGAATCGGTCGACGCCGAGGCCACCCTGGAGCTGAGCGAGAACAGGGCCCTCGACAATGGTGTGCTGCTGACCACCTACCGCGTCACCGCCCCCGCGGTCGTCCGTCCGAGCTTCCACTGATTCGTGTCGGGAAAGCGCACTGTGTCGCAATAACGGTGCGCCGGAATCGCGAATAGCATCCGGTGCGAGGCCCGGCCGCGGACGCCGCGGTGTGCCTGGGGGTAGACGCGTTCGTAACCTTAGGGTGTGGACATCGATACGCGACTGCTGCGTTACTTCATGGCGGTCGCGGAAACCGAGAACCTGCCGCGGGCGGCACAGCGACTCCACGTTGCCCAACCCGCGCTGGCCACCCAGATAAAGCAGCTGGAAAATCAGCTGGGTATGGAACTGTTCATCAGGTCCCGGGCGGGCATGACACTCACCGCGCCGGGCAAGGTGCTCGCCGCACAGGTACCGGCATTGCTTTCCCGGTGGGACCGAATTCTGCGAGATACCAAGAGCGATGCCAGCCGGGCGGCCTGCGTATTGCGACTGGGATGTGTGCAGAGCGCCGCGGACGGGCACATCCCCGAAATCGTCCGGGTCTTCCATCGGCTACATCCCGACTGGGAGGTCGATATCCGGCAGGGTGGCTGGACCGACCCCACCGCCGGACTCGACGAGGGCGATGTGGATGTAGCCCTGCTGCGCCTGCCGTTTCCGGGTCAGGACGAATACCACCTGCGTGAGCTGTTCACCGAGCCGCGCTGGATAGCGCTCCCGGAGGACCATCCGCTCGCCGAGCGCGACGATATCGCCTTCCGTGAGCTATGGGATGAGCCGTATGTCGCCTCCCCGGCGGAAACCGGTTGGTGGCGCGACTATTGGATGGGTCTGGACGCCCGGCCCGCCGATACCGCCATTATCGGCGCCATTGCCCGCAATACCGATGAATGGCTCATGGCCATTGCCAAGGGATTCGGCGTGAGTTTCACCCCCGCCTCCACCTCCCGCACCCACGCGCGGCCCGGCGTGGTGTTCCGCCCCGTCCAGGGCATCGGCCCGACGCGCGTCGCCGTGGTGTGGCCCGACGCCTCCGAAACCGATCCGGTGGTGCGGTATTTCATCCGCTGCTGCTCCGATGTGATCGGCCAGTCGGCCGACGGACACCGGCGACCGTCGTAATGGATATCGACACCAGACTGGTGCGCTATTTCGCCGCCGTCGCCGACGAGGGCAACCTCACCCGCGCGGCCGAACGCCTCTACGTATCGCAACCCGCGCTCACCAAACAGATCAAATACCTGGAACAGCAACTGGGCGTGGAACTGTTCACCCGCTCCCGCAGCGGTATGACCCTCACCGAACCCGGCCGGATCTTCGCCGAACACGCGGCGGGTCTGCTCGCGGGCTGGGATCGTATGCTGCGGGAAACGAAGAGCGGTGCCAGTCGCGCCGCCCGGCTGCTGCGCATCGGCTTCATCGCCAGCGCCGCAAACGAATTCACCCCGGAGATTATCGCTGCCTTCCGGCGCGCACATCCCGATTGGCGTATCGATATGCGCCAGAACGCCTGGACCGACCCGTCCGCCGGTCTGGACGACGGTGAGGTCGATGCCGCGCTGATCCGGCTGCCCTTCCCGGGTGACCACCGCTATCGCACCCGCGAGCTGTTCGCCGAACCACGCTGGATAGTCCTGCGGGCCGACCATCGACTGGCGGCCCGGGACGAGATCGACTTCGTGGACCTCTGGCACGAGGCGTACATCGCCTCGCCGCCCGAAAACGGCTGGTGGCGCGACTTCTGGATCGGCGGCGATGAACGCCCCGCCGATACCGTGATCATCGGGGCCATCGCGCACAACACCGACGAATGGCTCACCGCCATCGGCAATGGCTTCGGCATCAGCTTCGCGCCCGCCAGCGCCGCCCGCTACTACCCCCGCCCGGGCATCGTCTACCGGCCGGTCCGGGGGATCGGGCCCAGCCGCGTGGCGGTCGCCTGGCCCGATTCCTCCGACGCCAATCCGGTGGTCGGCGATTTCATCCAATGCTGCCTCGAGGTCTGCGCACCGGACGATGTCACGAATCTATCGTAAACGCTTTCTGCTCAGTGACTTTCGAGGACGGCCATGGCGGCATTGTGACCGCCGATACCACTGACTCCGCCGCCGCGAACCGCGCCAGCGCCACACAGGAGAATATTGCGATGCGGGGTCGAAACGCCCCAGTGGGTCGACGGATTTTCGTCGGAATCATCGGCGCGATAAGGGAATTCCAGATCGCGGTGGAAGATATGGCCGCCGGGCATGCCGATCTCCCGCTCCAGATCGAGCGGCGATTTGGCTTCCAGACAGGGGTTGCCGTTCCCGTCGAGGGCCAGGCAGTCGCGAATGGGTTCGGCGAGTACCGAATCGAGTTCTGCCAGCGTGGCATCGACCAGGGCAGCCTTCACCCCGGCTGGATCCTTATCGAAAAGCCGCGCGGGAGTGTGCAATCCGAACAGGGTGAGGGTGTGCACACCCTGCGCGATCAGCTCCGGCGACAGAATCGACGGATCGGTGAGGGTATGGCAGTAGATCTCCGACGGTGGCGCGGAAGGGATTCGGCCCGACGCAGCCTCCGCGTAGGCGCGCTCGAGCTGTGCGGCCGATTCGGCGACATGGAAGGTCCCGGCGAAGGCATCGCGCGGATCGATCGTCGTATCCCGCAGCGCGGGCAGCCGACGCAACAGCATATTGATCTTCAGCTGCGCACCCTCGGGCTTCTGGACGGGTTGCCCGAGCAGATGCCCCAATTCGTACGGCGCGGCATTGGCCAGCACATACTTCGCACCTACCGCACTATTGTCGAAACGGACTTCCGCTGTGCTGCCATCGGTTTCGATACCGGTCACCGCGCAGCCGGTTACGATCTCGGCCCCGGCCGCCCGCGCCGCGTCGGCCAGCGCGTCCGTCAGTGCGCCCATCCCGCCGACCGGCACATTCCACTCCCCGGTCCCACCGCCGATCACATGATAGAGAAAGCACCGATTCTGTAGCAGCGACGGATCGTGCGCGTGCGTGAACGTCCCGATCAACGCATCGGTGAGCACCACCCCGCGCACCGTGTCATCGGCGAAGGTCGCCGCCACCACCTCCCCGAGCGGCCGCTCGAACACCGCCTCCCACACCGCGTCATCGCCCACCACCCCGCGCAGCTCGGTCCGCGTCGGCAGCGGCTCGGTCAGCGTCGGAAAGACCCGCCGCGCCAACTCCCCGGTACCCTCGTAAAACCGCTGCCACGCACGGAAATCGCGGTCCGAACCCGTCAATCGACCGAAGCTCTCCCTGGTTCGCTGCTCGGACCCGCCGTCCACCAGCAGCCCACCCGTCCCCACCGGCGTATACGACGAAATGCGCCGCCGTCGCACCGCGAACCGCAGCCCCAGATCCCGAACAATCCGATCCGGCAGCAAACTCACCAGATACGAAAACCGTGACAACCGCGCATCCACCCCGGCGAATACCCGCTCCGAAACCGCCGCCCCGCCGGTGTGCCGCTGCCGCTCCGCCACCAGCACCGACTTCCCGGCCCGCGCCAGATACGCCGCCGCGACCAGACCATTGTGGCCACCGCCGACAATCACCACGTCATAGCGGCCCCGGGTCGGCCTCATGCGCCCTTCTCCACCAGCAGGCACGCCTGCCTGCCGCGCTCGAGCTCATTCGGCTCCCGCACCATGCGCATGGTGGTGCGCAGGCCGTGCCGGTCCAATAGTTCGGCCAGGCTCTCCGGCGACCAGCGGTAGGCGGTGGCGACCTTGTGATCGAAGGCCTCCACCGACGCATCGGTGACCGGGAATGCCAGTAGCGCAAGGCCATTGGGCCGTAGTACGCGGGCGAACTCGTCGAGGATGGTCGGGAGTTGTTCCGGTGGGGTGTGAATGATGGAGTACCAGGCCACGAGTGCGCCCAGTGCGCCGTCGGCAAGGTCGAGGGACGCCATGCTGCCCTGCTCGAACCGGATTTCGGGATGGGCGATGCGGGCCAGCCGGATCATTTCCGGGGACAGATCCACCCCGAATACATCCAGCCCCACAGCGTGCAGGTGACCGGTGAGCCGCCCCGGTCCACAGCCGAGGTCGGCGACCGGGCCGGTGTCCGCCGCCAACTCGGCGAATGCGCCGAGCATGGCGCGGTCGAACGGCATCTGGCCGAGCGCCCGCTCGTACATGGCGGCATACAGCTCCGCCACCTTGTCGTACGCCGTCCGCACCACGTTCGCGACTTCAGTCATGACATCGACTGTAGGACGGCCGAGACCGATACCGGGCTAACGGTCGAGCATGTCCAGGACGGCCAGGTGACTGAAGAGCACCGAGGCGCCGATGGGATTGCCGCCGCCGGGGTAGGCGGTGCCACTGACCGCCGCCATGGTGTTCCCCGCCGCGTACAGACCCCGAATCGGAGCGCCCGAGGTATCCAGCACCCGCGCCGCCGTATCCGTCCGCAGACCACCCTTGGTGCCGAGGTCCGAGATACCGAAGGCCGCCGCATGGAACGGACCCTTGCGGATCGGGACCAGTGGCGATGCGCCATTGGTGAAGGCTCGATCGTAGGCTTCGTCGCCGCGCCCGAGATCCTCGTCCACGCCTTTGTCGGCCAGTTCGTTGAAACGAATAACCGTCGCGGCCAAGCTATCTCCCGGGATGTCGAGCTTCGCGGCCAGCTCCTCGAGGGTATCGGCGGTATGCCACAGTCGGGCCTCGATGTACTTCTCGGTTTCGACCATCGGCACATTGCTGGCCTGCACCGGTGGGACCACACCCGCGGTGTCGTCGTAGATCATCCAGTACGGCAGCGTCACCGAACCGTTGGCCATACCCGCGATGACCTCGCGGCCCAATCGGTCGTAGGGGGCCGATTCATTGACGAAACGCTCGCCCCGCTGATTCACGAAAATACCTGCGGTGAACCACAATGCGAAGGCCGCGCGACCATCCGGATGGATCAGGCCGGGCGACCACCAGGCCTGATCCATCAGATCGGTATCCGCGCCGACCGCCATCGCCGCCTCGTGCGCCCTGCCCTGATTTCCCGAGGGACCCATGGTGTCTCGTGCGACGCCGGGTACGCCGAAGCGCTGCCGCAGTTCGTCGTTGCCCTCGAAACCGCCCGCCGCCAGCAGGACTCCCCTTCGAGTCCGGATCGCGGTCCGTACACCCTCGACCTCGACAATCGCACCGACCACCCCACCGTCCTCGACCACCAGCTCCACCAGCGGTGCGTTCCGGCGCAGCGAAACATTGGGATACTTCGACATTGCCAGCAGGAACCGCCCGACCAGGGCCCGCCCACCGATCAACGACTCCGGCTGTGGAGCGCCATGGCGGTCGGTCGACAGGGGCCCGCGCACCGATTCGCTCAGCTCACCCAGTTCGGCCGCGCGCAGTGGTGCCGGAACGATGTGTCGCTTCCCATCCACCCGGGCCTTGGGCGCCTTACCGAAATAGTCCGGCCACGGGTACATGTGGAATGCGAAGGACTCGTCGCGCTCCAGGTACTCGATCACCCGCGCGCCACCTCGCACGTAGGTCTCCTGCAGCTCCACCGGCGTCCGATCCCCTACCACCGCACGGTAATAGGTGAGCGCATCCTCGAAACTGTCGTCCACCCCGGCCCGCCGCAGCACCGGATTGCCCGGAAACCACATACCGCCGCCGCCCGAGTACGCCGTGGTGCCACCGAATTTGTCGGTCGCCTCGACAACCGCCACACTCAGTCCTTCGCGCGCCGCCGTATAGGCACCGGCGAGGCCGCCACCCGTCCCCGCGACCAGCACATCGACTTCTTCATTCCAGACCGTCACCGCAACTCCTCGCCGGATCCCCGCTTCCAGTCGACGGTAGGTATCGCGGGCTGTCCGCGCACCCGCCGTCCCGGTGTTCAGGAAGATCGGTGTCTGCGGGCAGCCCGGCCGCCAAACGTGCGGTACTTCCGACCACCCGCTTACTTCTGCCAGTAGTTTTCCGGCCCGGCCTCCGTGACGACCGCGCTCGCGGCCGCGTCCAACCAGTCCTTGATATCGCTGTCCTGAGTCAGATTGATGTAGAGCGCGGTCGATTCGAAGACGTAGCGGTAGTTCGTGGCACCCCAGCCGCTGCGCGTCGCGTAGCCGGCATAGTTGTCGCACACCGACGCTCCGGCCCCGTCCTGCGGGCACCACACCGCCCAATCCTGTATCTGCCCCCTCATGGTCTCGTACAGGCTGTCCGCGTCGGCGGTCGTCGGGAAGGCGAGCACATTGATCGACACCAGGATCTGATCGGAGGCATCGACATACGAACCGGCGATCATCTGCTCGCAATTATGTTGCGACAGAATATTTTTCACATTCTCCGACATATCTCGGGTAATGCAGTCCTTCGGGCCACCGGCTCGCAGGGTGTACTCCACATTCTTCGAATCCCGGAAGCTCTGGGGCAGTAGCGCGTCCGAGGTGAACGGGGTCTTGTCGGTAGCCGCGTTGCCGAGGGAATTCCAGTCGAACGGGGGAGCGGTCGGGGTGACGTAACCGCTTGTCGTCGTGTCGGAGGAGTAATGGGAGTAGCTGGTTGTCGAGGCCACATTGCTCGTGGTGCTGGTATCGCGCATATTGAGTGCGACCAGACTGACCACCGCGACCAGAGCCGCGACTCCGATCAGGATGCCCGTGAGCCAAGCTCCCGAATTACCGGCTGGTGCGGGGGATGTCGCAGGCGACCGGCCGGGCGGCGTCGGCGCGAACGGTGTTCCCACCGTCGCCGGTGGCGGAGGCGGTGTTCCCGCCGCGACCGGTGTTCCCGCCGCGACCGGTGTTTCCGCCGCGACCGGTGCTTCCATCGCCACCGGTGCCGCCGACGGCACCGGTCCACCGGACGGTGCCGCGCCGGTAGTACGGAATCGCTGTGTGTGCCAATCGAGTACAACCATCGAGTCCTGCCGGTAGAACGCGCCGTCAGGAGTCAGGAATACCTCGCGAAGGCCGGTGCGCCATTCCCCGGCGGAGGGGCGGGTGTAGGGTCCGCCGAACGCCCGATCGAACAGCGCTCGCAGGCGCGGATCCAGATCGGTGGGGATACCCGCCGACGACTGCCATACGCCGTCCTCGCTCGGCGGCGCATCCGGCGCGAGAAACAGACCTCGATAGATGAGTACGGCCAGGCTGAACCGCTCGCCGTACACCAGCACGCGCTCATCGAGCATTTCGACGATCTCGCAGGCGCGAATCAATAGCGCCACACGCAGATACGCGTCCGGTGGGCTCTCCAGCGCCGAATACAACCGGTCGAAGGTCAGCGGCGAGGCATCGGCCAGCGAGAAGTCACCGGGTCCCGCGGGCAGGATTACTCCGACCAGCGCACCGCCGCGCTGCACCAGGTCGATCGGCCAGGTGATCGAACTCGAGGCCGCCCCCGACGAGCCCACCCGCTGTTCGGCGGCGAGCACCACCTCACGGCCGAAATCGGCTGCGCGGGCGATCCATTCGATGGCATTCGCATCGGTAATCGGGGATTCGAAGAGCTTGTACAGGCGCTCCCGCTGTTGCCGATCGCGACACCGGTGCAGCTCCGACCCCGCACCACCGGACCCGAATACTTCCCGTGCGATGTCATAGATATCGCCCGAAGCCCCCATTACGGAAAGTGGCCCCTCGACAGCATCTTTCGACAGCAACACCAATGACATTCCGAGCCCCTCCTGCCGCGACGCCCTGCACGCCCCGATACAGCGGCTCGACTCTCCCATAACCGACAATCGGGCACAAAGGGAACGAAAACCGGCGATCAGCCGAAAGCTGATCGCCGGTGATCGATTCGCTCAACGCGCGATTACGCTGCCCTCACCGGTCCTCACTTCGTGGGAGTCGGCGCCGCGGATGTCGTTGTCGTCGTGTCCGATTCGGTGGTCGTCGCCTTCGGTGCCGCCGCGGGCTCGGTGGTCCCGGGCTCGGTGGTCTCGGGCTTGGTGGTCTCGGGCTTGGTGGTCTCGGGCTTGGTGGTCTCGGGCTTGGTGGTCTCCGTGGGCGACGCCGCTACCGGAGCCGGAGACGCCGTTGTCGTCGCCTCCGGTGTGACCGCCGTGCTCGAGGTCTCCGACGGTGCGGTCGTTGTCGGCGGCACCGTGGTTGTCGGAGCCGGGGTGGTCGTCGAGGTGGTGGTCTTCGTGGTGCTGGTGGACGTCGACGATGTGGTCGACGACGACTTGGTCGACGACGACGTCGTGCTCTTGGTCGTCGTGGTGGTCGGCGCCGTGGAGGCGGCCGTCACCTGGTAGACGGTGGCGAGGTCCTCCTTGTTCGGCTTGGCCGACGTATCGACCTTCTCGCCGGCCTGCGCCTGCTTCGACAGGTGGGTGAGCCAGGCCGCCGCGTACTCGGCCGACGTCAGGTCCTTGCCATTGGCCGGATCAGCGTCTTTCCAGTAATCGAAGTGATGACCCTCGTGGTTATCCCCGAGCGTCTGCTTGTACGGGTCGTTCATGATCACCGGAACGGTGTTCTGATTCGTCACGATGAGACCGATGATCTCGTTGAAGATCTTCTGCGGCAGATAGGCCAAAGGCGCCATCTGCTCGCCCGCGATGGCGTCCGCCTTCGCGGGAGCCTTGGACTCACCCGGCTTATAGGCCGGATCCGACACCTTCAGCAGCACATCGAGGAAGGTCTCGTCACTCGTCCACCAATTCGGGTTCGACTGGATATCGGCGAACGCCGCCAAGGCGATATTGCCGAGAGTGACAGCGACATCCTGTCCGGTCGCCGGGGTGAGCCCGTCGCGCTGCAGGGCATCGACATTGATCTGCCGACCCACATTGATACCCAGGGTCAGCAGTGAAATGTTCTCCGGTGCGGAGCAGGTGAGGTCACCGTCGGAGCAGAACGACGCGATCTTGCCGTTGAGGGCACCGAAGTCACCACCGGTACCGGGCAGTGCGCCCGCACCGCCCGCGGTCTTCCCGCCGTACTTCAGGTCGAAGCCGTCCGGATTATTCGGATCCTGCGCACCGATGAACGTCCCATCGCCCGCCTTGCGACCCGGATCGGCGAGGATGACCACACCGAGGACATCATCGGGATTCACGATCCCGTACTCGCCCTCGGGCTGATTCCCGATCTCCATCGCGACCCGCCGCACCACGTCGGAGCCCTCGCTGTAGCCGACGATCGAGAACTTCGTGTCGGGGCAGGCCGCCGCGATCTCCCGCATGACCTGCTTGGTATTCGTCACGCCGGTGGTGACGGCCTCTTCATAGGTATCCAGGTTCGCCGGATACGCGATGTAAATGGCGGCGTTCGAGTTGGCGTCCGGGGCATTGACGACCGGATCGAGCCATCTACTGTTGTAGTCACCGGCCAGCGCGGCGGGCAATTCCTTACCGTTCGCGTCGACCAGCATTTTCGTGGTGCCGGAGACGGGCGTGTCATTGCGCCCGGCCACCGAAATCGTCACCATCTCATGGCATTCCGTAACCGATGACTTCAGCTGGGTATCCGCTGTTCGCGTCGTCGATGTCAGTCCCATTGACGCCGCGCCGATCGCAGCGACCGCCAAGGTGGCCAATGCGGCACCGGCCGAAGCCGTTCTATGCCGCACAAAGAACTCCCGAAGAGCCATGCCCAGTTCCCCATTTCACTACCGACAGGTGGACGGACAGGCCCCCCGACAGGCCATGTGTCAAGGAGAACGTCGTGATCGGAAAGCTGGGCGTTACTGGGGTGAGATGTAATCGGTCATTACGAGACCGGAACGAGAGCGCCCCGACGCTGATCGGTAACCGTCTCCGGCACGCGGTGCGAACCCCGTTGAGCTGCACGTATGAAAGCGAAGAAGAAGAAAATCAACAGGACGGCGCGACCCCACACCCCGAACTGCACGATATTCTCCTCCAGCTCCGCCGAATGCCCCGCGCCGAGCGCGTAGAAGTACCGGAACACGCCGATCCCGATGGCCGCGTCCGCCATCAGATATCCGGCGATCGCGGACCACGGCACCTCGAGCAGCACCAGAAACGGAATCAGCCACAATGTGTACTGCGGCGAATGCACCTTGTGGAAAAGCAGGAATCCACACAGCATGGCCCCGCTCACCCCGATCCACGGGAATACGCCCGTGCCCGCGTAGCGCCTCCACCCCAGCCACAGGGCCAGTGCGAAGGCCGCCAGTATCAGCAGCGGCGAGGCGATCGACACCACGTCCTGGAAGGCGGCCTCCGCCTCCAGGCTCGGATCGAACAGCGGTCGAAGGCCCCAGTACCAAATGGAATTCGTGGTGATATCGGCCTGACGCAACTGTTGGAAAGTGATCGATGCCCGCCAGCCCTCATAGCCGACCAGCGCGAACGGCAGATTGATCGCGACCACCGTGCCGATCGCCGCCCCCACCACCGCGAGCGCGCCGCGCACGTCATAGCGCTTGTCCGCGGCCGAGTCGCGGTCGGCGACCAGCACATACACGGCCAACGGCAGTACGAAGATGCCCGGATACAGCTTCAGGCAGAACCCGATCCCCAATAGCACCGCCGCCGCGATCGCCCTGGCCCGCAACGAATAGCGGGTCGGCACCAGCACCACATACACCGCCGCCACCGCGGTGCACACCACGGGCAGCTCCCAGTTGTGGAACGCGTACAGCACCAGCGGCGGTCCGGCCGCCCACAGCAGTGCCGCCCCACCGGCCATCCGCCCCAGCAGCCACGCGGTCAGCAGCGCGAAGGGGGCCAGCAGCAGCGCGGAGTGCAGCAGGAATGCGACATCATCATCGGCGCCGAGCGCCCCGAGCCACATGAGAAGTCCACTGAGTACCGGATATTCGACCGCACCACCGGTCAGTGTGCCATCCGGCGTGATACCCCCCGACACATACGGAAAGACGTGCTCATTGATATCGCGCCCGAGCCATAGGAATTGGATATCCGAGTAACAGGCGTTCGAATCCTTGATCGTGTCGAAGATCAGACTGCGCCCGTCACCGTCGACCGCGCCCACCGCGCACCGCGCCTTATTGGCATACGCGAGCAGCAGCGTGACGGCGCACGCCAGCATCGACACCACGGCGGGCACCAGATTCGCCGCCACACCCGCACGACGGCCGACATCTCGATGGTCGGCGACCGGCTCCGAGGCGGCGGGTCGGTTCGGCATGGCCACCAGACTAGGCGGCCGAGGTTACCGTCGGCCCGGGTTGCCCCCGGAAGCCGCCGGACCCCGGCATTTCGCTTCGGGATCGACGGACCAAAACCCCTGAGTACGCCCCATTCGCGGTCTCGCGAACCCCTCATGTAGCCTTGTCGGGTTGCTGACGCAACGAACCCTCCTGCCCACGGACAGTCCGTGGGCCGTTTACAGTCCACAGGAGGTGATGAGGTCCGTGCGTCATTATGAAGTGATGGTTATTCTCGATCCGAGCCTGGACGAGCGCACCGTTGGCCCGAACCTGAACAGCATGTTGAATGTTGTGACGGTTGAGGGCGGCAAAGTCGACAAGGTCGATATTTGGGGTCGCCGCCGTCTGGCCTACGAGATCAGCAAGCAGAGCGAAGGCATCTACGCGGTCGTCAATCTGACCGCCGAGTCCGCCACCGTGAGCGAGCTCGATCGCCAGCTCGGTCTCAACGAATCGGTGCTGCGCACCAAGGTGCTGCGCCTCGACAAGAAGTAAGTCCAGTCCTCCAGCATGTGCGCTCGTTTCGCGTCGGTCCCTTTCTCTAGGCTGAGCGCAACGAACGTGTGCACTGCGGACTGCACCGGAGAGCAGGAGGAACCATGGCTCAAGGCGACACGGTCATCACCGTCATCGGAAACCTGACGGCTGACCCCGAGCTTCGATTCACGCCCGCGGGAGCGGCCGTCGCGAACTTCACCGTCGCGTCGACTCCCCGCATTTTCGACCGTAATACCAATGAATGGAAAGACGGCGAAGCGCTATTCATGCGCTGCAACATCTGGCGTGACGCTGCGGAAAATGTCGCCGAGAGCCTGACCCGAGGCTCACGAGTGATCGTGAGCGGGCGACTCAAGCAGCGCTCCTACGAAACCCGCGAGGGTGAGAAGCGTCAGGTCGTCGAGCTCGAGGTCGACGAAGTCGGTCCCTCGCTGAAGTACGCCACCGCGAAGATCGCCAAGACCACCCGTGGCGGTGGGGGCGGCGGCTTCGGCGGCGGCAGCGGTGGGGGCGGCGGCAACTCGGCCAACTCCAACTCTTCCGGTGGTGGCGGCGCTCGTGGCGGCCAGCAGCAAAGCTCTGGCGGCGGCGACCCATGGGGCAGCGCGCCCGCGGCCGGCTCCTTCGGGGGCGGGCATATGGACGATGAACCGCCGTTCTGAACAACGGCATTGGAGCCTGAAGGCTCCCGAAACTACGGAGTAGATGACCATGGCCAAAGCACCGGCGCGCGAAAAGGTGCTGAAGAAGAAGGCTTGCGCGTTCTGCAAGGAAGCCAAGTCCGGCACCGTCAATATCGACTACAAAGATACGACGATGCTGCGTAAGTACGTCTCCGATCGCGGCAAGATCCGCGCTCGTCGGGTGACGGGCAACTGCGTCCAGCACCAGCGCGATATCGCTGTTGCCGTCAAGAACTCGCGTGAGGTGGCCCTGCTGCCTTACGTCTCCACGGCTCGCTGAGAAGGGAAAGCACAGCGATGAAGTTGATTCTGACTGCTGATGTGGACAACCTCGGTGCGCCCGGCGACACCGTTGAGGTCAAAGACGGTTACGGCCGTAACTACCTGCTGCCCCGCGGCCTGGCGATCGTTGCCAGCCGCGGTGCGGAGAAGCAGGTCGAGGGCATCCGCCGGGCGCAGGACGCCCGTAAGGTGCGCGACCTCGACCACGCCAACGAGCTGAAGCAGGCCATTGAGGGCCTGGCTGCCGTGTCGCTGTCTGTCAAGACCGCTGGCACCGGCAAGCTGTTCGGTTCGGTGACCACCTCCGACGTCGCCTCGGCCATCAAGGCCGCCGGCGGTCCGGTTGTGGACAAGCGCAGCATCGAGCTGCCGAAGGCGCATATCAAGTCCACTGGCAAGCACAATGTCGTGGTGCACCTGCACCCGTCCGTGGTCGCCAAGTTCGACCTGCAGGTCGCTGCCGCCGAGTAATTGCGGGGTAAGGCGTCGACCGGAGGCCATCTTCAATCTCGGAGGTGGCCTCCGGTTCTGTTTGCCCCTTTTGTGGTTTGCTGGTGATTGGCTTTCGCACATTGCCGGTGCTCGTCGGGTCGGTGGAACATTTGCCGCTTCTCGGTGTTTGCCGGGGTTGTGGATGACTTAGCAAACCGACCCTCCTGGTTGTGTCGCAAGCCACATCATGACGGATGCTGTTCATCCAACACGCCCGAATGTTCATGTCCAGCGACACGCCGCACCGAATTGATCCACAGTTGCGAACAGTGTGAAACCGGCCGCTACCTGCGGATTGATGTATTCCGCCGAAGTTTCTCCCCAGGTCATACACAGGGGGTGCACAACAGCTGGTGAACAATGCCCACGTTGTCCCCAGTTATGTGCACAGGTCGGTTTGGCGGGCACCCGGACGGTCGCCTAGGTTCGCTCCAGTGCCGTGACCACGGACCCGGGATGGCACGGTCTCACGTACCCAGCGCTCGGCACCAAGCGTTTGCCGACGCGCGCTCGCAACGCCGCGACAGATACCGATACATGTCGGTGCCGAGGCGTACAACGAAGGTGGTTCCGGGCGGGATGAGAGAGGACGGTCGAGTCTGATGGCAGTCGTCGACGATCGCGGCCACGACGAGGGCGGCTCCTCCTACGAACCCCCCGGCGAGGATTTCGGCCGCCAACCTCCCCACGATATGGCCGCCGAGCAATCGGTCCTGGGCGGCATGCTGCTGTCCAAGGACGCCATCGCGGACGTCATCGAGGTCATCCGCCCCGGCGACTTCTACCGCCCCGCCCACGAAGCCGTCTACGAAGCGATCCTCGACCTCTACGGCCGCGGCGAACCCGCCGACCCCGTCACGGTTTCCGCCACCCTCGACCGCCGCGGCGAACTCAAGCGCATCGGCGGCCCCCCGTACCTGGTGACGCTCACCCAGACGGTCCCCACCGCCGCCAACGCCGGCTACTACGCCGAAATCGTCGCCGAGAAGGCCATCCTCCGCCGCCTGGTCGAAGCGGGCACCCGCATCGTCCAGTACGGCTACGCCGGCGCCGACGGCCAAGACGTAGCCGAGGTGGTAGACCGAGCCCAGGCCGAGCTCTACGACGTCACCGAACGCCGAGCCAGCGAAGACTTCCTCCCCCTCGAGGACCTCCTCCAGCCCACGATGGACGAAATCGACTCCATCGCCAGCCGTGGCGGAATTTCCCTGGGCGTACCAACGGGATTCACCGAACTCGACGAATTGACGAATGGCCTACATCCTGGCCAAATGGTTATCGTTGCGGCGAGGCCGGGTGTCGGTAAATCGACCCTCGGAATGGATTTTATGCGGAGTTGCTCGATCAAGCACGGTTTGGCGAGCGTTATTTTCTCCCTGGAAATGAGCCGCACCGAAATCGTCATGCGTCTCCTATCCGCTGAAGCGAAGATCAAACTAGGCGATATGCGCGCGGGCCGGATGAGTGACGACGACTGGACCAAGCTGGCCCGGCGTATGAGCGAAATCAGCGAAGCGCCTCTGTTCGTGGACGATTCGCCGAACCTCACCATGATGGAAATTCGCGCCAAGGCTAGGCGGCTCAAGCAGCGCCACGACCTACGCCTGATCGTGGTCGACTACCTGCAGCTGATGACCTCCGGTAAGAAGGTCGAATCACGTCAGCAGGAAGTCTCGGAATTCTCTCGAAGCCTCAAGTTGATGGCCAAGGAATTAGAGGTTCCGGTAATCGCTATTTCGCAGTTGAACCGTGGTCCGGAACAGCGAACGGATAAGCGGCCAATGGTGTCTGATTTGCGCGAGTCGGGAAGTCTTGAACAAGATGCTGACATGGTCATCCTGCTCCATCGGCCTGATGCATTCGAAAGAGATGACCCTCGCGGCGGTGAAGCGGACCTTATTGTTGGTAAACATCGTAATGGTCCGACTGCCACCATTACGGTGGCACATCAGCTGCACCTCAGTCGCTTTGTGGATATGGCTCGAGGCTGATCGAATCTACGTTCGATTCTAGCTCAATCCCCCGTCTTTTGCGCAATAATTGCTTCGATTGCAGTCGCAGACAGGGGGATTTGAGTGGATACGTCGCGTTTTCTCCAAATCGGCCATTTGCCCGAATCGGCACGAATTCTACGGGCAGACAATGGAGCTGAGGTTTCGCTGGGTTCGATACTGCGCAGCGGTGAGCAACCCGCCGTGTGGTCGGCGGACCAGCACATGCGTATGGTCGCTCGCCAGATGGTGCACGTCTGCGCGGACGGCCGGCAGGGGGTCCTGCGAGTGCAGCTTGCCTCCGGTTGTGTCATCGAGGCGTCGGCAGACCTCAATCTCCTGACTGTAGATGGATGGACTCAGGTCGCACAGTTGGCGGTCGGTGCCCGCGTGGCCATTCCGCGGTGGACTCCTGCGCCCGCCATTGCGGTGGAAATGCCTGACGCCGAGGTGATTCTGCTGGCTCACATGATCGGTGACGGTTCCTGCGTGAAGCGCCAACCGATCCGCTATGCGAGTATCGACGAAGAGAATCTCGCAGCGGTAGCAGCGGCAGCGAGACACTTCGGTATTACCGCCGTTCGGGACGAGTACCCGGCGGCTCGGGTCATCACGCTCCGTTTGCCCGCGCCCTTTCGGCTCACTCATGGCAGACGTAATCCGATTGCGGCATGGCTCGATGAGCTCGGCCTCTTCGGTTTGCGCAGCTACGAGAAGTTCGTTCCGGAACCTGTTTTCACACTGCCCACCGATCAGGTCGCGCTTTTTCTCCGGCATCTGTGGGCCACCGACGGCTCGGTTCGATGGGACGCGCGGGCGCGCCAAGCCCGAATCTATTACGGATCGACTAGTCTTCGGCTGATTCACGATGTCGCACGTCTGCTGCTTCGCCTCGAGGTTCACGGACGCATAAAACGCGTCACCAAGCCCGGCTACCGCGATTGCTGGCATCTTACTGTCGACGGCATGATCAATCAGCGGAGCTTCCTGGAAGATATTGGCGCTCATGGAGCCCGCGGAGTTGCCGCTGAAGGCGCGCTCGTCGAACTGGCAGAGCTGATCCCCAACACCAATGTGGACACTGTTCCGAAGGAGATCTGGAGCAGGGTGCGTAATCTGCTCGCAACCAAAGAGATCCGCCATCGTGAATTCCAGGCCGCCATGGGAACCAAGTTCTGCGGTTCTACGATGTGGAAGTACGCACCCAGCCGCTCGCGTTTGGCTCGCGTCGCTGAAATCCTCGACGATCCCCTCCTCTCGACGTTCGCGAGAAGCGACCTCTTCTGGGATTGCATTGCTGAGGTCACGTGTCTCGGAGAGCAAGAGGTCTACGGCGCCACCGTGCCCGGCACCCACAACTTCCTCGCCCACGGCGTATTGGTCGGCACCGGTCCGAGCGGAGGACTGTGATTAGTGGCCGGGGTCGTGCGGCAAATCGCGGAAGGGGCGGCGCATTTGGTGCCGCCCTTCCGGTATTCGACTGTGACTCATACCCGTTCGGCCTGCAGCACGGGATAGTCGGTGTAACCCTCGGCGCCGCCGCCGTAAACCAGGTCGCGCGCGTACTGGTTGATCGGGTCTCCGGAGGCGAAGCGGGCGGGCAGGTCGGGGTTGGCGATGAACAGCCGTCCGAATGAGAAGACGTCGGCCAGTCCGTTTTCCAGTACCTTTTCGCCCGCGTCCCGGGTTGTCGGGGTGGGGCCGTTGAAGTTCGCGATGAGGGTGCTCGACCAGCGGGGGCGCAGGTCGGCGAGGGCGGCGTATGCGCCGCGCTCGATGACGTGGAGGTAGGCCAGGCCGAGTGGGTCGAGGGTGTTCAGGAGGGTGCGGTAGGTGTCCCGCGGATCCTGTTCCGCGATCTCGTTTTCCGGATTGTCCGGTGAGATGCGCAGGCCGACTCGTTCGGCACCGACCTCGGCGGCGACGGCCGTCACGATATCGACGGCCAGCCGGAGGCGGCCGTTGCGCGAGCCGCCGTAGCGGTCGGTGCGCTGGTTGGTGTTCTCCGCCAGGAACTGCTGGATCAGGTAGCCGTTCGCGCCGTGTACCTCGACCCCGTCGAATCCGGCCGCGATGGCGTTGCGCGCCTCGGCGACGAAATCCTCGACCGTGGCGTCGACTTCGGCGGTGGTCATCGCTCGCGGCGTGACATGGTCCACCAACCCCTGGCTGGTGTAGATCTTCGAGCCGGTGATCCGAACCGGCGAGGGGGCCAGGGGAGTCGCACCGCCCGGCAGAATCAGCGGGTGGGTCATCCGGCCGACATGCCACAGCTGGGCGAAGATGCGCCCGCCCGCCGCGTGTACCGCATCGGTCACCTCGCGCCAGCCCGCGACCTGCGCTTCATCGACGAGGCCGGGGATACCGGGGCCGCCCTTGCCGAGGATGTTGGCGTAGATGCCCTCGGTGACGATCAATCCGGCGCTCGCGCGTTGTGCGTAGTAGTCCTTGGTCAGCGGGTTCGGGACGCCGGTGGTGTCGTCCGCGCGGCCCCTGGTCATCGGGGCCATGGCGATGCGGTTCGGCAGGTCGAGCGCGCCGCGCCGGTAGGGACGCAGCAAAGGGCTGTCGGACATGGGGTTTCCTTTCACGGAGGCGGATCGGGGTCAGCGGGCGAGGGCGATGACTTCTACTTCGATCTGCCAGTCGGGCTGGGCAAGGGCGGACACCTCGAGCAGAGTGTCGGCGGGGTAGGGCTCGCTGAGGAACTCCGCGCGGAGCGCGATGACCCTGTCGAGGTTGGCGGCCATATCGGTGACGAAGATGCCGACCTTCACTACGTCACGCAGGTCGGTTCCGGCCTCGGCCAGCACCCGCGCGATATTGGCGAACGCCTGCCGTCCCTGCGTCAGAAAGTCGTCGGAGACGGTGCGCCCCCGTTCGTCGATCCCGGCCTGCCCGGAGACATAGAGGAAACCGTTCGCCTTGATCGCCTGCGAGATCTTGTACGGCTCGTACCAGTCGGGCGTGGTGGCGATCTTCTCGATGCGCTGTGCGGTCATGGCTTATCTCCTTCAAGACTGTGCATGTACATGCATTGAATGTACATGCAAATAATGACACTGCATTCAGTCCCTGTCAACACGGGCAGTCGGGTGAGCAGTGAAGCTGTTGTGAGACAACGCAAAAGCCGCAAGTCGCAGTGCCGAGAGAGGGCTGCGAGACGTTGCGGTTCAGGCGGGCGGCACCGGCTCGCCGAACACGGTTCGAACCGCGGCCTGATCGCCGTCGATGTCGACGACCCCGAGCATGTCGTCGAGAGCGAGCACGCCCGCCGCCAACCCGAGAACGATGCCGGCGTCAGCGCGCAGCACGGCTTCGAGCTCTCGACCGTCGTGTGGGTTCACCTCGATGCCGGAGGATGTCGCCCGCACCTGGGCCAGTACGCCGTCGACGGCGATCCCGATTGTTGCCGAGCGGCCCGTCGGTGTCCTGCGGGAGAGGAGGGCGGGTAGGGCGACCAGGAGCCATTCGGGTCGGAAATGGTCGTCGCCGGGTCCGCGCACCATGAGTGGTGTGGACCAGCGGACGAGGCCCTCGATCGGTTCCCGTAACTCGGTCCCCCATGGCGTGAGGGCATACACGATGGCATTGCCATCTCCGGCCAGCCGCCGCTCGACCACCCCGGCGTTCTCGAGATCGCGCAGCCGGTCGGCGAGCAGATTGGTGGCCACGCCCGGGATTCCGTCGAGCAGTTCGCGGTAGCGGCGTGGAGCCGTGAGGAGCTCGCGAACGATGAGCAGATTCCACCGGTCACCCACGACATCGAGCGACCGGGCGAGACCGCAGTACTGGCCATAGCTCCGAACCATTCCACACACTTTACTTTCTCAAGTGTCCGGAATGGCCCTTCGTGTACCGCGATGTGATCCGCGCGGGCGTGGTGACTACTTGGAACCGGGCTGCCAGTCCATACCCCACCCGTAGGCGCGGTCGATGGCGCTCTGATTCCCGTTGATGTAGTTGACTTCTCGGTGCACGGTCAGCCCGCCACCGCTGTTCTGCAGCAGGGCGATGGCGCAGGAGCGGGCCCCGCTCACCGGGGAGTCCAGGGGTACTTCGATCTGCCGTCCATCGGTCGGGTAGAGCGTCACCACACCGTCGGCGGCGGCCCAGTTGGGTACGCCCTCGTAGATGAAAGCGAAGATCAGAATGCGGCGGAAGGTATCCGGCCGAGCCAGATTGATGTGCATATTCTCGCCGCCCGAGGCCTCCCCGGTGCGGTCGTCGCTGTCGAGCTGAATGTAGGGCACGGCATTCAACGCCCCGAAGTTATTGCCGATGGCCTGCACGACGCCCTTGGTGCCGTCGGCGAGTTCGTAGAGGCAGCCGAGATCGAGATCGACTGCGCTGGAACGTTTGAAGAGCCCCCGCTTCTTGCCCTGCGACCAGTTCAGGTTCACTCGCATGGCGCCCTGGCTGTCACCGGGTTTGGTGAGATTCACCGATGGCGTGGCCTTGGACAGCGTTACCTTCGGCAGATTCATGCCGGGATTCTGATTGCCGACCATGGATCTCATCCCCCCTCAGGGACTTTCGTGATCTTCCCGCACCCGCCGCCGTGAATCGCGTTGGCGGGTGCGGGAAGTCGATTGATAGGCAAAATCAGCCTACCGGTGTTACTTCCTTGGCATCCACCGTTTCGGCCTCGCCCTCGCGACGATTGCGAATGAGGCTGGTGATGAAGGCCGCGCCGATGAACGCGACACCGATGAGACCGGTGAAGAGCTCGTTGACGTGGACGCCGATCGAGACGAGCAGGATGATCGCCAGCGCGCCGATGGCCCAGTGCGCGCCGTGCTCCAGGTACACGTACTCCGACAGGGTGCCCTTGCGGACCAGGTACACGGTGATGGAGCGGACGAACATGGCACCGATCAGGCCCAGACCCAGCGCGATAATGATCGGGTCGGAGGTGATGGCGAACGCGCCGATCACACCGTCGAAGGAGAACGACGCGTCGAGAACCTCCAGGTACAGGAACAGGAAGAAGCCCGCCTTACCGGTGGCCTTGACCAGCCCCGATGGTCCGGTGTGTTCGGCCTCCTCGATCATCTCCTCGGTGTGGAACATGGATCCGAGCCCGTCGACCACCACGTAGGTCACCACGCCCAGGATTCCGGCGAACAGCACGGTGGGGCGGTCCTTGTCGGCGGCGGCGATTTCTGCGGCGAGCACGATGGCAACCAGGGAAAGCACCACCGCCAGCATGTCCAACTTGCCGAGCTTGGCCAGCGGCCGCTCCAGCCAGCTGAGCCAGGTGATCTCCCGCTCCTCGAGAATGAAGTTCAGGAACAGCATCAGCAGGAAGGCGCCACCGAATGCCGCGATCGAGGGATGCGCGTCGGTGAGCAGCTTCTCGTAGCTGGGGCTATCGTCGGCGAAGGTGAGCGCGCCGTCGGGGGGCGGGTTCATCGCCAGGTCGAATGCCTTCACCGGGGTCAGGCCCGCGGTGATCCAGACGATCGCCAGCGGGAACACCAGGCGCATACCGAAGACGGCGATGACCACGCCGATGGTGAGGAAGATCTTTTGCCAGAACTCGCTCATCCGCTGTAGGACAGTGGCGTTGATGACCGCGTTGTCGAAGGACAGCGACACCTCGAGGATGCCCAGAATGGCGCACAGCGCCAGGGCGGTCGGTCCGCCGTACACAAACGCCACGATCAGGGAAATGATCGTGACGATGATGGAGAGGCCGAATATTCGCACCGGCTGTGGCCTTTCAAAGGAGGGGTACGGGCGAGCGGATGATACGCGGAAGGGGCTCGGTGTCCCGAGCCCCTTCAACGTCGAGCGAATGGGGGTTAGACGCTCACACCGAAGTCGCGGGCGATCCCGGCCAGACCGGAGGCGTAGCCCTGGCCGACGGCGCGGAACTTCCACTCGGCGCCGTTGCGGTACAGCTCACCGAAGACCATGGCGGTTTCGGTGGAGGCGTCCTCGGTGAGGTCGTAGCGAGCCAGCTCGGCGCCGTTGGCGCGGTCGACGACGCGGATGTAGGCGTTGCGGACCTGGCCGAAGCTCTGGCTGCGGGCTCGGCCTCGTAGATCGAGACCGGGAAGACAATGGAGTCGATGGTCGGCGGGGTGTTGGCGAGGTCGATATTGATGACCTCGTCGTCGCCTTCGCCCTCACCGGTGAGGTTGTCGCCGGTGTGCTCGATGGAGCCCTCGGGGGACTTCAGGTTGTTGAAGAAGACGAAATGCCCGTCCGAGACAACCTTCTTGTCCGGGTTCAGCGCGATGGCGCTGGCGTCCAGGTCGAAATCGGTCCCCGTGGTGGTGCGTACATCCCAGCCCAGGCCCACCGCTACGGCGGTCAGGTTCGGGGCTGCCTTCGACAGTGAAACGTTGCCGCCCTTGGACAGACTGACACCCATGCGGGATTCCTTCCGTTGGAAAGTCTTGTGTCGTGAATGGTTCCCGGCATGTCCGAATCGCCGGGTCCGTGAGTACGACAGTAGTAGTTTTCGCCAGAGTTGGTAGCCAACAACCTGCGGGCTGCGATTGTGAATCGCCAGGCTGGCCGCAGATGTGAACGTAGGGGCCACACAGCCGCCGCATCTCCTACCATCGGCGGTGTGGCAGGGCGTAGACGCGGATGGTTTCGGTCGTCCCGGAACAACGAATGGGTGGAGCAGGCGCGGCATGCGCTGACGTCCGCGTTCCTCGATATGGATCGTCGACAAAGCATTGCCGAGGCCGCCGTCACCGCATCCGCACAGATGTTTCCCGAACGCGCGATGGTGCGGCGGTGGGAGCCGGTACGGGCCCGCTGCTATGACGCCGCCACCGCGTATTTAGCTCTGGGCGAACGGCTGGACCTGGCCGAACGTGATGGACCGCGGGTGCCGCAGCCGGAGATCGACACCGCTATCCGGCGCCTGGGCGATGCCGCGCGGGGGGTGGACGAGTTCTACCGCGGCAACCAGGCGCACCTCGAGCATTCGGTCGCGGTGTTCGAGTCGGTGCCGCAATTGGTGCAGCAGGTGCGTGGGGCGGCCGGAGAGGCGCTGTTGGCCATGGCTGATTCCGCGTACGCGGGATACCGTTCGGTGCGTCGGGCCGCGACCGCTGTGGATGAGGGCCTGGTCACACTCGACGGTGCCATCGCGACCGGTGTGGGGGCGGCGCGGGACGCGGCGACTCGGCTCGAGACGTTGACCCGGGCGCTGTCGAGTGCGCTGGAAGATGCTCCCGGCAAACAACATTCGGCGTCCATCGCGCTGTCGTCGGCGAGTACTCGGCTATCGGCGGCCGAACATCGCTGTGAGCGCGTCGGTCCGGCATTCTCGACGCTGCTGCGTGAGTTCAACGCTGCGAGTTCGGCGGATTTAGCGAACAATGAGCGGGAAAGTCGGAAATATATACGCGCCGCTGAGGCAGAACTCACCCGTGCCCGAGCGGCGCTGGCAAAGAATGACCCGGAGCAAGCCCTTGACCTGACCACATCCGCGCGCGCACACCTCGCTACCGCCGAAGAGCGGGCCGACGCCGTGACCGACCGGCTTGCGCTACTGCGTGAGGTGCGTGCCGACCCACAGCAGAAGGTAAAAGCTGTCCGGTTCAAACTGCGTGACGCGCAGATGTTGGCTGTGCACCGCGACTTGGTCGCGGAGTGGGGTTCGGTACTCGATGCTCAATCCGACCGAATCGATCGGGCCACCGCCGGACTGACCGGTCGGCATCCTGACTACTGGGCGTTCGTATCCGAGCTGGACGCGTCCGCCGCGTTCATCGCCGGGGTGGTCGACCGGATGCGGAAAGCCAAAAAATAGCCGTACGAGCAGAAGGAAACGGGGGCCGATGGCCGCGATTACCACCTGTCCGCACATCGTGACCGTCCCGGTCTCGCTCTTCAAACGCACTCCGCTCCGGCACTTCCGGCAACTTCCCGGCCCCGAGATGCGCCGCATGTTCCACCGCGCACCGGAGGCCTTCGGCGGCTCCACCGACCGCGATCTGCTGGCCATGGCGCTGGGCGCGACGCTCTATGTGCCCGCCACCCGCGAGGATCTGATCGCCACCATTTCCCGGCGCGCCGAACACGGGGTGTGTTCCATGGTCATCGACCTCGAGGATGCCGTCGCCGACCACGAGCTGGAATTGGGTAAGCGGCAGGTGGTGGCCACCCTCGACGCCTTCGCATCCGGGACCGATCCGCATCCGCTGCTGTTCGTGCGGGTGCGCGACGCCGACACCATCGGCGAGATCGTGGACATGCTGGGCGGCGGCGCGAGCGCGCTCACCGGATTCGTCTTCCCCAAATTCGACACCACCAGCGGGGCCAAATACCTCGACGCCATTGTCGAGGCTTCGCAACGGTTGGGGCGCACCATCTTCGGTATGCCGGTGCTGGAATCACCGGCGCTGGTACACCGGCAGACCCGCGACCACGAACTACGCGGTATCGAGGAGCTGCTCGCCCGACACCGGGAGCGGGTCTTGGCGGTGCGGATCGGCGCCACCGATATGTGCTCCACCTTCGGTATTCGCCGCGACCGTGACCTCACCATCTATGACGTGCGGGTGGTGGCCGACGTCATCGCCGATATCGTCAATTACCTGGGCCGCACCGATGGCACCGGCTTCACCATTACCGGCCCGGTCTGGGAGTACTTCGCCGACCACGAACGTATGTTCCGGCCGCTGCTGCGCACCTCGCCGTTCGCGGAATCGGATGCGGTGCCGTTCCGGCAATACCTGGTCAGCCGCGACCTGGACGGGTTGCTGCGCGAGATCACCCTCGACCGCGCCAATGGCATCCAGGGCAAGACGGTCATCCACCCGTCGCACGTCGCGGCGGTGCACGCGCTCTCCGTGGTCACCCATGAGGAATACGCCGACGCCCTGCACATTCTGGAAGACGATGTCGGCGGCGTCGCCGCGTCGGAATACCGCAACAAGATGAACGAGATGCGGCCCCACCGCAGTTGGGCGTTGCAGACATTGCTGCGGGCCCGGATATTCGGGGTCACCAATAAAGGGGTTTCGTTCGTGGATCTGCTGAAAGTGCTGGTGGCATTGTGAGTTTCGCGCCGTGGGCGACAAGGGAACTGGGATTCGCGGTGCGCCACGAGCACACGCACGTCCCGACCGAGCCGCAGCAGTGGAGCGTCCCCGCCCTGCTCGAACTCGGGTTGCGCCGCAATCCCCGCCGAGCCCACCTCTTGGTTTCCACGGTGCTCGGCAAACACCTGCCCACCGACCCGCACCGCGTCATCGACGCCGGTAACCGCCTCGGTGACCTGGTACTCGAGGCACTCGCGAGTCACGCCACCACCAATTCGCCCCGTTCCTCGGCTGCGCCAACCCCAGGTCATTCCGGTGCGTCATCCTCCCGTCATTCCAGCATGCTTTTGGCCGGAATCCACCCCGACCAACCATCCGCCGCAGCCGTGGTACTCGGATTCGCCGAAACCGCAACAGGACTCGGACACTGCGTAGCAGCCCGGATCGGAGCGGAGTGCTATCTGCACTCGACGCGCCGTAATGTGCCCACCGCCGACACCCTGACCGGTTTCGAGGAGGGGCATTCCCATGCCACCTCACACCAGTTGCAACCCATGCCCGCCGAGGTATTCCGTGACGACCTGCCGATGGTGCTAGTCGATGACGAGATCTCCACCGGAGCAACCGCCCTCGACGCGATCCGCGCATTGCACGCCTTCACGCCGAGATCGCACTACATCCTGGCGTCGCTGGTGGATATGCGCACCGAGGCGGATCGCGCCGCCTTCGAAGTCGCGGCGGTCGAACTGGGCGCGCGCATCGACACCGTGTGTCTCGCATCCGGGATGACGGTACTTCCCGCCGGTCTCGTGAATTCTGTTGCCACCCTGCCGGATCCGACGCTGAACCCGACGGCCTCCACGCGTGGCGCGTTCGCCCGGATCGAACTGCCCTGGCCGGGGAATGTGCCGGAGGGTGGTCGGCACGGCCTGCTGCGCTCGGATACCGACGCTTTCGAGAAGGCCGTGACCGAGGCCGCCGATGCGCTCCGGCGCGATATCGACGCACTGCCCTGGGGCGGCCCGACTGATGCGCGGCCGGTCGTTGTGCTCGCGCATGAGGAATTCATGTACCTGCCGTTGCGGTTGGCGGCTCGCCTCGCGGACGATGGTGTCCCGGCTCGCTACCAAACCACCACGCGCTCACCCGCCTACGTGCTGGACGAACCCGGATATCCGCTGCGGCGCGGGTTTCGGTTCATCGCGCCGGAGAACGGTGAAGCCGAACCGCGGTACCTGTACAACGCGCACTGGCCCGAACCCGGTGCGCTCGAACCGATCCTGCTCGTCGTGATCGACGAACCCGCCGATACCGAACGTCTCACCGGCGCGGGAGGTCTCGTCGACGTGCTGACCGCATCGGGTGCCGACGTGGTGGTGGCTTTGGTACGCGGCGCGGACCCGCGCACGCTGCGTGCCGAGCGGCTCGCGGAGCGCCGTAGCCTCCCGGAACCCTTGCGAGGACCGGAATTCGGGTCGTATCCACCGGATGAGGTCGCCTGGCTGCTGAAGGACCTTTCCGGAGTGAACCTGGAAGGTGATGTGTCGGAACGCGAACGACGCATCCAGGCCGGGATCGCGCACTACGCGGAATCCCTGCCCGTGGAGTTCCAACCCGACGCGGCCTATCGCGAACTGTTCGAGAAGGTGCTCGCGCGGAGTGCCGAACGACTGGCGCTGGCCGTGGCGACCGTATCGGAATTGGTGGTGGCTGAACGCGGCGACGACATCGTGCTGGTGTCGCTGGCGCGAGCGGGTACGCCCATCGGGGTTCTCATGCGCCGCTGGTTGAAATACCGGCCTCCGAGTCTGGATGTGCCGCACTACGCGGTGTCGATCGTCCGGGGGCGCGGTATCGATACGGTGGCCCTGGATTATATTGCCCACCACCATGATCCGGCGTCAGCTGTCTTTGTGGACGGTTGGACCGGCAAGGGTGCCATCACGCGTGAACTGAGCGCCGCGCTCGATGCCTATCACGCCGCGGGTGGGCCCCGGTTCAACGACGACCTGGCGGTGCTGGCCGATCCCGGCAGCTGTGTGCGCACCTACGGCACCCGCGACGACTTCCTCATAGCCTCGGCCAGCCTGAACTCCACGGTGTCCGGGTTGGTTTCACGCACGGTGCTCAACGACGCCCTGATCGGCCCCGATGATTTCCACGGTGCCAAGTTCTACCGTGAACTGGCCGCCGACGACGTGTCCAGGCATCTGATCGATACGGTCAGCGCCTGTTTCGACACGGTGCGGCCCCAGGTCGCCGCGAACGTCGCCGCCATACGCAGCTCCGACCGCTCACCGACCTGGGCGGGGTGGGATTCAGTGGAGAAGGTCCGTGCGGAATATGGAATCTCGAGTGTGAACTTCGTGAAACCCGGTGTCGGCGAAACCACCCGGGTACTGCTGCGCCGGGTGCCGTGGCGCGTACTGGTACGTGACGCCGACGCCCCCGAGCACGCTCATATCCGCCTGCTGGCCGCCGCACGTGACGTGCCGGTCGAGGTGGTGCCCGACCTGGCCTACTCCTGTGTGGGCCTTATCAAGGACGTGACGACATAGTGCTCGATCGAAGACGGACAGCCGCCAGGGCGACCTTGGTCGCGACAGACCTGGACCGCACCATGATCTACTCGCGCAACGCCTTCGGCGCGACGCCGGACCTACACACCGTCTGCGTCGAACACCTAGAGGGCGCACCGCTGTCATACATGACCACCACGGCGGCCCAGCGGATGCGCACCCTCACCGGCCCGGCCGCCGTCATCCCCACCACTACCCGAACCATCAAGCAGTTCAATCGGATTCGACTACCCGGAGCCCCGTGGGGCTACGCGGTCACGAGCAACGGCGGCAATATCCTCGTCAACGGTATCCCCGATATGCGCTGGCGTATCGACCTCGACGCCGAAGTCCGCGCCACCAGCGCCACGCTCTCCGAGATCAACGCCGAACTCCGCTCCCGCATAGACGATTCCTGGGTCGACAAATTCCGAGTAGCCGATCACCTCTTCTGCTATCTGGTCGTCAAACCCAAAGCCGTCCCCGACGGTTTCCTCGCCGAATGGGATGCCTGGTGCCGCCCGCGCGGCTGGTCCGCCTCCCAACAGGGCCGCAAGATCTACACCATGCCCAAAGTGGTCTGCAAAAGCCGTGCCGTACAAGAAGTCCGCCGCCGCCTCACCGATTCCGGCGCACTGGCCCCAGCCGCCCGGCTGCTCGCCGCCGGTGACGGCGCTCTCGACGCCGACCTACTCGGCTCCGCCGACGCCGCGATCCGCCCCTGTCATGGCGAACTCGAAGAGCTGAACTGGACCAACCCCAACCTCACCATCACCCGGTCCTCCGGCATCATGGCGGGCGAGGAGATCGTCGATTGGTTCGTGCGGTCGTCGGACAACTCCGAATAGCCCGGGCTGGAACACTATCCAGCCCCGCCGACCCGCAGAAGCACCGCTATCGCTGATGGATCGCCCAACCCGGCCTGTCGTCCACCCAGACATCCGGTGCCGGAATCTCGCCATCCCTGATGCGTGACCAGAGCCCGGCCGAGGCGACACGGTATCTGCGGCACATGCTTGTGGTGTCCGCGTATTCGATCGTCGGCTGCGGCCATCGCAGCGGCACCGGTCCGGATCCGGCGATCGTGTCGGGGGTCCACGACCGGATGAGCGGTAGCGGCCATCCGGGCCAGCGCCCTACGGCCACGACCGGGTCCGGGATCCACACCGGGCCATTGAGTCGCCATCGTCGTAAACGGTCGTAGGGGATGTTCGCCTCGTTCGCGAACCGGCGCAGACCCAGGAAGCAGTGCACGCCGACATCGTTGCGACGGTGTGGGTTTCGTCCGGGGGTTGCTGTCGCGGTCATCGGTCACGGCCGGAATCGGGGACTATTCGACCTTGCTGCTGCAAGGTCAGAAATGCGACCGTCTTGGTAGCGCAGATACCGACTTCGCATTCGAGGTGTACCTGCATGGCTTTGTGTGGATGCTGCCGCGCCCACCGCGGATTTCCGCAGCTGAGCATGGCCCGCACGGTCGCGGCGTCGGCCCCATCGGGCACGCTCGAGAGGGTCATCGACGGTGTCCGATCGTGAGAACACCTCGTGCGGAACTGCTTTCGGCTAGCAGACGAGCTTGGATAGTGGCGACCGACTGACCGCGATGGTGACGTGGTGTCGGCCGGGTCGCCGTCGCGGTGAGGACGACAGCGAAAGTCAGCACGGCGAGCATGAGGCCGAAAATGGTGTCCATGATGGGTTCCTCCTGGTCAGAACGTTCCTGGTCCCGGAGCGTCGAGGTCGGGGCCGATTGGTGGACCCTCCGATCTCGGTGCTGAATGTGACGCTACGCACAGTTGAAGACTTGAAGTTTCCAAGAAGTTTCAAATTGCCATTCCCACGGGCTTGTCCCGGAAGTAGCGTTGAACGCGTGAACGAGGAAGAGCGAGCCGGCGTACGGATTGCGCGAGTTCGCAAGCAGCGAGGGATGACGCAGCGGGCACTCGCGGAGCGTGCCAGGGTCAGTAAGAGCATGCTGGCGAAGGTGGAGACCGGCCACGCTTCGGCATCTACGGCATGGATCGGTGCCATTGCCCAAGCTCTTGGTGTCGATGCCACGAGATTGACTGGCGCACAGGATAGTCCGGAGCAACTGCACCAGCTGGTGCCCTCCATTCGTCGCGCGCTGGCTTCGGTCGATCTGATCGGCGACGACATCGACCCCGGGTCTTTGGAGCTGCTGCGGGAACAGGTATTACAGGTCAACACCTGGCGGCGTGATACCAAGTACGGCCGGATCGGGGCCGTTCTGCCGGATCTGGTCGAGCAGCTGCTCGCCGCCGCACGGGATTATGGCGAACCCGCCTACGCGTTGCTGGCCGATGCGTACCGCGCTTCGAATACCTTGGCCCACAAACTTGGTTACGCCGATCTCTCACTAACGGCAATGGATCGCATGGAATGGGCGGCCACGCACAGCGGCGACCCACTACTCACTGCCACCGCTCACTACTTGCGCGCCGCCGCCCTGGCGAGGATCGGTGCGGGTAAGCAAGCTTTGCAGCTTCTCGATCGGACGATGAATGAGGTGGAGCCATTGATCGCGACTGATCCGGAAGCCGCTGCGGTATGGACGGCCCTGCATATGCGCGCGGGAACGATCACGGCATCGCTAGCCGATGCCGATTCCACCTCGGAGCACATCGCCGAAGCAGCTCGAGTCGCCGAGACCGTTGGCAACCGGGTGGTGTATGAAACGACCGTCGGCCCAGCCAATGTCAACCTGCACGCCCTGGCCGCTGCTGTGGACCTCGGCCAAATCGGTAAGGCATTGCAGATCGCTAATTCCACTGTCCTGCCCCAGGATATGGCCACCGAGCGGGTAAGCCATTTCCATCTCGATGTCGCCCGCGCACATCTTCTGAACCATCGCCCTGATGATGCGATCGAGGAACTACATCAGGCGCGTGCGCTCGCCCCCGAGCACTTCCGCGCCAGCGGCACAGTGAAAACCGCCCTGCAAACCGCCGCCGCTCAGCAGCGTCGTGCCACTTACGGACTGCGCTCCCTGGCGAATTATGCCGGAATCCAGGATTGACGACCGAGGCCCAACCGGGCACTTCGTGTCCGCAGCCCGTCATTCCGGCGC
>NZ_BDCE01000004.1 GCF_001613345.1 Nocardia uniformis NBRC 13702 | reverse complement strand
AAGCAGCACCTCAGCTGATGGTGATGAGGTCCGGCAAGATACACGCCGGTATGACGCGATACCGGGGTTTCTTCAGCGCCAGCGCTGCAGTATCCGATTCGCCTCGGCCGCCAGTGCTGCCTGGAGGAATGGCCCGAAACTAATACGCGCCACGCCCAGTTCGGGGTACGACGTGGGATCAGCGATATCGGGCGCGGCAATGGCATTGACCGGCAGCGGCAGGTCACGGCACAGGCGGCGCTGTAGGTCCGGCTCGTGACGGCCCACTGGATAGAGCACGTCCGCGCCCGCCTCGGCTGCCAATTTCAGTCGGGTGACGGCGCTTTCGAAGCGGTCCGCGGGGGCGTCGGCGGCCTTGCGGAGGAACACATCGGTGCGGGCGTTGACGACCAGGTGCACACCGGCATTGTCGGCGGCCTGGCGCAGTTCGCCGACCAGGTTGGCATGCTCCTGCGGGTCGCGCAGGCGACCGCCCTCGCTGTGCACGGTGTCCTCGATATTGAGGCCCACCGCGCCCGCTTCGAGTAGGCCGTCCACCAGGTCATTGGCCTTCAGGCCGTACCCGGACTCGATATCCACCGAGACGGGAATGTCCACGGCCGTGGTGATTTCGCGGATCCGCCCCAGGACGTCCGCGAAAGCCATGCCCTCCTGGTCGCCTTTGCCGACGGACTCGGCCAATGGGTGACTTCCGACGGTCAGCGCCGAAAAACCCGCCTCCCGCACCAGTCTCGCCGACCAGGCATCCCATACCGTGGGAAGAATCACCGGGTCGCCGGGACGATGCAGTGCCAGGAAGGCCGCCGCCTTGTCCTTCAGTTCAGTCATGCCTCGATCCTGCGCTTCCAAGACCGCTGACGCTACGGATCTTTCGTGCCATCCTGGGAGTGATTCGCGCCACTCGATAGCGGATTCTCGTCACCTTTCACCACGGCGCGCACCCGTTCGACAGCCGTCGTGGCGGCGGCACCGGTGGCCGTGACCGTGAGCACGTCCCCCTGCCGCACACCCAGCGTCATCACCAGGCTCAGGCTGTTACCGGGCACCGGCCCGGCACCGGTGGTCGCATTGCGCAGTCCGACCTCGGCATCCAGATCCCGCAGCGCCGCGACCAAGCGTGCCGCCGGGCGAGCATGCAGCCCGTGCTCATCGGTCACCTCGAGCTCGGCCTCGACCCGGGTCGCCCCGCTCGTTGTCCCGGCGTGCTTCTGGCCGGGATCCACACCCGGCTGCGCTTCGGCTGAAGGTGGGGGAACATGCTGGGCCGCGGGGGAGACTTCCTCTGATTCGCCGAGTTGGGCGCGTTTCCCGGCCAACGCCGAATCCGCCTCGTGTGCGGCGGCCGCCAAATCCGCACCGCCACCGGCCGCGGCGAGCGCGGCGACCAAACCCTCCACGATCGGCGCACCGCACAGCAGCACCTGCGGTGGTGTTTCCAACAGCTCCAGCGCGGTTTCGGCGGAAAGCACGGCGCTGCCGAGGTCCATGAGCACCAGCACCCCGTCCCCGGAATCCGCCGCCGCTATCGCCTCCGATACGGCGACCGCATCGGTGCCGAAACTACCCGCGTCCAGCCCCGCCGCGATTTCGATCCGAACCTGCTGTGGCGGAAGCAGTCCGGTGGCCAGTGCGACAGCCGCCTCGGCCAGGGCGCGGCTGTGCGATACGACGACCACGCCGATCATCGCACCGCCTCCCGTGCCGCTCGAACCAGCAGGGCGGCACTGGTGGCACCCGGATCCTGGTGTCCCACACTGCGTTCCCCGAGATAGGAGGCGCGGCCTTTGCGGGCCAGCAGCGCCGTCGTGCCGTCTCGCCCCGCCTCGGCGGCGCGCACCGCGGCGTCCAACGCCGCGGCCGCGGACGCACCGGCGGTGACCTGCTCCTCGAGGGCATCGGCGGCCGGTGTCAACGCGTCGACCATTGTCTTATCGCCGAGTTCGGCTTTGCCGCGAGCCACCACGCCATCGACTCCGGCACGGAAGGCCTTCGCGAATTCGGCTATCTCCGAACCACTTCCGAGCGCACCCGCGCAGCGCAGGAAGAACGTTCCGTACAGCGGCCCACTCGCGCCGCCGATGGTCCGGATCAACACCATGGCCGTCTGCTTGCACACCTCACCCGGGTCGGTGATCCCGGATTCATCCAGCGCGGCCACCGCCGCCACCATGCCGCGTCGCATATTGCCGCCGTGGTCGGCGTCGCCAATGGCCGCATCGAGCGCCGTGAGCTCCTCCTCGTGCTCGGCCACCGACGCCGCGAACTCCCGCACCCACACCGTCGCGTCCACCGCCATGATTCACACCCCCCAGCGCAGCGCGGGCGTCCGCACGGGCGCGTCCCACAGCCGCACCAGCTCGTCATCGAGCTTGGTCAGCGTCACCGAACAACCGGCCATCTCCAATGACGTGATGTACGGCCCCACCAGCGATCGCGCGATCTCGATCCCATTGCCGCGCAGGATCCGCGCCACCTCGTCGAACATGACATACAGCTCGATCAGTGGTGTTCCGCCCAGCCCATTGAGGAAGCACAGCACCCGATCCCCGCGCTGGAACGGCAGATCCGCGAGTAGGGGTTGCACCAGCATGTCGGCCACCTCGCGGGCCGGAGCCAGCGCGACCCGCTCCCGCCCCGGCTCCCCGTGGATGCCGACCCCGATCTCCATTTCGTTCTCGCCCAGCTCGAAGGTCGGGTGTCCGGCCGCGGGCACCGTGCAGGAGGTCAGGGCCACGCCCATACTGCGGGAATCGGCATTCACGGCTTCGGCGACGCGCGCGACCTCCTCCAGAGGCCGCCCCTGTTCGGCCGCCGCCCCGGCCATCTTCTCCAGGATCACCGTCGCCCCGACCCCGCGTCGTCCGGCGGTGTACAGGCTGTCGCGCACCGCCACATCGTCGTTGACGACCACGGCCCGCACCGCACCGCCGGATTCGGCCTCGGCGAGTTCGGCGGCCATCTCGAAGTTGAGGACATCGCCGGTGTAGTTCTTTACGATGTGCAGCACCCCCGCCCCGGCATTCACGGCCGCGGTGGCGGCGAGAATCTGATCCGGAACCGGCGAGGTGAATATCTCGCCGGGGCAGGCGGCATCGAGCATGCCGAGCCCCACGAATCCGGCGTGTAGCGGTTCGTGCCCGGACCCGCCGCCCGACACCAGCCCGACCTTGCCGGGCACCGGCGCATCCCCGCGCACCACCACGCGCTGTTTCGCATCCACCCGCAGCTCGGGATGCGCGATGGCCATCCCGGCCAGCGCTGTCTCGACCACATGAGCGGGATCGTTGATGAGCTTCTTCACAGGCTCCAGGTTGCCACCGCAGGTCCTCGCGCGCCCTTGATCCGCGCTATTCGACGCTTTCGGTATCCCCGGAACTGGACTCGCTGTCGAGTGTTTTGGTGCCACCCGCGACCATATCGCCGCCGGCCTCGAGGGCGGCGGCGAGTTCGATATCGGCGACCAGTTGCACGACGAGCTCACGCAGCGGCGAGCTCGGCAGGTGGTGGGCCGCGAATTCGAAGGGTTCGGAGATATCCAGCCCGCCCGCGGCCGCCGCCACCAGCACCCAGGGCAGACCGATCCCATCGGGGGCGACGCCGAGCTGCTCGGTCAGCACCTCGGCGGTCTCGTTCATCAGCCCGGTGCGCTTGGCGACGGCGTCGGTCATCCGTTCATCGAGTTCGAATCGCCGCTGTTCCAGTTCGCCCGGGTCCGCACCGAATTCCTGGGCGGGGGTGGTGCGCACCGATCCGTCCTCGTACACCTGGAAGCCCTCATTGATGGCGGTGGTGCCGAGATCGACCTCGGCCTCCGCCAGATCCGGTAGGGAGCGTAGACAGTCGAGGACCGCGTCGAGCGCGGTGATGAGCCGATCGCGAATCTCGCGCCGGCGTAGCTTCTCCCGATCGGCGGCATCGCGTTCGGCCAGCACCTGCTCCACCGCGCGCCCGATCTGGAAGGCCAGGGCCGTGGATTCGGGTGCCCAGCCGCCGGTGGGCGCGTGCTCGTCGGCGCGCGGGGTAATGGAATCGAGGAAGCCGTCGACGGCTTCGAGCAGATCCCGCAGCTGTTCGCGGGACACACCGGTATGCCGGAACGCCCGCAAATACTGTTCGTGCGTTGCCGCCGGATCGTCGTGACCTGCGGCGGCAAAGCTCTGCCCTGCCGCCGGATCGACTGCACCGTCGCTCACCCCGCTGATCCTGCCACGAGAAACGGGGCTACCGGGTCACCGGCGGCTAACGACTGGCGTGCCCGCACGAGTGCCACCACTCACCGGTGTTGTTGTCCACCCAGCTGCTGCATGATCACGCTCTGTAGTCGTTGCAGGCCGCTCGGGGTCATACCGGTCGACAGCTGGCCTTCGATGGCGCGCACCAGATGCGAGTCGTCGAGCACCTTCTCCGATGACTGGATCAGCACCGTGCCCGCCCCGGTGAAGTCGAACTGCCGCTCCTCGCCGGAGTTCACGCCGAAGCGTGCCGCCCCGGCCGCCAGAAAGCTCGATACCCAGCGCTGGTCGTAGTGGTGGCTCGGCGACGGGCAGTCCGCCCAGCCGACCAGCGCCTCCGGATCCACCCGCAGCGGCGGTTCGGCGAAGATGACCGGGCCATTGGAGGAGGCCAGGAACTTGCCGGTACCGATGAGGGTGAGGAAGCCGGGCACGATGGACTGGTTCAGCGCGAGACCGGTTTCGAATGCCAGCAGATTCGAGGCGCGAATGGTCAGGTTGCCGTCTTCGAGGTCATAGGAATTGATGTCGTAGCCGCGGTCGCCGATGATCAGCTTCCCTTGGCCCTCGACGACCACGTAGTCGCCGGTGAACAGCGGGGCCGAGAACTGCTGCGACACCATATGCATGAGCCCACCCTGTAGGCCGTGCGACAGCGCGCGGAACCGCATATCGCCGTAGTAGGCGATCATCGCGCCGGTGCGCATGAACCAGGGCTTGGTCAGGTCGATGTTATAGGCGTAGCTGTTGTCCGGAATGTTGTCGCTCGCACCGAGATTCATCGGGTTGAGGATCTGCGGGACTTGGCTCTGGTAGTTGTTCACCGCTTCACAACTTCTCTTCGGAGGCCTGCACGTAGACGACGCCCTGGCCGACGCAGTGCAGCTGCATCGCCTCGCCCGACCCGCGGCCCACCGCGTCGCGCCAGCTCACCGCCGTTTTCAGTTCCGTCTGCACATTGCCGTACGCGGCCACGAACGCCTGTGGATCGACAACGATCGGATTCGGTCCGCCCACTTGCAGTTCCAGGAAACCGCCGTGGCCGAGTATGACCGCCGCGCCCTGACCGGACAGCTGCGTGGTGAACATGCCCGCACCGGTCAGTACCCCGGTCGCCGCACCGCGAATCGCACCCATGAGTCCGCCGCGACCGCCGCCCTGTCCGCCCGAACTCGCTACGGACACAACAGAACTCTGCAAGTTGGCGGTATTGGCCAACAGTCGCGATGCCTCCACCCGCAGGGTCGCGCCCGGCTGCATGTGCACCACCTGCACTTCCAAACCCGCGAAGCCGTAATGCACTTCGCCCCGGCCCTGCGCCAGCATGGTGTGCTCGTGCTCACCGGCCATCATGCGGCCCGCCATCCCCAGCACACCGCTCATGCCGCCCATTTGGCCCGCGCCGGGAACCTGGTGTGGCGAGAAGGAGATATCGCCCTGATAGAAGAGCATCGCCCCGGTGCGGGCGACCACGCCGCCCGCCTGGCCGACATCGACCTTGACGACCTTGCCGTTCACTTTCTCGAACATCGCGCGCCCCTCACCGCTCCGCGGGCTGGATCAGCACCACGCCCTGGCCATCCCAGCGCAGCGAGAACGCCTCTCCGCCACCCTGTCCCATTACCGATCGCCACGAAACATCGGTTATGAAGGACTGATTCAGATTTCCGCGCGCCGCGACGAAGGCATCCGGATCCACCACCAGCGGATACTGCGGTGATACCTCGAGATGAATGAGCGGACCGCCCGCCGAGAGCAGCGCCACCTGGCCCTGCCCGGTCACCTTGGTGGTGAACAGGCCCGCGCCGGTGGCCCCGCCGCGCAAACCCGCGAAAGATACGTCGGTGCGCAGATTTCCGGCGAAGGCCAAGAGCTGCTGGGATTCCACCTGCAACATCTCATTGTTCAGGTTCACGACGGTGACGTCCTGGCCGTTCACGGCGAAGAACACCCGCCCGTTGCCGGAACACTCCATGAGTGAGAGCGATTCGCCGGTGGCGCGGCGCTTCATACCGGCCAGTACACCGTCGCCGCCGCCGAAACCGGCGCTCTTGAACGCGATATTGCCCTCGTAGGCGACCATGGACCCGGAGATCGCCCGGATACTGCTCCCGGCGAGCTGCGCCTCGATTATCTTGTTCGATTTTTCGTACAGCTGCGCCATCGGTGCTTCGCGTCCCCGTGTCGTCCCTCGAGCCCCGTCGTATCCGGACTGTGCCGCAACACTAACCGAAAAGGTCCGACGCAGGTACGTCGCGTTTCTCGTAGAGTGGCAACGACAGTACCGACAAGCGAAGGGTCGATCTTGTCCGCAACCCTGGTTAAGGGCCAGAACGGCCCACTAGCCGTCAATGACGTCATTGTCTCGGTGGAGATCGGCGCTCCCGCGGATGTTTCCGCGTTGCTGGTCACCGAGTCCGGCAAGGTCCGGACCGATGCCGATTTCGTCTTCTTCAATCAGCCCGTGGGCCCCGGCGTGCAATTGCAGCCCGCCCCGGCCGGGCAGCCCGCCGCGCTGGGGGTATCGCTGTCGGCGGTACCCGCCGATATCGCGCAGATCCGGGCGGTCATCACCCTGGACACGCCCGGCGGTAGTTTCGGTCAAATCCCGGCGCCGGTCACCTATGTGGCCGATTCGGCCGGAAATCGGTTGTTCGAGTACCGGATCGAGGGGCTCAGCAGCGAATCCATTGTCATCGCACTGGAACTGTATCGGCGGCAGGGCAGCTGGAAGGTGCGCGCGGTCGGACAGGGCTATGCGGGCGGATTCGATGCGCTGGTCACCGATCACGGCGTGCAGGTGAACGCACCGGCGCAGGCTCCGGCGCCCGCGCAGGCCCCGCCTCCGCCGCCGCCCGGGCCCGCCCCGACTCAGCAGTCCCAGCCTATCGGCGGGGGCTATCCGCCGCCGGGATCGGGCTACCCGCCGCCGGGTGGTGGCTACCCGCCGCCGGGTGGGGGCTACCCGCCGCCGGGTGGGGGCTATCCGCCGTCGAGTGGGGGCTACCCGCCGCCCGCTCAGGGTGGATATCCGCCTCCCGCACCGGATTACGCGCCACCCGGTGGGGGTTATCCGCCGCCGGGTGGTCCGGGCTACCCGCCGCAGGGAGCGCCCGGGCAGAGCTTCGCGCCGTCCGGCCCCGCCCCCGATCGCGATCTGCCCAAGACCGGCGGCGCGGTGAGCCTGGTCAAGGGCCAGCGCGTCAACCTCCGCAAGGAAGGCGGCTCGGCGCTCAGCTACGTGAAGATGGGCCTCGGTTGGGATCCGGTCAAGCGCGGCGGCATGTTCGGCAGCCGTACCCCCGATATCGATTTGGATGCCTCGGTCATCCTGTTCTCCGGTACCACCCTGGTGGATGTCGTCTACTACGGCGCGCTGCTCTCCAAGGACGGCTCCATCCGCCATACCGGTGACAACCTCACCGGCGAGGGTGAGGGCGATGACGAGCAGATCATGGTCGATCTGTCCCGGTTGTCCGCCCAGGTCACCACCCTGCTGTTCATCGTGACCTCCTATAAGGGCCACACCTTCGAACAGGTCTCCAACGCCTTCTGCCGCCTCGTCGACGGCGCTAACGACAACGAACTGGCGCGCTACACACTCGCGGGCGGAATGCCTTTCACCGCAATGGCGATGTCGAAGGTGTACCGGTCCGGGGCGGATTGGAAGATGGAGGCCATCGGCGAGGGCTTCCAGGCCAAGCACCCGGGCGAGGCCGTGCCGCAACTGGCCCGTTTCATCGGCTGAACCTCAGGAGGAAGTGGATTCCGGCGTGCGCCGCTCGTCATTCCGGCGTGCTTTTTGCCGGAATCCACACCTCTGTAGGGCTCAAACCTGAATCTTGTCCGTGGCCTGTCGCGGCCGGAATATCCGTGGCAGCAAAGGAAACTCAGGGTCCGGCGTCCCGTTGAGGACCCCGCCAACCGGATCGTCGGCCCCGTCGCGTCGAACGAGATCCTCTGCGGGCCGGTAGATCTGGCGAATCACCAGCACGCACAGGGCGACGACCGCGATATCGCGCAGCAGCACCGTCCCGGTGAACCACTGCTCGGGTAGCCCCTTCTTGTCCTCGCCGAGGTAATAGAACATGCGCGGTACCCACACCAGCGCGTCGATCGTCATCCACGCCAAGAGGATTCGCCGGTGCGGTAGCGCCAGCACGGCCAGTGGCACCAGCCACAGTGAATACTGCGGGCTCCACACCTTGTTGGTCAGCAGGAAGGCCGCCACCACCAGGAAGCCCAATTGCGCCACGCGTGGTCGCCGCGCCGCGGTCAAGGCGATCCAGGCGACACCCGCGCAGGCGGCAATGAACAGCAGCAGCGACACCAGATTCAGGATGGACGGCGCGTCACCGGGTTTCAGGTACCCGTCGAAGCCTGCCCAGCCGGTGAAGGAGGTGGCCACGTTGTAGAGCGAATCCGGGTCGGCATGCCGTTCGGTATTGAGCCGGAAGAACTCCCACCAACCCTTCGGATACGGCACGGCAATGGGCAGATTCACCGCCACCCAGGTACCGGCCGCCGCCACCACCGTGGTCAATGCGGTGCGCAGTGGCCCCAACCGATTCCATGCCGACCGCAGCCCGTCGCCGGTACTGCCCATCATCCACTCGGCGCGCAGACACAGCACCACGATCGGCCCGAGCAACAGCAGCGGATACAGCTTGGCCGCACCACCGAGTCCCAGGAGCACTCCGGCCAGCACCGGCCGCCGCCGTGACCACGCCAGCAGGCCACCCGCCGCGAAAGCCGTTGCGAGAGCGTCGAAGTTGGTGAACGCGTGCACCAGCACCAGCGGCGAACATGCCACCAGCGCGGCATCCCAGATCCGCCGTCCGGCCAGCAGCGCGGTCGCCCAGATCGTCACCAGCCACGCCATGGCCAGGCCGAGCGCGACCACATTGAAGTAGATGACCACCTGTAGCGCGCCCGGAAGACCCCAGTTCTCCGAGGCGGCATCCCAGGTCTTGGCCACCTGCATGGCGGCGTACTGGTACAGGCCCGACAGCACCGGATATTCCATGTACCGAACCTGGGGTTGCCCGTCCGGCCCGAATTCGGTCCACTGCTTCTTGTAGGGGAACGCGCCCTCGTTCAGACGTTCGGCCCCGTACAGCGGCACGGTGTCGGAGTAGCACATGGCGATGTACTGGCGGCCGTTGTTCCAGTCCAGCCCGATCGCACCATCGGCGTCCGGGCCGGTCTGCTGAATGCACGGGGCCTTACCGCCCCAACTCAGCGCCAGGCACACCACCGCCAGCGCCAGCAGCACCCGCAGGGGTGTCCAGAATCGGACCCGGCCGATCAATGCGTGATCGCCGACCGGACCACCGGTCAGCGTGGCCAACTGCGCGACCAGAGAGTCGTTGCGGCTGGGCTTGTCTCGTTCGTCCACGGATCGTAGATCCGCGGCCAGTGGTTCCGGCGACGCGTACCGCGTCTCGGTCGTACGAATCGGTCCGCCCCCGCCCGTTTCACCACCGATGGCCGACGAATGCTCGTCGGCCATCGATGGGTGTACCAAGTCCTCCTCGATCACGGCACGAGGCTACCGGTCACCGTTTCCCGTCCCGTTAGGTCGGGCACCGGTAGTCGGCGCGGACGGCGTGGTCGTCAATGGCGACCCGTCGCTCGGCGCGACCGGCTGCCCCGGCAGCGGTCCGGTTCCGTCCTCATCGGACTGGCGTGAATTGTTCGGCTGCGGCTGCGGCTGTGTCGACTGTGGATTCGGTGCCAGCCCCGGCAGTGGAATGGTCAGGCCGGGCAGAATCTCCACCGGGGTCTGCGTAATCACCACCGGAGGTTGCGCGGCCTCGGTCGTCTCCGGTGCCGTGTACGGCGCGGACCACGACGGCACACCCGCCTGACCGGCAATGGAGCCCGGCTTCGGGAACGTCTCCTTCGGCGTACCGGTCAGCGCGCCGTCCATGGTGTCCTTCCAGATATCGGAAGGCAGACCCGAGCCGTAGATCATTCCGCTGGCGCCGCGCAGCTTCTCGCCCTGCTCGGTGCCGATCCACACCGCGGTCGCCAGTGACGGGGTGTATCCGACCATCCAGGCGTCGCGGTTCTCACCGGTATCGCCGAGCTGATGGGTTCCGGTCTTGGCGGCCGAATCACGGCCACCGGCGAGACCGTGGTTGCGCGAGTATCCGGCGATGGGCTTCATCGCGGCGGTCACATTGTCGGCCACCGCGGCCGATACCCGCTGCTCACCGGCCACCTCGCCACGATCCATCAGGACCGTGCCGTCGGAGGCCACCACCTTCTGGACGAAATGCGGTGCGCGGTAGGTGCCCGACGCGGCCAAGGTGGCGTACGCCGAGGCCATATCGAGCGGCCGCACCTGGTACTGGCCCAGCACGATGCCGTTATTCGGGCCGATGCCGCCCGGTTCGGTGAGTGTTTCGCCAACGCCCGGAATGGTTTCCGGGATACCCAGCTTGTGCGCCATATCGGCGATCTTCCGCGGCCCGTTGCCGTCCATATCCATCATCATGCGGTAGAAGCTGGTGTTCAGCGATCGCTTCAGCGCCTCGGCGATGGTGCACATACCGCACTGCTCACCTTCGACATTGGTGATCTCGATGCCGTTCACGGTGACCGGCTTGCTGTCGTACAGGGTCGACAGCGGCTTGCCCATCTCCAGGTTCTGGGCCAGACCGAACACCTTGAACGAGGAACCGGCGGGCAGCCCGGCATTCGCGAAATCGTAGCCCTGGCCGTCGGCGCCACCGTAGTAGGCGCGGACCGCGCCGGTCTTCGGATCCACCGACACCACCGCGGTGCGCAGATTGTCCGGCTCACCACTCATATTGCTCTCGACCGCGTCGATGGCGGCCTGTTGCGCCTTGGGATCGATGGTCGTGGTGATCTGCAGACCCTCGGTATTGAGTTCGTGCTCACTGATCCCGGCGGCTTGGAGCTCGGTGAGCACCTGCGTCTTGATCAGTCCCTCGGGTCCCTGATCCAGGCTCTTGTCGCCCAGCGAGGCCAGCGCGACCACCGTCGGGTACTGGATATTCGCGCGTTCGGTCGGTGGCAGTGTCCCGGCGCTCACCATGCCGTCGAGCACGTAGTTCCAACGTTCCTGCGCACCCGTCGGATTCTTTTCCGGGTCCAGCAGGGACGGGAGCTGAATGGTCGCGGCCAGTACCGCACCCTCGGCAACGTCCAACTCCGACACCGGTTTTCCGAAGTACGCCTTGGCGGCGGCGTCGATACCGTAGGCACCGCGACCGAAATAGATGGTGTTCAGGTACGCGGTGAGGATGTCGTCCTTGGACCACTCCTGCGCCATCTTCACCGAGATCACCAGCTCGCGCAGTTTACGGGTGACCGCGCGCTCGTTGCCGACCAGCGCGTTCTTCACATACTGCTGGGTAATGGTCGAACCACCGCCCGCGTCGTCCTTGTTCATCAGGTTGTCGCGCAGCGCGCGCGCGAAACCTGTGAAGGAGAAGCCCGGGTTGGTGTAGAAGTCGCGATCCTCGGCCGCCATGACGGCATTGCGCACATGCGGCGGGATCTGGTCGATGGTGACGTCGGTGCGGTTGCCCTCCGGCGGCACCACCTTCGACAGCACGGTGCTGCCGTCGTTCGCGTAGATCAGCGCGACCTGATTGTTCTTCAGGTCGCCGGGCTGCGGTACGGACGCTGTCGAATAGGCGAGGAGGAAGACCGTGCTCGGCACGATGATGGACAGCGCGATGAACACGTAGGCGACGCGCCGGACGATCTTCCACGGCGACTTCTTCCGGCCCGAGGCGGCGCGGCCACCCCGGCCGCCGGAACCGCCGCTGCCACCGGGACGCCGTGGGGGCGGGCCGGACGGGGGAGCGTTCTGTCCGCGCCGGGGTTCCGCCGCCATCGCGCCCGAACCCGGCCGGGTGCGGTCATTGGCGGGCCGCGGTCTGGTGGCCGAATTCGACCGTCGCGCTGGCTGATTCGCCACATCCACCTTCTGGGTCGGCCCCGACGCCGGATTGGGAAGTTTGCGGGTCGCATCCGGATTTGCCCGGCGCGGGGCGTCGGGATTGCCGGGCCGCTGCGGCGGCGGCGGACCCGGTCGACGCGGCGGCTGCCCGCCCTGCGGGGG
>NZ_BDCE01000003.1 GCF_001613345.1 Nocardia uniformis NBRC 13702 | reverse complement strand
TGGCGGATATCCGCCCGCACCGCCCGGCTGTGGAGCCCGTCGAGTCGGCTCGGCACCCGGTCCCGGACGACCGGCAGCACCGGGCTGCCGTCCCGGTGGCGGTCCGGCCGGTCGCGGCGGCGGGTAGCCGCCGGGACCGGGTTGGGAACCACCACGCTGGGGGCGGCCGCGGGGCGGTCCGTCGTCATAGGGCGAATTCACAGCCTGGATCTCCAATAACTCGACTATTTCGGGTAGCTCGGGCGGTCGCGCGCGCGTAGGTCATTGCCGCTCGCGCGCGTTGCTCCGCGGTCAGCGGTCTGCGTGGCCTTTCATTCGGCGGCGGTACGACGAGTACCAGCGCGTCGACGGCCTGCGGGCGCTGGGGCGCTGCCCAACACATAGGACTGCACCAAATGGTTCCAGCTACAGGTCCGGCATACCTCGACGACGTGTACCGAGAACTCTTCGCGAGATTCGGCCATGCGGACCAGTTCCTCGGGCGTCCGGGCCGAGCCCGCGACAGGTCCCAGCCCGTCGCCGAAGACCCACGATACGAGAGTCAGCTGCTCTTTCCTGCAAATCGGGCATGTGACCTCGCTCCCCCGCCCGTGAAACTTTGCCGCACGCAACAGGTACGGATTGGCATCACACACCTCGGCGACGGCGATTCGGCCCGCATAGACGTCGGCCAGCAGCGACCTACGCCGAAGCGCATAGTCCACTACCTGCCGCTGAATTCGCACGGGACCCAGAGTACTTGCTCTCGACGCCCACTCGCCGGGCCAGTTTGAGACGTCCCTTACCTCGACCCCGCTTGTTCGCGGCCCGCCCCGTTCTGGACTGAGTGGAGCGGGGGAGCGAAGCGGAGGAGCGGAGGGAGGGAAGAACGGGGTTACGAGGGCCGCGAACCGCCCGGAGCGAAGCGGAGGGCAATCTGACACAGCGCTAGATGTATCGGTCCGATATAGTTTGGAATCGCATCCATCGGTTAGGTCTGAAAAGAACAGTCAGGAGGGGGTGAGGCCCGGTGCTCGAGTTGGCAATCCTCGGGCTGCTCCTCGAATCGCCCATGCACGGCTATGAGCTGCGCAAGCGATTGACCGGTCTGCTGGGTCCGTTCCGGGCCTTCTCCTACGGGTCGCTGTATCCGACCCTGCGGCGAATGCAGGCCGACGGTCTCATCGCGGAGGAGACCCCGCAGGGGATGGTCACCCGTCGTGCCAGGCGGGTCTACCAGCTGACTGACGTCGGGCGGGAGCGGTTTGCCGAGCTCCTGGCCGATACCGGACCACAGAACTACACCGACGACGGCTTCGGCGTTCATCTGGCCTTCTTCAATCGCACCCCCGCGGAAGCGCGGATGCGAATTCTGGAGGGGCGGCGGAGGCAGGTCGAGGAGCGCCGAGAGGGACTGCGGGAGGCGATAAAACGAGCCAGCGGGCAGCTGGATCGCTACACCCGCCAGCTCCATCAACTCGGTCTCGAATCAAGCGAGCGCGAAGTGCGCTGGCTCAACGAGTTGATTGCCGCAGAGCAATCGACGAAGGCGGCACCACAGAAAGAGGGAAACACCGGCCATGAGTGACATCAATACGGCTGAGGGCGCCACCGAAGTTCGCGTGGCCATCGTAGGCGTGGGCAACTGTGCATCTTCTCTGGTTCAGGGCGTGCAGTACTACAAGGACGCTGACGAGACCGCGACCGTTCCCGGTCTCATGCACGTCAGGTTCGGCCCCTACCACGTGCGTGACGTGAAGTTCGTCGCCGCGTTCGACGTCGACGCCAAGAAGGTCGGATTCGACCTGTCCGATGCGATCTTCGCGAGCGAGAACAACACCATCAAGATTGCCGACGTGCCGCCGACCGGTGTCACCGTGCAGCGCGGTCCGACCCTCGACGGCATCGGCAAGTACTACGCCGAGACCATCGACCTGTCCGAGGCCGATCCGGTCGACATGGTCAAGGCTCTGAAGGACGCCAAGGTCGACGTGCTGGTCTCCTACCTGCCCGTGGGTTCGGAAGAGGCCGACAAGTTCTACGCGCAGTGCGCCATCGACGCGGGCGCTGCCTTCGTCAACGCGCTGCCGGTCTTCATCGCCTCCGATCCGGTCTGGGCGAAGAAGTTCACCGACGCCGGTGTCCCCATCGTCGGTGACGACATCAAGTCCCAGGTCGGCGCGACCATCACCCACCGGGTGATGGCCAAGCTGTTCGAGGATCGCGGCGTGCAGCTCGACCGCACCATGCAGCTCAATGTCGGCGGCAATATGGACTTCAAGAACATGCTCGAGCGCGACCGCCTCGAGTCCAAGAAGATCTCCAAGACCCAGGCTGTCACCAGCAACCTGAAGAAGGACATGGGCGAGGGCAATGTGCACATCGGCCCGTCCGACCACGTCGGCTGGCTCGACGATCGCAAGTGGGCGTACGTGCGCCTCGAGGGCCGCGCCTTCGGTGACGTGCCGCTGAACCTCGAGTACAAGCTCGAGGTCTGGGATTCGCCGAACTCGGCGGGCATCATTATCGACGCCGTGCGCGCCGCCAAGATCGCCCTCGATCGCGGTATCGGTGGACCGGTCATCCCGGCGTCCGCCTACCTGATGAAGTCCCCGCCGAAGCAGCTGGCCGACGACGTCGCCCGCGAGCAGCTGGAAGCGTTCATCATCGACAGTGTCTAATTTGCCTCCGCTTCGCTCCGCCGGTTCGCGGCCCTCGTAACCCCGTTCTTCCCTCCCTCCGCTCCTCCGCTTCGCTCCCCCGCTCCACTCAGTCCAGAACGGGGCGGGCCGCGAACAACGGGGTTGGGGCGGCGCGGAGAGGGCAGTGAGGCAAGAGTGCGTAAGGGCGGGCCTGCGAGTCAATCGCGGGTCCGCCCTTAACGTTTCGACTGCTGAGTCAGTCGAGAGAGACGTACACCTCGACCGAGGCCGGTCCGGTGTAGCGCTCGATCTCCGCGGTATGCGAGCGCGTAATCGTCCCCGCGCTCTCGGCCTTGGACACCTTGGCCCACGCCGTGCGCAGCAGATCGTAGGGCTTGTCCGTCACAACGAATTTCGCATAGCGACCCGACGGAATCCGGGTCATCACATCGCCGGTGTCGAGTTCGTCGAGGTCGGTCAGTTCATAGCCGAGGACGGCTACCGCGTGGTCGTTCTGCCCGATATACGCGGCGACGCGGGGAACGGCCTTCTCCCGCGACAGATACCGGTCCCAGGTGAAGTTGACCAGATCGAGGTCGCGGGCGGTGACCTCGCGTCCGGCGAGCGGGACGGTCAGACCGCCGACGAGCGATCCGTCCAGGGTCACGATTTCGAAGTCCACAGCCAGCCCCCTACGCCTTATCTCGACTATCGGTCGAGCTCGGATCCAGTGCCACGAACACTTCCACCGTGCGGGAGTCGGGATAGTGCTCGAAATCCCCGGTGTAGGCGCGCACGATCGCGCCGGTCGCCTCCAGATCCCACACCGCCCGCCAGATCGACACAATGGTGTCGCCCACATTGTCGCCGCTGCGGGTGAACCGCGCGAAGAGACCGGCGGGGATGCGGGCCAGCACATCACCGGGCAGTAGGTCGTCGAGGCTCGCGCAGCGGTAGCCGACGATATGGGTGAGGTATGAGCCGATCTCGGGTGCGTGATCGACGTATGCGGTGGCTGGAGGTCCGGGCAGGCTGCGCGTGAGGTTGCGTTTCCACGCCTCCTCGACCTTGGCGCGGCGCGGTCCCTCGACCGCGAGCGCCGGGCTGCGTAGCACCGTTCCGGCTACCAGCGTTTCGTGGCGTTCAACGACATTGAAATCCACCGGCGTCGCCCCTATGTCTCGCGTTGTATCCCACCCGCATCTGCTCCCACCCGCATCCTGCCACCGCCCCGTCGAGTAGCTGGCACCGGTGGCCGGTTCCCACCATATCGGTGGGCGGGCGCGGATGGGTCCGCTAACCGTTATTCATGATCAACAGTAAACCGGGTTTCAGCCGGGAACCGGGATGCTGAGTCCGGGGAAGATCTCCACCTGCCGCGGCGGCGGGGCGGGCGGGATGATCACCACGGGCTCCTGCTGGGCCCCGGGCTGTGGGTTGAGTATGTCGAAACCGCCCGACGACGAACTGTCGCTGACCGGTTCCGGATTCGGGAATTGTTCCACGGGAGTGCCTTCCAACGCACCGTCCATGGTCTGCTTCCAGATATCGGAGGGTAGTCCCGAACCATAGACGCGCGCACCACCCCTGGTCCGAATCGGTTGCGATTGTTCGGTTCCCACCCAGACCGCGGTCGACAGCGACGGGGTGAAGCCGACCATCCAGGCATCCTTGTTCTGTCCGGTCTCACCGAGCTGGGTGGTACCGGTCTTGGCGGCCACGGGCCGACCACCGGCCAATCCGTGGCCGTTGGAGTAGGCCGCGATGGGCAGCATGGCCTGGGCCGTGGTGTCGGCCACCTTGGCCGGGAACCGTTGCTGCGCCGGCTCGGCGCCGTCCTCGCGATCGAGCAGTACCCGGCCGTCACCGGTGATCACCTTCTGCACGAAGTACGGCTTGCGGTAGGCGCCGTGCGCGGCGATGGTCGCGTACGCCGACGCCATATCGATGGGGCGCACCGAATACGCGCCCAGCACGATGGCGGGCAGCGGCAGCCCGTCCTCCTCGGTGAGGGTTTTACCCGGCACCCCGGGAATCCGGTCCGGGATACCGGCCTGGTGCGCGGCGTCGGCAATGCCCTTGGGCCCGGAGAAGAGGGCTTGGGACAGTCGGTAGAAGCTGGTGTTGAGCGACCGTTTGAAGGCCTCGGCGAGAGAACAGGTGCCACACGATTCGTCGTTGACATTGGTGATCCTCTCGCCGTTCACCGTGATCGGCGCGCTGTCGAGCTTGTAGGACAGCGTAATTCCCTGTTGCAGCGCCGAGAGGACCGCGAAAGTCTTGAAGGCCGAACCGGTTTGCAGTGGGGCCTGCGCGAAGTCGAAGCCGATACCGTCCGAGCCGCCGTAGTAGGCGCGCACCGCACCGCTGCGCGGGTCGATGGACACCACCGCCGTGCGCAATTCGGCGGGCTGTCCGCCGAGAACATCGCCGACCGCTTCGAGCGCCGCCTGCTGGGCCCGGGCATCGATGGTCGTGATGATCTGCAGCGCACCGGTATCGAGCTCGTGCTCGGAAATGCCGGAGGCGCGCAGTTCCCGCAGCACCTGGGTTCGGATCAGGCCCTCCGGTCCGCGAGCGGAGTTATCGTCGACGAGCTCGGTGATCGGCCGGATATCGGGGAATACCGCCGCGGCCCGCTCGGTGCGCGACAGCGCGCCCAAGTCCACCATGCCGTCGAGTACGTAGGCCCAGCGGAACTTCAGGTCGTCGAGATGGGTTTCCGGATCCAGTGCCGACGGGGTCCGCACGAGGGCGGCCAGGACCGCACCCTCGGCGAGGGTGAGTTCCGGGACCGGTTTGGCGAAGTACGCCTTGGCCGCCGAGCCGATGCCGTACGCGCCGCGACCGTAGTAGATGGTGTTCAGGTACGCGGCGAGAATGTCGTCCTTGGACCATTCGCGCGCCATTTTGGCGGAGATGATGAGCTCGCGCATCTTGCGGTTCATGGTCCGCTCGGAGGTCAGGAAGGCGTTCTTCACATACTGCTGGGTAATGGTGGAGCCGCCGCCCGCATCCTCGCGCCCGGACAGATTGTCGCGGGCGGCGCGCAGGAACGCCGTCACCGAATAGCCCGGGTTGGTATAGAAGTTGCGGTCCTCGGCCGAGAGCATGGCCAGCCGCACCGGTTCGGGCACCTCGGCGAGCGGTACCGGGATCCGATTACCTTCCGGCGGAACGACCTTCGCGATGACCGTGCTGCCGTCGGCGGCGACAATGGTGGCGATCTGATTGGTCTGCACCGCGGTGGGATCGGGAATCTCCGCGCTCCAGTAGGCGAGCCCCAGAATCAGCGACGGGACCGCCACGAAGATCAGGAAGAGTGACAGCAGCACCCGGCGCAGCCGTTGTGCCCGGGTGCGGGTCGGACGTCGCGAGTCACCGTCGCGATCGGCTGGTTTCGTGCGCTTACGCGGCCGACCGCGGGGTTCGGACTGCCGCGGCAGCGGTGCGGTATCCGACTCGTTCCATCCGGCCATGCTGGAATATGGCGGGGGCTCCGATTGGCGCCGCTTTCGGAACGAGCTCACGAGCATCTCCTTCTGGAGCGTCGACACAGCTTGCGTAGGAAGAAACAGCTTGCGTACGGGCGAAATGCCGGGCCCAACACTCGGTTTTCGCGAGACGCCGGGCGGCGCGACCCATGCTAGTGGAACGACCCCTTCAGACCGGAGAATTGGCCACCGTCGCTCCCGTCATTCCGGCCCCGGGATGACGAGGGCTGAGCGCGCCGGGACGACGAGAATTCAGTGCACCGCGATGACGAGGTTCAGCTCTTGACGCCGCCCGCGGTGAGACCGGAGATGATCCGGCGCTGGAACAGCAGCACCATGATCACCAGCGGGATGGTGACGATGGTGCCCGCCGCCATAATCGCGGTGTAGGGCTGGACCTGCGGGTCGTTACCGGAGAAGCGGGCCACCGCGACGGTGACCGGTTCGGTGCTGTCGGAGGACAGCAGGCGGGCCAGCAGGTACTCGTTCACGGCGGCGATGAAAGCCAGGATGGCCGTGGTGAATACGGCGGGTGCGGCCAGCGGCAGCATGATCAGGCGGAATGCCTGGAAGCGCGACGCGCCGTCGATGCGCGCGGCTTCCTCCAGCTCCCAGGGCAATTCGGTGAAGAACGACGCCAGGATGTACACGGTCATCGGCAGCACGAACGAGATATTCGGAATGATCATGGCCTGGTACTGCCCGATCCAGCCGATATCGGTGAACAGCTGGAACAGCGGCGTCACCAGCACCACCACGGGGAACATGGAGGCCGACAGGATCAGGCCCGAGATGACGTACTTGCCCTTGAAGGTCAAGCGCGCCAACGCATATGCCGCCATGACGCCGATGACGAGCGCGATCACCGTGGTGCAGGTGCCGATGAGCACACTGTTGCCGAGCGCCCGGCCGAAGTTGTTGCCGCGGCTGGTGTCGAAGGCATTGCGGAAGTTCTCGAACGTCACGTGGGTGGGCCACGGTGTGTTGTCGAAGGTGTAAGCCGGATCGCGCAGCGCCGTGACGACCATCCAGTAGAACGGGCCGAGTCCCCAGATGAGGATGATCAGCGCGCCCAGGTAGACGCGCCCGGAGGCGAGTCGTTTGGTCCACGGAATCCGCTGCGTCATGGTCTTTTCCGGCGCGGCGGACGGTTTCGTCGTACCGGTGCTCATCAGTGCGCCTCCCGCTGCTCTTCCTGGGTGCGAACCGCATTGGCTCCCAGCACCTTCACCAGTACGAACGCAACCGAGAAGATCAACAGGAAGGTGAGCACCGACAGTGCCGCGGCACTATTGGAGCCCTGGCGCACCTGGTCCACCACCAGCATGGAGATGGTGCGGGTATTGGGGTTGTTGGCCGTCATGATGGCGGGCAGGTCGTACATGCGCAGCGCGTCCATGGTGCGGAACAGCACCGCCACCAGCAGCGCCGGTTTCAGCAGCGGCAGCGTGATACTGGTGAATCGCTGCCAGGCCGAAGCGCCGTCGACCCGGGCGGCCTCGTACACATCCCCCGGAATGACCTGGAGTCCGGCGAGGATCAGCAATGCCATGAAGGGTGTGGTCTTCCACACGTCGGCGGTGATGACCGCGAATCGGGAGGCCCATTCGTCGGTGGTCCACAGAATGTTGGTGCCGAGCACGCGGTTCACCACGCCGTCGTACTGGAACATGAACTCCCACAGGCGCGCGGTCACCGCGGTGGGGATTGCCCACGGGATCAGCACGGCGGCGCGCAGCAGCGCCCGCCCCTTGAAGGTCTTGCCCATGATCACGGCCATACCCAGGCCGAGCGTCGCCTCCAGGGTCACGGTGATCACCGTGAAGAACAGGGTGACGCCGATGGCCAGCCAGAACTGCGAGCCCAGATTGCCGGTGGGGCAGGCGACCATCTCACCGCCGGGCATGGCGCACTGCTGCAGCAGCCAGTGCGTGTAGTTGCTGAATCCGGCGTTCCCGCCCTCGACGAACATGCCGGTGGCCGGATCGAGTCCGGAGTCCTTCTGGAAGGACATGATCAGCGCCTGGACCACCGGGTAGCCGATCACCACGGCCAGCGCGATCAGTACGGGGGTGACGAACATCCACGCCTTGCCCGACCCGGCGAAGGCGTTGCGGCGGGGCCGCTTCGACTTCGGCGACGGGTCGGTGGGCGTATCGCCGCGAGTCTGCGCCGCGACGTCGGACGCTCCCGAAGGACGTGACACCGTTTCTCTCTCCTACGGGACTGACTGGGGTGGGCGGATCCGTCCGGTGCTACGACCCGGCGGTTTCGATGCCCTTCTGCATCCCCTCAATCGCCTCGTCGACGGAGATCTTCTTGTTGTCGAGGGCAGCATAGGCGTTGTCCTGCACGGCCTTCGAGACGGCCTGATAGTACGGCGTGACCGGACGCGGCACCGCGGAGGCGATGGATTCCTTGAGTGCGGGCAGGTACGGCATCTTGGCGATGAGCGCCGGATCGTCGTACATGGAGGCCCGTACCGAGGGCAATGCGCCGGAGGCGACGATGTGCTGGGCGTCCTCGCTGATCAGGAAGCGCAGGAAGTCCAGCGCGGTGGCCTTGTTCTTGGAGTAGGCGCTGATGGCCGCGTTGTAACCACCGAGGGTGGAGGCGCCGACGCCGTCCTTGCCGGGCAGCGGGGCGACATTGAACTTGCCGGCCACCTGCGAGGCCTCACCGGCGGCGGGACCGTAGAAGGACGGCCAGGTGCGCAGGAACAGCAGCTTGCCCTGGGCAAAGGCGTTCTGCGACTGCGGCTCCTGGTAGCCGATGGCCTCCTTGGGGATATCGCCGCGGTCGTACGCGTCGACGAGCACCTGCAGGCCCGCGCGGGACTGCGGGCTGTCGACGGTGGGGGTCTTGCCGTCCGGACCGACGAAGGTGCCGCCGTAGGCATTGATCACTTCGGCGACATTCACGGTCAGGCCCTCGTACGGGGCGAACTGCCCGGCGTAGCAGCCGAGGTTGTTCTCCCGCGCGATCGGGCACATGGACAGCATTTCGTCCCAGGTCTTCGGCGGGTTCGGCACCAGGTCGCTGCGGTAGAACAGCAGGCCGCCATTGGTATTGCGCGGCGCGGCGTAGAGGGTGCCGTTGTAGGTGGCGCTCGCGACCGGCGGCGACAGCAGCGTCGAGGTGTCGATGGCGAAGGAGTCCTGCAGCGGTTGCAGCCAGCCCTTGGCGGCGAACTCCGCGGTCCACGGCACGTCGAGGGCGATCACGTCGTAGTCGGACGACTTGGCCTGCAAATGCTGCTTCAGGTCGTCCTGCTGCTGGGAGGCGTCGTTCGACTGCTCCTTGAACGTCACCTGCTCATCCGGGTGCGCGGCGTTCCATCGGTCGATGAGCTGCTTGACCGCACCGGTTTCGGTGGTGTCCTTGCCCTCGACATAGGTGATCGGGCCACGCCCCGTGAGGTTTTGAGAGGTGGGGTTGCTTCCGCTGTCGCTGGAGCAGCCGGTGGCGAATGTCGCCGTCAGCAGCGCCGTAGACGCGGCCGCGAACATCGCTCGGGACAGGAGCGACGAACGTAGGGACGTCACCTTCTTCAAAGCCATCGCGGAAACTCCAGGGGTCGAGACGTGAGCGGCAGCACACCCAGCCGGTTGCACAAGGGAAGATACATGGTTGATTGGTCCTGTGCCGGAAGTACCTCGGCGATCTGAGCCGTGAGCACCGGTGATAGCGCCCGCTAGGCTGGGCTGGATGTCTTCCCCAGACAAAATGTTGACGCGTATCGGTGGTTTGCTGCGCCAAGCGGAATCGACCGAGAACGAGCACGAGGCCGAGGCCTTCATGGCCGCCGCCCAGCGGTTGGCGACGCGGTCGTCGATCGATCTGGCGGTGGCTCGTTCGCATGTGGCGGGCCGGGAGCGGCGGCCGGTGCCGGTGCAGCGGGTCATTCCCATCGGCGATCCCGGTAAGAAGGGGCTGCGCACGTTCGTGCAACTGTTCGTGGCGATCGCGTCGGCCAATGATGTGCGCTGCGATGTGGCGCGTACCTCGACGCAGGTCTACGCCTACGGATTCGATACCGATATCGACACCTGCGCGGCGCTGTACACGAGTCTGCTGGTGCAGATGGTGCGGGCGTCGGATCAGTACATCAAGTCCGGGGCGTACAAGACCGGGACCGTCGAAAAGGTTGTCACCGAAACCCGTTGGGGTCGAAAGGTGCAGCGCCGCGTGCAGGCTCCGGTCGCCGCCGTGACGGCGCGATTGAACTTTCAGATGGCCTTCGCCGCGCGTATCGGGCGGCGATTGGCCGAGGTGAAGTCCGAGGTGGAGACCGAAGCGGTGCGGGCCGACGCTGTCGACGCCGCGCCCACCGGTACCGCATTGGTATTGCGCAATAAGGAAATCGAGCTCGTCGACTTCTACAAAAGTACGTCCGAGGCGCGCGGTACCTGGCGTGGTCCGGAAGCATCGGCGGGGTATTCGTCTGCCGCCCGGCGGGCCGGAGATCGTGCGGGTCGGGCAGCGCGACTGGGGAATTCACCCGAATTGGGAGCGGCGCGTGGACAATTACCCGGTGGAGGGTCGTGACCCGAGATTCGCAGCGGGCGCGCGTATATGACGCGGAAGCATTGGTGCGCGGGGTATTCGAGCGTGCCGACGCGCATGGCGCGCGGACCGTCGAGGTGCATGGTTCGCAGCTCACGCTGCCGATCGAGCGAAAGTTCGCCTCGGTGGAATCGGTGCAGACCTATGTGGACCGGGTGCTCGCATTGAATTGGGTTCGCGCGCAGTGGGAATGCGCCGCGAGACCGGTGATCGTCCGTGCTCGGGCCGGTTCCAAGGCCGCGCATTACGAATCCGAAGGCGCGATTCTGGCGGTGCCGCTACATGTTCACGGAGCAGCCTGGGCATTGCGAGAATTAGTGGTTCTGCACGAAATCGCACACCATCTCGACCCCGTTCCCGCCGAATCCGCGCCGCACGGTCCCGAATTCTGCGAACGGTATGTGGAATTGATCGATGGCGTGATCGGGCCCGAGGCGGCGCTGCTCATGCGCACCACCATGCTGGGGTGTGGCGTTCGAATCTGAGGGGTTGCCAGGGGTAGGTACGGCCTGTCATGCTCGGAACATGATCTCCTTCTCTGGAAAGGCGTCCGACGCCTCCAAGCGGTGACCGCCGCTAACCACCCGCGGAAGTCGCATTCCCGCGGGTTTTCCCTGGTAGAACGTGTTGAAGCCGCAGTCCTGATGCGGGATGAATGGTTGCGCGTGGGATTATCCACCGAACCTGCCGATCGGGATGGGGCCGAGGGCGCGATAGCCGAGCTGTACCGGTTGCTCGGGGAACCTCCACCGGAAATCGTCTGGGTGCCTTCACCTACCGCCGCCGTAGAGATACTGCGAAGCGATTCCCATGGTCCTCCCGAAGGATTCGGGCTATTGCCGGACGGCAGGCTGCCTCGGGAATGGCCTTTCCTGCAACGCTTCTCGGCATCGAAGGTCGACTCGCGGCAGCGCCTGCTGGCGCAGTCGGAACCGGATGAACACTTCTGGTCACCCCGCGGTGTCCTCGGAGTCCTCTTCCCCGATCGTGGATGGGCAACCCTGCCGCCGAGCGAACTGCTGGAGGCGGGTGCGCCACCCAGGTGGATTCTCGACGTTCGCGTGCGTCGACCACTAGAGGACTCGTTGCGTGCCAATATGTATCGCCACCTGCGCGATACCTTCCTGAACGATATCGGGGACCGGGCCAGGGTGGCACGTTTCGATCAGTACGACATCTGGACCACCGGCTTCCATCAGCTGCTTCGGACGGCCGGTCTGCTGCGGTGTCGCGGCGATGACGCGCACCAGCTGGACCAGTGGGCGATCCTGGCTCGCTCGGCCGGGTGGTGGTGGCCCGGGCAGCATCGCTGTGTGATCTCCGAGCGGCCGATCGCGGTGCATACCGAACCACAGCCCGGGGCGCTGTACGGCGAGGTCCGTTTGCACAACCCGGATGATCGGGCGGTCGAATTCTCCGACGGAACAGGCATTTTCGCGCTGCACGGGATCAGGGTTCCCGATTGGGTGATGGCTACGCCGACGGTCGACGAGATTCTGGCCGAGCGCAGCGTAGAGGTCCGTCGAGCGGCTATCGAACGTCTCGGTTGGGACTCCTATATCGAGCAGGCGGAACTCACGCTGGTCTCGGCTGCCGCCGACCCCGGTAACCCCGGCGCTGAGCTGCGGCTCTACGACGTGCCGTCCCGGCACTGGGGCTTCGATACCCGAGTCGTACTGGTGGTCAACGGTTCCCGCGAGCGCGATGGCACCCGCCGCCGCTACGGGATCAATGTGCCCGCCGGTATCGACGACCCCCTCGCCGCCGTCGGTTGGTCCTACGGCCTCGACGGCTCGCAGTATGCGCAGTTGCTGCGCCGTACCTGAAACTTCGACCTATCCAAGGTGATTCATATGACTACTACTGTTGCCGAACTGACCGCTCGTACCGGTGTCGACGTACTCGACCACCTGGAGCGCGAAACCGCCATCGCCGTTCTCGACGGCGTACAGGCCCAGGGTGACCTGATCGTGGTGCCCTTCCACCTGCTCACCGATACCCGCTTCCCCGATCTGGGCTGGCATGATGTCCCGGCCCAGGGCATCGAGGTCATTCGCGGTGTGGCGGGCGCGAATCCGCATGTGCTGGTGGCGGATCCGGGCGTTTGTCGTTGGACCACTCGGATGCTCGATCCAGCGGGTCTGGGGCTGGGCTGCCTCGAGACCACCGGTCCGGCCTATCTCTTCCATCCCGAGCACGGTGGTAGCGGCATAGCGCCCGGCCGCTACCTCATTCGCCGTCAACGGGAAATATCGGCGTCCTTCGGTCACTCGAGTTTCGGGCTGGTCGAGGACTGATCAGTCGAGTAGACGGCTGACCCGGAGGAGGCGCTCCCGCCACCACACCGTGCGTTCCGGATCGGGGTGGCGGTAGCGCTCCAGCAGTTCCGGATCGGGCGTCGGCGGCGTCCGGGGGACGGGCAGATACCCGTTCTCCGGACGTAGTGAATCGCTGACCACATCGCCGGTCAACAGGGAGAGAGTGCCCAGACCGCAGGCGAATTCGAGCTCGGGAAGGGCCCCTGCCAAGGCCAATTGGGCGGACAGTCCGACGCTGGTTTCCAGCGCGGAGGACACCACGGTCGGGAGTCCGGCGGCCGCGGCGACCTGCAGTGCACGGCGAACGCCACCGAGGGGAGTGCATTTCAGGACGGCGATATCGGCCGCTCCCGCCACCGCGACCCGCATGGGATCGTCGGCACGCCGGATGGATTCGTCGGCGGCGATCCGCACATCCACCCGGCGGCGCACGGCGGCAAGTTCCTCGACGGTGCGGCACGGCTGTTCCACATATTCCAAACCGCCTGCCGCACGGTCAATCTGCTTGATGTGGGCGACGGCGGTATCGACATCCCAGACAGCATTGGCGTCGACCCGAATCGCGCCGTGCGGGCCGAGTGCGTCGCGGACCGCCTCGACCCGGGCGAGATCCTCGCCCAGCGAGTCGGGGTGGTCGGCGACCTTTATCTTGGCGGTGCGGCAGCCGGAGGCGGCGACGATCTCGCGGGCGCGGTCCGGGCCGACGGCGGGGACGGTGCAGTTGATCGGCACCCGATCGCGGACCGGTTCCGGCCAGCCGATCGTCATCTGCTCGACGGCGGTAGCCAGCCAGGATGCCGCCTCGCGATCGTCATATTCGGGAAAGGCGCAGAATTCGCCCCACCCGAGCGGCCCGGGAATCAGCATGCCCTCGCGAACCGTGATCCCGCGGAATCGAGTTCGCATGGGAATGGCGTAGACAATGGCGGAGTCGAAGTCCGGGGCACTGGGGCGCTCGCTCACCACCGGGAGCCTACCCACCTCATCGGCGCGCTCGAGGTGACGGCGGGGAACGGAGTGGCGACCGAACCCGGTCCCGACCAGAATGCCGGATAGGACAGATCTACCGGGGGGAGCCCAGTAATCATGAATTCGCCAGAAGAGCCGCGACGTCCCGGTCCGGACAGCGGGCCGCCGAGCCCGCAGAATCCGCAGAATCCGCAGAATCCGGGGTACGGACCGCCGCCGCAGCATCCGGGCGGTCCGGGTCGGCCCCCGCAGCAGTCGGCTCCACCCCGAAACCCCGGTGGCCCAGCGGGACTGGACGCGGGACGGCCACCTCATCCCGGGGGCGGTAGGAATCCTCAGGTCGACCCGACCGTGCCCGCGCCGTTCCGCGACGACCGCTCGCTCCCGCCGCGCGGATCCGGTGCGGGAGGACCTGGCGGTCCCAGTGGTCCGGGGGGCCACGGTGGGCCCAATGGTCCTGGCGGGCCGGGCGCTCCGGTCGGCCCAGGGCCGAGACCGGGAGCACCCGGGCCGCAGCGTGATTCGAGTGGGGACCGTCGTCCGCCGCCGCGTGATTCGGGTGGGGATCATTGGCCGCCGCCACCGCGTGATTCCGCCGGGGATCATCGGCCACCACGCGGCGAGTCGAGTGGGGACCACCGGCCGCCGCGCGATGCGGGCACAGTCGTGGACGCGGCACCGCATCCCGGGCTGCCCGGCCAATTCCGTGACGAGCGAGTATTGCCACCACGCAACCCCGGCGGCCCGGACTCGGGGACGTATTCACCCCCGCCCGGCCCGTTCCGCGATGACCGCCCGCCGGGCAATCCCCAGCCACAGCACGGGAATTCAGCCGAGTCAGTGCACGCGCCCGGTGCACCGCTCGATGGCGGCGCGAGCCCGGAGTCATCCGGTGAACCTGCCCCCGTACCACCGCTGCACCGCAAGAACGTGCTCATCGCCGTCGGTGTGTACGCGGCCGGTGTGGCGGTGGCGTTCCTCTGGGCCTTCGACCTGTTCGGCAAGGTATTCGAGCTGATCAGCAATAAGTGCGCGGCCAAACGGGATTTCACCGTGGAGTGCGAGGTGGTCCCGCCACCGAGTTCGGCGCTGTGGGGATTGTTGATCGCCGGTGGCGGAATGACTCTCGCCCTGGTGTGCGCCCTGGTGATCGCCGCTGCGGCCGCCGTAACGCGACGCAATGCCTGGATATGGCCCGCCATCGCACTGCCGGTAATCCTGGTGTCCGGCGCGATCGGGCACTTCCTGGTGAACAGCGCCATCGCGGGTTAGCGCTTTCCGGCATTCTGGAGGTATGGCGGAATACCGGCGTCCGCCGCTGAGCGGCGCGGATCTCCTTGCGACCGTGGTGATCTACGCGGGAGCCTGCGGTATCGCATGGATCGCGGTCGAACTCGTCTCGCTCTACGACTTCGCGGTCCCCGAATCCGGGGACCGCCAATACCTCCCGCTGGCCTACGCCGTCTCCTGGGCGGGAATCGTGCTGGCGCTCATGGTGGTCGCCCTGTGGATGGTGCGCGCCCTGCGCTGGGGCCAGCGCATCTGGTCGGTAGCGCTGGTCGCCTACCCGCTCATCGCGCTGGCCTGGGTCCTGGGCTTCCTGATCGCCATCGCCGCGGGCTAGGTCGCTACCGACTGTCAGTGCGCTGTCAGCCCACTGTCAGTGACCCCCGGCATTGTCATTCCCAGAGCAAGCGCAGGCCCCGAAACCAGGGACAGCCTGCGGAAAGCATTATGGAAAGGGCTACCAGAATGTCGGAGTACACGCTGCCGGAGTTCGTCCAGGCGATCGCCACCGAGTTCGAGATTCCCGGTGTGTCCGTCGGGGTCTGGGCCGACGGACAGGAGAGCTACGCGAGCCACGGTGTGACGAATATCGACCATCCGCTGCCCGTCGATCAGGACACCATGTTCGTGCTGGGTTCGGTCACCAAGCCCACCACGGCGACCGCGATCATGCGGCTGGTCGCCGACGGCCGCCTCGAGTTGGATGCGCCGGTGCGCCGGTACGTCCCGGAGTTCACGCTCCCCGATGAGCGGGCAGCCGCCGAGATTACCGTGGCGCAGCTGCTCAACCACACCGCCGGACTGGATTGGCGGCTGAGTGCCGATACCGGCGAGGGTGACGACGCCCTGGCCGAGAACGTCGCGAAAATGGCGGAGTCGGAGCTGATTTCGGAACCCGGCGCGCGGGCTTCCTACAGTCAGCTCGGCTTCAGCCTGGCCGGACGGATTATCGAGAAGGCGACCGGCCTGACCTATGAGCGGGCCATCTCGGAACTGGTGTTCGAGCCACTCGGGATGTCGCACAGTGCTTTTGCCCTCAATGACGTCATTACCCAGCGGTTCGCGGTCGGCCACAATGCCGGCGAGAACAGTGCGCTGTCGGTGGTACGGCAGTGGAAGGACAACCGTGGCAATAACCCCGGTGGTGGTCTGGTGTCCTCGGTGGCGGATCAGATTCGGCTGGCTCGTTTCCATCTCGATGCGGGTCGTACGCAGGGCGGTACGGAATTGCTGCCCGCCGAGCTGGTGCGTCAGATGCAGCAGCCGACAGTCGAATTGAAGGCCAGCACCCTGGGCGACGCATTCGGCATCTGCTGGTTCCTCCGCGAGGTGAACGGTGTGGCGACCGTCGGGCACGGCGGTTCGGCCAATGGCCAGTTCGCCGACCTGCTCATTGTTCCGGAACGGAATTTCGCGGTCGTTGTCATGTCCAATGCGGGTCCGGACAGTGGACTCGCCGCCAACCAGATGGTGGTGAAGTGGGCGCTGGAGCACTACCTCGGGGTGGTCGAGCAGGCTCCGGAACCGCTGCCCTATGACGCCGCGCTGGCGACGGAGGTCGCGGGGGACTACTCGAACGAGATCATGATCATTGCCCTGCGCACCGACGGGTCCGGGCTGACGATCGAATGCTTCATCAAGCCGGAGGTCCGCGCGGCCTCGGATACCGAAATGGCTCCCGATATGCCGGTCGCGGACTTCGGTCTACTTCCCGACGATGAATTCATTGTCACCAGTGGCGGTTTGGACGGACAGCGGGGCGCGTTCACCCGCGACGAAGGGGGCGCGATCATCGGACTCGATCTCGCCGGACGGTTCTTCGGCAAGGAATCGGTCACCGTCTGATCCCACCCTCACGACAATTCAATCGTTATGACGCGACCGGTTGGCCGGATATCTCGGCCAACCGGTGCAGCACGTCCCGTCGCGGTGTATTCACGCCGCGGTTGTACGCATCCTGGAAGTCCCGCTCGCCGAGACGTGCCGCGAGCGCGTTCCCGAGTTCTCGCAATTCCGGCTCGCCGTCATCGAAGACACCGCGAATGACCGCGCTTGTTCCCAATGCGATAGCCGCGGCGGCCGGATCGTGCTCCAAGAGCAGCAGTCTCGCGAGCAGTTCAGCGGCCTGCGCGATGGCGTCGACGTCACCCAGGGCGAGTGCGCCGCGCACGGCGTCGGGCAGCAGCCGCCGCGCCTGTTCGGCATCGCCCGCCGCCAACCGATTCGCCATGCGAGCGGCCGCGATCTGATCTCTGGCAATCGATTCGGGGTACGGGAGCCGGTGCGCGCGCTGTTCCAGCTGGTCGAGGGTGTGGTCGGAGCCCGCTAGATCGCCCGAGCGGCGTTCCAGTTCAGCGACACTGAACAAGATGACGGTCGCCATCCGGGTGAAGCCCCGCTCCCTCGACTGCCGCCCGGCGGCTGCGATATCCCGTGCGGCGCTGGCGAGATCGCCGCTGCGCATGCGCTCGGATACCAGAAGGACCCGGCTGGTGAAGATATCGTCCTCCATCCCCAACTCGGAGCCGACAGCAACAGCGCGCTCGAAAGTGGCTATGGCACGGTCGTATGCGCCACGCAGTGAGTGGTCCCGGCCGACGGACAACAGGGCCATCCCGATACCCCAGCGGTCGCCCGCCGTTTCGAAGTCGTGCAGCGCCGCCCGCCGATCTGCCGCACCGGACCGCTGATCGCCGCTCTCGACGAGGACATGGTTCCGCGTCCAGTGCGCGCAGGCCCGCACCCACGGATCGTTGTGGTCCAGCGTCTTTCGCAGTTCCTGTTCCCCGAGGTCGGCGTTGCCGGTGGCAGCGGCCAGCATAGGAATCCACAGCGGCAGTGCCGGATGGAATTGCGGTGCGCACGCCGCGATACCGTCCTCGATGAGGGTGCGTACCGCCGCGGAATCGGTATCCGGGCCGGCCGCGCCACTTCCCGACATCGACCGCATTACGCGGAATGCGGCCCGTGCCGCCCTCGGCAGGGCATCGCCGAACCGCTGCACGTCGGCAAGGAAGGTTTCGAACGGCGTGCTCATACCGCGCATACCCCAGTACCAGAACAACGCGCCGATAAAACGGGCGCAGAGTCCGGTGTCACCGGTATCGACCGCGCGCCGTAGCGCGGCGGCCATATTCTCGTGCTCGGCATCGAAAAGAGCTATGGCACTGAGCTGTTGCTGTGTGCGCAGCTGAGGTTCGTAACCTTCGGCCAGGGTTACGAAGTAGTCCGCGAATCGCTCGGTGAACGTTTCCCCCGAGCGGGTGAGCTGTTCGGCGGCGTAGGCGCGGATCGTTTCGAGCATGCGGTAGCGCGGCATCTCCTCGCCCGTGGTTTGCGCAATGGACTTCTCTACCAGCGAACTCAGGACGTACAGGACATCGTCCGCGGGTAGCGAGTCGTCCGAGCAGATCGCTTCCAGCGCTTGAATGCTCGCGCCGCCGGGAAACATCGACAGCCTGCGGGCCAGTATCCTTTCGGGCTCCTCCAAAAGGTCCCAACTCCACTCGACCAGGGCGAGCAGGGTGCGTTGGCGCGGTAGCGCGGTGCGGCTGCCGGACTCGAGCAGCCGGAACCGGTCATCGAGGCGGCGCGCGATCTGATCGACACTCATGGCTCGCAGTTTGGCGGCGGCCAACTCCAAAGCCAGTGGTATGCCGTCCAATTGACGGCAGATCTCGACGACCGGCGTGACGGTGCGCTCATCGAGCGTGAAGTCGGGCCGGATATCGCGGGCCCGGTCGAGGAACAGGTGCACCGCAGCCGACTCCGCCGCCTCCGTCGGATCCGGGATCCCGGTCGGGAGGGTGAGTGGTCCGAGATGAAACAGTCCCTCACCGGTAATCGCGAGCGGTTCTCGACTGGTGGCAAGAATTCTCAAAGACGGCAGTCGGTCGAGGAGTTGCTCGGCGAGTTGCGCGGTGGCTTCGATGAGATGCTCACAATTATCCAGTACCAGCAGCCCATCGCCGATATCCAGCCTTCCGATGAGCCGGTCGACCGCTGTGGCACCGGGGTTTTGGTGTCCGCCCGATCCCTGGAGGTCGCGGCCGTCGAGGGTGCGAGCGACAGCATCCACCAAATGCTCCGGCGTGCGCACCGCCGCCAGCGGCGTGAACCACACCCGTCCACGCTGATATGCCTGATCGAGGCTCACCGCCTCCACCGACAACCGGGTTTTACCCGCACCACCGGGGCCGACAATGGTGATCAGCCGCGACCCGACCAGCAATTGTGCGAGTCGTGCGAGTTCGCCATCACGCCCGATGAAACTCGTGCGCCGCCCGGGCAGTCGACTCGCCATCGGCTCCGGCCGCACAGCGGGACGCTCCAACTCCCCACGCAGCAGCGCCAATTGGGCTTCCCGCAACTCCGTCGATGGGTCGATGCCGAGCTCGTCCCCCAACCGCTCACGCATCTCCTCGTACACGGCCAACGCATCCGACTGCCGCCCCGCCGCCGCCAGCGCCCGCATACGCAATGCCACCAGCCGCTCGTTCAATGGACGTTCCACCGCAACGGCATCCATCGCGCTGAGTACGTCGGCATGACGTCCGCGCCGAATCTCGGCATCGAACAGATCCGCGGTGGCCGCAATCCGCAGATCGTTCAATCTGGTGGCGGTCGATTGCGCGAACGGCGCGTCCAACACATCCATCAGCGCCGGACCCCGCCAGAGCGCCAGCGCCGCACCCAGTGTCGAGGCCGCCGCCCCCAGCCGATCCTCCGCCAATTCCCGCCGCCCCCGCACGGCCAACTCTTCGAAGCGCCGAGCATCCACCTCGACGTCCGACAGCAAATACCCCGCGGTCGTGAGCTCCACGGTCCCCACTCCGTGCAGCGCCTTCCGCAGCCGCGAAACCACTGCCTGCAACGCGTTGCCCGACGGCGGTTCCTCCCCCCACAGCCCGTCGATCAGCGCGTCAGCGGACACCGCCCGCCCACCTGCCAACGCCAGCCGCGCAACCACCATCCGCGACCGAACTCCACCCACCTCGACCGGCACCCCGCCCTCGGACAGCACCCGTACCGAACCCAACACACTGACCCGCACGTTTCGAGTCTTACAGAGACCCCCTGTTAAAGTTCCTCCCGCACCGCCCAGCGGAGCACGCGCCATTAGCTCAATTGGCAGAGCAGCTGACTCTTAATCAGCGGGTTCGGGGTTCAAGTCCCTGATGGCGCACCACAATGTGGCCCTTGACCAGGTATTCCGGTCAAGGGCCACATTTGTTCCACCTGTCCCGCCGGGTGATTCCCAAAGAAACCCCAAGAATTCAGCACTGCCAGGTTCCGCTGGCTGGTAGTCCCGCCAAACCTCCATTCCAGCACCGCAAATGAGCCTGACGCCTGCCCGGGTGACGCCGCCGAGATCGACCCCCGCTGGCGGCCGACGGCAAACTCGCGTTGACCTCCCTCGGCGATATTCTGCCGATTTCCTTCCTTGCGACGGTGAGCGTGGGCGATATCTGCAAAATCGGCGATATTCTGCTGATTTAGGTATTGGTTCGGGTAGTCTGATGGAATCCGCACGGTATCGGCAGAATATTGCCGGTTTATGGAGGTGATGCGATGACCGTGGTATCGAGCATCGGCGACGCCATTCACGCGGCACGCCGCCGCCATCGCCTGACGCAGGAGCAGTTGGCGGAGCTGGCGGGCACCTCCACTCGCACGGTACGCGAGATCGAGCACGGCAGCGGCTCGACCAGTATCGCCACTGTCGCCGCAGTGGCCGACGTGGTCGGCCTCACCCTGGGTGTTGTCGGTTGAAAGATCTCGAGGAGCTTCGGCGGGTCGCCCGAGCGGATGTGTACAAGGCTGGTCGGCGCGCCGCTGTTCTGAAGCGGACAGCGGAAGGCGGGACCGAATTTCGCTACGAGAAGGACTACCTCACCAACCACGGTGCGCCTGTCGCCACGACGCTCCCGCTGGGCCCGGATCCGGTACGCAGCATCGCCGGCGCGGTGCCGCCCTTCTTCGAAGGTCTGCTGCCCGAGGGACATCGGCTCACGGTGTTGCAACGTGCGGTCAAGACCAGTATCGACGATGAATTGAGCCTGCTGCTGGCGGTGGGAAGCGATGTGCCCGGAGATGTGCAGATCATCCCTGCCGATCAGCCACTCACCGAGTTTCCGCCGTTGGTCGAGGGAGACTCGCCCGCCGAACTCGAATTCGCGCGATTCGTAGACGAAATCGATACTCATGCGCTGCCGGGAGTGCAGCGCAAAGCCAGTGCGTCGATGATCAGCGTGCCGTTTTCGGCTCAGTACGGCCGGTTCATTCTCGAGCTCTCACAACCGGAGTACCCCCATCTGGTGGAGAACGAAGGGGAGCATCTGAAAGCGGCGAGGTTGATGAAGATCCCTGTAGCCGAGGCGAATCTGGTGACTGACCGTATTGGCGACACCGGTCTGCTGGTGCGGCGTTTCGATCGAGTGCGCGAGGGTCAGTCGTGGCGACGCTTGGCGTTCGAGGACGCGACACAGGTATTGGGCTTACCTCCGGCGTCGAAGTATCAGCCCGATGCGGCCACCGTGGTCAACGAACTCGCGCAGATCACAGAGGCTCCGACCGTGGCTCGCCGAAACCTGTACTTGCAGTTTCTCTTTGCCTGGCTCACCGGAAACGGTGACCTACACGCGAAGAACGTCGGTGTAGTCGAGGGGCCCGGCGGGAAATGGGGTGTCGCACCGATATTCGACATTCCGTGCACTCTGGTCTACGGAGATGACTCGATGGCACTGCCGATCTCCGGCCGAACCCGCAAGTTACGCGCCCGTGACTGGGCTGCGTTCGCCGCAGAGATCGGACTCACCGAGCGAGCCGCGGTTTCGGCGCGCACTGTCGCACTCCGAGCGGCCGCGGCAGTCGACTATGCCGCCCTGCCGTTCTCTGGATCGCCCGTACACCAAACGGAGTGCGAACTACGTTGGCGGCGCGCCGAACTCGGCCGCTGAGGGCTGAATCGAGCGATTACCGAATGCCGCCACGTCAAGGCCGGGCGCTGACGTTCGCGCCGAAGCTACGAGCGATGCCGACAAGCGCCGCTGGCAGCCTTCGGGGACCTGGCCGGAGGTGAGATCTGGCATCAGTAAGTACTGACCGAAGTTGTCGGGTCGCGGGTGAGGAAAGAGGTCCTGGACGTCAGGGTTCCTGACGTCCAGGCATACGAACCGCGAAATCCCGGTCGCTGGGCCAGAGATCGCCGTTCGGCCGATCGCGACGCTGGTGCGATAGATCCCCGTCTGTCGCGGCGGTCGACGGGGGCTTGGTCGCTGACCCTAGTGGACTGAAGTGCGCGCTCATGCCGAATTCAGGACGTCTCCACCTCGCGTCTTGCCGCCGACTATCAGGTGTATCACCGTGCGCTCTGGCCTAGTTCGCAGCGATGCGACCGAGCCTGCTCGCCGAGCCGACGATCACGCCAGCCGGCAGAGGGTCAGTTCGCACCCGGGTGGCCCGACTGCCGGACACCCCGTCGCCACACGTCGACGATCTCGGCGCTGGAGGCGATGTCTGTGGTCGGGTCGCCCGCGACGAGGACGAGGTCGGCGCGCAGCCCCGGGGCTATGCGGCCACGATCGCGCAAGCCGAAGTGGTGGGCGGGCAGGCTTGTGGCGGCAGCGAGAGCGGCCTCGTTGCTCAGGCCCGCCTCGGTGAGTAGCACCAGTTCCCGGTGCATGGCCCCACCGTGCTGTGGGGCGAACGGGGTGGCGTCGGTGCCTGCCAACAGTGGGACACCGGCGCGATACAGCGCTCGTGCCGCCGCCGTGGCATTCGGGCCGCAGCCCGCCCCGGCACACCGGTCCACCGTCTGCGCCTGCGGGTCATCGAGGGTTTCGAAATAGGCGAGGGTGCTCACCACGAAGACGCCCTGCGCGCGGACCCGCTCCGCCAGCCGCTGCCCGGCGGGGTCGTCGGGAGCCAGGTCGGTCCACACGTGAGCCAGGCCATCGACGCCCGCATCCAGTGCGATCGCCGCCTCCCGTGCAGTGATCGCGTGCGCGATGACCGACAGACCGGCCGCATGCCCCGCCTTGGTCAGCGCTGCCACGGTCTCCGGCGCCAACACCGGGAAATCCCCGCCGTGCACCGACCCGTCATCGACCACGACCTTCAAATAATCGGCCCCCTCGGCCAATCGGGCCGCGACGAATGCCTCGGCCTGCTCGGGACCGGCAACCATGTCGAACGTGGTGCCGGGATCGACGCCGGGTATCCCGGCCTGCCCTACCGCCGCGATCAACTGACTCGGATGCCCATCCGGCGCGGTCGCCAGGGTGCCCGCACTGCGGAAATCGGCCACATCGTCGCGTTCGGCCGCCAGCTTTCGCTGCTCGGCGAGTATGCCCGGTAGGCAGAACATATCGAGTTCGGTGGTCACCCCGGACTGCAGCGCCTGCGCGAGACTGCCCTCGAAGATGTGCGTGTGACCGTCGATCAGGCCCGGTAGCAGGGTCATTCCCGCGCCGTCGATCTCCACCTCTGCCTTTTTGCCGTCGGCAGCGTCGGCGATGGTGGCCCCGTCGAGCAGCACGTCTGTTTTCGGTATCGTCCGCTTCCCGTCGAACACCCGGACGTTGCGAATCAGTGTCCGACTCGAATTGTCCTCTGCCGTAGCGCATCCCAGGGATAAGCCGGTCGCGGCGATCCCCGCCGTCGCCGCGGCGATGCCGAGGAAACCGCGGCGGCTCGTATTGAAGTTCATCGAGTTCTCCTTCGGTGCCATCTCCCCGGGGTTCGGGGTTGCACAACCGAAGAGGGCAGCCTGCGCCAGGCTGTGACATCCAGGCCGCCAAAAGTGATGTGGCTCACCTGGCGCACCCGTTATGTCACACTCCGAGGACTCGGCGACTCTTCGGTCATAACCGATCAAGGAGAGAGCAGATGACAGCTACCCCGCCGGATGCGGCCGACGACCAAGCCACGCAGGTATTCGTCGACCATCGCGAACTCCTGTTCGCTGTGGTCTACAACATGCTCGGCAGCGTCACCGACACCGAGGACGTCCTGCAGGAGGTGTGGCTGTCCTGGTCGCCGCGGCGGCACCGCACCGCCGACGCGCAGCCCATCGACAACGCGCGCGCCTACCTGGTTCGGATCGCGATGAATCAGGCCCTGGCGCGCCGCGCGGCCATCAGCCGCCGCCAGGAAACCTATGTGGGCTCATGGCTGCCGGAGCCGATACTCACTCCGGGTCCGGACGGCGACGACCCCTCCGAGACCGCCGTCCGCACGGAATCGTTCTCCATGGCGGTGCTTGTCGTGCTGGAAACGCTCAGCCCACTGGAGCGGGCGGTCTTCGTACTGCACGAGGTGTTCGGATACCCGCACACCGAGATCGCCGACATTCTCGACCGCTCTCCCGCCGCGGTTCGCCAGCTCGCACACCGGGCACGCGGGCACGTTCAGGCGCGCCGCCCACGTCACCAGACCGATCTGACCGTGCGTGCAGAGGTCACCAAGCGGTTCGCCGACGCTGCGCTCGGCGGCGACCTGCCCGCGCTGCTGGAGATCCTGGCCCCGGATGTGACCCTGTGGACCGACGGCGGTGGCAAGGGCCCCGCCGTGAGCCTGCGGCCCGTGCACGGCCCGAACAAGGTCGCGCGGGTGTTCGGCCTCGTCGCCGCCGGCCTGACCCCCGGGGAACTCGATCTTCGCTACCGCTACGTGAACGGAGACCCGTCCGCACTCCTCTTCTCCGGCGACTGCCCCATCGGCGCGGTGGTCCTCGATCTGACCCCCGACGGCACGCTGATCCAGGGCATCTACTCCGTCACCAACCCCGACAAGCTCCGCGGTCTCGCACCCCACCCGGAACCGCCATCCGCCGACCTCTGAGCCGCACATCCGAACCGACCAGGGGAACTCCGTCCCGCACCGCTACTGGCCGGGACCAGCCCCGCTGACGGGCCACGCGCTGATACGTCGACATGCCCGCGGTGTTCCCGAACAGACCCTCGTCGGCACCTGTCATGCCGTGCCACCTGGTAGCACCGCATGGCACATCGCGCTACGATTGATCTATGTCGGGACAGCCTGAGATCACCCAACGCGACCTGCGGAATCGGTCGAAGGAGATCATGGATGCCGTCCAGCAGGGACAAGCGTTCACCGTCACGCGGGATGGGCATCAGATCGGCGAGTTGATCCCCTTGCGTCGGCGCAGGAGGTTCGTTTCCCGCGCCGAGTTCGCCGCGATGTCACGTAGTGCGCCCGACATCTCGATCGAGGCTTTCCGGGCCGATCAGGACGTCACCGCCGATCAGGAGGCTGACGATCCGTATGCCCGCTGACCACGAACAGGGCCTGCTCGACACCAACATCATGATCCTGCGCCGATGGATCGACCCGGAACAGTTACCGGCGGCCATGGCCATCAGCGCGATTACGCTCGCGGAACTGTCGGCGGGGCCGCACGAGGTGCGTCGAAACGACGAACAACACCAGTACGACGAGCATATCGAGCGTGCTCGTCGCCTGGATGTGCTCCAACGTGCCGAGAACGAATTCGATCCGATCCCCTTCGGCGTGGAAGCCGCCCGGATTTACGGCAGAGTATGTGCCGGTGTCATCAGCGTCGGCCGCAAACCGCAGCGTCGTATCGCGGATCTGATGATCGCCGCCGTGGCCATCGCTGAAGGGCTGCCGCTGTTCACCACGAACCCGGACGACTTCCGCGGCTTGGACGAACTGCTCACCCTGGTTCCCGTGACGCGACCCGACGTGCCGAGATCCGGATAGCGCACCACCGATCGACTACCTGAGGCATCCGCTCGTATCGACGATCGGATCGGAGCGGGCGAAGGCTGCCACCTCGCCCGCCGCGATCACCGTCTATTCCTAGAGCCGCTCGTAGATGGTGGCGTTGGCCAATCCGCCTGCCTCGCACATGGTTTGCAATCCCCAGCGGGCACCGCGCTCCTGCATGGCGTGGACCAGTGTCGTGGCCAGGCGGGAGCCCGAGGCGCCGAGGGGGTGACCGAGGGCGATGGCTCCGCCGTTGACATTCACCTTCGACAGGTCCGCGCCGGTGTCCTGTGCCCAGGCCAGGACCACCGAGGAGAAGGCCTCGTTGACTTCGAAGAGGTCGATATCGGAGAGCTGGAGACCGCTGCGCCGCAGCACCTTTCGGGTAGCGGGGATGACCGCGGTCAGCATGAGCAGCGGGTCGTCACCGGCTACGGCGAAAGTGTGCAGGCGGGCGAGCGGGCGTAGGCCGAGTTGCTGTGCGCGTTCGCTGGTCATGATCAGGACGGCGGAGCTGCCATCGTTGATCTGGCTGGCATTGGCCGCGGTCACCTGCCAGCCGATTTCGGGGAACCGGGCCGCCATGGCGTCGCTGTAGTACGCGGGGCGGAGCGCGGCGAGGGTTTCGGAGGTGCTGCCCACTCGGATGCCTTCGTCGGCGGTGAGACCGGCCAGGGGTGTGAGCTGGGATTCGAAGGAGCCGTTCTTCGTTGCCTGCGCGGCCTTTTCGTGGCTGGAGAGGGAGAATTCGTCCAGTTGGGTGCGGGAGAGGTTCCAGCGGGCGGCGATCAGTTCGGCGCTGATGCCCTGGGGGACGAGGCCGTCGGGGTAGCGCTCGGCGAATGCCACGCCGGTGACATCCTCGGCGCCGACCATATTGGCTCCCATGGGAACTCGGCTCATGGATTCGACACCGCCCGCTACGGCGATGTCGTACGCACCGGCGATGACACCCTGGGCGGCGAAGTGAATGGCCTGTTGGCTGCTGCCGCACTGGCGATCCACGGTGGTGGCGGGGACCGATTCCGGATATCCGGCGGCGAGGGCCGCCCGGCGGGTGAGGTTGGATCCCTGCTCTCCCACGGCGGTGACGATGCCGCCGATTACGTCGTCGATGAGTTCGGGGTCGATCCCGGTGCGCCGCACTACTTCTCCCAGGCTGTGTGCGAACAGGTCGACGGGATGGGTGCCGTGCAGCGCACCGTTGGCCTTGCCCTTGCCGATGGGGGTGCGGACGGCCTCGACGATTACCGCGTCTCTCATGGCGAATTCCTTCCGGGGGCCGCGTCGCTGCGGCTGACTAAGTCTCTCTAAAGCCAGGGTAGGAGCTGGCGATAGTTGGCACAAGTCAGCTTGGGTATGATGAGCGTCATGTCGTTCGTCTTGGAAGGACCGCTCAGCGATCTGGGCGCATGGAAACCCGAGGGCTGCTCCATAGCCAAAGCCCTCGATATCGTCGGCACCCGCTCGGCGATCCTCATCCTGCGCGAGGCGTACTACGGCACCCGCCGCTTCGACGGCTTCGCCACCCGGGTGGGCATAACCGACGCCGCCGCGTCGAGCGCGCTGCGCAAACTCACCGCCGCCGGACTCCTGGAGAAACGCCCCTACCAGGAGGAAGGCCAGCGCACCCGGCACGAATACGTCCCGACCCGCATGGGGTTGGACCTCATGCCCGTCGTACTGGCCCTCTGGCAGTGGGGCGACAAATACCTCCAGGACGGCACCCCGCCCCTGGAACGGGTGGAAGATTCCACCGGCGAACCCGTGCGGGTCGAGGTCGTCAGCGCCTCGGGCAATGAAGTCCCGTTGGAGAACCTCCGCGTCCGCGTCAGCAAATCCTGGCTCGGCAAACAGCGTGCGAGGCCCTGATACTGCCAAGGCCCCGCGGCCCCGCGTCACCATCACCGCGTCACCATCACTGCCTCACCGCGTCACCGTCATTCCGGCGCGCTTTTGGCCGGAATCCACACGATCCGGTGCGGTACATCGATGTGGATCCCGGCCGAAAGCATGCCGGGATGACGAGACGAGAGCATGCGCGACGAGAGCATGCGCGACGAGAGCATGCGCGACGAGAGCATGCCCGGACGACGAATGGTGAGCGGAGTGCCGCCGCAGTGCTAGTTCAGCCGGCTTCCATCAGCCGGGTTGAAGAAATAGATGTGCTCCGCGTCGGCGGTAAGCGTGAGCCGGGCGCCCTTGGCGGGCGGGTTGCGCCAATCCGCCCGCGCGACAATGGTTTCGTTGCCCTTCTTATCGAGGGCGCGGCCGTAGACGTAGGCGTCGGAGCCGAGTTCCTCGACCACGTCCACCTCCATCTCGATACCGGTGGACTCCTTGCTGAGTCCGTTCGCCGCACCGGCGATCTCGAAATGCTCCGGTCGGATACCAACAACCACCGTGCCATTCGAGGCGTCGGTCACCGTGCGCGGCAGCGGCAGTCGGTGGCCGCCGAGGAAAACCCCGTCGCTCTCGATGGGGAGGGTGAAGAGGTTCATGGCGGGGGAGCCCATGAATCCGGCGACGAACAGATTGGCCGGGTTGCGGTACAGGTCGCGCGGGGAGTCGCACTGCTGCAACAGACCGTCCTTGAGGACCGCGACACGGTCGCCCATGGTCATGGCCTCGACCTGGTCGTGGGTGACGTAGACGGTGGTGGTTCCGAGGCGGCGCTGCAACTGGGCGATCTGGGTGCGGGTCTGGACCCGGAGTTTGGCGTCCAGGTTGGACAGCGGCTCGTCCATGAGAAACACCTGCGGCTGCCGAACAATGGCGCGGCCCATGGCAACTCGTTGACGCTGACCGCCGGACAGCGCCTTGGGCTTGCGGTTCAGGTACTGCTCGAGATCCAGCAGTTTGGCCGCCTCGAGAACGCGCCGCTCCCGCTCGTCCTTCGCGACCTTCGCCATCTTCAGCGCGAAGCCCATATTCTCGGCGACGCTCATATGCGGGTACAGCGCGTAGTTCTGGAACACCATGGCGATATCGCGTTCCTTGGGCTCGGCGTGGGTGACATCGCGGTCGCCGATGAGAATGCGACCGTCACTCACCTCCTCCAACCCGGCGAGCATGCGCAGCGAGGTGGACTTGCCGCACCCGGACGGCCCGACGAGAACCAGGAATTCGCCATCGGTGATCTCCAGATTCAGCTGGTCGACGGCGGGCTTGGTGCCGCCGGGGTACATCCGGGACGCGCGATCGAAAGTGACTGTAGCCATGGTGAATAGATCCCTTCACCGGCAGGAACGTGCCGGACGATCCGAGTAGAGGGGTGGTGAACCCTGCGGGTCCCCGGCACGATGCTAAGCGGTCGTCGATCAGAGCGCAGGACCTGTCCGCCGACGATGATCACATGCGTAGGGGTGCATCAGTTCTTCCCGGAGCGAACGCGACCTGGTTCGCCCGGCGTGTTCATCCGGGCATCGGTAGCCTCGGTAAACGACGGGACAGTCACTTCCGCGACGAGGAGAGCCACGTGAGCCGACCGGTTCGTATCGGAGTCCAGCTACATCCACAGCACGCACCGAAATACGGTTTGATCCGCGATGCTGTGCGGCGCGCCGAGGATATGGGCGTCGATGTGGTCTTCAACTGGGACCACTTCTATCCGCTCTACGGCGATCCCGAGGGCGCGCACTTCGAGTGTTGGACCATGCTCGGCGCGATCGCCGAACAGACCGAGCGCGTGGAGCTCGGCGCGCTGGTCACCGGAGGCGGCTACCGCAATCCCGACCTGCTGGCCGATATGGCCCGCACCGTCGACCACATCAGCGACGGCCGCCTCATACTCGGTATCGGTGCGGGTTGGTTCGAGAAGGACTACCAGCAGTACGGCTACGAATTCGGCACGGCCGGAAGCCGACTCGCACTCCTGAAGGAGTCGATGGCCCGCATTGCCGATCGGCTCGCCAAGCTCAATCCACAGCCGGTCCGGGATATCCCCATCCTCATCGGCGGGGGCGGCGAGAAGAAGACGCTGCGGCTGGTCGCCGAGTACGCCGATATCTGGCACAGCTTCGCCGACCCCGACGCGCTGCACCGCAAGTCGGGCATCCTGGCGGAGCACTGCGCCGCGGTCGGCACCGATCCAGCGGCCATCGAGAAGTCGGTGGAGTGGCCGGGCGCGGATAAGGCCGCCGAATTCCTCCCGCTGGGCGCGACCCTGTTCACCGTCGGAGTCGGCGGCCCGGATTACGACCTGGGCCCGGTCGAGGAGGCCATCCGGTGGCGCGACTCGGTCAACCCGGAGTCGGTCGCGGGTATCTCTTGAACTCAGGCTGACCGCAACTCTGGTCCCGCCAAAGGGCCCTACTAGGGTTCTTTGTCATGGTTTGCTTGCGCACGCCCGCGCCCCCACACCCCCGACGTCGACACCGCTTTTTGTCGGTCGCGGGGGTGTTGCTGGTCACACTCATGGGTACGGTTGCCCTGGGCGCGGGTCCGAGCGCCGCGGCACCGGACGATCTGTGTTCGCCGCCGGGCCTGTCGGCCGCCACGGCACTGCCACCCAATCTGACGAGTGCGCAGCAGGGTGCGGCGTCGGACAAGTACACGACGCCCAATACCGAGCCGCTCAGCACGATCGATATCGGCAGGCTCGGGTTGCTCACCCCGGGCAAGCTCAGCGTCGGCACCCTGTCCGATGCCCCGCCGAGTATTTGCGTCAATTCCGAGGGCCGCTTCACCGGTTTCGACAATGAGCTGCTGAAGGCCGTTGCCGCCAAGCTCGGTCTCCAGATCGAGTTCACCGGAACCGAATTCGCGGGTCTGCTGGCGCAGGTGGCCAATAACCGCTTCGACGTCGGCTCCTCGAATATCACCACCACCGATGCTCGCCGCCAGCTCGTCGACTTCACCAATGGCTACGACTTCGGCTACTTCTCGCTGGTGGTGCCGACCAATAGCGCCATCGAGGCGTTCGGCGACCTGAGCGGCGGCAGCCGGGTCGGCGTGGTACAGGGCACCGTGCAGGACGAGTACGTCACCAATGAACTGCATTTGGATCCGGTGAAGTTCCCGGATTACAACACCGCCTACGCCAATCTCAAGTCCGGTCAGATCGACGCCTGGGTGGCCCCGTCGGCGCAGGCCGTGGGCGCGATCAAATCCGGCGACGCGACCCATATCGCGCAGAACACCTTCAGCCTCAACAACTTCGCGGCCTGGGCGGTGCGCAAGGACAATCAGCCGCTCGCCGACGCCCTCAATGCCGGGTTGGACGCGGTCATCGCGGACGGCACCTACGCCGCGCTCTACCAGGACTGGGTCCCGCGTGAACTGCCGCCGGGCTGGAAGCCGGGCTCCAAGGCCGCGCCGCTGCCGCAGCTGCCCGACTTCGCGACGATTGCCGCCGAGAATACGGCGAACAATGGCGATCGGGCCGCGGTGCAACCGAAGTCGACGCTGCAACAGTTGAAGGACACCTTCTTCGATTGGTCGCTGTATCAGAAGGCCTTCCCCGACCTGATCAAGACGGGTCTGCCGAATACCCTGATCCTGGCGCTGGTTTCGGGCGTAATCGGCACCGTGATCGGCATGCTGCTCGCGGTGGCCGGGATTTCGCGCACCCGCTGGCTGCGCTGGCCCGCCCGCGTCTACACCGATATCTTCCGCGGCCTGCCCGCCGTGGTGATCATCCTGCTCATCGGCCTGGGTGTCGGCCCGGTGGTCAAGGGCATAACCGGCAATAATCCGTACTGGCTGGGTGCGGTGGCGTTGGCGCTGCTGGCGTCGGCCTATATCGGCGAGATCTTCCGCTCCGGTATCCAATCGGTGGAGCCCGGACAGCTGGAAGCCGCCCGCGCCATCGGATTCGGCTACCACCAGGCCATGACCCTGGTGGTGATTCCACAGGGTGTGCGTCGGGTGCTGCCCGCGTTGATGAATCAGTTCATCGCGCTCATCAAGGATTCCTCGCTCATCTACTTCCTGGGACTGCTCGCCTCGCAACGGGAGTTGTTCGCGGTCGGTCGAGATCTCAACGCGCAGACCGGAAATCTATCGCCGCTGGTCGCGGCGGGCCTGATGTACCTGGTGCTGACCGTCCCGCTGACCCACCTGGTGAACTACATCGATAAGCGACTGCGCACCGGCCGCCCGGATCCGACCGATCCGATCGAGCAGGCCGTCATCACGGAAGGACGTGGAGCGTGAGCGCCTCCCTCACCGGTACCGATCTGCATCTGACACTGGGCAATACGCATATTCTGCGGGGCGTCGACATTCATGTGGATGCGGGCAAGACCACCACGGTGATCGGCCCCTCGGGTTCGGGTAAGTCCACGCTGCTGCGTGTGCTCAACCGGCTGCACGAGCCGGATAAGGGCGACATTCTGGTGGATGGGAAATCGGTGCTCACCGAGAACCCGGACCGGCTGCGCCAGCGCATCGGCATGGTGTTCCAGCAGTTCAACCTCTTCCCGCACAAGACGGTGGCGGAGAATATCGAACTCGGGCCGCGCAAACTGCACGGACTGTCCAAGGAACAGGCGCGCACCCTCGCGATCGAACAGCTCGAGCTAGTCGGACTCACCGGGAAAGCCGATGTGCGCCCGGCCAATCTGTCCGGTGGCCAGCAGCAGCGCGTCGCCATCGCGCGGGCGCTGGCAATGAAGCCACAGCTCATGTTCTTCGACGAGGCCACCTCGGCGCTGGACCCGGAGCTGGTGAAGGGTGTGCTGGCGCTGATGGCCGATCTCGCCGCGGGCGGTATGTCCATGGTTGTGGTGACACACGAAATGGGTTTCGCCCGTTCGGTTTCCGATCGGGTGGTGTTCATGGATCACGGGCAGGTCATCGAAACCGGCACGCCGGACCAGCTTTTCGACAATGCCGAGACGACGCGCCTGCGTCAGTTCCTCTCGCAGGTGCTCTAACCCTGAGGTTGCTGTGGCAAACTAAGGGCAACCTAATTGGGTGGTTGTTAACCTGCTGGCTGCCTCCGGCTCTTTTGGCGTCGTTACCGTGCGCCCGACAGACCGAACCCGGGAGCCCGCAGTGTTGAAACCCCTTGCCCTTTTCGTGAAGCACGACGGCGCGTCCTCGCGCGCCTCCGTCACCTGCCGATACAAGTGCGGCAATGCGTGCGCCCACGAGGTCCCCAATAAGTCGGCCGGGGAGTACTTCGGCGATATCGTCGCGTCCATGTCGCGGCGGCGCATGCTGCAGGGCAGTGCTGCCGTGGTGCTGGCTACCGGCACCGCCGGTTTGCTCGCCGCCTGCGGCGATGACACGGCGGATGCCGCCGAGGCGAACCCGGGCACCGGTACCGGCACCGATTTCACCCCCGTCGCGCCCAATAAGGAGGACGCGCTGGTCGTGCCCGAGGGCTACGAGCAGGGTGTGGTGATTCGCTGGGGCGACCCGGTGCTCCCGGACGCGCCGAAGTTCGACTTCGACAATCAAACCGCCGCCGCGCAGGCCAAGCAGTTCGGTTACAACAACGATTTCGCGGCGCTGCTGCCCATTGAGGGCGAGTCGGACAGCTTCCTGCTGGTGGTGAGCCATGAGTACACCACCGGGCCGTTCATGTTCCCCGATTACAACCCGGACGAGCCGACTCGGGAGCAGTTCGAGACCGAACTCGCCGCCCACGGTCTCTCGGTTGTGGAGGTCAAGGGTGAGGCGGGATCCGGCAAGCTCACCCCCGTCCTCGGCAAGTACAACCGCCGTATCACCGGCACCACGGAATTCCAACTGATCGGTCCGGCCGCGGGCAGCGATCTGGTCAAGACCTCCGCCGACGCGTTCGGTCTGAAGGTCGCGGGCACGTTCAACAACTGCTCCGGCGGTACCACCCCCTGGGGCACCGTGCTCTCCGGCGAGGAGAACTTCAACCAGTACTTCGGCGGCGAGATCGCCGATCCGGTCGCCAAGGACCGGGCCAAGCGGTACGGCTTGGGCACGAACGATGAGCCCCGGCACTGGGAGCGCTTCGACAAGCGCTTCGACTTGGCCGCGGAACCCAATGAGGCCAACCGATTCGGCTGGATTGTCGAGGTGGACCCGTGGGATCCCGCCTCCACCCCGGTGAAGCACACCGCGATGGGCCGGTTCAAGCATGAGGCGGCCACCATCCACGTCACCGCGGACGGCACGGTCGTCGCCTACTCCGGTGATGACGAGCGATTCGATTACATGTACAAGTTCGTCTCCAGCAAGAAGATCGAACAGGACGGCACCGCCGCCGCGCGCAAGCACAATATGACCATTCTCGACGAGGGCACCCTGTACGTCGCGAAACTGTCCGGCGACCACCCGGATCAGATCGACGGCAGCGGAAAGGTGCCCTCGGACAATGGATTCACCGGTTCCGGCCAGTGGATTCCGATCCTGGAGACCGGTGCGGACGGCAAGGGCCGGTCCCTGGTCGACGGTATGAGTGCCGCGGAGGTCGCGGTATTCACCCGGCTCGCGGGCGATGCGGTCGGTGCCACCAAGATGGACCGCCCCGAGGACTTCGAAACGAATCCGAAGACCGGCAAGGTCTATGTGGCGCTGACCAATAACAAGAACCGCGGCACAGACGGCAAGCCCGGTGTCGACGAGGCGAATCCGCGCAACCAGAACAAGAACGGCCAGGTGCTCGAGCTGGTCGACGACCACGCGGGCACCGCGTTCACCTGGTCGCTGCTGCTGGTCTGCGGTGACCCGGCGACCGCCGACACCTATTTCGCCGGTTTCGACAAGTCCAAGGTCAGTCCGATCTCCTGCCCCGACAACCTGGCCTTCGACCCGCACGGCAATCTGTGGATCTCCACCGACGGCAATGCGCTGAAGTCCAACGACGGCTTGTTCTCGGTTGTACTGGAGGGCGAACGTCGCGGTGAGACAAAGCAATTCCTGACCGTGCCGGTCGGCGCGGAAACCTGCGGCCCGATCGTCACCGCCGATCGTGTCCTGGTAGCCGTGCAGCACCCGGGCGAGCTGGACGACCATACCTCCGCGAACCCGGCCTCGCACTGGCCGGACGGTGGCACCGCCCAGCCGCGCCCGTCCGTGGCCGTGGTGTGGAAGAAGGACGGCGGCACGATCGGCGGGTAATTCGCGAACTCTCAGGGCCCGCCCTCCATCAAGGACGAGTCCTGATCCCCCAGGGCGGGCCACTGGTTACCGGTGGCCCGTCCTTCTCGTTGGCCGGAATCCACACCCGATATGAACTCCCTTAGCCGCTGCCGCTGAACGGGATTCGCGCGAATGTCCCGAGATCGCCCTGGGCGCCGCTGTATACGTTCATATCGGTGGCGGCGGGGATGCCCGGGATGCTGCCGGAATCGGTGTACTGCCAGAAGGTCCAGGTCGGCCAGCCGCCCGGCACCTCGGGGCGGTCGTTACCGCGATAGTCCGCGATCCACAGGGGGTATCGGGTGAACTCGTTGGAGTCGGCCATGGCGGTCTTCCAGAAGTTCACCCCGGTGTAGATGATCGGCGGCCGCCCGGTGAGCGCCTCCACCGTATTCAGATAGCGATGGGTCCAGTCGATGAGTGCCGCGGGCGCGAGGCCGCCGGAATCCTCCAGGTCCAGCACCGCGGGCATATCGAGCGGGCCGTTCTGGCCCAGCACCATGGTCGAATAGAAGATGGCCTGCGGTTCAGGGGGTAGCGCGGGGCGCGCGAAATGGTACGTACCCCGGGCGATTCCGGCTGCGCGCATGGTGAGACTGTCGGGGACGAAGTGGGGGTTGACGTAACTCAGCCCCTCGGTGGCCTTCACCATGGCGAAATGGTGTCCGGCCCCGCGTACGGCGAACCAGTTGATGCCGCTGCCGCCGGGATGCTGCCAGGAGGATACGTCGGGACCTTCGGGCGCGGCGGCGGCCGTTCCGGTGGCCGACAGGATGCCCGCCAGGGCTGCGGCGGAGCTGATGAGGTACCTGCGACGAGCTTTACGGGGGTCGTTCGAGCGTCGGTACATGGATTTCGACAGTAGCGGTGCCTGTTGCTGCGGGGCTGGAACCGCTACTGCTGTGTTGGCTGCCCGAGTAATACAGCCTGGGTAGGTGGATTCCGGCCAAAAGCGCGCCGGAATGACGGGAGGGACAGGAGGGACAGGAGGGCGGGAGGGATGGGAGGGACGGAATGACGGGAGGGACGGGGGCCGGGGGGTCAGCCCAGCCAGTCGAGGACCGACGCCGCCGTCCACGACTGCTGCATACTGCCCAGCGGTTCGCCCGTGAACGGTTCGTAGTACTCCGCGAAGGTGCCGTCGCTGGCCTGGCGCAGCCCTTCCGCGCGCAGCATGAACGATCGCTCCGCCCAACCGCGCCGGGCGAAGACCCACGAGAACAGCCAGCTCATTACCGGCCATACCGGCCCGCGCCAGTACTCCCGCGGTCGAAAGTCCTTGGCCACCGGTGAGGTCGACGGTGGTAGCGCGTACCGCAGGTCCGGATGGCCGCAGTACTTCGGCCCCTCGAACAGGCGCAGCAGCCGTCGCTCCGCGTCCCGTGACAGCCCGCCGGACAGCAGCGGTGCGAAGACGGCCAGAGTGTCGGTTTCGATCCAGCGATCGGCCCGTACATCGAAGTCCTTGGCGGCCCCACTGCGCGCATCGGTGGTGGCGATGACACCGGCGCGGAAGTAGTCCGACCATTCGTAGAGTTCGCGCACATCGGCATGCGGCAGCCGGTGCTCCTCGCCGATATTGGCCAGCACCTCACAGGCCAGCGCGAAGATGGCGGTGACGAAGACGTCCTCCACCGCGAAACTCATGGTCGAGGCCAGTTGGTAGTCGTCGTAGCTCGCGCGGCGCATCTGCTCGACCAGCCACATGTACCGGTCGTATTCGCGATCGGACGGACGCTGTGTCGGATCACCCACCACGTGCAGATCCTCGCGCTCGTACGCGGGCAGTTCACCGGGAATCACATTCGCGTAGGCCCGATCCCAGCGCGGCGAATTGTCCATTCCGGATTCCCACCCGTGATAGATGGTGATGCGTCCGTGCTGTTTCGGATCGCGGGCGTAGGCGAGCCAGCGATGCCAGCGCATAAGGTCCGGCCAGCGGCGATGCAGGAAATCCTCGGCGACCGCGCGGGTACTGCGGCCGTGGCGGCGGGAATGGTCGAGGATGCGCTGCACCGCGATGGCGTGCACGGGCGGCTGGGTAATGCCCGAGGTATCCGGTCCGTCGGGTGCGTCGGCCGCGAGCCGTCGACATTCCCAGGCGGCCGGGCCGGGGAAGTACCCGTCCACCCCATTGGCGAACACAATGTGCGGAATCATGCCGCTGCGCCACTGCGCCGACAGCAGCGTATCCATCTCGACGACGGCCCGTTCCACGCTCAGCGGGGCCAGGCCGACCGCTACGAAGGCGGCATCCCAGCTCCACATGTGTGGATACAGCTTGGGGGCGGCGGTGGTCATGGTGCCCAGATCATTGCCGCGCAGCAGATAGGCGGCGCGCGCCGCGAGCTGGGTCGGCGTGAAACCCGGGTGTGTCATCGCCCTATTCTGCGACGGCACCGGCAGGTATGCGCGCTGGGAGGGTGGTTCGGCGGTGCGGGGTGGGGCGGGATCCGGTTCGACAGATGTCACCCTGGCTGGCCTTTCTGACCTGATACGAACGGACGATGCCGTTGACCGGAATCATCGCCCGGTGCGCATCCCCGTTACGGTGATCACATGGCCAATTCGGACGCGACCAGCAACGACCCGGTGACAGTCCAGCCGACCGCGCTCGTCACCGGTGCCAGCCGCGGGCTCGGCGCCGCCATCGCACGCGAACTCGCACCCACCCATCGGCTGCTGTTGGGCGCTCGCACATCGCAGGCGCTCGAGCCGATACTGAGCGAATTGCCCGGTGCGACCGGATTTCCCGTGGAGCTGACCGACTACGAGGCGGTAGCCCGTGCGGTGGAACCGGTCGAGCGGCTGGATGTGCTGGTCCACAATGCCGGGGTCGCCGACCTCGGCACCATAGCCGATTCGTCGGTGGCGCAGTGGCGGAATACCTTGGAAGCCAATCTGATCGCTGTCGCCGAGCTGACCCGGCTGCTGCTGCCCGCCCTGCGCGCCGCGAACGGGCATGTGGTGCTGATCAATTCGGGTGCGGGGCTGCGCGCCAATGCCGGGTGGGGTGTGTACGCGGCGAGCAAATTCGGGCTGCGCGCCTTCGCCGACGCCCTGCGATCGGAGGAGACCGGGCTGCGCGTCACCTCGATCCATCCGGGCCGCATCGACACCGATATGCAGCGCGAGATCGTTGCTGGTGAGGGCCGCGACTATCGGCCACGGGATTTCCTGGCCGCGTCGACGGTGGCGCGGGCGGTGCGCAATGCTGTCGAGACGCCGCGCGACGCGCATCCCACCGAGATCGTGCTGCGGCCCATTCCGCGCTGATCGGACGCGATTGCGCGCACGCCGCGCGTTCTCCGCAACAGGTGCACCCGTTGCGGATATAACTGTGGAATTGCCGGGGGACCACGCGATATCCACGGAGTGAGTCACATCGATGATGCACAGACGACAGCTGCTCGGCCTGCTCGCGGCGGGTACGGCCTTCGCCCTCACCGGCTGCACCAGGGCCAATAGCGGGATTCTCGAATTCGGCACGGACGATATCCCGCCCACCGTCAATTTCCCCGAGGTGGTGCCCAGGACACTGCCCGCACCGCCGACCGGGCCCAAGACGGCCATTCCGGCGGGCACCATTACGGCGCTCCCGGGTAACGGCACCAGCATGGCACTCACCGTCGATGACGGCGCGAGCCCGGAGGTGGTCGGTGCGTATATCGAATTCGCTCGCCATACCGGCGCCCGCTTCACCTTCTTCGTGACCGCCTATTACGACTCCTGGACCACGCACCGCGATGCCCTGCGTCCGCTGGTCGATTCCGGCCAGATCCAGCTCGCCAACCACACCTGGGACCACGCCGATCTGACCAGCCTGTCCGAGGCGGGGATCGCCGCCCAGCTGAACCGGGCGAAGACCTTCCTGCGCAATAATTTCGGCGTGGACGGCACCCCGTACTACCGCCCCCCGTTCGGCCGTCACAATGCGAGGGTCGACAAGGTGGCCGCCGATCTCGGCTACACCGTCCCGGTCATGTGGTACGGCTCCCTCTCCGACTCCGGGGTGATTACCGATGAGTATCTGATCGAGTGCGCCCACAAGTACTTCCACCCACAGACCATCATTATCGGCCACGCCAACGCCCCCGCCGTAACGCACTGCTACGGCCAACTGGTGGACATCATCTGTGAGCGCAACCTGTCGATGGTGACACTCGACGACGTACTGCTTCCGCCCGCTTAGCGGAGGAACCGGCATCGAGCGCCGCCGTGCCATTATCGCGGCGGATATCGAGCTCGTCATGGTGCTGGCGGGGGGAGCAGCCGATGTTGGAGCGCGTCATGACGATTCATGTCGCCGAGGAAGCGCGCCACATCAACTCATGAACCCCATCGCCCGCGTGCTGTGGAAAATCTGCCGCATCGCCGGCAAGCCGTCGCGCTTCCGCAGCGAACCGGCCCGTGCGCACTGAGTAGGCGGCCTCGACAACGGGCCCGGTGCGCGGTGCGCACCGGGCCCGAATACTTCGCGCCGAGGTCAGGCGACGATATTCACCAGTCGGCCCGGGACGACGATCACCTTGCGGGGATCCTTGCCGCCCAACAGTTCCGCGACCTTCGGGTCGGCCAGGGCGGCGGCCTGGACCGCGGCATTGTCGGCGTCGGCGGGGACGCTGACGCGACTGCGGACCTTGCCGTTGACCTGGATCGGGTACTCCACCGAATCGGCGACCAGCAGGGCCGGGTCGGCGGTCGGGAAGGGGCCGTGCGCCAGTGATGCGGTGTGGCCCAGGCGTTCCCACAGCTCTTCGGCAATATGCGGGGACATCGGGGCCAGCATCAGGACCAGGGGTTCCGCCACGGCGCGGGGGGTGCCGTCGGGGTAGTTCTTGGTCAGGTGGTTGGTCAGCTCGATCAGCTTCGCGCCCGCGGTGTTATCGCGCAGGTTGGCGTAGTCGTCGTCGACACCCGCGATGGTCTTGTGCAGCAGGCGCAGTGTGTCGCTGGACGGTTCGTCGTCGGTGACCCGGGTCGTGCCGGACTCCTCGTCCACCACCAGTCGCCAGACGCGCTGCAGGAAGCGGTGCGCGCCGACGACATCCTTTGTCGCCCAGGGGCGGGAGGTATCCAGGGGGCCCATGGACATCTCGTAGAAGCGGAAGGTGTCGGCCCCGTACAGATCGCACATCTCATCGGGGGAGATGGCGTTCTTCAGTGACTTGCCGATCTTGCCGTACTCCTGGAAGACCTCGATCTCGGTGCCGGAGGTATTGGTCCAGAAGAACTTTCCGTCGCGCTCGGTCACTTCGGCGGCCGGAATGTACGCGCCGCGCTCATCGGTGTAGGCGTAGGCCTGGATGTAGCCCTGGTTGAACAGGCGACGGTAGGGCTCGTAGCCGGAGACGTCACCCAGATCGAACAGCACCTTCTGCCAGAAGCGCGCGTACAGCAGGTGCAGTACCGCGTGCTCGACACCGCCGACATACAGGTCGACACCGCCCGGATCCTTCGCACCGTGTTCGGCGGGACGCGGGCCCAGCCAGTACTTCTCGTTCTCCGGTGCGCAGAAGGCCTCCGGATTGGTCGGGTCGGCGTAGCGCAGCTGGTACCAGGAGCTGCCCGCCCAGTTGGGCATGACATTGGTGTCGCGGCGGTACTGTTTCGGGCCGTCGCCCAGATCCAGTTCGACGTGTACCCAGTCGGTGGCCTTGGCCAGCGGCGGCGACGGTTCGGAGTCGGCGTCGTCGGGATCGAAGGTGACGGGGGCGAAGTCCTCCATCTCCGGCAGTCGCACCGGCAGCATGGATTCCGGCAGGGCGTGCGGAGCGCCGTCGGAGTCGTAGACGATCGGGAACGGTTCACCCCAGTAGCGCTGGCGGGCGAACAGCCAGTCGCGCAGCTTGTACTGGATCTTGCCCTGACCGTGGCCGTCGGCCTCCAGCTTGGAAATGACCGCGGACTTGGCGGCTTCGACCGCCATGCCGTCCAGGAATCCGGAGTTCACCAGGGTGCCGTCGCCGGTGTGCGCGCCCGTCGAGATATCGCCGCCCGCAATGACTTCCACAATCGACAGGCCGAAGGCGGTGGCGAAGTCCCAGTCGCGCGGGTCGTGTCCGGGTACCGCCATGATCGCGCCGGTGCCGTAGCCGCTCAGTACGTAATCGGCGATGAAGATCGGCACTTGCGCGCCGTTCACCGGATTGGTGGCGTAACTGCCCAGGAAGACGCCGGTCTTCTCCTTGTTCTCCTGCCGCTCCAGATCCGATTTGGCGGCAATCGACTTGCGGTAGGCCGCAACGGCTTCCGTCGGGGTATCGGAGGAGAAGGTCCAGCGCGCGTCGACGCCCGCCGGGTATTCGGCGGCGGTCAGTCGATCCACCAGCTCGTGCTCCGGCGCCAGCACCACGTACGTCGCGCCGAACAGGGTGTCGGGGCGGGTGGTGAACACCTCGATGGTGTCGACCCCGGCCTCGAACTTCACCTGCGCGCCGCGCGATCGCCCGATCCAGTTGCGCTGCATGGCCTTGACACTCTCCGGCCAGTCCAGCTCGTCCAGGTCGTCGACCAGTCGATCGGAGTAGGCGGTAATGCGCATCATCCACTGCCACAGGCGCTTACGGAACACCGGGAAATTACCGCGCTCGCTGCGGCCGTCGGCGGTGACCTCTTCATTGGACAGCACCGTGCCCAGCCCCGGGCACCAGTTGACCATCGAATCCGTCTGGTAGACCAGGCGATACGAGTCGATCAGGGCATTGCGCTCCGACACGCTCATATCCGACCAGCCGCGCCCGTTGTCGGACCGTTTACCGGCCTCGAATTCGGCGATCAGCTCGCTGATCGGGCGCGCTTTGCCCTGCACTTCGTCGTACCAGGCGTTGTAGATGCGCAGGAAGATCCACTGCGTCCATTTGTAGTACTCGGGGTCGGTGGTGGCGAAGGAACGTCGTCGATCGTGGCCCAGGCCCAGCCGATCCAGCTGGCGCTGCATGGTGGCGATATTCGACTCGGTGGTCACGCGCGGATGCGCACCGGTCTGCACCGCGTACTGCTCGGCGGGCAGGCCGAAGGCGTCATAACCCAGGGCGTGCAGCACATTCCGGCCACGCATGCGGTGGAAGCGCGCGAAGACATCGGTGGCGATATAGCCCAGCGGATGGCCGACGTGCAGGCCCGCGCCGGAGGGGTACGGGAACATGTCCTGAATGAACAGCTTGTCCGGCGGGGTCTCGCCCGCCAGCGGGCCCACCGGATTGGGCGCGAAGAACGTGCCGCGCTCGGTCCAGTTCCGCTGCCATTTGGTTTCGACCCGACCCGCGAGGTCGGCGTTGTAGCGGTGTGCGGGCACGTCGCTGCTCCCGGACTCGGTGGTGCCGGTGGTGTCGGTTGCACGAGTGTCCTGCACGGTCCTGCCTTCTGGTCTCTCGCCGATCGGAGATAACGTCGCTCACCAGGGTAAAGCGTGCCGCCCCCCGTACCCAAAAAGGGTCCAACCGTCCGGTCCGGTGCTGAGCCCCAGGTCACACGTGGTGTGACGCGCCGACCGGGCCCGCAACGTGCGAATCGGACTGGGCTACGCTGCCAGGGTGCTTGTTGTGGCGTTGATCCTGTTCGTGCTGGCGGCCATTGCCGTCGTCACCGGGGTGCTCGGTCTGACCGGCAAACTGCCCGGCAACCGTTACTTCGGAGTACATACCCAGGAGGCGCTGGCCTCCGAGGAAGCCTTCCGCCTGGCCAATCGGGTAGCCGGCCCCACCTCGGTCGGCGCGGGCATTCTGCTCGCGGCGGGCGGTGTGGTGGCGCTCGTCGCCGGTGGTATCGCCGCGGTCGCGGTCCCGATCGTCACCGTCGTGATCGGTTTCCTCACCCTCGGCGCGGGCGCGAATGCCGCTGCCCAGGCCATCGCGGGCCTCGCCCCCGCCGCAGAGGTCGGCGGCTGCGGCAGCGCCTGTGGTTCCTGCTCGCTGCGCGACGCCTGCGAACCCGCCACCAACTGATCGTCCGGTCCTTCCGGGCGCTGACCGTCCCCGTCATTCCGGCGCGTGGTCGTCCGGTCTTTCGGGTGTACCGATCATCCCGTCATTCCGGCGTGCTTTTGGCCGGAATCCACCGATATCAGCAGCCAAGCCCCTTCCGCATCCAGATGTGCTCGATGCCCGCGTCCCAATCGGGTTCCCCGAACGCCGTATATCCGAGCCGCTCGTAGAAGCCGATCGCCTGGGTCTGGGAATGCAACTCGACGGCTGTCAGACCCCGTTCTCGTGCCCGCTCCTCGATGGCCCGCACCAGCGCCGCGCCGAGGCCGGTACCGCGCGACTTCCCCGATACGGCCAGTCGGCCGAGCACACCGATATCCGCTCGGACCGTCAGCCGACCGGTCCCGACCGGCTGCCCATCGAGCCGGGCGAGCAGGTGGTCGGCGGTCCGGTCCAGCTCATCGATTTCGATCTCGGCCGGTACGCCCTGTTCCTCGACAAAAACCTGCATCCGAATGGCGAAGGCATCGGCCAGGTCCGCTTCGGTCGAAACGGTGACGATTTCGATCATGTGGTTCAGCATGCCGCAGGTGAGATGCTCACCGCGCGCACGGCGGCGGATCTATCCCGCGTGCCAGCGGGCTACCGGCCGGTTTGATGTACAGCACCGTCAGTTTCACCGGCGTCGCACCGAGATTGCGCGCCAGGTGGGCGTGCGCACGCCCACCTGGTTCGCGAAAGATCCGGCCCCGCCGATGGGTGAGTGGTACGCAATCGGTCCACGGATGGTCGAGATCGCCCCCGGTGACGAGCACCCACAGTGTGCCGTCGTGATAGTGCCAGCCGCTCTGCCCGCCCGGCTCGATCACCGTCCGCCGGAGCACGAATTCGCGCCCGGCGACGGTGAAACGAATCAGGACCCGACTGGCAGTGCCCGTCGCCGGTGCCGGGTTCGGGCGGTAGCCGCGCTGTGGATCACGTCGGAAGAACGCCACCTCCGCCATCTTTCCAGCCGCGGGTCACCCGCCAACTCGGCGGATGCGCGGGAGGGATGTGCTCAGTGATCGTCGTAGTGCCCGTTATGAGCGGCGTGGCGGTGACCGTCGTGGACGTAGTCGACGTGGTCGCCGTGCTGGACGGCATCGTGGCCGCAATCGGGGCCGTGCACGTGGTCGTGGCCCTCGTGGGTGACGTGGCCTGCGGGCTCGCACTCGTCGTAGTGGCCGTCGTGGGAGCGGTGCAGATGGCCGTCGTGGGCATAGTCGGTGTGGTCGCCGTGCGGAACGGCTACGTGGCCGCAATCCGGGCCGTGAACGTGGTCGTGCGTCTCGTGAACTGCGTGAGCGGTGGTCATAGAACGTTCCTTTCGAAGCGGTCAGGACTCTCCAGCTAACTCATGTTCACATTAGCACCCACGCATTGGTTCACGTCCTCGGCCCTCGTCGAATCAGCGAAGGGTGCACGTCACCGCCGCGGGTATCCGTGGCGCGGGCCACTGTTCGCCGCCAGGAATTCCAGGGGCGGACCAGGCGGTACTAACCTCGACAAGTGCGATTTCTCAGCAAGTTCTACATCGACGGATTCATTCTGTCGATTCTCGCGGTAGTCGTCCTGGCCAGTATTTTCCCGGCCCGGGGCGACGGCGCGGAGGTAGTGGGCTGGCTGACGAAAATTGCCATCGCTTTGCTGTTCCTGCTGTACGGCGCGCGACTGGCTCCTCGGGAAGCGGTTGCGGGCCTCACTCATTGGCGGCTGCACCTCACGGTATTGGTCTGCACCTTCCTGCTGTTTCCGCTGCTCGGGCTGGCCGCGCACGTGCTGGTGCCGCGGGTGCTCACCGATGATCTCTACACCGGTCTGCTCTTCCTGACGCTGGTGCCGTCCACGGTGCAGTCCTCGATCGCCTTCACCTCGATCGCCAAGGGCAATGTGGCGGGCGCGATCGTGAGTGCCACCCTGTCGAATCTCCTGGGGGTCTTCCTGACCCCGGCACTGGTGCTGCTTTTGCTGAACACCACCGGGCAGACCGAGGTCGACCCCTCCGCGATTCTCGATATCGTGCTGCAGCTCTTGGTGCCGTTCATTGCCGGTCAGCTGTTGCGGCCCAAGGTTTCCGGGTGGATGGCGCGGCACGGGGAGTCGACGAGACTGGTGGATCGCGGTTCGATTCTGCTGGTCGTCTACAGCGCGTTCAGCGCGGGCATGGTGGAGGGCATCTGGCATACCATGTCCCCCTGGCGAATTCTCGGGCTCACCGCGGTGTGCTGCGTCCTGCTCGCGATTGTGCTGGGGGTGACGAGCTTCGTCGGCGACCTCGCCCACTTCGATCGGGCCGACCGCATCGTGGTGGTGTTCTGTGGTTCGAAGAAGAGTCTCGCCACCGGTCTGCCCATGGCCGCCGTACTGTTCGCGGGGGAGCCGATCGGGCTGATCGTCTTGCCGCTCATGATCTTCCACCAGGTGCAGCTGATCACCTGTGCGGCCTTGGCGCAGCGCTGGGCTCGGGCCGCGCCGTGAGCGCCCGCACGCTGTCGTCGTGGCCCAGCGGCCTGCGTGGCGCGCCCGCACCCCGGGTCACCGCTCGCAGTACCGCCCGCCCGGCCGCCGGGTCGCCGACCGCTATCCGGGCGCTGCCGTCCGGATAGTTCTTCGCCGCTATCCCGGCTCGCGCCAGCGCCGCCGACATGCCGCCGCCGGGCAGGTACAGGAAGTTGCCGCTACTGCGCGGTACCCGGATTCCGGCCCGCCGCAATGCGGTTCGCAGCAATTCGCGTTCGGTGGTGATTCGCAGAATGCGCATCCCCAGTTCGGCTTCCGCCGCATAGCAGGCCGCCACCGCCGCCACCGAACTCGTCGGTACCCCGAAGGGCAGCTGTAGTCGCCGCACCCGCCGGATCAGGTCCGCGGATCCGAGCGCATAGCCGATACGCAGCCCCGCCAGGCCGTACGCCTTGGAGAAGGTACGCAGTACCAGCAGGTTCGGATGGCGGCGAATGAGCTGCACCGGGTCCAGAGTTTTCGCGGCCCCGAGGAATTCGACATAGGCCTCATCGAGCACGATCGGCACCCGCGACGGTATCGCGTGCAGAAATGCCTTCAACTCGCTGGCGGGTGCGACGGTGCCGGTGGGATTGTGTGGCCGGCATACCGCAACCAGCCCGGTGCGTTCGTCCACCGCCCGCGCCATCGCCCAGAGCGGCTGTCGGCCGGACGAATCCAGTGGCACGCCGACGGGTTCCAATCCGGTCATGGACGCCATGATCGGATACCCGTCGAAGGTGGGCGTCGCGAAAACCATGCGGTCGCCGGGTGCGGTCAGCGTCTGCATGATCTGGAGCGTCACCCCGGTCGCGCCGGATCCCACCGCCACCTCGTCCGTACCGACTCCGATATGGCCGGCAATGAGTCGGGGCAGCCGCCGCGGTTCGAATTCCGGATACCGATTCGCGTGCGCCAGCGCCTCTTCCATCGCCCGCAAGACCGAGGGCAGTGGGGGAAACGGATTCTCGCTCAGTCCCAGGTCATAACGCCGGGGTGCGAACTCGGGCCACGCCGCTGGGAGCGACTGTGCGGCAGCGGTGTGCGTGGTCATCTGACCGCACCCCAGCGCACGGCTGCCGCACCCGCGAAGTCACCGGCATGCGCGAAGGCGGCCATGAGCACCACCGACCCGTCCGTCAACCGTCCGGCCCGGTGTTCGGCGTCGAGGGTGACGGGAATGCCTGCGGCGAACAGGTTTCCGCACTGATCGAAGGTGTCGGGATGGCGTTCGGCGGGCAGTTCCAGCGCGTCGTGCCAATTGCGCAGGAACAGCCGATTGGGCTGATTGGTGACGAAGGTGTCGATATCGCGGCCCTTCACCCCGATCCGGTCGCAGACCACCGCGGCCACCTCCGGTACCAGTCGGTTACCGCGGGCGAATACCTTGGTGATCTTGGATTCGCTGAAGCTCACGCAGGCCTGTCCGGCACCCGGTTCCCAGTACTTGCGGTCGGAGCCGGTGGAAAAATCCATATCTCCGGCGAACTCGGGGTAGGTGCGGCATTCGATATCCAGTATCGGCGCGCTGTTGTCCTTCACGAGCAAGCCGACGCCGCATCCATCGCCCGGTACCGGGGCCTGCGCCAGTCCGCGAATCTCGGACTGGGTGAATACCGGTCCGGCACAGTTCTGCGCTACGGCGATGAGCGCGGTCCGAGCGGCGGTGCCGCGCAGGATGGTTCGCGCCAGCTCCATCATGTGGATGAATGCCGCGCAGCCGCCATTGTGCACATCGATCACATGGGTGGGCTTCATTCCCAGCCGCCGCGCTACCTGCGGTCCGGCTCCGAGTACCGGATTGGTCGGCAGCTGGGTATGGGTGAGCAGTACATCGATCCCGGAAATGAATTCGCGCCCATGGCGTTCGATGAGCGGCTGCACCGCGCGCTCCACCATATCGACCTCCGTCTCGTCGCGACCCACATGGTGGCGGGTCTTCGGTGAGCGGAACATGACGTTCTTGGCCATGCGATCGGAGCGGGAGTACTGCGTGAAGTATTCGGTTCCGACGGGTTCGCCGGGCAGATAGCTCGCGATATCCACCAGGCTGACCGGCGGCAATGCCAGAGCGGGGTCGGTGAAATCCATTGTGGTGCCTCTCACTTCATCCAGTCGGGCGTGAGCGGCAGGCCGTGCGCGGCCCGGTACTCGCAGATCGCCTTGAGGTTGTCCAGCTCGATGCGGTGTCCGGCGGAGAACATCTCCCAGAAGTCGCCGACCCAGACCTTGCGCCCCGGGGGCGCGGCCTCCGGATAGGGGTTCTCGTCATAGAAGGGGTGACGGCAGTTCGTCCACAGCACCACGGATCCGGGCTTGTCGAACACCACCTGTGCATCGACTACCCGCATGAGATAGACCATCCACAGGTGTTTGCCCTGATCCCACGCACAGTGGTAATCCACGGTCATGGCGTCCGGATTGGCTACGGTGCGCGTGTAGATCTTGGTGTTGGGCCCGAGCCGGTCCGCGGATTCCCACAGCCCGGGTTCGTCGGTTTCCACGAATCCGCGCAGGCTGTAGGTCCACTCCTCCAGAGACCGGGTGTCGGAGAGGTATTCGTACACCTCACGCGGCGGTGCGGCAATGTAGTCCTGGACCGGACAGAACTGCCCGAACATCTGATCATGCGGATACACCGACCGCAGCATGTCCATGATGATGGGCGTGCTGGCCTCGCGGTCGGAGGTCTCGATCCGCAACACCCCGGGCAGTACCTCTTCCGGAATATCACTGAGAGCGGGCAGGGCAGTGGTCACGGGAGCCTCCTCGATGCCGTCAGGAACGGCGTGAACGGTGGGACCTCGTCCGGATCGCAATCCACGGAAATGAACGAGGGCCCCTCGGTATCGGTGCAATGCCGCAGCGCCGCGGTCAATTCGGTGAGCGTGGTCGGGGTGTGCGCACACAGGCCCGGGAACATGGCGGCCATACCCGCGCCGGGGTGGGCGGGCTGGAAGCGGTTGTAGCTGTAGCGATCTCCGTAGAAGAGCTGTTCGCGAGTTATACACATGGCATGTGCGTTGTTGTTGAGAACTATGAAGGTGATCGGTAGCCGGTATTCGATGGCGGTGTGGACCTCCATGCCGTGCATGAAGAACGCGCCGTCACCGGCGATTACGAAGGTGCGCCGCAGCCCACCCTCCGGGCGCCGCCCACGGGCGAAGGCGGAACCGATTCCGGCTCCGAAGGCGTAGCCCATACCGCCCATGCCGAGTGCGACGGTGAACCGGCCATCGCGCGGTACCCGCAGGTGGTGGACCACGGACGCACCGGTATTGCCCGCATCGGCGAAGACATCCGAACCGTCGGGCAGGGCGGTGTCGATGGTTTCGACAATGGTCCGGTACCGCAGGCCGGGACCGTCCGACGGTGGTACGTCCAGTGCGGTGAGTTCGTTCGCAGCCGACGGTTGCCTTAGCGGCGCTGCGGGTTCGAAGACGGAATCGACGGGGGTGCTGTGCAATTCGTCGCACAGTGCGGTGAGCGTGGCGGCCAGGTCGGTGCTGTCCGCGTGCAGGCTGGGTAGAAAGGGCGGCTCCGCGCCGATACTGGCGACGGTGATCGGGGCGAGTGCGTCATCCATTCCGGCTCGTGCCGTGACCGGTAAACGCGTGCCGATCAGCAGACACAGCGCGGCGCGATGGACCGCATCGAGGAGTTCGGGATGGCCCATGCTCCCCGCCACGCCGCAGCAGCCGGATGCGGACTGGTCATAGACGTCCTTGGCGTCGGGAGCGACCCCGACGGCGGCATCGAGAATGGTTGCGAGCCGCGCCAATTCGGTGCGCGCGTCATCGCGCGCGACCTGATCCCCGGCGATTATCACCACCTTGCCGGTGGCGCTTGCGGTGCGCAGTGCCTGCCGCACCCGGGCAATCCCGCTCAGGTCGTGGCGATGGATGGGTATCGGCGGCTGGAAGTCGGGTACGGCGGGCATTTCGGCCTGCTGAATATCCTTGGGCAGCAATAACACGGACGGCCCACCGGCGCGGGCGGCGGTCACCGCGCGGTGCAGGTGAGCGGGCAGGTCGGCGGCGGATTCGACCCGTGCGCAATAGCGGGTGATCGGGGTGAACAACCGCACCGCGTCGAAGGCCCCCGCGCGACCACTGGAGTCCTGGAAGGCGCCCTTGCCTTCCAGGACCGTCGGGGGCTGCCCGACGATTGCGAGGACGGGGACGCGGGAGGCGAAGGATTCGGCTAGCCCGGCGACCAGATTCACGGCCCCGCCGCCGGAGGTCGCCATGACAACGCCGAGTCCGGCGGTGGAGCGGGCGTAGCCATCGGCCATGGTGGCGGCGGAGAACTCGTGTTTGGCCACGACGGCGGTGATCGGTTCGTAGTCGAAGGCGGCGTCGTAGAGATCTTCGATATTCGCGCCACCGACGCCGAACACATGCCGCACATTCAGTGCGGAAATCGCTCTGACCAGATAGTCGACCACCCGCGTCTCGCTGTGCATGCACGCTCCCTTCGGGCCCCGGCCGCCGGATGCTGGAGCCTTGCCACCTGTGATGGGAGATACGAATCCGACCCGCCGACGGTTCAATCGGCAGGAAATGAAGGCCAGGGCTTGTGTGTACGTATACGTCTACGTATAGTGAAGTCATGCCGAACAAGACGATCTATGTATCCGATGAGGATCTGAAGCTGTTCACCCGCGCGCAGGAGCTGGTTGGCGGCAATCTCTCCGGGGCGATCGTGACGGCGCTGCGCCGCTACATCGAACTGGAGGAGGGGCGCATCGAGGGCTTCGAGGAGATTGTGCTCCCCGTCGGGCACAACGGTGTTCGTCAGGTCCGCTTCTCCGGTGCGCTGCTCGGAGAATCACGCGACTTCGACGCCGAAGGCAACGTCCAGACGCATATTCAGGTCTTTCGCAGCCGGAAGGGCAAGTTCGTACTGCACATCCACGCCGCCGACTGGAACGACTACTCCGCGAACTTCAACTGGCTCAAGGAAATGAAGAGCTGGCGCGGACTGCTCGGCGTCGGCGATCCGAGCTGGGGTGATTACACCCTGACCATCGTGGACACGATCGAGGAGCTGCAGGACTCCATACCCGCGAAGCTCTATGAGCGGGTCGCCGATATCGCCGACCGACCGGCGGTCGAAGACCTCGACATCTAGTTCGAAAACCTGCACCCACAACTGAATAAGTAACTTCGAAAAACCATGACCGGCCCCCTGGCTGTCACGGACTACCTGACGCATGCATTCATTCGTATCAATGCACCTATTTCGTAGATGAGAGGAAACCCCATGAACACCGGATCCCGCGCCTCGGCCATAGCGGTCGAAGGGTTGTGCAAATCCTTCGGTGAACACGTAGTGCTCGACCGGATCGATCTGAATGTCGCTGAGGGCACCATCTTTTCGCTGCTCGGCCCCAACGGTGCGGGTAAGACCACCACCGTCCAGATCCTCGCCACGCTGCTGGGCGCGGATGGCGGCGATATCAGCGTCGGTGGGTACGAACTCGCCACCGAACCCGCCGCGGTACGTTCGGCGATCGGCGTGACCGGTCAGTTCTCGGCCGTCGACGACCTGCTCACCGGGCGCGAGAACATCATCCTCATGGGCGATCTGAACCACCTGCCCCGCCGTGAAAGTATCGCTCTCGCAGAGGAATTGCTGACGCGTTTCGATCTGGTGGATGCCGCCGACAAAATGGCGAGCAGCTATTCCGGCGGTATGACCCGGCGACTCGATCTGGCCATGACCCTGGTCGGCAATCCGCGCATCATCTTCCTCGACGAACCCACCACCGGTTTGGATCCGCGCAGCCGCCGCGTGGTGTGGGACATCGTTCGCGAATTGGTCTCCGGTGGCGTCACCGTCTTCCTCACCACCCAGTACCTCGAGGAGGCCGACCAATTGGCCGACCGCATCGCGGTACTGCACGGCGGACGCATTGTCGCCGAGGGCACCGCGGACGAACTGAAGCGGCTGGTACCGGGCGGCTACATCAAACTCGATTTCGCCGATCGCAACGCACTGGCCACCGTCGCCCAGGCGTTCGGCGGGGCCGCGCAGGTCAACGGCGATCTGACGCTGGCCATTCCCAGCGATGGTGGCGTCCGCGCGGTACGGGAGGTCATCGACCGTCTCGATGTGATCGGTATCGAACCCGAGGGCTTGTCCGTCCACACACCCGATCTCGATGATGTCTTCCTCGCGCTCACCGGATCCGACCAGACCGGCTCCGCGTCCGCCCGCACCGAAAAGGAGTCCGTGCGATGAGCACCGCGACCTATGCCCTGGCCGATACCAAGACGATGCTGCGCCGAAA
>NZ_BDCE01000002.1 GCF_001613345.1 Nocardia uniformis NBRC 13702 | reverse complement strand
GGCGCTGGTTATCGGCTTCCGTCCGAACGCCGATGTACTGGAGTGGCTGGCTGCCTTCGGGCTGATTACCGCAGTGATCTTCGCGCTCAGCTGGTTGGCCGCGGCCTTCGGTCTGGTCGCACAGAACCCGGAGAGCGCCAGCAATCTGCCCATGCCCATCGTCATGCTGCCCTTCCTGAGTCTGGTGCCCGCGAGCACCATGCCCGTCGGTGTGAAGCAGTTCGTCGAATACCAGCCCTTCACCCCGATCGGTGAAACCATCCGCGGACTGCTCATTGGCGCGGAGATCGGGAACAACGGAATCCTGGCGCTGCTCTGGATCGCGGCCATCGCCATCGGCGGATACTTCTGGGCCACCAGTCAGTTCCGCCGCCGCATCAACTGAGGTGAATACCGCGAAACCCCCGCTGCGGCGGGGGTTTCGTATTGTCGCCCCGCGGGCCCACCGCTAATTGCGTTCGACCTCGATGGGGTGGGTCGCCAATAGCGACAGCGGGAGCGGCTGGCGGCGCAACACCTGCGCCCACAGGTCGCCCCGACCCGCGATCGGATCGGTCGGCAGCGCCGACAGCACGAGCCAGTCACCGCGATCCAATTCCCCCTCCAACTGTCCGAAGGTCCAGCCGGCGTACCCCGCGAATATTCGTAGACCCTCGACCAGCGGGGCGATCCGGTCGGGATCGGAATCCAGATCCACCAGCGCGATGCGCCCATCCACCCTGCGTAAACCCGACACCCCGTCGATGTCGGTGCCCACCCTCGTCAGGGCCAGACACAGCGCGGCATCGCGTTTCACCGGCCCGCCGATGTAGAGCGACTGCGGTGTCGCCGCCAATTCGGCCCACTTGGGCAGCACATCGGCGACCGCGGTTTCGCTCTGCCGGTTCAACACCACGCCGAGAGTGCCCGCGTCATTGTGTTCGACGATGTACACGATGGTGCGCCGGAACGAGGACTCCACCAGGTCGGTCGCGGACACCAATAAGGTTCCCGGCCGCACCACGTTTTCGTCGTGCCGGGATTCGCGTCGAGATCTGTCGCCGTGATCCTCTGCGCGTGCCACCCCGCCATCATTCCACCGGGACACAATATTTGGAGTGCCTATTAGGGTGAGGCCATGGAACGTCCCGAGGTAGTCCTCGAGAACAGTGATGCGGTTTACGAGTTCTATCGCGATCATCAGCAGAACCGGTGGCAGGCCCGGGGGGCCTACGCCCTGCTGGCGCGGCGCTATCGGGCGCGCGTCGCATATGCGCCAGCGGCGCGGGAGCGCCTGCGGGAGTTGGTCTCCCAGCGGCGGCCACTGCTCATCTCGATCAATCACCTCTCGCAATTGGATCCGTACACGGTGGCCGCGGCGGCCTGGAGCAGTGTGTTGCGGCCCGTCATCGGACGGACCCGGGTGCTGGCCAAGGACGAACTCTTCCTCGAGGAGAAGCTGCGGCGGCGGATCGACATGATGGGCGGGATCCCGGTATTCCGCGGTAAGGACCACGGGTTGCGCGCGGTGAACGCCGCCGGTCAGCAAATGATCGATGTATGCGCCGAACGGTTGCGTCGCGGCGACGGGGTGGCGGTCTTCCCGGAGGGCACCTGCAATAACGTGGATCCGACCCAGGTGCAGTCGGTGGGCAGCGGTATCGGGCATATCGGTTTCCGGGCCATGAAGCTGGGTGCGCAGCCGGTGCTGGTATCCCTCGGCCTCAGTTACGGTCCCCGCACGGATCCGACGGTGGAGCCCAGCAAGGAGGAGGCCAAATCGGCCAGCTTCTATTTCGGGGTCCCGGTGGAACTACCCGCGCGCCCCGCCGAAATCGCGCGCCTGGTCCGCGCCGAACTCCAGACGGCCCTCGACGGGGCGGTCGCCGCTTACTGATCAGAGGTCTATTGGGGCAGGTTCAATCGTTGTCGGGACCACAGCGGGACCAGCACCAGATATTCCGGACGGGATTCGACGAAGTGATGCACCATCGGACACAGCGGGAGGATGCCGTAACCCTCGTCTCGGGTGGTGTCCAGCGCCATCTGGACGAGTTTGCGCCCGTAGCCCTGCCCCTCGAACTGCGGATAGATCTCGGTGTGGACGAACGCGCGCTCGTTCGCGGTGTCCTGGTAGGCGGCGATACCGGCCACCACCCCCTCGACCAGCAGTTCGAAGCGATCCAGTGCGGTGTTCTTGCGAACTTCCATCGTCTTGATCGACTCACTCGGCATGTCTGAAACGCTATCGGGTGCGTCGCCGTCGGTTTGCCCGGTTTGCGTATCTCCGCCCTACGGGCGTGTCGCGAAGGCCGAAACCGTACACACTGTGGGGGTGACGCAGCAGGGACCACACCGGGTAGTGCTCGCCCCCGACAAGTTCAAGGGTTCACTCACGGCCGCCGAAGTAGCGGCCGCACTCGCCCGTGGCATTGCCCGTACCGCGCCCAGCGCGCATATCCACCAGCTGCCGATAGCCGACGGCGGCGACGGCACCGTGGCCGCCTTCCTGGCCGCGGGGTGGAACCGCGTGGCGCTGCACGCCCCCGGCCCCACCGGCCGTCCCGCACCCACCGTCTACGCCCGGCGCGCCGATACCGCCGTCATCGAACTGGCCGCCGTGGTCGGCCTGTCGAAACTGCGCGGTGGACAACATGATCCGCTGCACGCCAATACCTACGGTCTCGGCGTGGTGATCGCGCACGCCCTCGACCACGGTGCCCGCGAAATCGTCCTCGGTCTCGGTGGCAGCGCCTCCACCGATGGCGGCGCGGGTATGCTCCAGGCGCTGGGCCTGCGGATTCTCGATGCCGAGGGCCATGAATTGCCCAGTGGCGGTGTATCTCTCCGGCATGCCGCCGAGGTGGACCGGACCGGTCTGCATCCGGCGCTGGCCCGGGCGCGCATCACCCTCGCCAGCGATGTGGACAACCCGCTACTCGGACCGACCGGGGCCGTCGCGGTATACGCGCGGCAGAAGGGCGCGGGTCCGGACGACCTGGCGATTCTCGAAGCCGCCCTGACGAATTGGGCTCGACTGGTCGCACCCGAACAGGCCGCCCGCCCCGGCGCGGGCGCGGCCGGAGGTACCGGTTTCGGTGCGATGGCGGTGCTGGGCGCTTCTCCCCGGCCGGGCATCGAGGTGGTCCTCGACCTCATCGACTTCTCCGCCCACCTCACTAACGCCGATCTGGTGGTTACCGGCGAAGGCTCCCTGGACACGCAGAGCCTGCACGGCAAAGCCCCCATCGGTGTCTGTCACGCGGCCCGGGCCGCGGGCATCCCGGTCATGGCCGTTGCGGGTCGCATCCGTCTGTCCCGCGCACAACTGCAGGCCGCGGGTTTCGCTGCCTCCCAAGCGCTTTCCGACCTCGAATCGAACCCGTCCCGCTGTATGGCCAATGCCGCCGACCTGCTGGAACGCGTCGGCAAGCAGATAGGTGCGAACGGCACCGGGCTCGGCTAGGACGCGGCGGTCAGGGGTTGGCCGAGGATTTCGTCGCGATTGCATTCGCCCCATTCTTCGAGGGGCCGCAGGGCTACGTTGAGGCTGTCGCCGAGCGCCGTGAGCGAATACTCCACGCGGGGTGGGATTTCGGGGAAGATCTCGCGGCGGACCACACCGCTGGCCTCCAATTGCCGGAGGTTCTCGGCCAGCACCTTTTCGCTGACCCCCTCCAGTAGCCGTCGGATCTCGCCGAAACGTCGCGGTCCGTCGCCGAGTACCCACATGAGGTGGAGCTTCCATTTGCCGCCGACCACATCGATGGCGACAGACATGCCACAGATTTCGTGATCCGCGTCACTGTTGTCTCGCATCGCGACCTCCTGACCAGAATTCGAACCTCGAGGTAAGCAACCCCACTCGAACGTGCGGTCTTCCCGAGCCTATCCGGCGACGGCAATATCGATCTCGTCGAACAGCTTCCAGCCTTGAATTCCTTCAGGAGAAAAACATGTCTCAGCAGCAGTTTTCCGTATCCGTCATCGGTCTCGGACCGATGGGTCAGTCGATGGTTCGCGCCTTCCTGAAGGCCGGGCACGAGGTGACGGTGTGGAACCGGAGCCAGGGGAAGGTCGACGCCATGGTCGAACTCGGCGCCAAGCGCGCCGCGACCGTCGCCGACGCCCTGGACGCCAATGCGGTGGCGGTACTCAGCCTCACCCACTACGCCGCCATGTACGACGTACTCGGCCCGGCCGCCGAGCACCTGTCCGGCAAGGTGATCGCCAACCTGTCCTCCGATTCGCCGGAGCAGGCGCGTGAGGGCGCGAAGTGGGTGCGATCGCATGGGGCGCAGTTCATTTCCGGCGGCGTCATGTCGGCGGGCGACGATATCGAGCACCCGGCGTCCTACATCTTCTACAGCGGCCCGCGCGAAGTATTCGACGCGCACTCCGAACTGCTGCGGCCATTGAGCCCGCAGGAGTACCTGGGTACCGATGACGGTCAGGCGCAGGTGTTCTACCAGGCTCTGCTCACCATGTTCCACCCCTGGCTGCTCGCCTTCGACCAGGCGACCGCCATGATCGATCGGTCCGGGGCCGATATCGCGCAGTTCGTCGCGTTCGCCGTCCGGTCCGCCGCGGCATACCCGACCTTCATGGAGGAGTTCGCGGCGGCCAATCAGAACGGCGGCTGGGCCGATCTGGCGAGTCTGAAGATGATGGATGCGGGCGCGCAGCACATTATCGACGCGAGCGAAGAGGTCGGTGTCGACGCGACCTTCTCGCACACCGCCCAGAACTACTGGCGCAAGGCCATTGCCGCCAGCGAGCAGGCGGGCCGAGCCGTCTCCACCTACGAACTCATGCGCGGCGATGAGCGCTGAATCGAAGGGGCACAGCATGTCTGAACAACAGCGCATGGTGACGGTAATCGGTCTCGGCCCCATGGGGCAGGCCATGGTGCGGGCCTTCCTCGCGGCGGGTGTGGCCGTGACAGTGTGGAATCGCAGTGCCGAGAAGGCCGACGCCATGGTTGAACTCGGGGCGAAGCGGGCCGACACTGTCGCCGAAGCGCTCACCGCCAATGAGGTGATCGTACTCAGCCTGACCCACTACTCGGCCATGTACGACGTACTCGGGCAGGTCGCCGATCACCTGCGGGGCAAGGTGATCGCCAATCTCTCCTCGGACTCACCGGAGAATGCCCGCAAGGGTGCGGCATGGGCCGAAGAGCATGGCGCACAGTTCCTTACGGGCGGCGTCATCGCCGACGGCGAGAGCATCGAATCCCCGGAATCCTACATCTTCTACAGCGGTCCCCGCGCGGTCTTCGACGAGCACGCCGATCTGCTGCGGCTGCTGACACCGACCGAATACCTGGGCGAGGATCCCGGCCTCTCCCAGGTGTATTACCAGGGCCTGCTCATCCTGATGCACCCGCTGATCCTCGCCTACGAGCAAGCCCTGGCGACGATCGAACGCTCCGGTCAAGCTGTCGACGACTTCGTCCCGCACGCGGTGCGATTCCTCGACAGCATGAAAACCTCATTCACGGTTTTCTCCGACCTCGCGAAATCCGGCGGCTGGGGCGATATCTCGACCATGCGAATGATGGATGCCAGCACCCAGCACGCTATCGAGGCCAGTACGGATGTCGGCGTCGACGCCGCGCTGCTCCGCACCGCACAGGCGTATTGGCGCAGGGCCCTGGCAGCCACCGAGGCGGCCGGGGAACCGGTCTCCACCTACCGCCTCATTCGTGGCACCTGAACTCCGTGGTCCGTGACCCGCTCCGGTCTGGACCAGCGAGCGGAGGCCGGTGCGGTGCCCAGCAGCGTCCAGGGGGTCCGCGCCGCCCCCGTCATTCCGGCATGCTTTTGGCCGGAATCCACACTGCACGTGGTAGATCCCGGCCGAAAGCACTACGAGATGACGAATAGGTTCACCCGCGAACGATACCGACACCGCCCTAGCTGGGCTCAGCACCGAGGCGCGGGAAGGGCTTCGTAGCGAAGATAACCTCCACCGGTACCTCGAAATACTCCGAAATCCGCAGTGCCAGATGCAGACTCGGACTGTATTCGCCACGCTCCAGGTACCCGATCGTCTGATAGTGCACGCCGAGCGCTTCGGCCAATTCCCGGCGGGAGATGCCGCGTTCGGCACGCAGCATGGCGATCCGGTTGTAGATGACCTCAGTAGGCACGCTGCAGTGCTTTCTCCCGGCGGGAAGCCACGGTCGAGCCCGATTCACCCCGGGCCATGCGCCGCAACACCATCGGTGCCACCAGTAGTCCGATCAGTGCCCAGACACCCAGCACCGCGACCGTCTCCAGATGGCGCCAGGACTGCCCGATCTCGACCACCACGGTATCGGCGGGCAGCAGCGCCGATCGCATACCGAGCCCCAGCCAATACATCGGAAACACCTGGGCCAAGGCCTGAACCCAGCCGGGCAGGACCGTGATCGGATAGTAGATCCCCGAAATTCCGATCAGTGCCATCAGTGGCATGGTCAGGAAGAAGGTGCCGCGAGCGCCCTCGATGATCGAGCCCAGGATCGCACCCAGCGGCAACACCGCGAGCAGCCCGAGTGTCACCACCCACGCCAGGGTCAGCCAGCCGCCGACTCCATCGACGGACAATCCACCGACGATCAACCCGCCCACGACCAGCAGGAATGCCACCTGAATCAGCACCTGGCCCGCGCTCGCGCCGAGCTTGCCGATCAGGTACCCCACCATGCCGTTCGGTATTGCCTTGGCGCGCAACAATGTTCCGTCTTCCCGGTCGAGAACCAGGTATTCCGTCATCCAGTACAGACCGTTGAATGCGAGGACGCTGCCGAGTACGCCCGGCAGTGCTAGCGTGCCGAGCTTCAGTCCGGTCTCGTGAAAAGACCCGTGCCGCATGAAGAACAGCGCGATCAGGATGAGGATCGGAAAGAGGAACAGATTGAGCAGGCCCTGGGTGCTGGTGAACGCTTGCCGCAGCTCGATCCATGCGCGGGTGCCCCCGGCCCGGATCGCGACCGTGGTCGGATTCATCGTGTGACCTCCTCCAGAGTGCGCACGTCGGCCTCATTACGGCCGGACTCGTATTGGCGTACCAGTGTCATATAGGTGTCTTCCAGCGATGCACGGCGCACCTCCAGTTCGTTGATCCGATCACCGTGCTGTTGGAAGAGTTCGTGCACGAACTTGGTCGATTCGGTGGTGGTGTGCACGAAACGCTGGCCATCGCAGGTCCAGCGCACCTCGGCTTCCCCCGCGATGCGGCGGGACAGCTCATCGGCCGAGCCGTCGGCGATAATGCGCCCTCCGGCCAGGATGAGTATCCGGTCGGCGAGTTTTTCGGCCTCGTCCAGATCGTGGGTGGTGAGCAGGACGGTGGTCTGCTGGTCATCCGCGAGCCGATGCACCAGGTCGTGGAATTCGCGGCGCGCCTCCGGGTCGAAGCCCGCGGTCGGTTCGTCCAGAAAGAGCACCTCGGGGCGTCCGACAATGCCGATCGCCACGTCCATCCGGCGACGCTGTCCGCCGGACAGGGAACTGATCAGGGAGTTCGACTGTTCGGTGAGGCCGACCATTTCGATGAGTTTGTCGGCGTCCCAGGGGCGTTCGACATCGGCCGTGCCGTAGGGGGCATAGAACGAGCCGAGGTAGGCGAGCAGTTCGCGCACCCGCCACCTGCTGTGGTCGCGCCACGACTGCAGTACGACTCCCACCCGCGCCCGCCACTGTTCGTCGCCGTGGGCGGGATCGATGCCGAGCACTTCGACCCGGCCTGCGGAGCGCGTGCGGAACCCTTCGAGGATTTCGATGGTGGTGGTCTTTCCCGCGCCATTCGGGCCGAGCAGAACCAGCACCTCGCCGAGCTGCGCCTGGAATGTCACATCGTGCAGAACGTCGGTACTGCCGTACCGCATGCGCAGATTCTCGACGTTGAGAACTACGCCCTCACCCACTGTCATGGTTTCCCTCCCTGTCGTGGGTTAGTGATGACTCGTAGTATATGTACTACATTTCATGGCGCACAAGCTATTCCTTGACCGGAGGTGCGGGCACGCAAAAAGCGGCCCTATGACCTTCCGGTCACGGGGCCGCTCGGTGCTCTCGGTATCAGCGCCTGTTCAGCGGGTGCAGAGGTATTCGACCGCCGCCGCGTAGCCCTGGATGCCCATTCCCGCTATGACGGCGGTGGCGATGGGCGAGATATAGGAGTGGTGGCGGAAGGCCTCGCGGGCGTGCACATTGCTGATGTGCACCTCCACAATGGGGACCTCGGGAATGACGAGGGCGTCGCGCAGCGCCACGGAGGTGTGGGTGAGGCCGCCGGGGTTGATGACAATGGCGGATTCCACGCCTCGGGCGGCATGGATGCGGTCGATCAGCGCGCCTTCGTGATTGGACTGGAAGGCGCTGATCTCCCGGTCGAACCGGGCCGCCGTCCCGCGGCACAGCTCGACCACATCGTCGAGGGTGTCGCTGCCGTACACCTCGGGTTGGCGGGTGCCGAGCATATTCAGGTTCGGGCCGTTGAGCACGAGGATCGGGCCGCTGGATTCAGCCATGAACGACACTGTATTGGAATCAGCGCGCCGGGCGGGCCGCGGCTCGGTGCAGACGATCGGCGAGTTCCCGGGCGCGGTCGCGGAATTCGGCGGGCTCTTCGATGGTGAAATCCGCGCCGAGCAGCCCGATCCGGAGGATCAGCCATTCGCAGGCCGACCACATTATCGACCTCTGGCCGGGGCCGGGACGGCACGGTGGACGCCTGGTGTACGAGGACACACCGGACGGTCTCGCCAACCATCCCGAATCGAAAACCGGTCGTGCGCTGCACGGTTGACGTCGACCCTCCGGCGAGCGGCTACAGATCGCGGGGGCCCTCGGAGCGGAGCTCATCGACCTTGCGCATGGCGTCGCGCAGTTCTTCGAGCCACGACTCCGCATGTTCGCCCGCCAATCTCACCGTCCAGGCGAGGGCATCGGAGCGAGACCGGGCCACCCCGGCGTCGACGAGGGTGTCGAGGACCTTGCGTTCGGGCTGGCGCAGCCGGGTCATGACCGGTACGGCCAGGTGGGTGAACATAATTCGTTCGCCGCCGACGGTGACACCCCAGGCCACGCTGCGGCCGTAGCGATGCTGGGCCTCATTGGCGATCTGCATGCGGGCGGGGCGGGTGGATTCGCGGAAACGGGCGATGAGCCCATCGCGGGTGGCCTGGGATACCCCGGCGGGTTCGGCGGCCGCCTCCGGTGCGGGTTCGGCCGCTTCCTCGGCGGCTGGGCGTTCGGCTTCGGTCTCGGGGAGGGGGAGTTCGCCGACCACGACAATCTCGTCGCGATCGATCTCGAGTGTTGCCGGACCGGTGAACCATTCGGATGGCAATCGACCAGCAAACCAATCGGAAGCGTCCGCGGGGTCCGGGAGATCGGCCTGCTGCCAACCTCCGGGTCGTCCGAATCCGCGTCCGCGCTGTCCGTATTTCATAGCGGGCTCTCTCACTTACTGCCTGGAGTTGTAATGCTGATTACAACGTTACAACTCTTCGGCGCGTGTGGATTCCGCTCTCCGAGAACGTGATAGAACTGGTGCGAAGGGTTGGTGACCGCCTCGGGCGGGTATTCAGGACTGGTCTGCCAATCGGTCGGTCAGAGCCGTTCGGCATGGAAGTCGTTGGCGGACCACCTATCCGGTAATCGGCGTCGACCGTACGTTTCCGGCACTATGGTGGTGGTGCTCGGCGTGGCACGCCAGGTGTGAAGGTGGCACCGCGGGCAACCGCTTCGCGGTACCGTGGTCTTGTTGCTGAAGTGGCAAGAGTGAAGAGTGGGCGATATGGATGTGTGGGGCTCCCGCCGCTTCCGGGTACGGGCCGCGATTGCACTCGCGGGGGTGGTTGCCCTCGCGATTGGGATGGGTTCGTGCGCGGTACGCGAGCGGGCGAACGGCCCGGAGGCCGTGGTCGAGAAGTTCACCGAACTGCTCGATGATCAGGACTACGACGCGGCCGCACGGCTGACGTCTTATCCGAGTGGCGCCTCGGCAACCCTGAAGCAAGTTTTCAATGGGCTGAACCCGGGCAAAGCCGACTACGAAATGACCCAGTTCATCAACCTCGACGGCACCACCGGTCTGTTCAGCCTCACCGCTGCTTGGGACTTCGGCGAGAACAAGACCTGGAAGTACGACCTGGAAGGCACCATTCGCAAGCTCAGCCTCGGCTGGCGCATCTCCTGGGAGCCCACGGTCGTCATGCCGCGGCTCGAGAGCAATCGCACGGTGAAACTCGTCCGCACCTACGCCGAGCCGCCCCCGAAGGTCAACGACATTGCGGGCGCGCCGCTGATGAGTCAGCAGACCATCAATGTGATCAAGCTCGACCCGACCAAGACCGGTGATCCGGTGGGCTCCAGCCACGCCCTCTCCGACGCCATCGAACCGGTCGCGCCGCTGATTACCGGAGACTCGCTGCTGCAACAGCTCTCGGCCTCGCAGGGTAAGCCGATTGTCGCCGTCAATCTGCGTGACGGCGATTTCGCCATTCTCGAATCGCGAATGGCGGCCATTCCGGGCGTGGTGATGGAGAAGCAGCCGCGCCTCATCTCCGCCGACCGCCGGGTGTGGTCGCCCATGCTGGACGCGCTGCGCAAGGTGTGGCAGGACAAACGCGATAGTCGCGCCGGTTGGGGTGTGCAGCTGTTCGAATCCGACGGCAGGTTCGTCACCCAGCTCGCCGGTGAGCAGGGTCCGCCCACGCAGGATATTCCGGCCACCATGGATCAGCGATTGCAGCGCGCGGCCGAGGATGCCGTGGTCAGTTACGGAACCCCGGCCTCGATCGTGGCGATTCAGCCGTCCTCCGGCGCGGTGGTCGCGGTTGCGCAGAACAGTCAGGCCAGTGCGCACGGATCGGTGGCGTTCACCGGGCTGTACCCGGTCGGCGGCATGGTGGAGCTGTTCAAGAATGTGGCCGCGCTGGTGAAGAACAAGGCGCCGCAGGATGTCTCGGCCAATGATGTCGCCGAGGCGGCGACCGTGCTGGGTATCGGTGTCGATTTCAAGGTGCCGGGCCTGGACGAGGTCAGTGGCCGGCTACCCACCGGCGGTCGCGGTGAACAGGTCAAACAGGGCGGAGCGGGGGATTCCCTGCTGGCCAGCCCCTGGGGAATGGCCATTGCCGCTGCCGCCATCGCTCGGGGCGAGACCCCCAAACCCATGATCGAGATCGGTAGCCCCGCCGCCGTCGACGGCGAACTCGCCCCGCTCCCCGGCAATGTCACCGACAAGCTCCGCACCATGCTCCGCGACGCCAGCGGTAGCCCGGCGCTCGTCAGCCTGCGTCGTTACCAGGACGTCAATGCCTACGCCGCCACCGCCGGATCCAATGGCTGGCTCATTGCCACCATGGGCGACCTGGCCTTCGCGGTACACATCGACGATGTGGACAGCGCCGACGCCACCGCCCGCATGGCGGCGCGCATGCTCCAGTCACTCGCCAGCCCGGACGACGCCTAGGGGATCAGTTCCCGCGCAGGGCTTTCCGTGCACCACGGGGGCCGAGTAGGAAGAGCGCCAGGGCGGTGGCCGCTACCAGGATGAAGCTGAAGGCGGTGCCCTGGCCGCTGACCACGCGCAACAGCATGCCGATGACGAGGGTGGTCAACCAGATAATGACTCCGGTCGGCCACAGCGCCCAGCCGTCGAAACGTCGCACCGCGGTATCGAACTCACGATCGGCCTGCGAGTAGCACAGCGCGAACGCGATCGCCCAACCCACGATCAACCCGATCTCGAACGGCCAGGCGGTACGTGCTAGTCCGGTCAGAATCGCCTCGTCATGGCTGCTCCGCCCGATTGCGCAAAACAAGACCACCAGCACGGCATCGATGACGAACGGCAGCGGTTTCTTCACGCCGCACAGGGTAATGGGCGGCTGCGCCGCCGCTGCCGCGACCGTCAGGCTGGGCCGGTTTCGGGCTCGGTATCGGTGCGGCGCTCGCTGACCAGCGGGGCGCGGCGTTCCTCGAATTCCTTCTCGTATGCCGCGTCCTCGGCTTGCGGTTTGCGGAAGAGGAAGGCGAAGACTATCCAGCCGACAATGGCGACCAGGATAAAGCTGACCAGGCGGTAGACGAAGGCGGCGGCGACCGCCTGGGCCGCGGGCAATCCGGCGAAGGCGGTGAGGCTGTAGATGAGAGTGGCATCGACATAGAGGATGCCGCCCGGAGCCAAGGGGATGGTGCCGACGGCTTTCCCGGCGGCGAAGGCGAGCATGAGCCCGGCGAGGCGGGGGTCCGCGCCCACCGCGTAGCAGGCCGCGCCCAGGCAGGCGACGTCGGCGAGGCGGTGCACCATGGCCCAGCAGGCGACCCACGCGCCGTCGCGGCGGCCCAATTCCACCGATTCCAGCTGGTTGAGGATCTCATCGACCTTATCCATGCCCTCAGCGGTCGGCCGGTGCCGAATCCGGTTGACGAGATGCAGGATTCGGCGCAATAACCCTTCGACGGTGCCGGGGTGGTTGGAGATGTAGTTTCCGGCCCACACCAGCAGCGCTACCGCGCCGAGCGTCACGATCAGCTTGACCGGCCCCACCTCGGAGCCCGCCAGCAGCGCGCCCAGCACGCTCAGAACGGCCAGTCCGGCGGCGGCCACCACGCCGGACATGACCAGCTGCCACGACGCCACGATCGGGCTCGCGCCCCAGCGCCGTATCTGCCGATAGGTGAAGGTCGTCGAGAACACCTGCCCGGCAGGCAGTGTCAATGCCATTCCGGTGGAGCCGTACACCACCGATACCGATTTGAGCTGACTCACCCGCACGCCGCCCGCGCGCAGTAACCGCTTCTGGATACGGCCGTACCCGCTCATGGAAATCGCCTGCATCCAGACGCAGGCGATTACCCATCCCCAATGGATTTCGGTCAGGTTCTTCCAGGATTCGTGCAGGCGGGGGTATAGATAAACAGCCTCGGAAATCAGCAGACCGCAAAGTGCGACGCCCACTACCCATTTCACCCACCAGAATCGGCGGCGCGTTTCACTCTGGGCCGTCACGTGTTCACCCTAACGAACTGATGGCAGCCGCGTCTGCATCCATCGGGTCGACGCTTTCCTTTGGCCAGGCCAACCGGGTTTTCCGTCTACGTCCACGCAGCTGCACCTCCTCACCGGTCTCCCAATGCCGCTGTTCGGGTTCATCGGCGAAGTACAGTGCGCTCGAACTGGTGAGCACCCGTTCGGTGCGATCCTTGGCGAGTTCGGTCAATCGCGCCGCCTCGTTCACCGGATCTCCGATAACCGTGTACTCGAAGCGATTTGCCGCACCAATATTTCCGGCGACCGCCAGACCTGCGGAAACGCCTATGCCGATATCCAGGCCAGGTACCTCGCGCAGGGCTTCGCGCAGCTCACGGGCCGCGGCCAGAGCGGCGGTGGGCGCATCCGGGCGGTCCAGGGGTGCACCGAAGATGGCCAGGGCGGCATCGCCGACGAACTTATTGATCAAACCGTGATGGCGGTCGATCACATCCACCACGATGCGGAAGAACTCATTGAGCAAACTGACGACTTCGGTCGGCGGACGTTCCGCGGCGGTAGCGGTCGAACCGACCATATCGACGAACAAGACCGCGACGAATCGCGTTTCACCACCGAGTTCGGTGCCATACTCCAAAGCCCGTCGCGCTACGTCCTCGCCGACGTGTTGACCGAATAATTCCTGCAGTTCGCGTCGTTTGGCGGCTTCGTCCATCATGCGGTTGAAGCCAACCTGCAGCAGACCGATTTCCGAACCGTCGAATACTTCCACCTGCACATCCCGCGCGCCTTCCTGCACGCGATCAATGGCCTGGCTGAGCTGGCGAATCGGATCGGAAATACTCGATGCGGTCAACATGGACAGTGCCAATGCCTGCATGATCACCACACCGCACAGCAGCAGAATCGATACCGCCAGCGACTCGGCGGAAAACTGCACGCGCGAGGAAATCTGGGTGACGCACAGCAGCACGATGGCGATCACCGGCGCGAAGGTGCCCATGCCCCAGGTCATCGCCATTCGGGTGCCGACACCGGGGGTCAGGGTGTGGTCGAACGCGCCGACGGTCAGCGCTTCCGCCGCGACCGGCCGCAGAATCCGCTCGCCCAGCATGTAGGTGAAGCCGAAAACAATGGTGGCGGCCATACACAGCGTCACGATCACCGCGGCCGCCAATCCCGGCGCCCGCACAATGATCAGCGACGCCAGCACGCCGCCGCACAGTAGCCACAACGCCAGATGCACGATGGCCTGTCGCAGCGGCGCATGCAGTGCCGCCATCTGCTCCTGCCGACTCGGTGGGCCGCCGCGCATCTGCCAGCGCATCACCGGTCGCAGCATGAGCGCCGACGCGAACAGGCTGAGAAAACCGCCGACCATGAAGACCAGCGCCGGAATCAGCAGACCGGTCTGGCGGGTCGCGGCCGTCTCGCCCTCGGGCACCGGCAGCCCGTACTGAATGAACGCCCACACCAGGACAGCACCGAACGCATTGGCCGCCAGCATGGATGCGAGGTACAGCGGCCAGCGGGTTCGCATGGTCTGTTTGACCGCTTCGAGGGGCGCCGACACGCCCACCAATCTAGCGGGAAGGGCTGCGTTCCCCCGCCTCCCCGCCTCCGCCCTGAATCTTCGTCGAACTTTGCGTCATAGCCCGAACCCGCCCGCTTCCTCAAATCGGGACAACTGATCTCGTAAGGATCGGGGTAACTCACCGGGTACGCCCACAATCGGCTCGGCTCCCGACCGCCGGCACGCGTACACAACAGTCAACGGCTCTCAGCCGTGCGCTGAAGTCTCGGGGAGGCGGGGGAGATCGGGGTAACTCCCGGGGTACGCCCAGAATCGGCGCGGCTCCCACACACCGGCACGCATTCATAAATGTCAACGGCTCTCGGCCGCGCGCTGAAGATTCGGAGAGGCGGGGGAGACAGTAGGCTCGCAACGTGAGTGAGGGGCAGTCAAGATCGGCAGTGTCGGAAACCCGCGGTGCGGGTCGGCGGCGGGATACCGAGGCGGTGCACCCGATTGTGCGGCAGGGCGCGGAGTGGTCCTGGCGGCTCTTGCTTATCTTCGCCGCGGTGCTGGCGGTCGCCTGGATCGCTCAGCGACTATCCACTGTCACCATTCCGCTGGCCATCGCGCTCCTGGGGGCGGCATTGCTGGCACCGGCGGTCGATGTGATGCAGCGGTACGGGGTGCCTCGCTCGATCGGGGTGTTCGTAGTGCTGGCCGGTTCGCTCGGACTGCTCGCGGGGGTGATGACCTTTGTGGTGGAGCAGTTCGTTATCGGTGTGCCGCAGCTGTCGGAGCAGTTCAAGCACAGCGTGCAGGAGATTCAGGACTGGTTGATCACCGGGCCGCCGCATCTGAGCAATGAGCAGATCCAGAATGCGGGCGACGCCATTGTCAAGACCATCGAGGCGAATCAGGACACGCTGACCAGCGGGGCACTCACCACCGCCACCGCGATCGGCCATTTCGTCACCGGTATCTTCCTGACGCTGTTCATTCTCATCTTCTTCCTCTACGGCGGGGATCAGATCTGGGGATTCGTCACCCGGATCGTGCCGAATGTGCAGCGCGAGCGGGTGCGCGAAGCCGGACGGCTCGGCTTCGGGACGCTGACCGGATTCGTGCGTGCGACCGTGCTGGTGGCGGCGGTGGATGCCATCGGAATCGGGGCGGGGCTCGCGATTCTCGGTGTGCCGCTCGCGCTACCGTTGGCGTCGCTGGTATTCATCGGCGCGTTCATTCCGATTATCGGATCCTTTATCGCCGGATCGGTGGCGGTATTCGTCGCGCTCATGACCAAGGGCCTGGTCACCGCCTTGATCGTGCTGGGTATCACCATTGCGATCATGCAGCTGGAAGGACATGTGCTGCAACCACTTCTGCTGGGCCGTGCGGTGCGCATCCATCCGCTCGCGGTGGTGCTGGCCATCACCACCGGTGTGGTGTTGGCCGGAATCGCGGGCGGTCTGCTCGCCGTGCCGTTCGTGGCCGTACTGAATACCGCCATTCGATCGCTGCTGGCCGATTCGCCCGAGGAGCGGTATCAGGAATTGCATACCGGGGATCCGCGCAAGCCGATGTTCGATGCGGGGGAGCCCGATGATCCCGATCCGGATCGGTACGGGCTGAAACCGCCCGTACCAGCCGGGAAGGCCGAACCGGAGCGGTCCGACCCGCCGAACTCCACGCGGAGCGATACCGGTGACGGCGAGGACTGAACTCGATCCGGACTATGCCGCCGCCGCGCCACTGTGGCGGGCGGCGCAGGTATTTCGGCTCGTCACTCTGATCTACGCCATCGGCCAGCAGATCGCATCGGTGCGGTACTACACCCATCAGGGCTTGAGCTGGGCGCTCATCGGGGTGATGGTGCTGTGGTCCCTGGTCTCGGCGATTCTGCTGTCGCAGTGGTTGATTCGAAACGCGCCCCGGCTACGGACCGCGGTGGTGGTGGGCGATCAGGTGGTGGTGATCGCGCTCATGTTCTCCACTCGACTGGTTTCCGACTTCGACTGGTACCACGGGCATCAGACGCTGCCCACCACCCTGTGGGCCGCCAATGCGGTGATGTCCGCCGCCATTGCGTGGGGGCCGCTCGGCGGGATCGGCTCCGGCGCGCTGATTTCCGTTGTCGCCACCACCGTTCGCGCACAATGGGATGTGGATCTGTGGAAGGACGCCACCACACCCGTACTCATCTCGGTCGGGCTGGCAATCGGCTTGGCGGCCAATACCGCTCGGCGTGCGCAACAGCAGTTGCAGGAGGCGGTGCGATTGAATGCCGCGACCCAGGAGCGCGATCGACTGGCGCGCGAGGTGCACGACGGGGTGCTGCAGGTACTCAGCTATATCAAGCGGCGGGGGAGCGAAATCGGCGGACCCACCGCGGAATTGGCTGATCGGGCGGGGGAGCAGGAGGTCGCCCTGCGGGTGCTCATCTCCGAGCAGGTCGGGCGCACCGACAGTGAGGGTGGGGAGGAAGATCTGCGGCCGCTGCTCACCACGCAGGCGTCACCGTCGATCTTCGTATCCACACCGGGCCAGCCGGTGCCACTGGGGCGGTGGACCGCGCGGGAGATAGCCGGCGCGGTCGGCGCGGCCCTGTCCAATGTCGCCGAGCACGCCGGACCGGGCGCGAAAGCCTATGTGCTGGTGGAGGACACCGGTGACGAGGTGATTGTGAGCGTGCGCGACGACGGCCCGGGAATTCCCGTCGGTCGACTCGCTGCCGCCGAAGCCGAAGGACGACTGGGGGTTACCCGGTCCATTATCGGCCGCATCGCCGCACTCGGTGGTACGGCGCAGCTGCTCGATGACGATGAGACCGGTACCGAGTGGGAATTCCGTATTCCGCGACACAATGGGAGGTGAGATGTCGGAAACCGCTGGTGAGCAGCAGATTACGATCATGGTGGTGGATGACCACCCGATGTGGCGCGACGGTGTCGCCCGTGACCTCGCCGAGGCCGGATTCGAGGTGATCGCCACCGCGGACGGTGTCGGCGCCGCCACCCGCCGCGCCGCCGCCGTGCGGCCCGCCGTGGTCCTGATGGATATGAACCTGCCCGACGGCAACGGTGCCACCGCGACCACCGAAATCCTGCGGGTCTCCCCGAAGAGCCGGGTACTGGTGCTGTCGGCGTCGGCCGAACGCGATGACGTGCTCGACGCCATCAAGGCCGGTGCCATCGGCTACCTGGTGAAGAGCGCGTCGGCGACCGAACTGCTCGATGCCGTCCGCGCCACCGCCGCCGGTCAGGCGGTCTTCACGCCCGGCCTGGCCGGACTGGTCCTCGGCGAGTACCGCCGTATCGCCAATGCCCCGCCCGACCGTGACGAACCGCACCGTCCCGCCCTCACCGATCGCGAAACCGAAGTCCTGCGCATGGTCGCGAAAGGCCTGTCCGCCAAGCAGATAGCCAACCGTCTGAGCCTCAGCCATCGCACGGTGGAGAACCATGTGCAGTCCACGCTGCGCAAGTTGCAGCTAGGCAATCGCGTGGAGCTGGCCCGCTACGCGATCGAGCAGGGTCTGGAGTAGTGCTGTAGCCCCTCGTCGTTCCGGCGTGTTTTTGGCCGGAATCCACCCTCATGATTCAGGGATTGCCCTGATGCGCGAGCACCCGGTTCATCGCTAACCTCGAATGCATGGGTGGTCCTGAAACGGTTTCCGAGCCGGGTACCGAGCATGTGGTGGGCGACCGGGATCTGCGGATATCCGACGCCGAACGCGAACACGTCGGACGGCTGCTGCAACGCGCCGTCGGACTCGGCATGCTGTCGCTGGGTGAATTCACCGAACGCATGGATACGGTACTGGCGTCGAAGACACGCGGTGAACTCAATGCCGTACTCATCGATCTGCCCGGTATCCGGCTGGTCGGTCAGCCCGCGCCGCAGCAGCAGCGGTTCGTGAAACCGCCGCATGCGCCGGTACCGCACCCCGCGGCCGCACCGCGCACCAATGCGACCGGGGATGTGATTCGCAGCCGACTGTCCAATACGACTCGCAAGGGTCCGTGGCATGTCGCGCCGACAATGCTGCTGGACAATATTTTCGGCGGTGTGACCTTGGACTTCACCCAGGCGATCATGTCCACCCAGGTGGTGGAGATCCGGATGAACGACAATTTCAGCTCGCTGACGCTGATCGTGCCGGCCGAAGCCACCGTCGACCTGAACGGACTCGACCTCATCGGCTCCAGCGTGAACAATAAGGTCCGCACCGGTCCTCCGATAGGGCCACTGCATCTGGTTGTGCACGGCCGTATCCGTTTCGGCTCCGTCACCGCCAAGCACCCATTCGCGGCGCACTGGCGGAAGTTCATGCACGGGATGTAAGCCCAGCGTCGGACAAACCGGCCGATCGTGGCACGGCGGACGGAAGTCGCGCCCGGTATCGTCACGATTATGGTGGATCACGACTCGGCCGATTCGATTCCGGCACCCGAACCGAGTCGGCGCACCGGCCGTGGCGAGCCGGTGCTACTGCTGCACGGATTCGTGCTCACCTGGCAGTCCTGGGAACCCATTATCGAGGACCTGGCCCGCGACCACGAGGTGCTCGCCCTCACCCTCCCCGGCCACTGGGGCGGACCGGCGGCACAGCGTCCCGCCACCATCTCCGCGCTGGCGGACTTCGTCGAAGCCTGCCTCGACGAAGTCGGTTGGCGCACAGCCCATCTCGTCGGAAATTCACTGGGCGGTTGGCTCGCCTTCGAACTCGCCGCCCGCGGCCGCGCCACCACGGTAACCGCCATCGCCCCGGCCGGATTCTGGCCCGACGGCCTCGCCGCCCAATCCCTCATCCGCAAATTCCGCTCCTTCGGCCCCCTGGTCGGCCTCGGCACCCCCAACGGCCGCCCCGTCATGCCCTCCATGCTCCGCAGCCTCCTGGTCCCCCTCCTCGCCCACCGCCCCGCCGCGGTCTCCAACCGCCTCGCCACCGCCATGTCCGCCGCCCCCGGCCGCTGCGACATCATTACCGACCTGGCCGAAGACCCCTCGGTACCAACGGGTTTCACCGAACTAGCCGATCTGGACATCCCGGTGACGGTGCTCCTGCCCGAACACGACCGCATCCTCCCACCCCACTTCTACGCCCCCAACGCCTTCGCGAACCACCCGACAACCGAGGTCCGCCCCCTACCCGGCGTAGGCCACGTCCCCATGCTCGAAGCGCCCGACCTCATTACCGCTGAGGTGCGCGCTTCTATGGCGCGAGCAATCAGACACGTGGCCTGAACTCAGTTCGCCGGGCCTGCCGGGGATTGCGGCGACGGGGTCGGTTGTTCCTCCTCGAGGCCGCCAGTCCGCACCCAGTCCGCGAATTGCTCGCGCAGGCGACGGCGTACTCGATCAGCCTCATCGGGCGGAGTGTCGGCGATATTCGGATCAGTCATCGTCTGCCTCCTCATGGGCGCAGCGCTGTGCCGGGAACTTTCATTCCTAGCTGGTACGTCGGACCGCAGCAGCATCGTACCCGCCTCGCCATCACCGAGGAGTTGGAGTGGCCGGCGGTCTAGGCAAGTTGGCGGGATACGCAGCGCCAGGGCCGATTTCCGCCGGTTTCGACGCAGTGTCGCCGCGAGTATCGGGGGATGACCGCCGATTCGCTTGCCATTCTGGAAAATTTCTACGCTGCTGAGGCCGCCTATATTCGAGGCGACGCCGGGATCGAGGCGATGACCGACTATCTCGCCGCGGATGTCCTCATGGCCCAGGCTCCTGCGCTGCCCTATGGCGGAGATTGGCGGGGGCGGGACGACTTCGCGCGCTTTCTGACGGCTTTTGGGGACGCCTGGAGCGCATTGGAATTCATCGAACAGCGGTTCGTCGCCGATATCGACACCGTCGCTGTGTACAGCCGTGGGCGGCTTACCGCCCGTGCCAGCGGACGAGTGCTCGAGACCGAGCTGGTGCAGTGGATCACTTTCCGCGACGGGCTGATTACCGCTTTCCGCCCGTTCTACCTCGATACCGCCGGTGTCCTGGCGACGCTGGACACCGGAGGTTTCCGCAGGGACTAATCGCGGTTCTGGCGGCGGAGGAGTTCGTTGACGCTGACCGTGCGGCCCTCGTTGCCGCGGTGGCGGCCCTCATCGTCGTCGACTTTGTCGTCCTTGGCCGGGCGGCGGCGGGAGGTACGCAGGTCGGACATCCACTGTTCGATACTGCCCCGGGTGACGCCCTGCGAGTTGTCCTCGGCGGAGTGTTGGGTCGGCGAGTGCTCGGGGTCGACCGGATCCGACGGGGGTGTGGCCGGGGTTTCGACCGTGGGGTCATCGGGGGTCGCGGTCGAATGCTGGCGTGGCCTGGGTGCCGGACGTTTCGCCGGGGTTGGGTCCGAATCCTGTGTGGGAGTTGGATTCTGGGGCTGCACCGGTGCTGGTTCCGGGGCGGGACGCTGTTCCGGAGCATGCGTCGGTACCGTCGGCTGCGGCTCGGGGGTGTGCGGCTGGTAGAGCTGGGCGCGGGTGGCCGGGTGCGGGGGGAGCTTCGGTACGCCCGGGGGCGGGAGAACTCGTTCGGCGCCTCCGACGGGCGAATCGCCTTGCTCTGCGTGCCCATCCGGCTGCGAGATCTGCGGAACCACACCGCTGGCCGACTGGGCCGGGGTGTCCGGCTGTTCGGCCGATGGTGCGGGGCGGGACGCGGTTTCGCTGCCGGAGGGCGCGCTGTCGAGGTTCGTCAGGGCCCTGGGCTGCACGCCTACACCGGGCTGCGCGGGTGTGTCGGAGATCGTCGCGTTGCGGGTGTTCGCGTCGGAACCTATTGGTGCCGTGGTCGATTCCATTGCGGTCGGTGAGCTGGGCGGGCGCGTGGTCCCGGGTGTGCCGCTGGTCCGGGCGATCGGCACATTGGTCTGCGCCACCGAGCCCGACGGCTTGATGATCGGCAGTACGGCCGTCGCATCGTCCAATCGTTGCGTCGGCGCTTCGCTGTCGACGTCGACCATTCTGGCGGGCCGTGGTTTCCGGAAGGTGCGCGGCTTGGTGCCGGGGGATCCGTCGGTGACAACCGGCATCTGCAGCGTGACCGGATCGGTGACCGGGGTGGTCTTGACCAGGTCCACCATCTCCCCGCCGCCGGGGCGCTCATCGTCGAGGATCGGCTCACCCAGCCCGATCTTCTCCTGGATTCGCTTCATCCAGGCCGGAGCCCACCAGCAGTCGTCGCCGAGCAGCTTCATGGTGGCGGGCACCAGCAGCATGCGCAGAACGGTCGCGTCGATGAACAGCGCCGCCACCATGCCGTAGGCGATGTACTGCATCATCACCAGATCGGAGAACGCGAACGCGCCCGTCACCACCAGCAGGATCAGTGCGGCCGCGGTAATAATGCGCCCGGTCTGCGCGGTACCGATGCGCACCGCCTCGGTGGTACTCGCACCCTGCGTGCGGGCTTCGACCATGCGGGACAACAGGAATACTTCGTAGTCGATCGATAGGCCGTAGATGATCGCGATGATCAGCACCAGGACCGGCGACATAATCGGCTGCGGAGTGAAATTGAGCAGGCTCGCGCCGTGGCCGTCGATAAAGATCCAGGTCAGAATGCCCAGCGTGGAGCCCAGGCCGAGCGCGCTCATGAGTGCCGCCTTGAGCGGCAGCACCAGCGAGCCGAAGGTGAGGAACATCAGAATCGTGGTGATCAGCAGCACCAGCGCGATCATCAACGGCATGCGGTCGAGCAGCGAATTGATGCTGTCCATCATCATCACCGGCTGGCCGGTGACCATTACTTCCGCACCCTCGGGCACTTCCATCGACCGCAGATAGTCGACGGTCTCCTCGGGATCGGCGCTGTCCACGACGGTGGCCTCGGTGACCCACACATTGGAATCGTTCGGCGGCTTGGCCGGAATCCCGAACTGCGCGTTCCGCACCAGCCCCGGGGCCTTGTTCGCCTGGGAGAGGATCGGACCGATGTTCTTCGTATTGTCGGTGACAATGATCAGCTGCACCGGATCGGACTTGCGCAGCGGGAAGATCTCGTCGAAATGCTCCTGCGCCACACGGGTCGGATTGTCCGGCGGCAGATAGGTTTCGCTGATTCCGCCGAACTGCAGGTTCTTCACCGGGATGATGAGCAGCAGCAGCCCGATGGTCAGCGGAATGGCGACCTTGAGCGGATGCTTCATTACCCACGCGGTGAGCTTGCCCCACCATCCGCTCTCCACCTCGTCGGCGGTTTTGGTCCGGCGAATCCACTTGAGGCCCAGCATATCCACGCGCCGACCCAGAATGCTGAGCAGCGCGGGCAGGACGGTGAGCGCGGAAATCATGGCCAGCAGGACCGCGGCGATGGTGCCGTAGGCGACGGATTTGAGGAAGCCCTGCGGGAACAGCAGCATGCCAGCGCTGGCGGCGATAATCATGGTCGCCGACGACGTCACCGTGCGGCCCGCCGTCATTACGGTGCGGCGCACCGCGGCCCGCGTGTCATAGCCCTCGGCCAGCTCCTCCCGGAACCGGCTCACGATGAACAGTCCGTAGTCGATGGCCAGGCCCAGACCGATCATCGATACCACGGCCGAGACGAACGAGTTCACCTCGGTGAACTTGGTCAGCCCCATAATGATGCCGTTGGAGGCGAGGATGGTGAGCCCGCCGATGATCAGCGGCAGCGCGGCGGCGACCACACCGCCGAAGATGAAGAACAGCAGGACCGCGACGGCCGGAATCGCGAGCAGCTCCATGCGTTTCACGTCGCTGGCAATGGTGTCCTGCAGGGTGAACGAGATCGGTTGCAGACCGGCGACCTCGACCTTTACCCCGGGAATCGCGAAGGCGTCGGCTTCGGACAACGTCTTGGTATTCCGCAGCATGTCATTGTCGTTGTCGCCCTTGACGGCGACGGTGGCGAAACCGTACTTCTTGTCCTGACTGCCCGCCACATTCGGAATCCACTGGCCGGTATCGGTTTTCCAGTACGCGCCGTTGACGCCGGTGATCTCCGGATAGTCCTGTGGCAGGGAATTGAGGCTGTCGACGACCTGCTGGCTGAATTCCGGATCGTCGATGGTCTTTCCGTCGGGCGCGGTGTACATCAGTACGACGTCACTGTTGTGATCGCGCCCGTATACCGAATCCTTCAGTTCCGCCGCGTGCACGGACTGTGAGGTCGGGTCGAACCACCCGCTGGCGCTGAGATGGTTTTCCAGCCCGAACCCGAAACCACCGAGTGCGAGCATGCCAGCCGCCACCATGCCGAGAACGGCGAAGCGCAGCTTGTAGACCAGGTCGCCCCAGCGGGTGAACACTAAGCGACTCCTTGAGCGGGGCGGGAGGTGAGCAGTGCGGTAAGCGGCCGGAATGGCTGCAACCACGCTCCCTCGTCGGGCAGCGACTCGAGGCTCACCCTGGGCAGCGGTTCGCGGAACACGCCCGGGATGTCTTCCAGATCGATGAACTCGAGGATATCGGACGTGACCGCCCAGCTCGCGTGCTCGCGGAATCCGAGCACCTGAACGGGAATACCGGTCGCGGCGATCTCCTCGAGCGGGGCACGAAACGCCTGCCCGTCCGCGGAGGCGACCATGATGCCCGCCAGGCCCGCGCCACGGCGACGTAGCTCGATATGGGCGAGCATATCGCTGTCGACGTCGGAATCCTCGTCGATCTTCGGTTTTGCGAAAACCGCGTAGCCCACATTCCGTAGCGCCTCCACCCATGGCCGCACCACATCGGCGGTGCCGGGCGCGATATTGGTGAAGACGGTGGCCTCGGGCTCGACCCGGCGCGGGCTACCTACCGACAGTTCGGCAGTGCGGGCCAGCAGCCAGCGGCCGAGGGCGTCGAAGCGCGGGCGATAGGCGGCGGTCGGGCGCCCGCCGAGGATCGCGCCGAGGCCCATATCGAGATTCGGTGCGTCCCATACGAGCAGGACGCGCCGCACATCCGGGGTACTGACACCGAGGCCTGGGGTGCCGGGCACTTCCGCGGAGGGGGTGCCGTGCATTATTCCGGCAACATCCGTGACCTCCGGGGTCATCTCGCTGACACTCATGATTCGATCTTCCCCCAGATGAACTCGTTGATCGCGCTACCCGCGCGGAGTCCTTTGCTTTCGAACTTGGTAATCGGACGTTCGAAACCGATTGGTGCGGTTTTGCGCCAATCGTCCGAATTGCCCCCCGTGGCCTCATTGAGGCCGATGAGCTGCGGTTCTCCCGCGCCGACTTCGGCGATCCACTCCGCGTAATCGGCATGATCGGTCGCCACGTGCAGTACCCCGCCGGGGCGCAGTCGCGATGCGATGAGCTTCATGGTGGCGGGCTGCAACAGCCGCCGCTTGTGATGGCGAGCCTTCGGCCACGGGTCCGGAAAGAACACCCGAACGCCGGTGAGCGACTGCTCAGCAATCATGTTTTCCAACACATCGACGGCATCGCCGCGCAATACCCGGAGGTTCTCGATGTTCTCGCGCTCGACCCGCTGCACCAACTGCGCCAGGCCAGGCTTGTAGACCTCGATACCGATCAGATTGAACTGTGGCTCGTCGAGGGCCATGGCCGCCGTGGCGGTGCCGGTGCCGCAGCCGATCTCGATAATCAGCGGTGCGCTCCGGCCGAACCAGGCATCGGCGTCGAGGGGTTCGTCGGAGACATCCCGGCCGATCCGCGGCCACATCCGCTCCCAGGACTGCTGCTGAGGCGGGGTGAGCGCGCCCCGGCGCGACCGGAAGCTGGTGACCCGGGGGTAGAGGCGGTTGCCGACCGAGGTGGACCGCGGCCCGGGACCTGACTCGGCGGTGGGGTTCGCGGCGTCGTTCACGGCGTCCATTGTCCAGTATTGGATGATTAGCGCAGCAATCGACCACGCGTTTCCATCCCGGACGGTTTTCAGGCCGCCAGTTCTCTCACCTCGCCGACCAGGGGCTCCGATACCGGGACCAGACGCAGTCCGAGCGTGACTCGTAGTGCGGTACTTGCCATTTCCGCCAGGCCGCGCAGGCGGGCGGGGCCCATCGCTACCGACCATACGGTCTTTGTTGTGGGTGTCTCCAGCGGTTTTCCGGCGAGCCGATCGGCCAGCCAATCCAGGCTGATCGGGGTGGAGAGGGGCAGGAGCGAGAAGTGCTCGCTCAAACGGTCGCGGAGGTACCAGACCGCGGCGCCCGCGCGGCGGTAGCGATCCACCTGACCGTCCACGCCGGCCACATCGATGCACTGGTCGTGGACCGGTTGAATCACCAGCAGCGGGCAGGTCGGAGTGGAATTGCCCAACCGCATATCGTCGAACATGCCGTCCAGGTCGGGCAGTACCTCGGCCAGCGGGCGGGTGAGGTAGTCGTCGATATCGCGACCGATCAGCAGTGGCAGGACCGCGATCGGACCCAGCCGCTCGGCCAGGGCGAGGACGCGGCGACCCTCGTCGGTCATCTCTTTTCCCACCACCTCGGCCAGCGCGGGATAGACCCGATGGAGCGCCGCGATGACGATGGCGGGGAAACCGGCCCACAGTCCGCCGTTCAGGCTGAGGAAGACATGTTTCGGGTCGCCCACGGGCGCACCCAGCACCGCACCCACGATCGCCAATTCGGGAGCGTAGGTCGGAGCCATCTCCACCAGCCACGAACTCGCCATACCGCCGCCCGAATAACCCCAGACCGCGATCTTGGTGTCCGGTCGCAGGCCGAGCGGGGCGAACCGCAGCGCCGCGCGAATACCGTCCAGGGCGCGATAGCCGGGCTCACGGGCCGCGCCGAAGTTTCCGTGCGGTCCCTCATGGTCGGCGATGGTCACCGCCCAGCCGCGCCGGAGCGCGTTGGCGACCAGCAGCCACTCCAGCTGTGTCACCGAACCCGGCGCGAGCGCGCCGCGCCGCAGGGCATAGGAGGGAGCACAGCGATCGGTGACCGCGTCCACGGCGGATTGGAACGCCAGTAGCGGACGCCCATCATCGGGTGCGGCCCCTTCGGGGAGCAGCACCGTGGTGACCGCCACCTCCGGCTTTCCGTGCAGGTCGCTGCTCCGATACAGCAGCTGCCATGCCGATACCCGCTGCGGCACCAGGCCGAACAGGGCCAATTCCACCGGGCGGGTGCGCAGAATCGTGCCGGGAGAATGTGCGGCGAATCCGGCGGGCGCGCGGAGGAACGGGTCGCGGCTCGGTGGCAAAGGCAGGCTGCGGTCCGTCGTGGTATCGACATCCCGCTGTGTGGGCATATCGACTCTGCCGATGACGTCGGTGCTGACGGCCATCGCAACCTCCTCATCGAGTCCCGGACGACAGTCCGGACCCGACGGGCCGCACCGCCGAAGCCGTACATCGGCGGTGGTGCCGACTATTTCGCAACAGTAAGGGAAGTGCGGATGTCTGGGAAGAGTAGTTTCACCGAATTGTGCTGTCGCACAGGTAGAAACGTATGGGGTAGGGAATTGTCGTCCCGTTCAGTGGAACTACCCCGCGGGGCAGTCTCGCTCAGCGGAATCCTCGAAAGTACCGTGTGCCGCAATTTCCGCGTCGTACCGTGGATTCCGTGGCTAGGATTCCGCTGTACTCGCGATCGACCGGCGTGAGTACACGGTTGGCCGTGGGGTGAATCGTCAGCCGATTCGGTGCCCGCACCGTGTCCGAGCGGCATCTCTGCCGGAAAATACGTGACGTAATTGCGTTGAGCGACAGCGAGATACGCGATGGATGAGGGTCGAATCGAACCGGAGCGGCTGGTGGCGACACTGCGCGGTCGCGATTCGCCGACCGCGCCGCAACTGGCCGCGGCGGTGGACCGGTGGCGTCGACCGCCACGTATCCAGGTCGCCGGGCGGGCCCGCGCCGGAAAGACCACCGTGCAGCGGGCTTTGGCGCTCATCTCCGCCGAGGAGACCGCACCCGTGGACGAGCCCGGGCGCGACGCCCCGCTCCTCGATGCCGATCTCGTCCTCTATGTACTGGGCGGAACACTGTATCCGGCGGATTGCGCTGCTCTCGGTGCCGCGGCGCAGCGCACCCTCGTGGCGGAATGCGGTGCCGCGTCAGCGGACACCAGGTCGGACGAGCACGAGGACCGGAGGGCGGTGCGGTCGGTAGACATCCCGGTGGACACACGGTCGGCGGACCGAATTCTACTGGTGTTGAACAAGGCCGACGCCATTGGAACCCGCTGGTCGGACGCCGTGGCAGCCGCCGACAGGTACGCGGCCGAGACGGGGCTGTCGACCTTCCCGGTTATGGCGACCCTTGCCGCCAACACCCGCAGCGGCATCCTCACCGGCGCCGACCTCGCCGTCCTGCGTCGTCACACCGAGCAATCCGACCCAGCCTTCACCCTTGCCGAGGAACGCTTCACGTCCCCCGCGTTCGGCCCCGACACCGCCGAACGCGCCACCCTCATCGACCGCTGGACCCTCCCCGGCATCGCCTACGCCCACACCGCCCTCCGGCACCAACCCGAGCTCCCACCCCGCCGCCTCCTGCAGATCCTGCACGCGGCCAGCGGAATAGACCCCCTCCATCACGAACTGCACCGCCGCTACGAACAACTCACCGTGACCCGCAACGCCGAATTTCTCGACGCCCTCGCCTATTTGGCGGCCCGGGCCGATTCCGACGCTCCCCTTCGAGCTGATTCCGGCCCCGACCACCTGCTATCCGATCGCGACCTCATCGAGCGATACCTGCACGGCGCGGAGGAGCGCAGCCCCGCCGACCGCCCACCCGCCGCCGCGCCACACCGCGCCGCGATGACGGCTGCCTCAGGGAACGGATGACGATGTCCGACTTCGACCACCCCGCGATCGACCGCCATCCCGACCGCCCCGGCAGCGCCCACGACACCGACGAAAGACCTGCCTCGGATGGTATGCCCGGCATCGGTGCGACGCCCGCTATCGACCCGCTCCCTTCCGGTCACCTACCGCTGCGTCGAGGGCAGCCGCGGCCGGAATCCTCAACGCCATCCGACGCTGAGGTGCGGACCGGCCCTGGTCCTGGTTCGGTAAACGCTGATAGTGCGCCCTCGCCGCTCCATCCCAGCGTGTCGACGCCGCGTGTGCTGATTCCGATACCCGCCACGGCGAAAGCCGTTCTGGAACGCTGGAATCCGCAAGGCCTGGCGCTGTTGGAGACCGCGCGGGCCGGGGATGGCGCGGTGCGGGATGCGGTGCTGGTGGGTGTGGACGACGCGAATACCGCTCTGCTGCGGGCCGGATTGGCGAAGTTCACGCCGCGGATCGGATTGTCGGAACCGGTCGTGGAGCCGGAGCGTCCGGTGGGGGTGGCCTTGGTACTGCTCGATGCGGGCGGCCCGGCCGGGGCGCACACCCTGGAGGTTGCGCACAGGCTGTGGGCAGAGGGGGCCCGGGTTGTTTTCGGGCTCAATGGTATTCACGCGCACTCCGAGTGGCGGGCGGTGCTCGATCGGGATCTGGACCTGTTGCGCGCTGTGCGGCCGAATGGGGTCGATGTCGACATCGTGCCGGTATCACCGCAATTGGCCCTGGCTGCGGGCGCCGGTGATGATGCCGCACTGCTGGATCGGTCGGGGTTGGCGCTATTGCACGCGCGGCTCGCGGCTGCGACGGGTGCGGTGACGGCCGCTGACCAGGCTGCGGCGGTGCTGAAACGGGTGATCGCCGATACCCGTCACCGCGTCGACGAGCAGATCGACCTACTGCGTTCCGGTTCCGATGTGGCCGCCCTGCGGGAGGAGCGCGTCATGCTGCTCGCGGCCAGCGATGGCGGGCGCTCCGTCGCCATGGCCACGTTGCACAGTCGGCTTCAGCTCGCCCGAGTCGATCTCGTCCACGAGGTCGGTGCGCGCATCCGGCAACTCAATATCGCCGCACGGGCCGATGTGGAACGCCTCGGCCGCGCGGAACAGCGCGACTATCCACAGAGTCTGCAATGTGCCGTGCATGAATTGACCGCCGTCATCGACACCGAATTCCTGCACCGCTTCGCCGAACTGACCCAGCTCATCGAGATCGCTATGGAGCCATTCGACCGCGTCATTCGGTCCGCCGCAGCCGCCAGCGCCGCCGAATCACTCGATAGCGAGCACGTTCAGGAGCCGACCGGCCCCGACGAACCGGACCCACCCGTGAAATCGCGCCGTACCCAGCGCCCCACCACGCCGCGGGTCGGTCCGGGGCCGGAGCCACGGCATCCCGGCGTGGAGGACCGCTTGATGATCGCGGTCGGCGCCTCCGCCGGATTCGGGCTGGGCCGGTTGATCGTTTCTCCCTTCGCGCTCGTACCCGCTCTCGACTACGCCACGGTCCCGGTGACCCTGCTGCTCGGTGCGGCCGTCGCGGCCTGGCTGGCACGGGCGCGCGGGCAGCTGGCCGACCGCGCGCATCTGCGGCAGTGGATCGCCGACGCCCTGGTCAATGTGAAGGCGCAATTGGAGCAGCGCGTGGCGGCGGTTCTGGTCGACGCTGAGGAACAACTCACAGACCATGTAGTCCGTTCTACGACCGCGCGGATGGTCGTGGCAGACCGCCGAGTGGGTGAGATCGAGGCGCGGCTGCGCACCGCGGCAGCCCGCCGACCGGCGCAATTGGCGGCCTGCGAACGTGACCTTGACACACTGGGATTCGCATAGTCGCAGGTTGGCGGTATCGACCCGGTACCGACTGGACAACCCGATTCCTGCCGGGGGGATATATGGCGTTAACCTCTATAGCAGGAACGTGGGCGTCCGCTTCGTCCTTGTACGTCGTCCAGCCGGGACGTGCTACAGGCAACGCCGGAGCGGAGGCCCGACCGCAATTGGTTGCACCCGGGTGTCGCGAGCTGGTCTGTCGCCCGCTCAGAGCACCCATGCCGCCCATCTCAGGAGAGTTTTCATGACCTCAGCGACCATTCCTGGTCTTCACGATGGCACCGCGCCCACCGAGCACAAGGAACTGCTTGCCTGGGTACAGGAGGTCGCAGAACTCACCCAGCCAGATCGCGTGGTCTGGACAGACGGTTCCGAGGAAGAGGCGGAGCGCCTCTCCGAGCAGCTCGTCGCCGCGGGCACCTTCAAGAAGCTGAACGAGGCGAAGAAGCCGAACTCCTACCTCGCGCTGTCGGATCCCTCCGACGTCGCCCGCGTCGAATCGCGCACCTACATCTGTTCGCACGACGAAGCCGACGCCGGCCCGACCAATAACTGGGTCGATCCGTCCGAGATGCGCGCCACCATGACCGAGCTGTACCGCGGATCCATGAAGGGCCGCACCATGTACGTGGTGCCCTTCTGCATGGGCCCGCTGGGCGCCGAGGATCCGAAGCTGGGCGTCGAGCTCACCGATTCCGAGTACGTCGTGGTGTCGATGCGCGTGATGACCCGCATGGGCGCGGCCGCGCTGGAGAAGCTCGGCACCGACCGCCCCTTCGTGAAGGCCCTGCATTCCGTGGGTGCGCCGCTGGAAGCGGGTCAGGCCGATGTGCCGTGGCCGTGCAATGACACCAAGTACATCACCCACTTCCCCGAGGACCGCGAGATCTGGTCCTACGGTTCGGGTTACGGCGGTAACGCGCTGCTGGGCAAGAAGTGCTACTCGCTGCGTATCGCATCGGCCATGGCTCACGACGAGGGCTGGCTGGCCGAGCACATGCTCATCCTCAAGCTGATCTCGCCGGAGAACAAGGCCTACTACATCGCCGCCGCGTTCCCGTCGGCCTGCGGTAAGACCAACCTCGCCATGATTCAGCCGACCGTCCCCGGTTGGCGCGCCGAAACTCTCGGCGACGACATCGCGTGGATGCGTTTCGGCGAGGACGGCCGCCTGTACGCGGTGAACCCGGAGTTCGGTTTCTTCGGCGTCGCGCCGGGCACCAACCACAGCTCGAACCCGACCGCGATGGCCACCATCGATGCGGGCAATACCGTCTACACCAATGTCGCCATGACCGATGACGGCGATGTGTGGTGGGAGGGTCTGGAGGGCCACCCCGATCACCTGATCGACTGGAAGGGTAACGACTGGTACGAGCGCGAGTCGGAAACCCTTGCCGCGCACCCGAACTCGCGTTACTGCACGCCGATGTCGCAGTGCCCGACGCTGGCTCCGGAATGGGACGACCCGCAGGGCGTGCCGATCTCGGCCATCCTGTTCGGCGGTCGACGCAAGACCACCATCCCGCTGGTGACCGAATCCTTCGACTGGCAGCACGGCGTTTTCATGGGCGCCACCATGTCCTCGGAGCAGACCGCCGCGGCCGAGGGCAAGGTCGGTACCGTGCGCCGCGACCCGATGGCCATGCTGCCGTTCCTCGGCTACCACGTCGGTGACTACATGGACCACTGGGTCTCGCTCGGCAAGGGCGCGGACGCGAACAAGCTGCCGAAGATCTTCTATGTCAACTGGTTCCGTCGTGGCGAGGACGGCCGCTTCCTGTGGCCCGGATTCGGCGAGAACTCCCGCGTGCTGGAGTGGATTGTCGGCCGTATCGCGGGTTCGGCCGAGGCCGAGGCCACCCCGGTCGGCAACGTCCCCTCCGCGGCCGATCTCGACCTCGAGGGCTTGGACGTGAATGCCGCCGATGTCGACGAGGCCCTGAAGGTCGATGTCGAAGAGTGGAAGCGCGAACTCCCCCTCATCGAGGAGTGGTTCGAATTCGTCGGCGACAAGCTGCCGTCCGGCGTTCGCGACGAGTTCGAGGCCTTGAAGCAGCGTCTCGGCTGACGCTCACCCAGCCTGAACGGCCCGCTCGCACCCACGGGTGCGAGCGGGCCGTTCGCGTGGGGTCAGGCTCAGAACCCCATCGGCATCAACACGGACTTCTGCTCGCAGTAGGCATCCAGGCCCTCCGGACCGCTTTCGCGTCCGATACCCGAGTTCTTGTAGCCGCCGAAGGGGGCACAGGGATCAAAGGCGTACCAGTTGATGGCATAGGTGCCGGTGCGCACCTTGGACGCCACCTCCACGCCGTGGTCGATATCGGTGGTCCAGACCGAACCGGCCAGCCCGTACTCGCTGTCATTGGCGATGGCGATGGCTTCCTCCTCGGTATCGTAGGGGAGGACCGAGAGGACCGGTCCGAAGATTTCCTCGCGGGCGATGGTCATGGTGTTTGCGATATCTGCGAAGACGGTGGGCTCGACGAACCATCCGCGCAGGCCGTCCGGGCGACCACCGCCCACGATCAGGCGGCCACCCTCGTCCTTACCTTTGGCGATATAGCCCTCGACCCGTTCCCGCTGCCGTTCGGAGATGAGTGGGCCGAGTGTGGCGGTCGGATCGCTGGGTTCGCCGGTCTTCATGGCGCGCACGGATTCCGCCAGGGCTTCGACAATCTCGTCATAGCGACTGCGCGGGGCGAGAATGCGAGTCTGGGCAACGCAGGCCTGCCCGCTGTTCATGAGTCCGGAGAAGGCGAGTTTCGGCATGCTGTCGGCGATATCCAAGTCCGGCAACAAGATTGCGGCAGATTTGCCACCAAGCTCCAATGAGCAGCGCTTGAGCTGACTTCCGGCGATCGCGGCAATCTTGCGGCCCACAGCGGTACTGCCGGTGAACGTCACCTTGTCCACATCCGGATGCGAAATCAGGTACTCGGAGACCTCGGTGTCGGCGGGCAGTACCGACAGCACGCCCTCCGGCAACCCGGCCTCGGCGAAGAGGTCGGCGAGCAGGTTGGCGCTCAAAGGGGTGAGTGGTGCGGGCTTGAGCACGATGGTGCATCCGGCGAGCAGTGCGGGAGCCAGTTTATTGACCGCGAGGAAGATCGGCACATTCCAGGCGATCACCGCCGCGACCACCCCGACCGGTTCACGCGATACCCGACTGGTGCCGAACATGCCAGTGCGAGTCTCGGTCCACGGGAACGACTTTCCGAGCCCGGCGTAGAAATCGAGGGTGGCCTTGGCGGGGAAATAATTGAGCGTATTGGCCGTCATGGCGGGTGCGCCCATTTCGGCGCTGAGGGCGTTGACCAGGTCTCCGACTCGCTGATCGAGCAGCTGCGAGACGCGGGCGAGCACCTCGGCGCGTTCTTCGGGCGCGGTGGCCGGCCAGGGCCCGCTGTCGAAGGCCCGCCGTGCGGCGGCGACTGCGGCATCCACATCGGCGCGGCCCACTACGGGCACGCTGCCGACGGTTTCGAGGGTGGCGGGGGAGATGACGGCGGTACGTCCGGCGGTTGCCGGGGCGGTCCACTCGCCGCCGATGAACAGGCTCTCGTAATCCATGAGAACACGTTACAGTTTCGGGTCGACGGTTGTATGGATCATGGTCCAGACTGGCGTCTCAGGTTATGTGAACAGCATGAAATTCACCTTGCCGGTAGCGGTTTCGTTTCACGGCCTTTCGCATTGTCTGCGCGGTTCGCAATTCGGTTTGCCCATCGGTGGCTTATGCTCACTGTGGATTTCGTCTCGGAGCTTTCTGCTCAATTGCTACAAGTTAGCTATTCTTTTCAACTGAGGTTGTCACCGCTCGTCTTCGGCAGGTGTGTTCAGCCGGGGGTGCGCTGAACCGACTCGCGAAAGGTAGGCGATGGCATGACCGATCTGGACTTCGAGGCTTTCGTTTTCCCGGAGATAGCGGACATTGCGCCGATATCCGCCAGTACACCACTGCAGCGGGCTGCGGGTAAGTTGCAGCGGGCATTGCCGCCGGGGTGGCGAGTCGAGGTCGTCGAGGGTCCGCGGCGGGATGGCCGGACCGGTCAACCGGTGCTGCGATTGGTCATGTCGGACAGCTGAGGTGCGAGAACCACACGCGCGCAATCGCTTCCGCATACGGATGGCTAACTTCAGGCTTTCCGAAAATCGAATTCCGACCTGTCGGTTCGTGTTTCGCTGAACGCACTATTGCATTCTTCGAGCGCGGCGAGCATGCTTATAGCAACCATGGATAGCTCGCTAGATTCATAAACCGTTATCGCGCAGGGGAGTCCGAGTCATGGCGCTGCAAGTGATCGATCGATCGTTGATGACCAGCGATCTCACGCCGCATCAGGCGAAAAGCGTCGGAATCGGGGGGTGGGTGGTGTCATTCCTGCCAGGGCGGACCCTCACGACCGAACAGGCGACCGCCGCATTGCAAGCGGCCGAAGCGGTAGCTGCGGTGAAGGCGTTCGCCGGACAGGTGGGGCTGACGGCCATGGAAACCGTGGGGCTCGCAACCCAGGAGTCACCATGGAGCGAACCCGAATGCGCCGGTGGATTAGGCCGACTCTGGCGTCGCGGGCAGCTCAACCGCTGATCGCTGGCTCGTCGCGGCGTTCTGCCCGGTAGCGGGCGCGCGTTTGGTGGCGACCACGACCAGATTGCTGACCAGCAACTCGCGCAGCGCGGGCACCCGGACGAGCCACCACGCCCAGCGCGGGTGATACCGCGGGAAGATCGCCAGAATCTCCACATCTTCGGGCACGGCGCGTGCCCACTTCAGTCCGTCGGCCGCGCTCACGGAGAACAGCGACTTCCCGAACCGGTTCTTCGGTTCCTTCCCCGTTCTGCGCAGATACCGCCGCGCCGCGTATTCACCGCCGAGGTAATGCCACGGACCGGTCTCGTGCCCGCCGAACGGTCCGCACCACACCGTGTACGACAGGATCATCAATCCGCCCGGTCTGGTCACCCGCATCATCTCGTCGGCCATTACCCACGGCTGCGGTACATGTTCGGCCACATTCGAGGAAATGCAGATATCCACAGCGTCATTGCGGAACGGCAGGGCCATTCCCGAACCGCGCACCGCCCCCGGTACCGACAGTCCGGCCGCATGCATTTCCGAAGGGTCCGGTTCGACCGGAATGTAGCGCGCACCTTCCCGGGCGAATTCCTCCGCGAAATACCCCGGACCGCCACCCACATCGAGGACCGTGGTCCCGCGTAGTGCCCGACCGGTCAAATCGCTGTAGAAATCGCGCACGAGCTGCGAGGTATCGACGGCCAGTCCCCCATAGAACACCGCCGGATCCGTCTGCTCGAATTTGAAACTGCCCAGCAACCGCAGGGACCGCCGCAAAGTGGCGCGATGGGCGAAGCGCGGACGGCGCGTCCCGATATGCGCGGCTCGAAGCATGGCAGCGAGTCTCGCACAGCGACCCGGTAGCGACATTGCCCGCCCATACCTATTCGCCGCCGTCGAGCCGCCAATAGGGGGCGGTTGGTTTGGTCGAGTGACCACTGACGGTCCGGGAAAAGGCGTGGGCAGTTAGGGTGGAGCCCGTTGTCTGTCTATTCCCGTGAGAACGACCTGGAGAAGCCCGTGCGTGAAGTGCTGCTGCTGTGCTGGCGCGACACCGGACATCCGCAAGGCGGGGGTAGTGAGCGGTATTTGGAGCAGGTCGGGGCGCATTTGGCCGCGCGGGGCGTGAAGGTCACCCTGCGGACCGCCGGATATCCGGGTGCGCCGAAGCGCGAGCGGGTCGACGGAATCGAGATCAGCCGGGCCGGGGGCCGCTACACCGTGTACCCGCGAGCGCTCGCCGCTATCGCGCTGGGTCGGTTCGGAGTCGGGCCGCTCAAGGGGCTGCGGCCGGATGCGGTAATCGACACGCAGAACGGGATTCCCTTCTTCGCCCGTGCCGCTGCCGCCGCGCCGACGGTGGTGCTGGTGCATCACGGGCATCGGGAGCAGTGGCCGGTGGCGGGCCGCCTGGTCGGACGGATCGGCTGGTGGATCGAATCCCGGCTGTCGCCACGGGTGCACCGCCACAACCAGTACCTGACCGTTTCCCTGCCGTCGGCGGAGGAGTTGGCCGCACTCGGCGTCGAGCAGTCGCGCGTCGCCGTGGTCCGCAATGGTGCCGAACCGGTGCCCGCGCAGGTGGCCGCCGGATCCGACGCCACCCGCACCGCACACCCGAGCATTGTGGTGCTGTCCCGCCTGGTCCCGCACAAGCAGATCGAGGACGCGCTCAATGCCGTCGCCACCCTGCGCCCGGGTATCCCGAACCTGCACCTGGACGTTATCGGCGGCGGCTGGTGGGCCGACAACCTGAAGGCCCACGCCCACCGCCTCGGTATCGCCGAAGCGGTCACCTTCCACGGCCATGTGGACGAAACCCGCAAACACGAACTCCTCGCCCGCGCCTGGGTCCACGTCCTGCCCTCCCGCAAGGAAGGCTGGGGCCTAGCCGTTATCGAAGCGGCCCAGCACGGCGTCCCGACCATCGGCTACCGCAGCTCACGCGGCCTCACCGACTCCATAGTCGACGGCGTCACCGGCCTACTGGTCGACGACCCCACCCAACTCACCGAAGCCGTCGGCGACCTACTCACCGAACCCGACACCCGCACCGTCCTCGGCGAAAAAGCCCGCACCCGCGCCCACGAATTCTCCTGGGAGCAAACCGGAAACGGCGTCTACGAGGTCCTGGCAGCCGTCGCCCGAGGCAACCGAGTCTCCGGTTTGGTCGCCACCGCAGCAGCGAACCAGTCCTAGCCGCAGCGTATTTCGCTCACGTGGGCTTCGCGCCGCTGACAGCGGTCGGCCGAGGTGATCGTGTCTTCGTCTTGTGGCCGCCGCGCCAGCGCACCATTCCTGAGCAGGTGGCCGGAAGTACCGCACGTTTCGCGACCGAACCGCCCCGTCATCGCGGCCCGGCCACATACACGCCGGAATGACGAAGGCGGCTGGGCGGCGAATCGGCCGCCGCGGATTCGGCGTCTTCGAGATCAGGTGGTGGATGGTTCTGTTGATGCCGATGGTTCCTGTGGGCGGTTGCGGTGGCGGGTGGGTGTGATCGCGGCGAGGACACCGGTGGCGAGGAGGGCGGCCCAGAGGAGGTGGGCGGCTCCGGCGGTGCGGCGGGCGGTGGGGGTGGCGTCGTGGTCGGTGATGGGGCCGGGGATGCGGTAGAGCTGGACGGCCGGGTCGGTGTAGACCGGGGTCAGTTGTGCCAGGGTGGTTTTCGATTCGCCCAGGGGGCCGGGGGTTTCGCCTTCGACCAGCACCCAGCCGACGCCGAGGCGGGCCAGGGCGGTGGGGGAGCCGCCGCGCAGGAGGAGCTGTTCGACCTCGCGGGCGCGGGCGCCTTCGCCGGTGACCGTCGCGCCCCGGACCGGTAGTTCACCGGTTTGCAGGACGTCGCGGGGGAGCATGCGGGGGGCGGGGTCGAGAACCGGAGCAGAACCGGAATAACGGAATTTGCGGAACATGCCACCGGGGAGGACCGCGATATCACCGGGGGTATCCACCAGGGTGGCGACGCGCTGCCAGCCGGGCGGGTAGTGCACTGGGCGCAGGGCTCCGCCGACGCCCCAGGCCAGGTCGGGCAGGGCGGCGATCAGCAGTGCGATGAAGAGCGCCGCGAGGTAGGGGGTCTTCGGACTGATTCCGGCGGTGTCGGTGGCCGATTCGAGCCGATCGCCGTTGGTTGCGGTTGTTGCGAGTTCCGTTGGGGCACTGGGCTCGTCGGTGCTCCCGGGTGCCGGATTTCGGTGCGCGCGAGATTCCGCCTCGGAATGCGACTGGGCGGGCATCCGACCGCGCCCGGCCAATTTCTCGGCGAGGACCCCACATCCGGCGGCCGCGCACAGGGCGAATGCGGGGACGGCGAGGGCCACATACTTCTGGGTGTCCCGAAGTAGACCCGCTCCGGGCACGTGGACAACGAGGAACTCGCCCGCCGCGAGTCCCCATCCGGTCGCCCCGAGAGCGGGCAGCACGATCGCGATAGCGGCCAGTACCAACAGAATTCGACGGACGTGCAGGGTATTGCGATCGCCTTCGGTGGCGACCCGGCGCAGGCCCGAGACCACCATGGTGAGCAGTATCAATGTCCCGATCAGCGCGAAAATCGTGGTGCGCGAGTCCGGTACCGCTGTGCTGTTCCAGATTCCACCCAATCCGGCCAGACTGCCGATCGTCCCCAGTCCGGGTTCGGCGCGGGCCGCGAAGGCCGCCACCCCGGCCGGATCCGACGGGTCGCCCCCGGCCCCGGACAGCGCGGTGGCTGTCAGCCACGGCAACGCCGTCGCCACCCACAGTGCCGCCGCCCCAATGAGATTGCGCCGCCCCACCAGCAGGAGCCCCGTCAATCCGGCGAGCAGCGAGCCGGTCGGTGTCAAACCGGCTGCGGCCCAACAGCCGCCGAGTATTGCCCACAGCCGCACCCGATCGAACCGGTCACCCGGCTCCGAATCTCGGTCGCCGCGCAGGCGATTGGCCAGCACCGCAATCCACGGCAGCGCCGCATACCCGGTCAGCAGACTCCAATGCCCTTGCAGGAGTCGCTCGCCGACATACGGATTCCACACCGCGACCGTGGCCGCGACCAGCTGCGGACCGAGCGCGACGCGAAGCAGTTCGCGCGCCAGTACCGCGGCTCCCCACCCCGCCAACCACAGCGCCGCCACCAGAATGGCCTTTACCAGGAATCCGCCATCGACCACCGACGACACCGCGGCGACGAGTGCGTCCTGCGGTACCGCCCGCGGCGCAGCGTCCCCTACGCCCAATGCCGCATCGGTCAGATACGACCGCGGCGTGCTGACCGCATCCCGCAACAGTAAGTACCCCGACCTCAGCAATGGCCCGAGCACCACAAGCGCCAGTGTCAGGCTGTACCCGGCGGGCACCAGCCCCAACCATTGCCGCTTGTTACCGACCGCTGTCACGTCCAGCACCCTACGTTCACCGCTGTGGGTTCGGCCGGAGCGCCCGACCGGAGGCGCGTGGAGTGGGTACGGTTCTGGCCGGGTGGGCGACCAACTGCTGTTCTCGGGGCCTACGTGGCCAAGTCGAGAGAGGGCGCTGCGGTTCCAGCGGTATTCGGGAGAAGCAAATGACAAATCAGTGTGGTGACGTCGTGTGCCGTACCCGACCCGGGCTCCCCAGTTGAGAGCCGTCATCTCCGCATTCCAGCCTGGCTGGCTGGCTGTGGTCCCGTTCCGAGACCACAAACAACAAGAACGAAGGAGACCGATCGGTCAGGGGGACATGAGGGCGGGGAGCACTCGGGCGTTGCCGCCACCATGTCCCCCTGACCGCGCGGTCTGTTCTCTGCCCAACTTTGCGGGGGAAGCTCGGGGTGGGGATGAGCCTGGTGGGGGCGGGTGGGAGCATTGCCGTTGTGTCCGCTGTACGCCGTCTGCCTGTTGTCGCGGATCTGACGTTGGTGACGGTTGGGGCGATGACGGCCAATGTGGCCGGGTATCTGCTGCAGCTGCTGGCCAGCCGGTGGTTGGGGGTCGGGGGATACAGCCCGTTCGCGAGTTTGATGGCCGTGCAGTTGTTGTGCGCTGTTCCGGCGTTGGCGTTGCAGAACGTGGTGGCACGCGAAGTTGTGCGGGGTGCGTCGGTGGGGGCGGCGCGTGGCGTGGCTTGGCGGTGTGCGGCGCTGGTGGCGGCGGTGGCGGTGCTGCTCGTGCCCGTGGTGAGTTCGGTATTGAAGGTGGGAGTGGGGGCTTCGGCGGCGGCGTTGGGGGCCGCGCCGGTACTGGTGCTGCTGTCGGGGGAGCAGGGGATTCTGCAGGGGCACAGGCGGTTCCGTGAGCTGGCCATGGTGCTCGGCGGGGCGGGGATCTTGCGGGTGACGCCGGCTGTCATTGTGCTGGCGGCGGGCGGCGGGACCGCTGCCGCACTGTGGGCCGCTGCCGCCGGTATCGCGGCGGCGAGTGTGGGCGCGCGGTTCGCGGCGGGAGCCGCTTCGGGCGGCCCTGATTCGCGCGGCATTCGGAGTGGCCCCGACCGGCCCGCCGACAGTCTCGGAACTCCGGGCGCAGCCGGGGAGTCCGCGAACGATACGGCCTGGGGTGTCGTACCCGTGCTCCGCGCGGCGCAGCTGCAAGCCGCACTCATGGCCCTGTCCTCCGCGGATCTGATCGTGTCCCGGATTGTGCTCGAAACCGATGATGCCGGGCGATACGCCCTCGGCGCGGTCGCCACCAAGATCGCGTTCTGGCTACCGCAGGCCGTCGGCGTGGTGCTGTATCCACGGATGGCACAGCCACAGCATTCCGCGCAGGCGATTCGATCGGCGCTCGCGGTGCTATCCGGGATCGGTGTGCTCGCGGTCCTCGGCGCGGCGATCGCCGCCCCACTCGCCCCACTGTTCGCCGGACAGGACTACGCCCCGGTGCAGGGCACGCTCTGGCTGTTCGCCCTCGATGGCGCGCTGCTCGCCGTCCTGCAGGGCGCGCTGCTATCCGCGATCGCGGCCGACCGCACCGCCCCGGCAGCCCTCACCTGGATAGGGCTGGCCGCCGGAATCACCGCCATGCTCACGCTTGCCCATTCCGTACTCGGGCTGATCACCATCGCCACCGTCACCGTGGCGATCACCACGGTCGTTATCGCGGCCATCGCGCTGAGCGCCACTCGGGTCGCACCGGCGGCGAATCGCCTGCACCGGGGGTGAACCCGGCATCGCCGCGGTCCGTCATCCCGGCCTGCTTTTGGCCGGGATCCACTTCTGCGGAGGTGTGGATTCCGGCCAAACGCACGCCGGAATGACGAGAGGGCACGCCGGAATGACGAGTGGGCGTCGGATGGGGAGGCGGCATGTCGGATGGGGAGGCGGCGCGTCGGATGGGGAGGCGGCGCGTCGGAATGACGCAGGCGGACAGGCGACATCGCCGATCTCGGTTTCGATCCCGGTAGGCGGATGGCACAGCTGCATGCGGGAGGGTGGCGAACCCCCAAGGGTAGGGGCATTCAGGGGGTAGTCCGGCGCGACCATTCCGAAAGCGAAGCGGCTCCCCACCTGTGAAAGGTGGGGAGCCGCTTCGATGTCAGTTCGGCCGATCAGGGCTGCTTATCGCTCTTGCTGATGTCGATCTGCTGGGTCGGCGCTTCCGAGAACGGCTGCCCCTGACCCGGATTCGGCGGCGTCTGACGCGGCGTACCCGTGCGGGCACCACCCGCCCGAGCCGGGGTACCCCGACTGCCGAACAGGCCGAGCACCAGGCCCGCGATCAGCGCGATGGCGCCGAGCACACCGAAGGCGATCGGCAGGACGCGACCGTAGACGGCCAGCTTGTCGATATTCTCCTTGGCCACCGAGATCTGCGATTCGACGGTGTTCTCGTCGAAGACGAGGTCGCCCTTGAGGACGGTCACTTCCGGCTTGTCGGCGCTGCGGGCGTAGTACTGGTGGATCTGCTCGCCACCCTTGACGACGGTACCGGTCTCGGGCTCCACCCACAGGTCGCGGACGTTGGTGTACCAACGCGACATGGTCACCGGCTCCTCGCCGCCTTCCACGCCCCACTTGGCGGCGGGCAGGGAGAGCTTATTGGCGGGGCTGTTGACCACGGTCGACAGATCGACGGGCGCGATGGACTGCTGGAAGTGGTAGACCTTCGTGCTGTTGATCTCGGTCTCTTCGACGAACTTGATGTCGTGGGTCTGCCGCGCGTTCATATCGAAGTAGGGGTAGTCCTTCTTCTCCGTGCCCAGCGGGAAGCGGTATTGCAGACCGACGTGCTGCACCGGATCCATCACGGTCTGACCGTTCTTGTCGACGGTGGCACCGATGGCGCCGTTCGGGCCGCCGTCCACCTCGTCGACCGGCTCACCGGTCTTGCGGTCCACGGTGACGCGGTCGATGGACGCGGTCAGCAGTCCGGTGTCACCCTGCTTGTCGGTGCGGCGCAAAGTCTGACCGGCCTGGATGGTCAGCACGTCGGCGCTGACCGGATCCTCGATGGTCACGAAGCGCTGCGAGAACAGCGGGACGCCGGTGTCGACCTTCGCCGAGCCCTCGGGCGAGGTCAGCGACGTGGCGTCGAGGACTTCGCCGGGCTTATCCGGCGCGGTGGTCGCTACAGTGGTGATCTCCAGGTCGAGCGGCGTCTTGGCGAGCTGTTTGACCGTGTAGGTGGGGATCATCACCGCAGCGACGAGCAGCAAGGCGCCCAACCCCACGAGTAGGCAGGCCACTGTCCTTCTGGTACCGGCACTCAGTGCCATGCGGGTTCTCCTCGTCGTCAAAACAGGTCGTTCCGGCGGTACTGCGGTCGCCGCGCAGCACGCGTGAGCCCCGACACTAACAGGCTGGTCTGCCCTTACGCTGTGCCGAGGCCGGAAATTCCCGCGAAACGGCCTTAAGTCAAACGCGGAGTGCTCACATATGGGCGGACAAGGCAGACTGGAGCCCTATGACCGCAACCCTGAACTCGTCCCCCGAACCGGCCCGGCCGGTCCGGTTCGGGGGGCATTCCACTGCCGCGGGGGATGCGATCGACCGGGATTCCGAACTGTCGGTAGCGAATACGCATAACACGCCGGTCGTCGCGGACCCCGGCACCTCCCGCCGCGTCGGCGGGTTCGTGCCCGCGCTGGAAGGTATGCGCGGTATGGCCGCACTCGGCGTGGTGGTCACTCACGTGGCCTTCCAGACCGGCGCGACGAGTATGCCGGTGCTCGGGCGGGTGTGGGAGCGCTTCGATATGGCGGTCGCGGTGTTCTTCGCGCTGTCCGGATATCTGCTCTGGCGGCCGCACGCCGCCGCCGCGCGTGGACTCGGCAGCTCACCGCCAGCCGGGCGGTATCTGCTGCATCGCGCGGCCCGAATTCTCCCCGCCTACTGGGTGGTGGTGTGCGCGGTCCTGATCCTGCTGCCCAGCGCAGCGCACACGGCGGGATTCCGGGTCTGGCTGTCGAATCTCGGTCTGACGCAGGTATTCGTACCGCTCACCCTGACCGATGGGCTCACCCAAATGTGGAGTCTGTCGGTGGAGGTGGCGTTCTACCTGTTGCTGCCGCTGCTGGCCTGGAGCGTGATGTGGTTGCGCGGAGCGCGGGCGCGGTGGCGGGTTCCGGTGGTGCTGACACTGGGTCTGGTGTGTCTCGGCTGGAATCTCCTGCCGGTGCCGACCCCGGAGGCCATTCACGCCGATAACTGGCTGCCCGGATATCTGCCGTGGTTCGCGGCGGGCATGCTGTTGGCCGAACTCGCCGACCTCGAGGTGCCGCGCCTGCGTCGGCTGGCCCGCAACCAGTGGATCCTGTGGTCGGTGGCGCTGCTGGCCATGCTGCTCTCCACCACCAACCTGGGTGGGCTGCCCGGCCTCACCCGCGGCGAGCCGTGGCAGTACGCCGTGAAGATGGCGCTCGGCATGGTCCTCGGCTTCGCCCTGCTGGCCCCGCTGGTGCTGCGACCGGATATTCGGCACCGCTGGCTGGAAAGCAGCGCCGCCGCAATCCTCGGCCGCTGGTCCTACGGCATCTTCCTCTGGCACCTGGCCGTGCTGTCCATAGTCTTCCCGGTCTTCGGCATCGTGCCGTTCCGCGGCAACTTCCCGCTGATCCTCGTCCTCACCATCGCCTTCACGATCCCCTTGGCCGCCGCGAGCTTCGCCCTCGTCGAAGAGCCGTGCCGCCGCTGGGCGCGCCGCCGCGTCGGCTGATCCCGTAGTCGGGACCCCCGGTCATGCAGGTCACGTCCCGCCATGCTGGCGTCTCCGGTTGTCGCGGTCGTCCTCGGCGGTCCTGGTGCCTCCGGTTGTCGCGGTCGTCCTCGGCGGTCCTGGTGCCTCCCGTTGTCGCGGTCGTCCTCGGCGGTCCTGGCGCCCCCCGTCGTCCCGGCCATGCCCGTCGTCCCAGCCAACCTCGTCATCCCGGCATG
>NZ_BDCE01000001.1 GCF_001613345.1 Nocardia uniformis NBRC 13702 | reverse complement strand
CCGGGCGATTGCCCGGGGTGAGGCGGGCGGCTATGCGGGTGAGGCGGGTGGCTGTGCGGCCGGGTGAGTTTGGCGGTTATGCGGCCGGGGTGCGGCGGCTATGCGGCCGGCTGATCGGGGTCTTCGAGAGGTTTGCGGCGGCGGGTCGGGAGGGCGGCCACGCCGACGGCGATGATGCCGATGAGGGCGGGGAGTTGGACCCACAGGGATCCGCCCATATAGCCGGTGGGGGAGCGCCACGGGCCGGTGGAGAGGGCGGCGGCCGAGATGGCGGTGCCGCCGGTGGCCAAGGCGACCAGGATGCGGTCCCAGTTGCGGGGGCGGACCCGATCGGCGACGAGAGCCGTTGCGGTGAGCACGATTGCGGTCGGTCCGGAGATCAGGGTCGCGGCCGCGGTGAGACCGAGCGCGCTGACCGTGCGGCTGCGCCAGGTGCGCGGAGCCGGGTCGTCGGCGGCCGAGCTGGAATGCGGTTCGTCGCGACGAACACGCGGCCCCCGTAGTGCGAGCAGCACCAGGGGAATCAGCAGGAGTAGTCCGCCGAAGATGGCCAGGCGGTACCAGCGGTCGGCGGGGAACGAGATGGTGATCGGTCCCTCTGTCCCGGACGGAACCAGCCAGGCCTGCTGCCAGCCGTCGATCACCACCGGCTCCAGGGCGGTGTCGTCGGCGGTGCGGGCCTGCCACCCCACATTGGTGCTCAGCGGCAGCACCAGCAGTCGGGTGCCGGCGGCGGCCCGAACCCCTGTGGATACCTGGGGATCGTTCGCGGTGCCGCCGGATTGCGAGGGCAGCAGATCCGAGTCCGGTGCGAACCGGTCCAGGCGCAGCTCGTCCACGAAGAACAATTCGGTCGGCGCGACGGTCACATCCACCCGGCCCGCGGGCAGAATGATCGAATCATCGTTCGCCCCGGGCGCTTCACCCTCGGAGCTGAGTTCGGGGAGCGCGGCCGCGACCTCGTCGGCCGTGCACACGCGCGCGGGCAGTGGTGCGCCGGAACGCAATTCGGCGGCGGTGCCGGTCACCGTGGTGTGTACGGTGCGTCCCGCGAAGACAATGGTCGGGCCGTGGGCGCAGTCGATGGTGATGGGCCGGTTCGGATCGGCGGGCGGCGGGTAATCGGGTCCGAGCACATTCACCTCGGCCAGGCCCGGAGACTGCTCCTGGGCGAAACCCAGTGCGGTGCGGTCGAGTACCGGCTCCCAGGTGTGCATGCTGAGTTCGATGCGGTCGGTGACGCTCGGGTGCAGCTCGATACGGGTGGGGACGCCGGCCTCGGGGTCGACCTCGCGCACCTGGGGGCCGTCGCCGAGGTTTATCGAGAGGGCGGTGGGGTGGGCCGGGAGGCTGCCGAGCGAGGGGGTTACGTCGAGCCCGGTCACCAGGGTGGGTTCGGGTAGCTCGATGACCAGGGTGGGTTTGGCCCCGAGTTGATTGCGGACCGCGGTTTCCGGTGCGGTCCAGCTGGTGCGCGGGTCGCCGTCGGTGGCGGCGAGGGCCGAGCCGCGCGGGTCGGCGACATCGGCGCGACCGCGGGCGGTGGGGCGCGCCGGGTCGCTGAGCGTGGTCTCCAGGGCGGGGCCGGGCCGGGTGCGGACGATGAGATCCGGTGTCACCGCGAGCGCTTCGGGCACGGTCAGGGTGCGCTCGAATACCCCGGGCTCCTCAGCGGCCAGGACGAGGGCCTTATTGCATCGGACCCGGTCCGGGGAGTCGAAACAGGCGGTGCGGCCGGGGAATTCCTGCCCGAGCCGCCAGCCTTCCACCTGCGCGCCGGATGGGGTGGGCGGCAGCACCGTGCGGTGGCGGATATCGACGGCCACGGGTTCATCGCGCGTGGCGAAGTCATTGAGGGTGAGTTCGCTGATCCCGAACTGTCCGCCCCTGCTGCCGTTGTCGGTCTGAGTGGCGGTGATTTTGATCCAGTGCGTTTTGCCGGGCGGCAGCGAGATATTCACCGGCGTACCGGGTTCGGGAATACGCGCCGACACCGTCCCCTTGGCGGTGGCCACCTCCAGCCACTTGATCGGTGCTCCGATCGCGGCCCCGCTGGTGGTTATGCGCAGTGCTCCGGAGCTGATCGGCTGATCGAGATCCAGTCGCAGCCACTGTCCGATGGCGTACTGGGTGCCATTGCTGATCCAGGCGGTGCTGGGATCGCCGTCCACCACCGCGGCGGTGGAACTGCCCGGCGCGGCCCCGCCGAGCTGAGTGGCGTCGGCGGCCGAACTGGAGACGGTGACGGTGGCGCCGGACCATTCACCGTGGACGAGTTCGGCACCGGGCACCGGATAGTCGGGCACCTGGTTGTAGGTGCGGCGCGGGTCGCCCGGTGCGCGCACCGCGGAATTGTGGTTGTCGACGCGGCCGAAGTCGGTCTCCCGGTCCATCGGGGTATCGGTGATGGTGACCGTGTCGACGGGTAGTTCGGCGGTCGCGGCATCCGCGGCGAGCAAGGTTGGGCCGTAGGGCGTTTCGGGATCGCGCTGCAATCGCTCCAGCACTTCGGGGCCGCCCTGCACCACGGGCACGCTGTCGAGTGGCACCGTGTACGCGCCGGGGAAGGAGCCGGGTGCGCCCACGCCGCCGCGTAGGTCGGCGGGTGTTCCGATCTGACGGTTCTGCACTCGATAGATCTCGATGGCCGGGTATTCGGGCTGTAGGTCGGCATCGGCGACCAGTCCGTTCACCTGTGTGGCCTTCACCGGATCGCCGAACTCGGCGACCTTGGACAGTCCCGGTGATCCTTCGATCGCCTGGTGCGCCAGTATCGGTCGCGTGGACCGCGAGGTTTCCGGGTCGAGATCATTGCGCAGCACCAGAATTCCGATGCCCTGTTCGGCGAGCGTGGCCGCGAGCCCCGCCGACGGTCGCCCGTCGGCAATGAGTCGCTGTACCGAATCCATGGCTCGAATCGCGCCGGGTGGGTTGAGCGGCACCGAATCTCGTACCGCCCAGGGCGTGCTCGCCAAGGCCTGCAAGGGTTCGTCGCGGGTCAATCCCCACACCTGGCTGCCGAACGGCGCTCCGGGAACCACCAGCGCGCGCGTATCGGAAGCATTGTCGGACAACCAATCCGCCGTCTGCTGCCAGTACCGCGGCACCCGGTCGTAATCGCCGCGCGGCGCGAGCTTCCCGGTCCACGCCAGCGAGGTGGACAATGTCAGCGCGGTGAGGATGAGCGCCGCCACCGCGACCATCCGATTGCGCTCCGGATGCGCGAAGGCGCTGCGCCACACCGGCAGCGGCACGGATGCGGGCAGCGGCACCCGGCTCAGCAGATGTGCCAGTCCCAGCACGAGCGGTAACCGGATGAGCGGCTCCAGCTTGTGCACATTCCGCAGCGGTGCGCCCCCGGTGTCGAGGAAGAGCCGGACCTGCTCGGCGAACGGCCCACCCAATTGGCCCGCGTATCCAGCGCAGATCCCGACCAGCCCGACACACAGAATCAGCGCCAGTCGCCCCCGGCCCGGCATGGACTTCAATGCCAGCCCGGCCATCCCCGCCGCGGCCAACATCCCCGTGGCCAGTACCGCGGCAGGCTGGGTAACCAGCACCGCCCCCGCGATCCGCTCCGGAGATACGAATGGCGTCCAGCTATCGGTCCCGCGCAGTACCTCTCCGAGCGACGCCCACTGCGTGGTCACCCCCGACGATTCGATGAAGTCCAGGAACGGCGGACTCACCTTGCCGAGGAGCAGCAGCGGCACCACCCACCAGAAGGTGGCCAGCACCAGCAGGGGAATCCATGCGCGGGTAAACCGCCACCACCGCCGATTCGGCTTGTACGCGATCCACCACAGCGCGGCGGGCAGGAACGCGGCCGCCGTGGCGACAGCGTTCACCGAACCCATCAGCGCCAGCGCCAGCGCACTCGCGGCGGGGGTGGTGGCGTGGCCCCACGTTCGACGGGTACGTCCGGTGGTGTCGCTGTTTCGCCGGTCGCGGGCATTGCCAGGCCGAAGCGCATCGCGTGCGGCCGTGACCCATCCGGTCACCGTTCGTGTGAGCCCAGCGGCACCCGGTGCGGGGCCGCTGTGTGGGACGCCGCCCTCGGCGACGCCAGGATCGCTCGGCATGGCGAGAGGAGGGGCGGACGGACCCCCGTCGGCAGCGGAATCGCTGGGCGCGATGTCACTGTTGTCGGCGTCGGGCCGTTGGCGCTCGGGTCTGACCGCATCACCCTCGACGTCGTCCGGATCGGGTCTGCCGACCCGTCGCGTGCGGACGGCCACCCCGAGCGCCGCCGGAGCCAGCAGCACCCACGGCGCGAGCATCATCGGCAAGGTTTCCGACGAAATCGATCCGAGGGTGGTCAGGACGCGCGGGGACAGCGCGAAGGCGGTCGCGGCGATCACCCGGGAGCCGCGGCTGCCGATGCCGAGGATCTCGCAGAGGCGGATGATGCCCCAGAATCCGGCGAGCAGCAGCAGCGCCCACCAAATGCGCTGGGTTACCCAGGCGGGTAGGCCGAGCACATGTCCGAGGGAGAAGAACGACCCGTGTGGGAAGAAGTACCCGTAGGCCTGGTTCTGCACCTGCCCCATGGGCGCCTGTGAATTCCACAGGTGCGAGGCGCGCGCGAGGAAGCCGAGCGGGTTCTGCGCCAGGTCGTATTTGGTATCGGCGACGGTGCGGCCGGGCGCCTGCAGGAAGGTGAGCAGGAACGCCGCGACCACGGTGCCGATCATCCAGCGGCGACCCAGCGGTGCGGTGGCCGAGGACCGGTCGGTTAGACCGGTTTCGGCGGAATCAGGTGACGGCAGGTTCAGCGAGCGCCGTACTCGACGTTATTGAGTAGCGAGGACGAGGCATCGCCACTGCGGTCGATATCCGGGCGCGAGTTCTGGCTCGCCGCCATCGTCACGAGCAGCACAGCGACCAGTCCGAGCAGGGCTCCACCGGCAGCGCTCGCTACACCAGGGACGGCAAACTTCATCGCGGTACTCCCATACATCGGCATGCGTAACTCCGAGCCAACCTAGCAGGTCGGTGCCCCGGAGGCCGACACGTGCGTACCGGTTGCCCGGTTGCGACACCCACGACGTCTCTTCCGTGGGTGTCGGGCGGCCCCTTCGACCCGGCGGGCGGCACTGTCGCCAGCCTCGATCAGGGTGCCGCGAGAGCGACTCGATCGACAGTTCGCAGCCTGCCCGACGTACTCACACGGCCGGTGCGGAGTGTGGGACGGCGCAGGCTGACGAGCTGGCCAACGCCGTGCAGCGTGGTGCCGAGAGTGCCGCACGTTCATGGCGAACCGCCCCGTCGTCCCGGCGCGCTTCTTGGCCGGGATCCACACCGTGTGGCACGCACTTTCGGGTGTGGATTCCGGCCACAAGCACGCCGGAATGACGAGGGGTGTGCCGCGTAGAGCTTCCGACCAGGCGCTTCGTGTGGCGCTCACGGCGGTCCTGCTCGTGGCGGGATCGGCTGCGCCGAAACCGGCTCCGTCGCACGGTCGGCCGACTTCTCCGATTGGGTCATGCTCGGCCTGCTCACCGAGGCCATCATCTGCTTGGTCTACCCCGGAGGCCAGGGGGAGCGGTGGAGGTGGCACCTACCCGGTCTGCAGGCCGAGAGCTGGCGGCTAGTGCCGGTTACGTCCAACGGCACGCCGGAATGACGGGAGTGAGTACGCCGCGAACGTTGGTGGACACCGCACCAGCGCCAGCTGGCAGATTCCCGGCCGCGCACTGCCGCCGATGCCGTGTCCGGCTCGATGGGTGGACCTACCCGGGCACCCGGCAGTGCAGGCCGCCGAGGAAGGTGCGGAGTTTGGCGCTGGTCTCGTCCAGCTCCGCCTGGGGGTCGGAGGCGGCGACTATGCCGCCGCCGCCGAACGCGCGCAGGGTGCGTCCGTCGGCGGAGAGTTCGGCGCAGCGGATGGCGACCACCCATTCACCGTCGCCGTGGGCATCGCACCAGCCGACCGCGCCGCCGTAGAAGCCGCGGTCCTCCTCGAGGTCGGTAATGGTGTCGAGGGCGAGGGGAGTGGGGGTGCCGCAGACGGCGGGGGTGGGGTGCAGCAGGACGGCGAGGTCGAGGGCGGTGGTGGCCGGGTCGCGGAGACGGCCGGTAATGGGGGTGGCGAGGTGCCATACCTCGTGGGTGTTGATGATCTCGGGGCCGTCGGGGATGGACAGTTCATCGCATACCGGGGTGAGCTGCTCGCGAATCCAGTCGATCACGTAGGCGTGTTCTTCGCGATTCTTACTGCTGGACAGTAGCTCTCGGGCCTGCGCGGCATCGGCGTCCGGATCGGCCAGTCGCGGCAGTGTCCCGGCCAGCGGGCGCAAGGTGACCGTGCGGTCGTGTCGCGCGACCAGTACCTCGGGGGTGGCGCCGATCAGGGTGTCGCCGGGCCGTCCGGCGGGAGTCAGGTCCACGGCGAAAACATTCGCCCGGGGATGGCGAGTAATGAGATGTGCGGCAACGACTTCCGGTTCCAGTGGCGCCCCGGCTCCGGCGATGAGCGAGCGCGCCGCGACCACCTTGCGCAGCGGCTCCTCCGGATCGGCGAGCTGCTTCACCAGCTTGGCCACGCGCGCCATATGCTCTGCCGCGCTGGGTATCTCGCTGACCACCCGTACCTCGGGCAGCTCCGGCAGGGCGGCGGGCCGCCAGGGTCCGGCGGTGTGCAGGGCCCGCTCGGGCACGATCAGCGCGGCCGGTCGCCGCGGATCGAAAGCCAGCGCCCCGACAATGACCTCGGCCCCGTCCCGCAGTGCCGACGCGGCAGCGCCGACCTCATCGAAGGCCGCGCGGGTACCGGTGGTGCGTACGACCCCACCGGGAGTGGCGAGCAGGAATCCGTCCATGGTGTTTCCGACGATAGTCCGCGCACGCGGCGCTGCCGCGGGAGAGCGATGAAGCTCTCAGCGCGCGTGGCCGCTCCGCTCCGGCCCGCCGTCCAGGCCCGCGGCGCCGCTACGTGATTGGCTGCCGAGGGTGCCGCGGCGCTATTTCTGTTCCCCTACCGGTGGCACCAGGAACACCGGCCGATGGCAGTGTTTGAGTACCGCGTCCGCGACGCTGGAGTGCAGTAATGCCTTTATTCCGGTGGCCCCGCGCGTCCCCGCCACAATAATGTCCACATCCAACTCGTCGGCCACATCGACGATGGCATTCCAGATGGTGGTGGTGCATTCGACCGTGCGCGCCTCGGCATTGAGCCCGGCCAGTTCCGCCAGTTTCAGTCCCTCGGCATTGATGGTCTTGGCGTCGGTGAAGGCGATGTCCTCGATTTCGTCATCGGTCACCCAGTCCGGCTGCATCACCCCGGATATCCCGGTCAGTCGCGCCGCCTGCCGGACCATGGGCTCCCAGGCGGTGAGTACCACCGCCCGGTTCGCGGTGAGGAACCGTCCCGCGTATTCCACGGCCCGCCGGGCATTCTCGGACCCGTCGTAGGCGATGAGCATCTGATCGCATGGCATGACGAACCTCCTGGTAGGAGCGTCGGGCTCACCCTGAGGTTACCCTGAACAACGGTGATCGGAGCGGACACCGGCAGACCAGGATATGAACGCGCCGAATCATCGGCGCGACGAAGGAGCCGCAAATCAAATACTGTTTGCGAACGATTCACCCGAATTGCCGGTGTGGGGACGGGCTGCGGGCTTCACTGGCAGGTGTCGGCCTTCCGCCGATGATCGACATCGCCGTCGCTGTACTTCTAGCCGATAGGTGTGTGGATTGCGGTTGGAGGAACTGACCACTCCCCAGGATTGGGCGAACGTTTACCGAGCCCTGTTCGGGTTACCTCATGTCCATGTCACGACCCCCGGCTTCGTGGTGCTCTCGCTGGTCGACACCATCGCCGCCCTCAATACCCCGGAATCATTGGGCGCGTTGATATTCGACGAACTGTCCGTACGCGGCGTCCCCGGCCCGGTGCTGGTGCGCGAAAACCCGCCCCGCCGAACATTTCTGGCGGTATTCGACGGTTATCCGCAACCGGAATGCGTAGAACAGCTGGAGCGCGGCAGCGTTGATATCGGCCCGCATCGCAGCAATGTGATCCTGCCGACCGGCTTCGGACGCCACACCGTCGAGGGCCGCTGGTGGGCCCGCCCACCCCAGCGCGACGAATCCCTACCGCTGCTGTCGGAGGTGCTGTCCGCCGCGAAAGCGGTGCTGTAGCGAGTGCGAGGCGGTGGCCGGAAACGGCGGCGGGCGGTGCCCGATCCGTCGTATGCGGATCGGGCACCGCCCGCCATGCGCCTGACTACCGGCGCGAGGTGTTACCGGATGTCTAGCGCTCCACGATCGCGACGACACCCTGGCCGCCCGCGGCGCAGATGGAGATGAGGGCGCGGCCCCCGCCCTTCTCCTCCAGCAGCTTGGCGGTCTGGGCGATGATGCGGCCGCCGGTCGCGGCGAACGGGTGGCCCGCGGCGAGGGAGGAACCATTGACATTGAGCTTGCCGCGGTCGATGGACCCCAGTGCGCTGTCCAGGCCCAGACGCTCCTTGCAGTACTGGTCCGACTCCCACGCCTGCAGGGTGGCGAGCACCACGGAGGCGAAGGCCTCGTGGATCTCGTAGTAGTCGAAGTCCTGCAGCTTCAGGCCGTTTCGGGCCAGCAGGCGCGGCACCGCGTAGGTCGGGGCCATGAGCAGCCCGTCCGGACCGTGGATGTAATCGACGGCGGCGACCTCGGAGTCCACCAGGTAGGCGAGGGGCTTCAGGTTGCGCGAGGCCGCCCACTCCTCCGAGCCGAGCAGCACCGCGGAGGCACCGTCGGTCAGCGGGGTGGAGTTGCCCGCGGTCATGGTGGCGTCGCCCAGCTTGGTGCCGAAGACCGGCTTCAGGGTGGACAGCTTCTCGACGGTCGAGCCCGGACGCAGGTTGTCGTCGCGGGTCAACCCGAGGAACGGCGTCACGAGGTCGTCGAAGAACCCACGGTCGTAGGCGGCCGCCATATTCTTGTGTGACAGGTAGGCCAGCTCGTCCTGGGCCTCCCGGGCAATGGCGAATTCCTTGGCGGTGATGGCGGCGTGCTCACCCATCGACAGTCCGGTGCGCGGTTCGGCATTGCGCGGAATCTCGATACCCACCATGGACGGACGCAGGCGACCGACCAGCTTGGCGTAATCCTTGTTGTTCTTGGCGCGGTTGGCGTCGAGCATCCACTCGCGCATCGACTCGCTCACGCCGATCGGCGCGTCGGAGGTGGTGTCGGTACCGCCGCCGATACCGGACTCGATGCGGCCCAGGGCGATCGCGTCACCGACCGTCACGATGGATTGCAGGCCGGTGCCGCACGCCAGCTGCAGATCGTAGGCGGAGGTGTACGGAGACAGGGTGCCGCCGAGCACGCTTTCGCGGATCATGCCGTGCTCGCCGACGCGCTTGAGCACCGCACCGCCGACCACCATGCCGAGGCGCTCACCCTGCAGTCCGTAGCGGGCGACCAAGCCGTTCAGCGCGGCGGTGAACATGTCCTGGTTGGAAGCGTGCGCGTACTTGCCGTCGGAACGGGCGAACGGAATACGGTTGCCACCCAGGATCGCAACGGGGCGAGCCTGCTTGCCGGTCTTTGCCGCGGGCTTCGCCGAACGGGCTTTGGTTGTCACTCGATTCTCCAGTGTCTGATCGGGGATGTCCGGCACGCCCGGTCCCGGAGGACCGACGCCGATTGGTTTACATTAAACTTACTCCGGAGTAAGTTCATTGTCGACACCGCACCCTCGTATGTGCTCGAGACCGCGTTCGGGCCTGAGCGCACACATCGGGGCGGAGGATGGCATGAGACGGACAATCAAGGCGCAGGCCCGCCGGGCCGAAGCTCCGAAGGGCCCTCCAGGGGGTTCGGGGAAAGCCCCTGAGAGTCCCGAGAGTTGGACCGACCACATACGAGAAGAGAAGGTAGGAATAGTGGCTGCCAGCAAGAGCAAGGGCGCTCCCAACCTGTACGGAACGTTCATCCACTCCGCGCCGGGAGCGTTCCTGGCCAGCAAGCTGGGTCTGCCGCAGCCGGAGACCCTGCGTCGCTACCAGGCGGGCGAGCCCGCCCTTCCCGGCCCGGTCCTGGTGGGCGGCAAGGGCCGCGTCGCCGATACCGTGCGAAACCTGCTGTCGGACTACACCTTCGTGGACGGCGTCACCCAGGGGGTGAAGTTCGGCGGACTGGTCTTCGACGCCACCGGCCTGCGCACCATCGAAGATCTGGAACAGCTCTTCGAGTTCTTCCAGCCCGCCATGCGCAGCATCGCCCCCAGCGGTCGCGTGCTGGTCATCGGCACCACCCCCGAGCTGAGCGCGTCCGTGGACGAGCAGATCGCCCAGCGCGCCCTCGAGGGCTTCACCCGCTCGATCGGCAAGGAGCTGCTGCGCGGCGCCACCGCCAACCTGGTCTACCTGCACCCGGAGGCCGCGACCGCCGCCACCGGCCTGGAGTCCACCCTGCGCTTCATCCTCTCCGGCAAGTCGGCCTTCGTCGACGGCCAGGTGTTCCGCGTCGGCAAGGACGACTCCACCGCCCCGGCCTCGTGGGATAAGCCCCTCGCCGGCAAGGTCGCCGTGGTCACCGGTGCCGCCCGCGGAATCGGCGCGACCATCGCCGAGGTATTCGCCCGGGACGGCGCGACCGTGATCGTCGCCGATATCCCGGCCGCCGGTGAGGCGCTGTCGGAGACCGCCAACAAGGTCGGCGCGACCGCGCTGGCGCTGGACGTCACCGCTCCCGACGCCGCCGACAAGCTGGCCGAATTCGCCACCGAGCGCTTCGGCGGTATCGATATTGTCGTGCACAATGCCGGTATCACCCGCGACAAGCTGCTCGCCAATATGGACGAGGGCCGCTGGAACTCGGTCATCAATGTGAACCTGGCAGCGCCGCACCGCATTACCGAGGGCCTCGTCGCCAAGGGCGCGCTCAAGGAGGGCGGCCGTGTGATCGATGTGTCCTCCATCGCCGGTATCGCCGGCAACCGTGGCCAGACCAACTACGGCGCCTCCAAGGCCGGCGTTATCGGCATGGTGAACGCGGAAGCTCCGAAGCTGGCGGAGAAGGGCATCACCATCAATGCCGTCGCGCCGGGCTTCATCGAAACCGCCATGACCGCCGCGGTGCCGCTGCCCACCCGTGAGGCGGGTCGCCTGATGAGCTCGCTGCTGCAGGGCGGCCAGACCGTCGACGTGGCCGAGACCATCGCCTACTTCGCCTCCCCGGCCTCGAATGCGGTGAGCGGCAATATTGTTCGCGTGTGCGGGCAGAGCCTGATCGGAGCATGATGACCGAGACCATTACGCTCACCGAAACACCGAAGAACAGCAGCCTTTTCGTCAAGGCCGCCCTCGGAGCCCTTCCGGTGCCGGGCCTTTCGGCGCGTCCGTCGACCCTGCCCGACCGGGTCGTCGAACTGCGGGGTTTGCAGGTGGATCCGGATCATCTGGCCGCCTACTGCCGGGCGACGGGGCTGCGTTTCAACGATTCGCTGCCGCTCACCTACCCGTTCATCCTCAGCTTCCCGCTGGCGATGCAGCTGGTGGTGGCCCGCGACTTCCCGTTCGTCGCGGTGGGTGCGGTGCACGCGCAGAATGTCATCGAGCGCACCCGCGAGATCTCGGTGGCCGAGCCACTGGACTTCGAAACCCATATCGAGAATCTGCGTGAGCATCCGAAGGGCCTGCTCGTGGATGCGATCACCGAGGTGAACGTCGGCCGCGAACTGGTGTGGCGTCAGGTCACCACCTTCCTGCACCAGCAGCGCACCTCGCTCTCCGGTGGGCCGAAGCCCGAGCCCAAGCCGGACGAGGTACCGCCGCCGCCCATGCGCACCACCCGCGTGGATCAGAAGATGATCAACCGATACGCCGCGGCGTCGGGTGACCACAATCCGATCCACACGTCGGCCCTGGGCGCGAAGGCTTTCGGATTCCCGAAGCCGATTGCCCACGGAATGTGGTCGGCTGCGAATATCCTCAGCAATATCGAGGGTCGCGTCCCCGCCCAGACCACCTACGACGTGAAGTTCGGGAAGCCGATCTTCCTGCCCTCCACGGTGAACGTCTATGCCGACCAGGTGGCCGATGGCTGGGATCTGGCACTTCGCCACCCGAAGAAGGGTTACCCGCACCTGACCGCTACGCTGCGTTGAGTTATCGGGCAACCGGGTTCGCGCCCGATTGCCCGATGCGAAGCTCGACCCCAAGACCGGGGGACCGGAGCCGCGCACCAGTTCACGACCGTATGTAGGCTCGCAGGGGTATCGACATCCGGGACCGCGAATAGGTGTGCGGCTCTGTGGTTTTCGGCAGCCATCGCATTCCGGCCGGTGGCGGTCGCCACACGCCGGAATGACGGACGGTGCTCGTATCCCGCTAGTCCGGCTTGCGGCCCGCGAGACCGCGCCAGGCGAGGTTGTCGAGTAGGTCCACGGCCTCACTGACCGCGATTTCCGCGTTGGCGACGCGGTCGGCGATGGCCTCGCCCGCACCGATTACGGCGACGGAGACGATTTCGAAGTTCGTCCCCGGCTCGGCGTATTTGGCACTGGATTCCAGCAGTTTGGCGGTGAGCTTGATGATGGTGTCACGGCTGTTGGCGATATCCGGTGCGAACGGCTGCTGGTTCAGCGCCTGCCGGAAGAGCACCTGCCAGGACCCGCGGTTGTTGTCCACGTAGGAGAGAAAAGCCTCCAGGCCCGCGCGCAATTGTTCGTGCGGGGTCAGCTTCGGGTTGCCCGCGACCCCGACCGCCTCGATGAACCGCATGCTCTCGCGATGGATGCAGGCGCGGAACAACTCGTCCTTGGAGCCGTAGTACAGGTACAGCATCGGCTTGGAGATCTTGGCCTCTGCGGCGATCGCGTCCATGGAGGTGTCGTGATACCCCTTGTGCGAGAACACGATTACGGCGGCGTCCAGCATCTGCTGCTCACGAACCGCCCTGGGTAGCCGTTTCGTTCCGCCTGCCATCCACTCTCCTAGGACATGTCGAAGCCCTTATCTTACTCCAAGGTAAGTTCCGCGAGCACAAATTGCCGGTGATTCGCTCACAGGTGTACACATTTGTGCCAACGCGGGCTGTCCGACATCCCGCTGGCCGGGACTCAGCAGCGCGGTGCGGCGCCCTTGTACTTTGCCATGCGAAGTACCGAGGCATCCACCTGGCTACCCGGCAGGCGGCCACCGGCCACCGCCTGCTCCAGCTGATCGAGGACCTGGGTCACGGCATCGGTGGTAATCCACAGGGCATTGTCGGCCCCTGCGACCAGGGCCGCTTCCACCGCGTCCGCGATATTCATGCGCGCGGTAATGGCCGCCATTCCGCCCAGATCGTCGGTGAAGATCACACCGTCGAAGGGTGCCGCGCCGTAGCCGGTGCCCTGCCGCAGCAGTGTCATCACCTCCGGGCTGATGCTGGCGGGCACATCCGGGGTGGTGAGGCCTGGAACATCCAAATGTCCGATCATGACTGCCGCGCCCGAGCCGACGAGTTCGCGATACGGCACCAGATCGCTGTTCTGCAGCTGCTCCAGCGGCGGGGTGCGTACCGCGTCGGTGTGCGAATCGCCGGATCCGGAGCCGTGCCCCGGGAAATGCTTCAGAACGGTGCCGACGCCGGCCTCCTGCATGGCTCGAACGAACGCGCTCGCGTACTCGGTGACCACCGCCGGATCGTCGGAGTAGGAACGGTCGCCGATCACCGAATCATCGGGCTGGCTGCTGACATCCACATCAGGTGCGAAATCTACGGTAACCCCGAGCGCCTTCATCTTCTGCCCGCGCTCCAGGCTGAACTGGTAGTACTCGTCCACGGTCATGGTCTGCCCCTGCGCGATCTCGCGCGCCGACGGTGCGTAACCGATGAGATCCTTCAGCCGTGAGACCCGCCCGCCCTCTTCGTCGACCGTCACCATGAGCGGTGTCCGCGCCGCGGCCGTCACCCTGTCGATCTGCCCCTGTCCCAACATCGCCTTATCGGTCCACCCCCCGACGAAAATCCCACCCACCTGCTCGGTCCGAACCACATTCTCGGCATCCGCCGCCCCCGTAACGCCCACGGTCAGCAACTGCGCCAACTTCTGCCGCTGGGTGAACTGCGCGAGATACCCGGCGGCGCAATCCTGTTGCTGCGGCGTGGTGGTAACGGCCGAGGTCGGATCGGTGGAACCCGTGGTAGTGGACGTTTTGTCAGCCGATGTCCCGCCACCACCGGAACAGGCCGTCAAAACGACCGCGGTCATCGCGAGCACGATCCCAGGGAAGATGCGCATGCCCCGACGGTAGCCGCAGCGTGCACCGCCGCCTACCCCGACACCCGTCGTCCGATTGCGCTATCCGGCGGTGCTGCCTCGGAAGGTTCGGTGCCAGCGGCGAATTGGCGATTCCTCGATCACCGCCACGGGGCGCAGCATGCGGTTTCGACACGCGCTTCATCACCTCTGTTTGCAATGGCAATGATCTAGCAACTGATCTCTGCAGATGGGTGAAATCTGGCAATTGTCCGTATAACCGCTGGAACTCCTAGTGTTTCACCGCGGATTGCCGAAAGGTACCCTGTCCCGGGTCACTCATAACCCGGTCATCTCGGCCTATGGCAATCGGGTGGCGAACAAGCTCTCTCTGTACTGACGAATTCGATCGCACAGCGGAAGGCCGAAACACCATGCGAATCAGCGCAATGCTGCGCGGCACGGGCCTGGCTTTGGTGACCCTGTTCGGCATCGGTCTCGTCGCGACGGCTCCGGCCGTCGCCTCGAGCGAGGTGGATCGCTACCTGGATCTACCTCTGGTCAATCGGGATGCGGCGCAGGGACCCGGCGGTGTCCATCCCGACCTGCCGTACGACCGGGCCGAATTGGGCCGCCTGCTCGACGAGGCCCGCTCCCGCGGCGTGCCCGCGCCCCGGTACGCCGCCCTGCTGTTCCAGTACTGGCTGGTCGATGTCACCGACAAATCCGGAATCGACCTGCGCGCCTGGGATCCGCGCGCGGGCGTACAGGCCAACCGGGACAACCTGATCCGCTCCTACCGCTACTACGAGGATCTGCAACTCGACCATCGCGAATTGCAGTGGGCGGGAATGGGCGGGCAGGTCGGCGCGGACTTCGGCGGCGGACTCATCGACTTCGAACTGGCCGGGAATATCTACGGGCTGCCCGGAATCTCCGAGTCCGCACGCGCGGTGCTGGGGACGGTGGAACAGGCGGCGGGGCCGCAGGCGGTGGCCATGCTGCCGACCGGACTGCTGGCCCTCGCCGAGGCCGGACCGCGAATCACACCGGAGGATCTGCGCTACATCATCGGGATGATCCTGGTGATGCAGAAGAACATCTTCTCGGATCTCATGCCGATGCACGACGCCTATGTGACCGGTGGGCTGCCCGCATTGGCGGAATTCCAGGCCGCGGGGTTGTTCGGTGACGACATCATGGGCGCGTGGCGCGATATCGCCTCCGGTGACGGCGGTCGGATCGCCACCGGCAATGCCACCCTGCTGCGGCGTGAACAGCAGTGGGTGATCGGGCGACAGTGGGACGAGACCCGCGCCTATAAGGGCAGTGTCGGCGAGGCCATTACCTATCTCAGCGGTGCGGCCGGTTCGCCATCGGTGGCGGGAGTGCGTCCGCCGCGCGAATTCCGGCCGGTGCGAATCCCTTTCACGGCAGCCGACGGCCGCGCCATGCTGCTGACCCTGCCGCTGCCGGACTGGAACTGGTCCGTCCTCGACGCGCGCTGGGACTACATCACCACCGAACTGCTGCCCAAATACAAGTTCCAGGTCGAAAACAACTGGCCGGCACTGGAAGCGGTGATGCGTACCCCCTATGAGATCCAACTCGAATCGCACCGGCCGATACTGAATCTGCCGCAACTGCTGGAATCGGCTGCCCGAGAAACCACTATCACTCCGGCGGAGGGCTGACATGCGCACACTCACACGGGTCGCGCTGGCGGCCCTGGCCTCGACGGTAATCGCCACGGGAACGGCTGGGGCCGAACCAGTTCCGCCTCGCACACCGGGCCTGGACGAGATCTTCAACGGGTACGTCGTCGGCACCCTGCAGGGTGGTTCGGTCGCCTCCCCGCAGGAGGCCTTCGAAGCCCTGCTCGTCAACGACCCCTTCTATGAGGAGCCGCCGCTCACCGGTACGGAGAAGCCGGGCACGGTGGTCAAGGCCAAGCAGGTGGACGTGCTGTTCACCGGCTTCAAGCCCGCGAATCTCGACGCGTACAAACTCATGTACGTCTCAACCGGCATCGACGGCACCACCCCGGCCATCAGCACCGGGATACTCATGATTCCCCGTGACGGCCAACCGAATTCGCAGCGGAAGCTGATCTCCTATCAGGAGGCCAATGACAGTGTCGGCTGGGGCTGCCACCCCAGTACCCAGTGGACCGGCGGCGACCCGCTCGACGGGGCCTCGTGGTCGGCGCTGGGACCGTTGGCACTGATGTTCGGCAAGGGCTACGCGGTGATGATCTCCGATGTCGGCAATGACGCCGACCGCCGTCCGCACGCCGTGTTCGCGGGTAAGTTCGCCGCGCACACCCAATTGGACGGTGCCCGTGCCGCCCTCGACTACGCACCGGCCGGACTGGATCCGCGGGCCCAGATGGCACTGTTCGGTATTGCGGGCGGCGGTGTGGGGGCGGCCTTCTCGGCGGAACTTCAGCCGACCTATGCCCCCGAGCTGAACGTGAAATCGACCGTGCTGGAGGGCATGGTCGTCGATCAGCGCAATTTCATGCGGGTCGCCGATGGCTCGGTCGGTTCCGGATTCGCCTTCGCGACGCTGCTCGGGCTCGAACCCGCGTACCCGGAGATGGAATTGGACGCGAAGCTGAACCCGGCGGGTCGGGAGGTCGCGAATATCTTCCGGACCCAGTGCCAGACCGCCTATTTCGGTATGCCGTTCGTGCCGCTGAACTCGCTGTTCAATTCCGGCCTCAGCCCTGCCGACGAACCGGCGTTCCAGCATGTGTTCGATGACAACTTGCTCGGTCGTTCCGGTGCGCCGACGTCGAAGGTGCTGATCGCGTCGTGCGCCGCCGATGATTCCTTCATGTCGCTGGTGCCCGCGCGCGATGCCCGGGAGTTGGCCGATACCTATCGTGCGCAGGGCACCGAGGTGGACTACCAGCCGACCGACTGCGGCATGGTCAAGATGCTCACCGATTTGTACGGCTGGGGTACGGATCTGTTCGGTATGCAGACCATCGACTGGCTGGCTGCCCAGTTCGACTGATGCCGGACGTTCCGGTGAGGAATCTCGACAGCGCCGTGGCTCCCGGTCTTCCGCCGGGAGCCACGGCTTTCTCTCGGCTATTCGCTCGGTAGCTCGTGGTGGCCGCCGAAGGCCTTGCGCATGGCCGAGAGGACCTTGTCGGCGTACAGGGATTCGCCGCGGGAGGAGAAGCGCTGGAACAGGGCCGCCGAGAGGATCGGGGCGGGGACACCCTCGTCGATGGCGGCGTCGAGGGTCCAGCGGCCTTCGCCGGAGTCGGAGACACGGCCGCCGAACGAATCGAGGTTCGGGTCGGCGTACAGGGCGGCGGCGGTTAGGTCGAGGAGCCAGGACGCCACTACCGAGCCGCGGCGCCAAACCTCGGTGACCTCGGGGATATCGATGTCGAACTGGTAGTACTCGGGGTTCTCCAGGGGGGTCACCTCGGCGGAGTGCTCGGCGTCGAGGTGTTTGCCGATATCGGCCTTGTGCAGGATGTTCATTCCCTCGGAGTAGGCGGCCATCGCCCCGTATTCGATGCCGTTGTGCACCATCTTCACGAAATGGCCGGCACCGGCCGGACCGCAGTGCAGGTAGCCCTGCTCAGAGGTGGACGGCTCACCGGTGCGGCCGGGAGTGCGCGGTGCCGCCTCGACGCCGGGCGCGATGGACTTCAGCAGCGGCTCGATATAGCTCACCTGCTCGGCCTCGCCGCCGATCATCAGGCAGAAGCCGCGGGTGCGGCCGAACACGCCGCCGGAGGTGCCGATGTCGATGTAGTGAATGCCCTTGGGTCGCAGGGCCTTCGCGCGCTTGATGTCCTCGTGGTAGCGGCTGTTGCCGCCGTCGATAATGATGTCGCCGGGTTCGAGCAGGTCGGCGAGTTCGTCGATGACCGCGCCGGTGGCACCGGCCGGAATCATGACCCATACGACGCGGGGCGCGTCGAGCATGGCCACGAACTTGGGGAGTTCGGTGGTGCCGGCGAACCTGTCACCGAGTTCGGAAGCAAGCGCGTCGATATGTGGACTGTGACGTTCGTAACCGATGGCGGTATGCCCGTCCTCGGCGATGCGGCGCACGATATTCGCGCCCATCCGGCCTAGCCCGATCATTCCCAGCTGCATTCTCATCTCCTCGAGTCGTCGGCAAGCCCGTGTGAGACTCTTGCGCCGCAGGTGCCCGATGGTGGCCTCTTGTGCTCCGGCGTGTCGCGGGTAGCGGCCCCGGGCCCGGGTTCACGCCGGCTACGTCTCGATTGTCCGCCTCCGGTCGGCGAGAACTTTTTCCGGGATCTCCGGATCGGTGTGTAACGCCCGCCGGCGTGGCTCGATAGACGGGGTGGCTCCGTGCTGTTGCCAGACCCCCGACCCGGCAACCGCACGGGGCTCTTTCATTTCATTTCATTCGGGATTTGCGGGTGACCCGTTGCACAGGGTTTGCTGGCGCACGGGAATCGTCGTATGTCGGTGTCTCCCATTAGGGTGTGCGGTGAACTCGCGTGTGCGGGTGCCCCTTTTCTCAGACCATCGGGAGGATGGTTCGTGACCAGCGGATCCAGCACCGGTCGCCATACCCGGGCGCAGCACCCTGAACCAGAGCCGACGCCCGGGCTTCGATTCCCGAACTCGCCGGCAGCGCGACGTGCCGGCATCGCCGTGGGTGTGCTGATGGCCGCGGCCGGCATCGCCTATGCGGTGGATTGGTCGCTGTCCTCAGGGTTGGTGCCGCGCGGCGTGCAGGTCGCGGGTATCGATATCGGCGGTATGGATCGCGATGCCGCGCAGGCCACCCTCGAAACCGAGCTGAATCGCCGTGCGACACAGCCGCTCACCGTGCGGATCGGCGATCAGAGCGCCGATTTCGTGCCGAGCGTCGCGGGTCTGGGCGTGGACTGGAGCGCCACCTGGGATCGGATCGGCGGTCAGCCGCTGAATCCGTTCACTCGGCTGACCTCGCTGTTCGCCGACCGGCCGATCGAACCTGTCGCCGCCGTCGACGACGTGGCCCTGGACAAGCAGCTACAGGCCCTGAGCGCCTACGACCGCCAACCCGTCGAGGGCACAGTGGGATTCGAAGAGGCGAGACCCGTGCCGGTGTACCCGGTGCCCGGTCGCGTGCTGGATACCCCGGAGGCCCGCACGGTACTCACGGAACATTGGGCGGACGGCACCGCGTTGGATCTGCCCGTGGTGGCAACGCCCGCACAGGTGACCGAACAGGGGGTCGATACCGCGGTGGCGACCATCGCGGAGCCCGCGGTGCGGACGCCGGTGACCTTTACAGGCAAGGGCGGCAACGGAACTCTGGATGCCGAGCAAATCGCGAGCCTGCTGAAGTTCGCTCCCGACGGCAGTGGCGGATTGGCCGTCTCCTATGACAACGATGCCGCGATCGCCGCTCTCGCACCGCAATTGGAGAGTACCGAGGTCGAGCCGAAGGACGCGTCCTTCACCGTCTCCGGCGGCCGCGTCACCCTGGTGCCCGCGGTGGTCGGTGACAAGATCTCCTGGGAGAAGACCCTCGAAGCCCTTCCGGCGCTGTTGACCGCGACCGGTGATCGCACCGGCACCGTGATCTACGAACCCGTACAGCCCAAGCTGACCACCGAGGATGCCGGCAAGTTCGGCGTCACCGAGGAGATCGGCTCCTTCACCACCAGCGGCTTCAGCGGTCCGTCCGGCGTGAATATCCGCACCGTGGCGCGCAAGGTGGACGGTGCCGTCGTGCGCCCCGGAGATACCTTCTCGCTCAATGGCTTCACCGGACCCCGCACGGCCGCGGAGGGGTACGTCGAGTCCGGAATCATCGACAAGGGCCGCCCGAGCACCGCGGTCGGCGGCGGCATCAGCCAGTTCGCCACCACCCTCTACAACGCCGCCTACTTCGCGGGTATGGAGGACGCCGGGCACACCGAACACAGCTACTACATCTCCCGCTACCCCGCCGCCCGCGAGGCCACGGTCTTCGACGGCGCGATCGACCTGCAGTTCCGCAACAACACCCCCTTCGGTGTCTACCTCCAAGCCACTGCCGACGACTCCAGCGTCACGGTCCGACTGTGGAGCACCAAAACCGTTGAGGTGGAGTCGATCCCGGGCACCCGAACCAAAGAAACCGAGCCCGAGACCATCACCCTCCCCAAGGGCAAGGAATGCATCGCCACCGAGGGCGCGCCCGGTTTCACCACCTCTGACACCCGGGTAATCAAGGACTACCGCACCGGCAAGGAAATCTCCCGCCACACCCGAACGGTGAAATACGACCCCATCCCGGTCGTCAAGTGCGAGTAGGGGATTTTCCCACTCTCGGGGCTCTCAGGGGCTTCGCCCCTGAAACCCCAAAGGCGGCCGTGGAACACGAGTAGCCCGAGCCGCCGACACTTGGGTAGCCCGCAAACCCAAGGCGGCGGACTCTGCTCGGCCCGAGGTTACCCACAGACGGGCCTGGAATCCCAGGCTGCCCTCGAGCCGGGCCGGTCCGGGGCCCGGCCCGAAGCCCGGAGGCTGCTTCGGAAGTCGCGGTGGCTCCGGGGTTGGCCTGGAATCCCAAGGCCGACCTCGAAGCCGGGGGCTCGAAGCCGGAGGCTGGTTCGGAACTTGCGGCGGCTCTGTGGGCTGCGTGGCGGCGGGTAACCCGCTCGGACCCGAGTTATCCACAGTCGGTGGATAACTCATCGACAGCTGTGGAGATCCGGTGTGAGTTGTTACGCGCCGGACGTCGAATCGTCATGCGGCGTTGGGGCTCTCGGTCCTTGTGTCGGGGAATCCGCTCTGGGCGCGTGCATTCCGGTTCCGGGCGGCGGTGGATCTTCTGCCCGCGCATAGCACTGCGGCCCGGGATCGCCGGGCCGCAGTGTGTGTCTTCCGGTATGGAAGAGGTTCAGATCAGAACGCCGCTTCGTCCAGCTCCATGATGTCGTTGTCGAGGTTCGACAGGATGGTGCGGGTGGAGGTGAGCTCCGGGAGCACATTCCGGGCGAAGAACTGCGCGGTGGCGATCTTGCCGGTGTAGAAGGGCTCGGTCGAACCGTTGTCGAGAGCGGAGATGGCGACCTCGGCCTGCTGCAGCAGCAGCCAGCCGATGACCAGGTCGCCGACGGCCATCAGGAAGCGCACCGAACCCAGGCCGACCTTGTAGAGCTCCTTGGGGTCCTGCTGGGCACCCATGAGGTGTCCGGTCAGGGTGGCGGCCATACCCTGCACGTCCTCCAGCGCGGTGGCGAGCAGCTTGCGCTCGGCCTTCAGGCGACCGTTGCCACCCTCACGCTCGATGAACTTCTGGATCTGACCGGCCACATGGGCCAGCGCCACACCGCGATCGCGGGCGATCTTGCGGAAGAAGAAGTCCTGCGCCTGGATGGCGGTGGTGCCCTCGTACAGCGAGTCGATCTTGGCGTCGCGAATGTACTGCTCGATCGGGTAGTCCTGCAGGAAGCCGGAGCCACCGAAGGTCTGCAGCGAATCGGTCAGGTACTGGTAGGCACGCTCGGAACCGACACCCTTGACGATCGGCAGCAGCAGATCGTTGACGCGGAAGGCCAGATCCTTGTCGGCGCCCGACACCAGCTGGGCGATGTCCTCGTCCTGGTGCGCGGCGGTGTACAGGTACACGGCGCGCAGGCCCTCGGCGTACGCCTTCTGCATGGCCAGCGAGCGACGCACATCCGGGTGGTGGGTGATGGTGACGCGCGGGGCGGTCTTGTCGGTCATCTGGGTCAGGTCGGCACCCTGCACGCGGATCTTGGCGTACTCCAGCGCGTTCAGGTAACCGGTCGACAGGGTGGCGATGGCCTTGGTGCCCACCATCATTCGGGCGTTCTCGATGACGTCGAACATCTGCGCGATGCCGTTGTGGACCTCGCCGACCAGCCAGCCCTTGGCGGGCACGCCGTGGCCGCCGAAGGTGACCTCACAGGTGGCCGAAACCTTGATGCCCATCTTGTGCTCGACGTTCGTCACGAAGACGCCGTTGCGCTCACCGAGGGTGTTGGTCTCGAAGTCGAAGTGGTGCTTCGGCACGTAGAACAGCGACAGACCCTTGGTGCCGGGCCCGGCGCCCTCGGGGCGAGCCAGCACCAGGTGCATGATGTTCTCGAACAGGTCGTCGGAGTCACCCGAGGTGATGAAGCGCTTGACGCCCTCGATGTGCCAGCTGCCGTCTTCCTGCTGCACGGCCTTGGTGCGACCGGCGCCGACATCGGAACCGGCGTCCGGCTCGGTCAGTACCATGGTGGCGCCCCAGTTGCGCTCGGCGATGGTGGCAGCCCACTTCTTCTGCTCATCGGTGCCGTTGTTGTAGAAGACCTGCGCGAAGCCGGCGCCCGCCGCGTACATCTGCGCGGGCGGGTTCGCACCCAGGATCATTTCGCCCAGCGCCCAGGTGACCGCGCTCGGCGCGCCGAGGCCGCCGAGCTCCTCACGGACGCCGACCTTGGCCCATTCGCCCGCCTCGAGCGCGCGGTAGGACTTCTTGAAGGATTCGGGGAGCGTGACCGTGTGGGTCTCGGGGTCGAAGGTCGGCGGGTTGCGGTCACCGTCGACGAAGGATTCAGCGAGGGGGCCCTCGGCCAGGCGACGAACCTCGGCCAGCATTTCCTTCACCGTATCGGTGTCGAGGTCACCGTAGGCACCGCTGTCCAGCAGGCTGCCCAGGCCCAGCACCTCGAAGAGGTTGAATTCCAGGTCGCGAACGTTGCTCTTGTAGTGACCCATGGTCGTACTCACTCTCCATTGAGATGGGTGCGGTTCGGTTGCGCCGTTCCCGCCCGTGGTGCTCCGACTAGACAGCGTAAAGACAGGCTACTAGCGGGTAACTTAAGCGCCATGTTACCCACGGGTAGGGCTGCCGCCAAGAGCATCTCGACCCAATGTGATGAGAAGCACGCGGGTTGCTCGCCGGTCGCAGACCGCTTGCGCCCGTGCGAATCCCATTGCCGCAGCTAGAGGGCGATCTGGCCTGGTAGACCGGTCGGTTCGCGCACCGCGCCCCCGGTCGAGAGGTGAGGTCGTGGGTGTGGCGTGCGCGGTCGGCGCGAGAGCGCTGGATACCGTGCTTTCATGCGTATCGATACGGCGGCCGGACCGGCCGAGGTGGAGATCGATCGGCCGGACTCGGAGCCGAAGTTCCTGCTGGTGCTCACCCATGGATCCGGCGGTGGGACCGATGCGAAAGACCTACTCGCCGTGGGGGATCGGGCGGTGCGGCTCGGCGGTGCGGTCGCATTGGTGACACAGCCGTACCGGATGGCGGGTCGGCGCGCGCCCGGTAATGCGGATACCCAGGACGCCGCCTGGATCGAGATCATCGCCGCCCTGCGGGAGCGCTTCGGCGATATACCGCTCATTCAGGGTGGTCGCAGTAATGGAGCGCGGGTCGCCTGCCGGACGGCGAAAGCGGTCAGTGCGCGCGGTGTCGTCGCACTGTCATTTCCGCTGCACCCGCCCGGTAAGCCGGAGAAGTCGCGGCGGGACGAATTGCTCGCGACCGGGCGGATCAAGGTGGTCGTGGTGAACGGCGCCCGCGATCCCTTCGGCATCCCCGACGCCGCCGACGCGGCAGAGGTGCGTGTCATCCCCGGGCAGGCCCACTCCTACCGATCGGGTTTCGACGAGATCGCCGACACCGTCGCACCGTGGCTGCGGAAATGGAGCCGAGTCCGCAGGTGAGTTCGCCGTAGGTGGGTGTGCGCTGGATCACTCTCGGAATCCGGAACGCGGCGATGAATTCCGAACAGCCCCACCGTCCTAATGAATGTTCGCACCGCATCGGCGGATGCGAGATCGGGACGAAGGCAGCGCGGAATCGTCACAGCCCCGCGCAGTCGGCCGATCACCAAACGCTGCTGACCAAGGAGTATTTCGATGCGTAAGATCACCGCCGGACTGTTCATCTCGATCGATGGGGTTATCGAGGATCCGCAGGACTGGCACTTCCCCTACTTCGACGACGATATGGGCGCGGCGGTCGGCGCTCAGCTGGGTTCGGCCGACACCCTGCTGCTCGGCCGCGACACCTACGAGGGCTTCGCCGGTGCTTGGCCGGAGCGTGAGGCGGCGGGCGGTGAGGACGCGGTGTTCGCCAAACAGTTGGGCGACGCTCGCAAAATCGTTGTGTCGCACCAGAATCTGACCTTCGACTGGCGCAACTCCGAGCAGCTCCAGGGCGATCTGCTCGAAGGCGTGGCGGCGCTGAAGGCCGAGTCCGGCGCGACCGATATCGCCATGAGCGGCTCCCCGTCCATTGTCCGCCAGCTGCTCGCCACCGGACTGCTCGACGAACTGCACCTGTTCGTCCACCCGATCGCCGTGCGCAAGGGTGCCCGCCTGTTCGACGAGGGCGACCCGATCCCGCTGCGCCTGCTCTCCGCGAACACCTTCTCGTCCGGCGTCATGCACCTCGTCTACACCTCGGCGGACGCATCCGCCGACGCCGGCTACGACGACGCGAAGGGCCATCTGCCGCAAGAAGGCAAGTAGTCCTGAGTCCGACCCTCCGGCGCGCGCTACCGGCCCGATTTCTACTGGGGCGTGGTTGATTCCGGCTGAGGTCGGTGGATTTCAGCTGGGGCACGGCCGATCCGGACGGAGCTGTGGTCGATTCCGACGGCGCCGCCACTGAGTGCCTGTTCAGAAGTCTTGTGCGCACTGTCCCTCGTCATTCCGGCATGCTTTTGGCCGGAATCCACGCTCGGATGGGCGCCGCGCAGTATGGTTCCCGGCCGAGAAGGCGCCGGAATCGCGGGCTGGTTCGGTCACGGAGCGTGGGGTACCTCCGGCCGCCCGCTCAGTTCGCCTGCGGCTCCCGCCAGTTCCGCCGGAGTCGTTTCCGCCTCCGCCGGAGCGGGTTTGGTGGCGACCACCAGGGCGTCGATAGCGTCGCGCTCTTCGGTCGGCCGGTGCACCCGGTCCGCGATCCGCACGCGAATCCGATCTCCGGCGGCGCCCAGTTCGTCGACGATATCGCCGGGTGTGAACAGCAGTGCCGGATCCTGTTCGCCGCCATAGCCTTCGGTGAGATTGACGGTGTCGTTGCCGAGCACCACCAGCACACCCTCCGGGGTGAGCATGTCCACGGCGTGCAGCAGCAGCGCCCGCCGCTGCTCGGCGGGCAGGTGCAGGAAGGCCATGAGTACCAGTTCGTACGGTCCGGTCAGCTCGACGGCGTCCAGATCGGTGACATCCGCGCAGAACCACCGAATCCGATTGCGGACCGACCGTGACAGCCGCGACGCCACCGTCCGCCCCTTGTCGATACCGACCTGAGCGAAGTCGACCGCATCCACCTGCCAGCCGTGGGTGGCCAGCCACATGGCATTGGCCCCCTCACCGCATCCGAGATCCAGTACGCGCGGAAATTCGGGCCGTGGTTCGTCGGGCGTGAACGCCCCCAGCGGAAATCGCCGCTCCAGCCCGAAGACCTGCTCGACCACGGTGCTGTTCGGTGGCGCGCCCCAAACCAGTTCGGTGCGGGCATAGCGTTCGTCCCAGGCAGCGGCATCCATGCCCCGAGTGTATGAGCGTCTACGCGGAGACAAGTCGGCCGCGAACACTTCCGTGTTCGCGGCCGGGGTCGGGTTTGCGTATTCAGCCTGCTTACAACGTGGTCTTCATCAGGATCACGTTGTACTGGCTGTGCACGGTCGTCAGGAAGTACAGGTCCCGGCCGGTCTGGTACGGGAAGATCGACGGTGCGTACGCGGTAGGCAGCTCGCGCGTATCGATCAGCACCTCGGGCGCGCTCCACGGCCCCTCCGGACTCGGCGAGCGATACATCACCACCGAATTCCACGGATCCGTGGTGAGCATGATGAATTGTCCGAGGTAGTCGTTCCACATCACCGACATCTCGGATACTCCGCCGCCGATGACGGGCGCGGCGGCGTTCACATCACCGCGCACCCATTTGTCCCCGGCCCAGTACTCGTACGCGCCGAGGTCGCCGATGGCGGGTTCGGGTACGCGGGCGAGGAAGGCGGGGTTATTGCGCCCGGAGGCGGTGCCGTACTCGTAGATGAAGCCGTCGTTCTTGAGGAAGGCGTTCATCTGGAAGTTGCCGTCGGCGCCCTCGTCGGGTCGCCGGGTGCCGGGCAGTTCCACCCAGTTCTCCCCATTGTCGCCGGAGACGGCGAGTCCGGAGAAGTTGGTGGTCCACTCGCCGGGCTCGTCCCAGCTGTGCACCGACATCAGACTCATGTACTGCGCGCCCGCCGCCGAGATGCCCGCGGTGGGGATGCGGCTGATCTCGATGAACGGAATCTTGGGGCTGGGAATGAGGTCGCGGGCCTGCCCGAGCCAGTCACGCACCACACTGTCGAAATAGATGCCGCCGGACGGGTCCTGGTTGCGCGACCGCACCAGAATGTTGGAGCGCCAGGCCCACGTGCTGCCCACCAGCAGGTTGGGGAAGCCCAGCCCGGCGGTGTCACCGAAGGCGGTGAGCATTTCCCCGTGCCCGTTATCCCACATGATCCCCAGGTCGGTGCCGAGCACGTTGTAGCTCTGGGTGTTGTTGGGGCTGGCCATACCGGTCACCTGGAATACGGCCTTGGTGCGGCCGGGCAGGTTGGGTAGGCCGTGGGTGCCATTCAGTACCGGGATCGGATTGATGGCGTTGGGGTTGGCCGCGGCCGGTGTGGTCGCCGTGAGGATCAAGGCCGTGGTTCCTGCGATCGCGGACATGAGCAGGGAAGCGGTCTTCGTCAACGCGGGTCCTCCGGTTCTTGCCGAACAGATGCGGGCCATACGCTAGCTGCGAATGGCTGCACAGTGATTCAGCTCGCTGGCAAAGTGTGAAGATGCTAACAGCGGACCAGGGAGCGGTGGGGCGACAAACCAGTTTGTTCGCTGTGAATTGACCTACTTGTCGTTCTTACCACGGTTGAACGCCTGCCTGAGGATCAACGGCAGCTGTGTTGCCCGCTCGATGGCGAAGGTGCGGCGCAGCGATGCTTCCCAGGACCGGTCGAAGAGCCGTTTGGCACTGGCCACCGCATGCGGGGACCGGGTCGCGATGCGGTCGGCCAGCTTCTCGGCCTCCGCGCGTGGATCCGCGCACACCTCAGTGACCAGGCCGATGCGCTGCGCATAGGCGGCATCCACCGGGTCGGCGGTCATGGTGAGCAGGAGCGCGTGATCGATGCCGACGAGCCGGGACAGGGTGGCCGCACCGGTCATATCCGGAATCAGGCCGTGTTTGGCCTCCATGACCGAGAATTCGGAATCCGGAGTGACGAACCGGAAGTCCGCGGCCAGCGCGAGTTGCAGCGCACCGCCGTAGCAGCGGCCGTGCACCACGGCGATGACCGGCTGCGGCAGGCGACGCCACGCCCAGCAGGCTTCCTGGAAGGTATTGGTGCCGCGCCACGGCAGTGGCACGAAGTTCGCCGCGATGGACAGCGGATTGCTCATGGCCTTGGCGACATCCAGGCCACTGGAGAAGCTGGGGCCGTTGCCGGTCAGGATGACGGCGCGAATATCGCTGCGGTCCTTGATTTCCCCGGCGACCCGCACGAGCTCGTTCAGCATGTCGATGGTGAGGCCGTTGTGCTTATCCGGCCGGTCCAGGGCGACGTAGGCGCGGGTGCCCTCGAAGGTCAGCGAAACGTTGTTGCTCATGCGGTCTTTCCCCTCAGTCCAACTGGTCGAGCAGTAGCCGCGCACATCCCGCCGGATCGTCGTAGAAGGGGGTGTGGCCGCTGCCGCGCAGCGTCTCGTGCCTGGCTCCGGGCAGGAAGTCGCGGGCGCGTCGGCTCTGCGTGGCGTAGGTCAGCAGAATGTCACGATTGCCCCAGGCGATGGTCACCGGGAGGTCGGTCAGCGGTTTCGGGTCGGGGAGCCGGACATTGCTGAACGATGCCAGTGCCGGGGTGAATCCGGGCGCCTCGATCGCGCCCTTGGCGGTATCCATGGCCACCTCGGTATCGACGGCCCATGGCCTGCCGAACACCAGATAGAGGAATGCGGTGCGGCCGGCCGCCGAGCCGAGCACGGTCGGCATCACCGGACGCAGGATGCCCGCGAGCGAGGCCGCGCGGGCGAGCGACTGTTGGCACCAGATGCGGCCGGGGGTGTCCCAGAACCCGATCGGGGAGAACGCGGTGACGCTGCGGGCCAGCCCGCGGGCGGCGAGATCCAGGACGATATAGCCGCCCATGGAGTTTCCGGCCAGATGCGGTCGTTCGATGCCCTGCTCGGTGAGGAAATCGGCGAGCGCATCCGTCAGATTCGCGACGGTGGTGTGCGCCAGCGGCGGGCTCGCACCGAAGCCGGGCAGATCAACCGCGATCACCTCGAAGGATTGAGCGAGGGTGTCGAAGAGCGGTTCCCACACCTGCCACCGACTGCCGACGCCGTGTACAAGGACCAGCGGTTCCCCCTGGCCCACCCGATGGTGGTTCAACGTCATTGCCTGCTGCCACTTCCCGATGAACTGATCGCTGTGCAGCCGACCCTACCGCTCTTGACGCACCGCCAATTGAGCTTTTCGGCCTATGCGAGCCGCAAATCCCCGTGCTGGGGCTCGCATTGAGTTCGGGGCGGAGCCGGTCATGGGAGCCGGAGTCCCCGCGCTGGGCTCGGGTTTGGGGTTTCAGGGGCGAAGCCCATGAGAGTCCCGAGAGTGGGTTTTCCCGGTACGATAAAAGGTATGGCAACTCGTAAGGTGACCCTGTCGCTGGATGCGGCAGCCTGGTCCTATGCCGAGCAGGCCGCCGCTCGCGCCGGAATGTCGCCCTCCGCCTGGATTTCCCGCGCGGCGCGACGTGAAGCGGTGCGTACCGGCTGCGGTCCGGCCCCGGATCCGGTCGAACTGGCAATGACGGATGAAGCGGAATTGAAGGCCGCCGAGGAGGCTATGCGTGCGCAAGGGTGAAGTCTGGGTCTACAACCCGCACGGCTCCTTCCGACGACGCAACATCATCCTCATCAGCAGTGACGGCATCAATGAATCGCCGCGCCCGTGGCTGATCGCCGCCGAGATTCTCGAGGCCGACCCACAGGACATTCTCGCCGTGACCATTCCCGGTCACGGCTGGATCCATGCCGGGAATCTGGGGCGCATCTATCGCCACTGGTTGGCGGAGCGAATCGACGTGGTGGACACCGAGATCGCGGAGCGAATCGATACGGCGCTGCGCGCGGCTATGGATCTGTGAGAAGGTTCCCCCGGCATTTCACCCGTGAGATTCGAGGTACCCGTGAGGATTTCCCTGATCGCCGCCGCGCTGGTCGCGCTGCCGCTGTTGACCGCATGTGGCGGTGGTGACGACACCAAGGCCCCCGACATCACCCAGGCGGAACTGGCGAAGGCGTTGCAGGAAGGCCTCGGAGACGAGGCCCTGGCCGACTGCGCGGCGAAGATCTATATGGAGGAGGGCATGTCGCAGGACGGCCTGCGCCTGATGGTCAACAAGGACGTGACCGTCACCCCGGGGGAAGCCGACCCCGAAGGGCGCGGCTTGACCAAGGAAGATTCGGACAAGGCCATGACGGCGACCAACCGCGTCATCTCCGAATGCATCAAGTAATGCGCTGACGGCTCAGCGGACGGCCAGGTCGAGGCGCACCGTATCGCCGGCCGTCAATCCCTCCGCCGTGCGAACCGCCTTCTTCACCGGCAGCAGGTAGGTGCCGCGCTTCTTGTCGGGGAACAGTGAAGTCGCCCAGCGGCTTCCGCCGATGACGACGTCGACGCGCACCGAGCCGAAACCGCCCGCGTTTCGGCCGTGCAGCTCCTCGATCTCATCGGCGATCTCCTCCGGCACGCTGATGAAATACCAGGATGTGGAGCCGTGGTGCTCCCAGAGTTCGGCGGAGAAGGTGTATTCCGAAGTCGGCATTTCGAGAACGTATCGGATGGCGCTGACACCAATTGTCGCGATGCTGCCGCCAGCGGGCGGGCGGCAGCATCAATCGTCGCTATTCGCAGGCGATTCCGTCATTGTCGCGGTCGAGGCCGGAACGGTAGCCGGGTTCGCCGCGGTGCAGGATGCGGCCCCGGCCGCTCGGGCGGCGGCGCAGTTCGAGTAGTAGGCGGAACTCTGGGCGGGAGTCGGTTCGGGCTCCAGCCGCGGTGCGGGGCGCTCGGTGGGAATGTCCGGCGGTGCCTGGGCTGCCAGGGGCGCTATCGAGGTCGCAACGGGTTCGCGGGGTGGCGCGGGCACCGGGGCCGGGGCCGTGGCGGGTGCGGTAGCGGATGGGGTGAGGGTGGTGACGGTGGGGCCGGAGGTCGTCGTAGTCGCCGTAGCCGTGGTCGTGGCGAGACCGTGCCGTTCCGGGGGAGTTACATCGCAGGCTTGGAGCGCGAGAGCCATTATCCCGAAGGCCGCCGCGGCGATCAGCGCGGCATTTCTGGAAATATGCGGATTCCGTGAAGTATTCATTATTCCCTCGAGCGCAGTGCGCAAGTCGAATGGCAGCAAGAACCAGGGGTCGCGAAGACCCCAAATAGCAGACCGAGTAGTCGATTTCGTTAGTGGAAAATAAGTAACCAGCTAATGACCGATGGATCGGTGGCCGATGCCCGGGCGTTACTGCCCGCCAGGCCGACGGGATGAGTGCCGGCGCGAAGGCGCCGAAGACCGCGGGGAATGCGCCCTGCCGTGGGATGTGCCGAGCGAACGGGCGAGGATTCTGAAGAGCCGATGACGGGAATCGAACCCGCGCTACCTGCTTGGGAAGCAGGAGTTCTACCATTGAACTACATCGGCATGCTGTACATACGGGGTATGTATATGCGTTCGCGACTCTATCAGAACCAGTACTGACGGATGCAAGTTCGCAGTGTGTTCGGTTGGGGACCGACCGGGGCGCGGGGGTGGCGGCGGGCGAAATGATCAAGATGGTTTCGCTGAACCGGGGGTGATCGTCTACAGGCGGTCGTAGACTGTGCGCTGGGTCGAAAACCCGTCCACCACAGGAACTTTGGGATGCGCTGAACGTTTGCTGGCGTGTGTGTGGCGCTTCCTCTAGGAGGGCGTATGACCGCAGTGCCCGCGCGTGACGTGACGCAGCCGAAGGCTGTGCGCCCTTATCCGCGCCGAATGGGGCCGAAGGGCTCCTACCTCTGGAAGATGATCACGACCACCGATCCCAAGGTGCTCGGGATCATGTATCTGGTCACCGCCACGACGTTCTTCCTGATCGGCGGGCTCATGGCCTTGCTGATCCGCGGTGAACTGGCGCGGCCGGGACTGCAATTCCTGTCGCCGGAGCAGTACAACCAGCTGTTCACCATGCACGGCACCATCATGCTGCTGTTCTATGCGACGCCCATTCTCTTCGGGTTTGCCAATGCGGTGCTGCCCTTGCAGATCGGTGCGCCCGATGTGGCGTTCCCGCGGTTGAACGCGCTCAGCTACTGGTTGTATCTGTTCGGGGCCACCATGGCCACCGCCGGATTCGTCACCCCGGGCGGTGCGGCCGACTTCGGGTGGACCGCCTATACGCCGCTCTCCGCGGCCGTGCATTCGCCGGGTGTGGGCGCCGACCTGTGGATTATGGGGTTGGCGATATCGGGTCTGGGCACCATCCTGGGCGGCGTCAATATGATCACCACCGTGGTGTGCCTGCGGTGCCCCGGGATGACGATGTGGCGGATGCCGATCTTCACCTGGAACATCCTGGTGACGAGCGTCCTTATCCTGCTTGCGTTTCCGATCCTCACCGCCGCGCTGATGGCCCTGGCGGTCGATCGGCACCTGGGCGGGAACATCTACGATCCGGCGAATGGCGGCGCGCTGCTCTGGCAGCACCTGTTCTGGTTCTTCGGACATCCCGAGGTGTATATCGTCGCGCTGCCGTTCTTCGGCATCGTGACCGAGATCTTCCCAGTCTTCAGTCGGAAACCGCTGTTCGGCTACACCACCCTGGTCTACGCGACGCTCGCCATCGGGGCGCTCTCGGTGGCGGTGTGGGCGCATCACATGTACGCGACGGGTGCGGTACTCCTGCCGTTCTTCTCGGCCATGACCTTCCTGATCGCCGTGCCGACCGGCGTGAAGTTCTTCAACTGGATCGGCACCATGTGGCGCGGTCAGCTCACCTTCGAAACGCCGATGCTGTGGTCGGTCGGGTTCCTGGTGACCTTCCTGTTCGGCGGACTGTCGGGCGTCATTCTGGCCAGCCCGCCGCTGGACTTCCACGTCACCGACTCGTATTTCGTGGTCGCGCACTTCCACTACGTGCTGTTCGGCACCATCGTGTTCGCCACCTTCGCGGGTATCTACTTCTGGTTCCCCAAGATGACGGGACGGCTGCTCGACGAGCGGCTCGGCAAACTGCACTTCTGGAGCACCTTCATCGGATTCCACCTCACCTTCCTGGTGCAGCACTGGTTGGGCAATGAGGGCATGCCGCGTCGCTTCGCCGACTATCTGCCGGCGGACGGATTCACCGCGCTGAACACCATCTCGACCATCGGGTCGTTCGTGCTGGGCGCGTCGATGGTGACGTTCGTGTGGAATATCTTCAAGTCCTACCGCTACGGCGAAGTGGTGACCGTGGACGATCCGTGGGGGTACGGCAATTCCCTGGAATGGGCTACCTCGTGCCCGCCGCCGCGGCACAACTTCTACGAACTACCGCGCGTCCGCTCGGAGCGTCCGGCGTTCGAACTGCATTACCCGCACATGGCCGAGCGCATGCGCAGCGAAGCCCATGTGGGTTTCGGTAGGCGAGATCCACATGTCGTCGACATCGCGAAGGCGCCGAAGCACGCGGCCGAGACGCCGCGCGAGGAGCCTGGGAAGAGCGGACCCACCGAGCACTGACGGGTGGGCGCAATCGCGGGACCGGCGGCAACTACGCTCTTGCGCGTGCTGCTTTCCGATCGCGACATCCGCAAGGAGATCGCCGCTGGGCGTCTCGGGGTCGACCCGTTCGACGAGAACCTCGTCCAGCCGTCGAGTATCGACGTGCGGCTCGATGGTTTCTTCCGGGTCTTCAACAACACTCGCTACACCCATATCGATCCGGCGCAGCGTCAGGACGAGCTGACCACGCTGGTCGAACCGGTCGCGGGTGAACCGTTCGTCCTGCATCCGGGTGAATTCGTGCTCGGCTCCACCCTCGAGGTGTGCAGCCTGCCCGATGATCTGGCCGGTCGCCTGGAAGGCAAGTCCAGCCTCGGCCGCCTCGGCCTGCTCACTCACTCCACCGCGGGATTCATCGACCCGGGTTTCAACGGCCATATCACCCTCGAACTGTCGAATGTGGCGAACCTCCCGATCACGCTGTGGCCCGGTATGAAGATCGGTCAGCTCTGCCTCTTCCGGCTCAGCAGCCCGGCAGAGAACCCCTACGGCAGCGCGGCCGCCGGTTCCAAGTACCAGGGTCAGCGCGGGCCCACACCGTCGCGCGCCTACCTGAACTTCCAGAGCACGAACGGCAGCTGACCTACCGGCCCGCAGCGACCGATGCCCCCTGGCGGGCGGCGTCAGCAGTCCTCGAAGAAGGCCTTCGCGTATCCGACGGTCTGGTAGGCGTACTGGTAGACCCACCGCATCGGGCCGATACGCGGTCGCGCGTCGAGCATGAATACTTCACCGTCCCAGCACTTTTCGAAAATGTAGCGGGCGCGTGAGATATGCGGCGTGAAGGATACGACGATGACGCTGCGCCAGCCTTCGGCTCGGGCGCGTTCGGCCAGATAGCGGGCCTCGCCGAGGGTGGTGCGCGGGTCAGGGTCGAAGCACTCCACTTCGAAGCTGTAGCCGCCGTGGCAGATCCGGTTCACGAGTTCGCTGTGCTCGTACGGATCGGAGATCAGCACTCTTCGCGCAAACCCTGCGCGAGCGAGTCCCAGGCCGAGTTCCTCGCGGCCGTCGTGCGCGCCGCCGAGTACCAGAATGGCGTCCACGCGGACGGGGGTATCTGTCTGCGGGCGGACATAGACCGGCCACAGCGCGCCGATGAACACCGCTGTGGCGCACAGCAGCATGGTGGCTAGTCGGGCACGACGGGGGATGCGCACGTCGCCGATGCTAGTGATAGCCGGTGGCCTGCGGGTTTAGCGTGCGGCCGGGGGGTGCGCCGCGTGGATCGGGGGCGGAAGTAAGGGGCTGCCCGCGATAGCTGGCCCGACCCCGCTCGGATAGCGCGCTCGGACAGCGGGATACGGCCTGGCGCGACGGTGCCCGACAGGCTGCCGATGGTCACCCCGGCGGCTGTCGCGATTGCGCCGAATCCGGTGTGTCCGGGCGGGTGTACGAGAGACTCGGCAACCCGTAGGGTGGCACCGACAGGTACAGTGACCACACCGCAAGTGCGAAGCGACGCCGGCCATCCGCAGGCGGCGGTACCTCGCCCGCACATCGGGAATGTGGAAACGAGATGGGCTGCAGATGAGTTCGGTACTGGGAGTTTCGGTGGGGGCGGGCGCGATTCGCGTCGCACGTCCACTCGCCGGGAATTCCGCCGAACACGGTCCGACCGAAACCTTCGCATACAACTCATCCGGCCCCGTCGGATCCGGTGCACCCCAAACCTTCCCGCATGATGGCGGCGACTCGTTCCAGTACGGCGCGACCCAGGTCTTCCCACACAGTGCGGTCGAAGCCTTCGGGCATGGTGCGTCCCAAGGGTTTGCGTACAGCGGGAGCGGCGCGTACCCGAACGGTTCGCCCGACGCGTTCTCGCAGGACGCGACCGTGGTGCTCCCGCACGCGGTACCCGGTGCGTTCCCGCCCGCAGGGGCCGACGCCTTCGCACCCGGTGCGACCGAAGTGTTTTCGCGTGACACGACTGCTCGCGGTGGGCCCGACGGATTCCCGCAGGGACCCGGCGGGTTCCCGCAGGGCAGCGGCCCGAGCGGTTTTCACGCCGGTGCATCCGACGCCTTCGAGGTCCAGGCCATTCCGGTCGGCGACCATCGGGTCGAGGAACTCGTCGCGGATGCGATCAGCGCGGTCCTCGCCGCTGATCCGCACACCACCGCCACTGCCATTGCCTACCGCGACGAACAGCATGCCCGCGCGATTCGCGCCGAACTGGCTCGCCGCCAGGTCACCAATTACGAGCTCATCCCGGATGTGGTGGCGGCGCTGGAGTTCCTGGAGTACTCCGGTGATATCCAGGGTTTCGGCACCGTCGCGCTCTATGACCTCGGTGCGTCCGGCTTATCCATCACGGTGGTCGACACCGCCAGTCGCCAGATCCAGCACACCGAACGCATCAGCGATATCAGCGGCGATTACCTCGATTCCCTGATTCGTGAACAGCAGATCGCCTCGGGCCGGATCGCGCATCCGCCGGATCCGGCCGGACTGGCCGCCATGGATGAGCTGTGCCGCCATGCCAAGGAGCAGTTGTCGACCAGTACCGCGGTCGCATTGCCCTCGCCCGAGGGTTTGGTGCTGCTGTCGCAGGAGAATTTCGAAGCGCTGATCATGCTGGCCGTGGAGTCCTCCGCCCGGATGACCCGCGATGTGATCCTGCGTTCCGAGCAGCCCGTTCAGGCGGTCGCCGTTATCGGTGGCTGCGCGCAGATCCCTTTGGTGGCACGGGTATTGCGCCGCTGGCTCGGAGTGCCGGTAGTGGTCGCCGAGGGCCCGGACACCGTGGTGGTGCGCGGCGCGACCATGCTGGCTCGGCCGGTACAGCACCGCCGGTCCGCACCACCCGTGCCGCCGGTCCACAGTGAACCACCTCCGCAACCGCAGCGGTCGCCGCGCAAACAGTCGGCGCAGTCCTGGCTGTCCGGCTCCGAGGTGGGCGAGAAGTTCCGGCGTCGCCGCGAAATCAGCGTCGCGGGTGTGGCGGTCGGTGCGCTCGTGGTCGTGGCCGCCATCGGGGTAACCCTCGGCTGGCGTCCGCAGGTCCTGGAACACGATTCCCAGAGTCGCGATTCGAGCAGCACCGTCGAAACCACCTCGGCCCGCCCGTCGACCACCACCGCCGCACCGCCGACCACCGAGGCGACCAACGAGTCGATCGCGACACCGCCCCCGCGCTATGTCCCGACCACCACAACGGATGAGCCACCCCCGCCCGGCGCGAATACCATCACCCTCGTCCCGGGCCTGCCGCCGATCATCGTGCCCACCATCCCGCCGCTGTTCCCAGCGCCCGCACCCTGATCGGTTTCGGCACACCGGCATCGAGCCCTCCGCCGAGCCACATGCCGCGCGGCACCGCCTCCCGTCACGAAGCCCCCGTCATTCCGGCGCGCTTTTGGCCGGAATCCACGACCTGATCAGAGGTGGATGGATCCCGGCCAAAAGCATGTCGGGATGACGAGGGGCCGAGCATGTCGAGATGACGAGGGGCCGAGCGTGCCGCGATGACGAGGGCCGAGCGCGCCGGGATGACGAGGGCCGAGCATGCCGCCGATGACTAGAGCCGAGCGCGCCGGAATGACGAGGGCTGAGCATGCCGCCGATGACTAGAGCCGAGCGC